>NZ_DATGNU010000001.1:0-13322 GCF_035306585.1 Galbibacter sp.
ACAGGGTCAACACGAACCGTTAATCAGCGAAGAACTTTTCCATAAAGTACAATTGATACTGGACGGCAATAAAAGGGTAGAACGCCCGAACACGAAAATTCTGTCCGATAAGAACCTGCCGTTACGGGGTTTTCTGACCTGCCCGAAATGTGGTCGTAATCTCACAGGCAGTGCATCCAAAGGCAGAACGAACCGCTATTATTATTACCATTGCATTGCCTCCTGTGGCTTCAGAGAGCAAGCCGGAAATGCCAACGCTGTTTTTGAAAACGGACTGCTCCAGTTCGAGCTAAACGATGGCATAAAGAACATCCTTAAAAAGCTGCTACTGGACAACTATAAGAAATTTGTGCAAAGTCCGATGAACGAGAAAAAGAAGATTTCGAAGGAAATAGACCGCTTGAACGCAAGACTATCCGTTGCCCGCAACAAGCTTTTATCTGAAACCATTGATGACGAGGAATACCTCGAAATCAAGAGAGACTGCAAACAACAAATTGAAACGTTAGAGGAACAGCTGAGCAAGGACGGTTTGAATGCCAAGAAAGTCAATATAGACAAGTCTTTGGACAGGGCGTTACAAAGTATCGTCAATATCCCGAAACTGTACAGGGAAGGGGGAATCAGCACCAAAAGAGCTGTTATTGGTTCGATATTCCCCGAAAAACTGGAATTTGACGGAAAATCGTATCGAACCGCCCGAATGAACGTCATCGCCAATCATATCTTTCAAGTAAACAACGGATTACCCCTAAAAAAGAACGGGACAAACGAAAATATATTTCATTTGTCCTGTTTAGTAGCCCCGCCAGGACTCGAACCTGGATCTAAAGTTTAGGAAACTTCTATTCTATCCCTTGAACTACGGGGCTATATGACCACAAAAATAAACGTATTTTAAAAATATTTTCACCTAAGGTCTAATTATTTTATAATCTTTTTCCTTGGTTAGAAATTGTCGAACGATATTATAACTATCATTGTCATTGCTTTGAAGTTGAATATAATCCATAAACTGCGTATAAGAAGAAATTTGCTGAGTAGTTTCAACAAAACCATACCCACGATATATCCCGTTTTCTACCCAAACTATCCCACTTTCTTCTGCATTGCGTCCTGGTCCAATTAAAACAAAATTATCTGCCAATACTTTTGAAGTCTCCAAAGCCTCTTTAACCCTGCTATTATAATCTTCTACGGATTCTTCTCCCTTACAGATCCCTCGACAATTATCGAGTTTAAAATGATCACATCCAGTCTTAGAATTGGAAGACGGTAGTAGTTGCGTATATTTTGGGCAGAGCTCAAACTGCTCACAAAGCTCCTCTAAAAAGGCAATACAATCACTAATTTTATAAAAGATAGCCAGTGGCTTTAAAACGAGTTTTGTTTTGTTATAGCCTAGTTGAATGATTCCTAGCCTATTGGTATAGGAGAGTATGGCGTACCCTTTATTTGAGATTCTTTGAGCGCGATTAAATTTTGGAAAATATCTCTTAATTGCCACAGACTCCATCAAAAGTGCCAGAAGCTCATTTCCAGATTCTTCAAAATCGATCGTGGCCGTCTCGCGACAAAGGGCAATCTCATTTTCTTTTTTATTATAGAAATGACTCAGTACTCTTTTTTTGATATGGATCGCTTTTCCAACATAAATAATTACACCATTGCTGTTTTTAAAATAATAAACACCTGGTCTTGGCGGTAGTTTATCAATTGTTTCCTTGGATAGCAAAGAAGGTAAGGAAGCTTCACTTTTTCGGCTATTGAGTTGTCCAAGAATGAAGCCTTCATGATCATTTTCAAGCAGTTTTTCAAAAAGTACCACCGTAGCATCCGTATCGCCTTTCGCACGGTGACGATTATTCAATTCGATTCCTAAATAACTGCACAGCTTCCCTAAGCTATAGGATCTCAACCCTGGAAAAAATTTCCGAGACAACCGAACAGTACAAAGTCTTTTTCGATCAAAAGAAATCCCCAATGCTTTGAATTCATTTTGAATGACCCGATAATCAAAGCCTACATTGTGCGCTACAAACACACAGCCTTCGGTTAACGCTAGGAGCTGATCTGCGATTTCACCAAATACAGGAGCATCCATTACCATACTATCATCAATACCCGTTAAACCAACCACATATGGAGTGATGGGCGCTTGTGGATTAACCAAGGTGTGAAATTCTGAAATGACTTTTGATCCATCATGGATAACAACTGCGATTTCTGTAACCTTGTTATAGGTCCCAGCAAGACCGGTGGTTTCAACATCTATAATAGCATAATGCATAGTCCAATATAAATCTTAGGTGAATATTTCTGGTAGAATCTCCAAGGATTTTGGTTTTTTAAAAGCCATCAAATGATACTGATAGTACCGAATGATATGGTCCAGAAGTAATCCTCTAGATCGTCTATTGAGCTTAATTTCACTAGCGCTTTGAAAATCACCATCCAAGAATTTTTTAAAATCCTCTAACACCTCTCCATCTATCACCTCACTGGGAAGCGATGCAGTAAACTCCCCTTCTTTTAAATCAAAATAGGGGTAATTGATTCCAGAAGTATCGGGATAAAACCCTAAATACTTGGTAAGTTCTAAAAGAAAAATAATATGAAAATTAGCAATTTTTTCGTTGCTATCCAACCACATAAAACCATTGGATATAAAATGAAACAAAGGAACGTTTCTATGCTCCTCCTGTATAGATACTACAAGCATCTCAGAGAGAAACATTCCCAGTGAACTTTTGATAACATCGGTTTGTAAACTCGTGTAAGCAAAATGGAGTTTTACATCTCTAAGGTGTTCCAAGGTACCTTTATTCCGATGGTTTGCAACAATTTCCAAAATAGTAAGTGGTTGAAAATACCCTTTTTTAAACTTACCCTTTCTTGAGGAGAGTACGCCTCTTACCATATAGGATTTTATCCCATCACTCTCGGTAAACAAACGTACGATCAGATTAGAATCTCCGTATTTAATCGCTGATAAAACAATGGCCTTAGTAGTGATCATCATACTGCAAAAGTAATGATCTCCCTCATTGCATGTTCCCAAAAAATAAAAACCCTGAGATTCCTTTGAAATTTCAGGGTCTTTGATTGTGTTTTATGGTATTTAAACTACTCCTTGAGCTAATACAGCATCGGCTACTTTAACAAAACCAGCAATATTGGCTCCTCTTACATAGTTGATATATCCATCCGGATCAGTTCCATGTTCAATACATGAATCGTGGATCTGATTCATAATTCCTTGTAATTTTTCATCAACATCTTCTCTACTCCAGCTGTAACGCATAGAATTCTGAGCCATTTCCAATCCAGATACTGCTACCCCACCAGCATTTGAAGCTTTCCCTGGTGCATATAGGATTTTAGCGTTTACAAAAGTATTCATAGCCTTAGGGGTACAAGGCATGTTGGCCCCTTCACTCACACATATACATCCGTTCTGGATAAGAGTAGCGGCATCTTTGCCATGTAATTCGTTTTGTGTAGCACATGGAAGTGCAACATCACATGGGATATGCCACGGCGTTTTTCCACTAAAGAATTCAGCAGTCGGGTATTTTTCTAGGTATTCTGATATCCTACCACGTTTCACATTCTTGAGATGCATTACAAAGGCTAGTTTCTCGTTATTAATACCATCCTTATCATAAATAGTCCCTGAAGAATCTGATAGGGTCACCACTTTAGCGCCAAGTTCATTGGCTTTTTCAGTCGCATATTGAGCAACATTACCAGATCCTGAGATTGTAACCACTTTGTCCTTAAAGCTATCTCCTTTTAATCTAAACATATTCTGAGCGAAATACACTGTTCCGTACCCAGTTGACTCCGGACGAATCAACGATCCTCCCCAAGAAAGGCCTTTTCCTGTTAGAACACCAGTAAATTCGTTACTGATCTTACGATACATACCGAATAAGAAACCTACCTCACGTGCCCCTACTCCGATATCACCAGCAGGAACGTCCGTATTTGGTCCGATGTGGCGATATAGCTCTGTCATAAAACTATGGCAAAAACGCATTACTTCACGATCAGATTTACCCTTAGGGTCAAAATCAGATCCTCCTTTTCCACCACCCATTGGAAGTGTTGTCAAACTATTTTTAAAAACTTGTTCAAAGGCAAGGAATTTTAAAATACTCATATTCACTGTTGGGTGAAATCGAAGACCTCCTTTGTAAGGACCAATTACAGAGCTCATCTGAATTCTATATCCTCTGTTTACACGTATTTCACCAGTGTCATCTACCCATGGAACCCTAAAGGTAATAGCTCTTTCAGGTTCCGCTAATCGCAATAATATATTCCTACCATTGTACAACTTGTGTTCAGCGATATAAGGGATTACTGCTTCCGCTACTTCATGCACTGCCTGAAGAAATTCTTTTTCATGTGGATTACGGGCTCTCACTTCTTCCATGAAAACCTTAATTTTCTGGTCCATTGATATCATATAATCATATGTATTATTTATTTAACTTTCTGTAACAAAAATATAGGTTTACAAGATATTTTTAGGGCTAATTGACAAAATTACACAAAATCCTAAGATTTTTAACTTTTTAACGCATTCTCAAGATCCGCGATTAAGTCCTCTTTATCTTCAATACCAATACTAAGACGAATCAATCCATCAGAGATCCCCATTTGGGCTCTTGTTTCCGCTGCCATTGCACTATGAGACATGCTAGCGGGATGTGCAGCAAGCGATTCAACACCTCCTAGTGATTCTGCCAAGGAAAACAGTTCAAATTTTGATACAACCCGATCCACCGCTTCTCGGCTATCTCCTTTGACAACAAAAGAAACTACCCCTCCATAATCCTTCATCTGAGCGGAAGCTACTTCATAACCTCGATGCGCTTTTAACCCTGGCCAATACACTTTTTCAACACCCGGATGACGATCCAAAAATTGAGCGATTGCCTTCGCATTTTCGCAATGCCTCTCCATACGAAGTGCTAAGGTCTTTATTCCCCTTAGTGCTAAAAAGCAATCCATTGGACCTGGTACGGCTCCTGTAGCTTTTTGTATAAAATACAACTTATTTGCTAAAGTTTCATCTGAGACTACCAAAGCACCCATCACCAGATCACTATGACCGCCGATATACTTGGTCGCAGAGTGTATTACAATATCTGCTCCGAGTTCCAAAGGACGTTGTAAATAAGGCGATGCAAAGGTGTTATCCACCACTAATAAAACATTGTAATGTTTGGTCTGATTTGCAATTTTTTTGATGTCCACTAGGTGTAAAAGTGGATTGGTAGGAGATTCAATCCAGATAAGTTTCGTCTTATCATTTATCAAGGGAATAATATTGCTAGGATCCTCAAGGTTTATAAAATGGAATTTCACTCCCTTTTCCTGATAAATTTGGGTAAACATTCGATGACTTCCACCATACAGGTTATTAGTAGAAATCACCTCATCTCCAGGGTTTAATAATTTCATCACTGCATCTATAGCGGCCAATCCACTTGCAAAAGCAAACCCAAAATTTCCGCTTTCAATACTGGTTAAACTACGCTCTAAAGCTGTACGAGTTGGGTTACCACTTCTAGAATACTCATAACCCTTGTTTACTCCGAGTGAGTCTTGTTTAAAAGTTGAAGTTTGATAAATCGGTGGCACTACTGCACCGAACGTTTTATCAGGAATTTGTCCTGCGTGAATGAGCTTTGAATTGAAACGAAGATTGTCTTTACTCATAGCTTTATTATTCTTGCACAAAAATATTATTTCCTTTTGGGTATTACAAAGAAGGTCTTACCTTTAATCGATATTTAACAAACTAAGGTTATTATGCGTATATTTTTTGTGTTCGGATCAATTTTAATGCTGTTCTTCGCAGCCTGTAGCAAGGAGGAAAAGATAAGTTTTACCAATACCGACCCTATTGAAAACAACTGTGAGGATTGTCCAAAAATAGCGATTGATCTTCCAATTGCTCAGCCAGAGACTTTGCCCAAGGCACAGAATATCAATGAAATCCTAAGAGAATTTGCCATTTCCATCCTTAATTACACTGAGGAAGATCGTCCTGACTCTATTGCTGATGCCATAGCGGATTTTAACCTTCAATATAAAAAATTAAAGGATGCCTATCCAGAAAACATTGTTCCATGGGAAGCTAAAATTGAAGGAGAGGTTTCCTATGAAAACCAAAAAATTGTCAGTATCATCATGGACAGTTATATTTTTACAGGTGGTGCTCATGGCTATGGAAGTACCTCTTTTCTAAATTTTGATACACGTACAGGTAAAGAATTATCGGTGGAGGACATTTTTATTAACCCAGAAGAATTTACAGTTTTTGTTGAAACCATTTTTAGAAAGCAAAACGACCTCAATCCAGGAGTAAACATCAACAGTACGGGATTTATGTTTGAAGATGATCAATTCCATTTACCACAAAGCATCGGATTCGACCAACAAGGGATTATCCTCATATACAATCCATATGAGATCGCCTCCTATGCCGATGGCCAAACAAAGATCCATGTTCCAATAGCGCAAGCCAAACCTTATATTAAACCGGACTTTCTTGACACGGTAGATTAACGTTAAAAATATAACACTTTCTTTACAAAGTCATCACTAAGAAACAGGCTATATTTTACTTAATTACTTAATTGTCCTAACTTTGTCTTTAAAGTTAAGATAATTATGAAGAAGATCTATTATTTAAGCACTTGTGACACCTGTAGAAGAATTATTGACCTATTAGATTTTCCTTCAGATATCATCTTTCAGGATATTAAATCCGAACCCTTAGGTGTGTCTGATTTAGAACAAATGAAGGAACTGGCAGGTTCTTACCAAGCGCTCTTTAGTAAACGCGCCAGACTTTATAAAGAGCGTGATTTAAAATCCAAAGTCCTCTCAGAGGAAGACTATAAAAACCTTATTTTAGAACATTATACGTTTTTGAAAAGACCCGTAATTATCAACGAAAATAAAATTTTCATCGGCAACAGTGCTAAGGTAGTAGAGGCGGCAAAAGATAGCTTTTCATGAGCAAAAGAGTTCTAGCCCTTCTCGCTGCATTTGGAGCAAGTGTCATTTACGGGATCAACCATACTGTAGCTAAAGATGTTATGCCCACGCATATCCAACCATTTGGATTTATAATGCTTAGGGTCAGTGGCGCAGCGCTTTTATTTTGGCTTATTAGTTTTCTGGGACCACGAGAGAAAATACAATCCAAGGACTGGCCTAGATTACTATTGTGTGCTGTTTTTGGAATGGTCATCAATATGCTCATGTTCTTTAAAGGGCTTAGTTTATCCACCCCAATCAACAGTTCTGTAATCGCGACAATCACGCCCATTTTCGTGTTCATACTCTCTGCCATTATGATTAGAGAAAGGATTACCGCCATACGAACAATAGGAATATTATTGGGATTCGCTGGAGCACTTGGATTAATCTTTTTTAGTGAAAAAACACAACAGAACGCACCTAATGTCACCTTAGGGAATATCCTTTTTATCATCAACGCTATTTCGTATGGTATTTACTTAATAATTGTCAGACCGTTAACCACAAAGTACCATGCCTTCACCCTTATGAAATGGTTATTTACGGTAGGTGTTGTGGTAAACATCCCCTTCACTATTACGGAGTTTACAGCCGTAAAATGGACAAGTCTCCCCTGGGATGCAATTTGGAGAATGACCTATGTGGTTGTGGGAACCACCTTTAGTACCTATCTGCTAAATATCTTTGCCTTAAAACAGCTCAAGGCTTCCACTATTGGTGCTTTTGTTTATGTACAACCTTTAGTGGGCATTCTATTTGCTACTATGGTGGGAGCTGATACGCTTACCTTTTTAAAAATCCTTTCTGCTGCAACTGTTTTCACTGGTGTATATCTTGTTACAAGGGTGAAAAAGCCAGTAACCTAGGCTATTTTAAATCCTTTGGGGTCTTTGCGTATTTTCGGGTATCTTCCTTGGTAAGTATTCGAAAATCTTCCGCACGCTCCACCTTATCAAATAATGGGAGAACATCTTCAGGTAACCCAATCAATTTCCGTGTTTTTAGATCAATCCAAGCACCCATAATCTCACAATGAGCAATATTCCTTCCTTTATGGTCGTAGTAGTTATGGTGGAATTCAAAAAACATCCCATCTTCACTCATCCCCTTGAACTCAAGGCTCACTCGAACAGGTTGTCCACTGAAAACCTCTTTGAAATAGTAAATATGTTCGTAAAAAACAACAGGTCCAATATTAGCTTTGGCTAAAAGCCGTTGATCAAATCCACTTTCAACTAAAAATGACATTCTTGTATGGGCCGCAAATTCAACATAAGCCTTGTTGGCTAAATGCCTGTTTGCATCCAAATCGTTCCACCTTATTTCAAAATCTTTTGTATACATGTGAATTTCTATTCTTGTTTTAGAATCTTTTTGCTAATTTTAATTGTTCTATGCAAAATTAAGAAACAAATACTATGCATGCATACTATTTAAGTTATAATTCACGCTATGCCTCTTGTTGATAGTACTTATCTTCCTCCAATTCTTTTTAGAAATGGTCATTTTTCAACGATTTTTGCCAGTGGTTTTCGCAGAATAGCAAACATTGAGCAGCGTAGAACTCAGTTGCCAACCCCTGATGGGGATTTCCTGGATTTGGATTGGAGTAATGCTCCGAATAAAACAAATAGTCTTGCCATCATTATTCACGGTCTAGAAGGTGATAGCACCCGTCCATATATGAAAGGGAGTGTCCGAGCATTTAATGACCATAATATCGATGCAGTATGTGTAAATTTAAGAAGCTGTAGTGGAAAGCCCAACAAACTGTATACCTCGTATCATTCTGGAAAATCAGATGATCTTAAAGTCGTAGTGGATGCCATAGTGGCGAAAAACCAATACCAAAATATCTATTTAAATGGGTTTAGTCTTGGAGCCAACATCATATTAAAATACCTGGGTGAACAAGATTTTCCAGGCCAAGTAAAGGCTGCAATCGCGGTTTCTGCTCCATGTGACCTCTATGGTACCATGTTAGAGTTACACAAAGCAAAAAATTGGATTTATGCCTATCGCTTTAAAAAAACCCTCCTTGAGAAATTACGACAAAAGCAGTTGCTATTCCCTGATCGCATTGATTTAAAGACCATTAAAGGCATTAAAACGTTAAAGGATTTTGATGATGTTTATACCTCTAAAGCTCATGGGTTTATAGATGCGGTGGACTACTACAAAAAAAGCAGCTCCTTGCAATATTTATCTGATATTAAAATTCCAACCCTTATTCTAAATGCTTTAAATGATTCATTTCTATCCCCGAGTTGCTTTCCAAGAGAAATTGCAAAGAACCATCCCTACCTGTTTTTTGAATCGCCTACCTATGGCGGGCACGTTGGATTTTTCAAATATGGTAAATCCTATTTTAATGAACAAAGAACCATTGCGTTCATCCAAGGTTTACAGTAAAAAATAGCTAGGCTTTATTTACGTAGCACTGCAAAATAGGTCCATCCTATAAAAAATAGTTGTAAGGGTATTCGAAACCATAAATACTTCCAACTGTTCCCATCCAATGATGCATTTTGATAATTCACATTTTTTAATGCGCCATGGATATTTGCAGGAAGCACCACTAAAAGAAATGCAATCAGCACCCATGCGGTAAGGACCCTATAGTTTTCTAATAAGAGCCCTACTGCCATGAAAATCTCTAAGACTCCTGTGATATAAACTATTTCTATTTTGTAAGGCACCTGCTGTGGTATCATAAGAGCCATTCCTTTGGTAAAGAAAAAATGTCCAATGGCCGTAAAGACTAGCATAGCAGATAAGGCCACCCTTGCGGATAAGGCAATTTCGTAGGTGCCTCTGGTTAATTTTACGATCATTAGACAGGCTGTGAATACACCGAGTAATACAATTAATGGTTTCATATGTTTTTTTACAAAATTCACCATTTGATTAACATAAATCAATGAACCTAAGTTAAGAAATTCGCTTACGAATTCTACTTAATGCCTGCGGCGTAACACCAATATATGATGCGATGTATTTTAAAGGAATATTTTTCAACAATTCAGGTTGCTCCTCAAAGAGGTCTAGGTATCTCTGCTGCGCAGACTGGTTTAGCAGGGAAAGTTCCCGCTGTGATTTTTTTAAAAATAAATCTTCGCTCGCATGTCGCCCGATAGCATTACCGATTTCAGTAGCCCTATATATCTCTTGTAGATCCTCAAAGGTAAGTTGCCAAAGCACCGTTTTTGTGAGCGTTTCTATAAAGTAACTTGAAGGAGTTTGTGTCAAAAAGGAATTATACCCACTTACAAAGCCGTTACTAAAGGCAAATGAGAAGGTCAGATCACTGGTCTGCTTCTCGATATAAAAACGCAGAATTCCTTCTTCTATAAAAGAAAGATGGTTTTCAATCTGTCCCTTCTTTAAAAGTAGGTGCTTTTTTTTAAACTCCCGGCGCACAAGTTTGGAAGAAAAAATCTGCCAATCTTGATCTGTGATCACAAAGTTTTTTTCAAAATGTTTTCGGATTTGTTCCATTGCAATGCCTTATTCTACCATAGATGCTTTCAAAACTATAAAAATACTTTATTTAAAACCGAAAATCAATTTGATTGAAAACCTCGCTAAGAAAAAGTAATACAAACCACCTATACATTTTATGTGATTTAACGGTATTTCTTCAGGTGGATATTTCAATTAAAGCATGTAAGCTTCGTATGCTATGTAAGTCTAGACCTGGAATTATCCAAGGGGTTATAATGGTTAAATATTTGCGCAAACTTACTTTAAAATTAGCCATCAAATTAAGAATTCAGTATCTTCGCATAGTAATAAAAATTTTAGTAAAATGAATATCTATAGTAAGTTAATTGCATTTGTATTTGCTTTAGCCATCGTAAGTTGTGGAGATGGTAAAAAGGAAAAAAAAGAAGAGAAATTCCAATATGAGCAAGAAGCTGCAGCACCAGCTAAGGCTTCTAGTGAACAGAAATCGCAAAACGAGGTTCTTATTACTGCTGATGACATGATGAAATTCAGCACTAAGGAAATTCGTGTTAAATCTGGAGAAAAGGTGACCATCACCCTAAAACACACTGGAAAACTGGATGTGAAAGTAATGGGACACAACCTAGTTATCCTTAAAAAAGGTGCAGATTTAATCGCATTCGCTACTGCTGCAGTTGAAGCAGCTGATAATGATTACATTCCTGAGGGAACGGATGATGTTCTTGCTCACACCGAACTAATCGGAGGTGGTGAAACTACCACAATTGAGTTTGATGCTCCAGAGCCAGGTACTTATGATTTCTTATGTAGCTTCCCTGGACACTTTGCTGCTATGCAAGGTAAGTTCATTGTGGAATAAGGAAATTTCTTAGTTGACAAATAAAATAATTTAGCCTACCTTCGGGTGGGCTAAACTATTTATAGCTATGCCCTTAAACTAATAAAAACTAGTAATAACCACAGGAATACGTTGTATTCCTCTCCACTGTACTTCGGTGGATCATACACAATTTATTTATGAGAATATATGGAATTTTGATTTTAGGATTAATTTTTTTTAGTGCTTGTAAAGAGCAAAAAACAACTAGTAAAACGGATGCCAGCGAGGTTAAAGCGGAAACGACCCTTGATGTAAAATGGCAGCAGCTCTTTAACGGCAAAGATCTAGAGGGATGGATTCCTAAGATCTCAAAGCATGAACTTGGAGAGAACTACGCCAATACATTTTCTGTGAAAGACGGCAAAATTGTAGTGAACTACGACGGTTATAATGATGTCTATGATTATCAGTACGGTCATTTGTTCTATGATAAATCATTTTCTGCTTATTTCTTAGCCGTAGAATATCGATTTGTAGGTGAGCAAATTGCCTCGGGTGAAGGATGGGCTTGGAGAAACAGTGGTGCCATGCTACACGGTCAAGACCCAAGAACTATGCTGAAAGACCAAAATTTCCCTATAAGTATAGAAGCACAGTTTCTAGGAGGAAATGGCAAGGATACACGTACCACTTCTAATCTCTGTACCCCTGGGACCAATGTTGTCATGGATGGTGCGTTATTCACTCCGCATTGTACCAATTCGAATTCTAAAACCTATCACGGTGATCAGTGGGTTCGTGCTACTTTCTTAGTTTTAAAAGACTCTATCGTCAAACATATCTTAGAGGGAGAAACTGTTTTACAGTACACTAAACCACAGATTGGTGGAGGAAGTGTTGATCCTTTCGACCCAGCTATTAAACAAGACGGAAAACCATTAACAGAAGGTTTTATTTCACTTCAAAGTGAAAGTCACCCTATTGAATTCAGAAAAGTAGAAATCGTGGATTTAGATCCTATTTACCAAGATAAAGAAAAATTAAATGCTACTGTTGAGGCCCTGATCGCTGCAGAAAAGGAAAAAGCAAAACAGTAATACATCTTTGCTTTTTATACATCAGTAATTTCAGGCTCAACAAGGCGTTTTAACTGATCAAGGCATTCCTGCCAACCCAAATAACAAAGTTCGGCAGGAATGGCTTCAGGTATATTCGTTTGATGAATCCATAACGCCGTACCACACATCACCTCTTTAAATTCCACTGTTGTAAGGATTTCACCTGGTAGATTTGGATTGTCAAATCGATCGGTATAAGTGATGCTCTTATTCTGGTCAATTTCCAAAAATTCACCTCCAAAACTTTCGCCATTGCTCGTGGTAAAGTTCTTAAAGGCCATCATATAACTCCCACCTTTTTTAAATTCTCTATATTCTATTGTACATACATGGCCATATGGTGCTATCCATGATCGGTATGCATCATTGTCCGAGAAAGCTCTAAAGACTTTCGCTACTGGTGCTTTTAAAATTCGGTGTAAATGAACATTATTATCTGACACAAGATTTAAATTTAATGATTAATACACCAAAGGTATCTAAATCAAAAGGTTAAAATCATGGTGCATCCCGACAAATACAAGGGAATTTGCGCAAAAAGGGATAGGAGGAACGGGATTAATTCCCGCTCCGACCTTCCACACCACCCAGCGTACGGATCCGTACTGGGCGGTTCCTTAAGTTTTGATACTAACCTTTCGATATTGGTCTGACAGCATTAGGTATCCTGCTTTTCTTAGAATTTCTGTGGTAATTGTGGTTTTAAGGATAAAGCCATTCGCTGTATGCCAATAACTTTTCCTTGTATTTGCCCACTCCCATGCTTTGGATTTATTAACCCCCAGCTTAATAAGATTCTTTAGTTTGGTTCGTACTTGTTTCCATTGTTTCCATATCACCATTCTGATTCG
>NZ_DATGNU010000002.1:0-44039 GCF_035306585.1 Galbibacter sp.
GGCTGATATCGAAGAACAGAAAAAAGAAATCATCGGACAACTTGAAAAAGGTCAAGTTCTTGAAGGTACTGTTAAAAACATCACTTCTTACGGAGTGTTTATCGACCTTGGAGGTGTGGATGGACTTATCCATATCACAGACCTGTCTTGGTCACGTATCAACCATCCAAATGAAGTGGTAGAACTAGATCAGAAACTCAATGTTGTTATCCTTGATTTTGATGATAATAAATCAAGAATCCAATTAGGACTTAAACAATTACAGAAACATCCTTGGGAAGCACTTGGAGAAGAAGTAAAAGTTGGTGATAAGGTTAAAGGAAAAGTAGTAGTTATCGCTGATTACGGTGCATTTATTGAAGTGGCCGAAGGTGTTGAAGGTCTAATCCACGTTTCTGAAATGTCATGGTCAACACACTTGAGATCTGCACAAGATTTTGTAAACGTTGGGGATGAGGTTGAGGCAGTGATCCTTACATTGGATCGCGAGGAGCGTAAAATGTCTCTAGGTATCAAACAATTGACACCAGATCCATGGACGGATATTACCGCTAAATACCCAGTTGGATCTAAACACACTGGAATTGTACGTAACTTTACTAATTTCGGAGTGTTTGTAGAACTTGAGGAAGGTATTGACGGGTTAATCTATATCTCTGATCTTTCTTGGACTAAGAAAATCAAACATCCTTCTGAATTTGTAAACGTAGGTGATAAATTAGAGGTTGAGGTTCTAGAACTTGATGTTGATGGACGTAAACTAAGCCTAGGTCACAAACAAACTACAGAAAATCCTTGGGATAAGTACGAGAGTGAATTTGGTGAAGGTACCGTTCATACAGCAGAAATTTCTGAGATTGTCGATAAAGGAGCTACTATTGAATTCAACGAAGATATCGTAGCATTCGTTCCTTCTAGACACTTAGAGAAAGAAGATGGTAAAAAACTGAAAAAGGGAGAAACAGCTGAATTTAAAGTTATCGAGTTTAACAAAGAATTCAAAAGAGTTGTCGCTTCTCATACAGCTATCTTTAAAGAAGAAGAAGAGAAAAATGTTAAAGCTGCAGCAAAACGTAGCACCCAAGCGGAAAAAACTACCCTTGGAGATGCCAATGCAGAGCTTCAAGCATTAAAAGATAAAATGGAAGGAAAAGCGTAATTGACACTTTTTCAAAAAATTTATATCTAGACCCTCCCTTGCGGAGGGTCTTTTCATTTAAAAAATCCACTCGTTTGAACCTCGAATTTACCTAAGTGGTAAAAATGCCTTTTAAGGCAGACAACTGTGATCTATTGTGGGCCAGGTAAACAGTTTTTGTGTAAATTGCCTGTAGTGTAACTAAATAATAAAACAACCATGAGAAAAATCATTTTTTGTGCTTTTATGTTCCTTTGTGGGCTTCAGATACAAGCACAAGTTAAAACGCCACATCCCAGCCCTGGAGCAACTATTGAGCAAACTGTTGGACTTACTGAGGTTACAATTAAGTATTCTCGACCCTCGCTTCGTAATAGAGCTATTTTTGGGGAACTCGTGCCTTATGACAAAATATGGAGAACTGGTGCTAATGAGAATACCATAATCTCCTTTAGTGACGATGTTATCATCGACGGACAAACCTTGCCAAGAGGTCAATATTCTTTATATACCAAACCAGGGAAAAACAACTGGGACGTTTACTTTTATACCACTACAAACAATTGGGGTAATCCTGCACAATGGGATGAATCTAATATAGCTGTATCGCTTCAAGTCACGCCATTAACTCTTCCTTTTAAAATAGAAACATTTACCCTTTCATTGGACAACCTTAGTAATAGCGGTGCTGTGTTAGGGATTCTATGGGAAAACACCTATATAGGGATCCCTTTTCAGGTACCCACCGATAAAAAAGCAATGGCAAGTATCGAGGATGCCTTTAATGGCCCATCAGCGACAGATTATTTCGAGGCTGCAGTCTATTACTTCGAGCAAGGGAAAGATCTTAAAAAAGCGGCGCAATGGGTGGATAAGGCTATTGCTATGCAAGAGCGACCTGCCTTTTGGATGCTCTATCAGCAATCGCTTATTCAACATGCCAATGGTGATACCAAAAAGGCTATTGCCACCGCAAAGGAGTCTTTAAAAGCCGCAAAGGCCGCAGGAAACCCCGATTATGTCCGTTTAAATCAGCATTCTATCCAAAAATGGGAAACCATGGAATAGTCTTATAGAATACCATAACATAAAACCACCGTTTCAAAGTGAAATCACTTTTGTTGCTGTGGTTTTTTTAATTATAAGCCTCTAGATTTGTTAGTTTTATCGTTTGTAGCCATAACTTGTGCTTTGAAGGTAAGAAAATATTAGCCCTAGTAACTTTCCATTCATCCCAGCTTGCCTTAAGACCTCCTATGGGATTTTTTTTGGTCCACATCTTAAAACTGTTTGGAAAACCATCTTCATTTAATAGCCATAGATAAGTATTCTCTGGCTTTTGTTCACTGTCTAAATAGGTCACCAACAAGCCTTCGCTTCCATCTTCTAATTCGACAAAGTGACGCTGAACATTTGGATCCATGATTTCAAACGGAGCAACCAGCCAAAACGAATCATTTTTAAAATAAGATGTTGCTTTTTCTATTAGCGCCTCTTTGGGATCTGTGTGCATTTTAACACCCCCTATGAACACCTCACTTTTAGCATAGTTGTTTAGATTTAATTGCACTTCAATATCCTCCCACTTTACAACAACGTGACCTTTTAATTTATCCCATTTATAATGATTCTTTTCGTTATAGGTCCATTCGAGGTACCTTACTTTTTTGTAATTGGTATAATTTATCGCTTTGAGCATTTTTTGTGTTAACTCCTCAGCTTTTGAACCTGCTTTGGAGGGTGGAATGGGTTCGTTAAGACTAAAGTAAACCCCGGCGCCTAACAACAGTATCACGAGTGCAGTTACCAACAAAAATTTAAATAATTTATAAAACATAATTGATGTGTTAGTGGTTAAAATCCTACTGCCGTGTCATCGCCTCTATGATCAGCACCGCCTTCTAATTGTCCATTCGGTAAAACATAAATTCCATCGACTTTTCCAATAATACGAGACTGCCCATGTTTTATATGGTATCCTTTATTCTTTAGAGTTTGAATGGTTATAGAATCAAATCCATTAGGTTCCATTAAAATCTCATCAGGTAGCCACTGGTGATGGAACCTAGGGGCATCCACCGCTTGTTGCATCCCCATTTTAAATTCGTATACATTTAACAATGTTTGAGCCACGGAAGTTATAATGGTCGCACCTCCTGGGGTCCCCAAAGTCATGGAGAGGGCACCATTCTTTTCAACGATGGTTGGGGTCATACTACTGAGCATACGTTTCTCAGGGGCTATGCTATTGGCCTGACCACCAGTTAAACCAAACATATTTGGTGTTCCAGGCTTGATGCTGAAATCATCCATTTCATTATTGAAGAAAAATCCAAGTTCTTCGCTGTATAGTTTTGATCCATATGCCCCGTTGATGGTCGTAGTGACGGCTATGGCATTACCCATGGGATCCACAATGGAGAAATGAGTAGTCTGATCATGTTCTAGAATTTCGATGGCTCCGTGACCTACATCAGATGAGCTGGTCGCCTTATCAAAAGAAAATGATTCCATACGATTATCTATGTACTCTTGACTCAGGAGCTGTTGTTGTGGCACGTAAATAAAGTCTGGATCGCCTAAAAAGTAAGCTCGATCTGCATAAGCTCTTCTCTCGACTTCAGTCAGTAGTTGGATGTGCTCTATACCATTATGAGAATAATTACCAATGGAGTAAGGTGCAACCATTTTCATAATTTGGGCTAGGGTAATTCCCCCACTACTTGGTGGGCCCATGGAAATGATCTTGAGATCGTTATACTCAAACGTAACGGCATCCCTCCAAACTGCCTGGTATTGCTCCAGATCCTCTAGGCTAATTATCCCATCGTTAATGGTAATAAAGTCTACTATTTTTTGTGCTATTTCACCTTGGTAAAACCCTGCTTTTCCCTTATCTCTTATTTGCTCTAATGTTTTGGCTAAAGCCGTGTATTTAATGGTGTCATTGGCATGGAATTTCTGGGCAAATAAGATGGTATCACCGCTAACTTCAATGATTTTATCTCTGTAATGCTGTAGGGAATTTGCCTGTTTATCTGTAACTACCACTCCTTTTTTAGCTAGATCAATGGCTGGCTGGATAAGGGAACTCATCGGAAGGGTACCAAATTTTTTATGCGCTGCAAACATTCCAGCAACACTGCCAGGCACACCAACGGCAGTAGCTCCTGTAGTACTTTTTCCTTCAATGACATTACCCAAAGAATCGAGGTACATTTGTTTTGTTGCGGCAAGTGGTGCCTTTTCTCTAAAGTCTAATGTACCCGAGGTTCCATCATAAAGGCGGTAGACCATAAAACCCCCACCACCAATGTTGCCTGCAAAAGGAAAACAAACAGCAAGGGCAAACTTAGTGGCAATCATGGCATCAAAAGCATTCCCACCTTTCTTTAAGACCTCAAGACCAATTCGAGATGCCTCCTCTCTAGCCGAGACTACCATGGCATGATCAGCAATAGGACCTGTGGTAATATCCTTTGTCTTACAGGATACGAAAAAAATACATAATAAGATATACAGAGGTGTCTTTTTCATAGAATGTTTCTTCAGGGGAGGCTAGATATCTAGCGGGCTTTTAGTATTTAATTGGGTTAACTTTTGTAATTGAATCGATGAAAAAACTCTTAATTCCTCAAAGAAGGAGATGAATTCAGATTCAAATTCACTGTAATGCTCTTTAAGATCTTCGGTTGCATAATTCATCTTGGATCTGTTTTGTGTTCTACGATTCATCCCATTTAACACCTTGGAAATACCTTCAAGTTTTGCATAGCTCAACAACCAGTTATCTGCTATTAAGTAAGGCATCATACGTTTGACATTCATAGGAAGAATGTGATAATGTTCCCGGAGGAGGTCGTAAAATTCATCAGCATAAACATCCAAGGGTATCTTAGAGTAATCCTGCCAATTTTTGGCTAAAAAGTGATCGTAAAAGATATCGACAATTACTCCGCTGTAATGGCTGTAGTTGGCATGAAGCTTTTTGGTGCTTTTTCGTACCGTTGGATGCGAATCAGTAAAGGTATCTATGGCTCTATGCAATAGTATACCGATTTTGTAATCCTCTGGATAAGCCTCATATTTTTTGCCACGTATACTATCGGCCATAAAATTGCCCACCTTGACTTTGGGATTATCTCCAGATAAGTATATGTGTGCTAAAAAATTCATCCTACGGGTAATTAATATAATATTCCTGGAATCATCAGTAAATGAAATAACATCATTTGATAACCGGTCAGGTATTAAAAGTACTATTTTTTTACTCAACTAAACTGTTCAGCCACCTGCTCTGCTTTTTTACTGTTGCTATAGTTGTAGAATCCTTCACCAGATTTAACACCCAATTTTCCAGCTGTAACCATATTTATCAATAGGGGACAAGGTGCATATTTAGGATTTTTAAATCCATCATAAAGAACATTCATAATATATAAACAGACATCCAATCCGATAAAGTCAGCAAGTTGTAAGGGACCCATCGGGTGAGCCATGCCGAGCTTCATTACAGAATCAATTTCTTTTACTCCAGCGACTCCTTGAAAGAGCGATTCAATGGCCTCGTTTATCATCGGCATTAGAATTCTATTGGCTATAAACCCTGGATAATCATTTACCTCCACAGGAATTTTGGAAATAGATTCACATAGGGACATGATTTGCTTTAAGATCGTATCACTGGTATTATAGCCCTTTATAACCTCTACAAGTGGCATAATTGGAACAGGATTCATAAAATGCATTCCGATAAGGCGACCTGGATTTGATAAAGCGGTGGCGATCTTGGTGATCGAAATGGAGGAGGTGTTGGTGGCTAATATGGCGGTGTCCTTAGAATAGTCATCCAGGGATTTAAAAATTTTTAATTTAAGCGTTAGATTTTCGGTCGCAGCTTCTACTACCAAATCAGCCTTAGCAACGGACTGTTTTAAATCTACTGTAGTTACAATGTTTTCCAAGGTACTGGTTTTAACGTCTTGGGATATTTTTTCTTTGGCTACTAATCTGTCAAGATTAGTCTCTATTGTGGTTATGGCCTTATCAAGTGCCTCCCCGGAAATATCGTTTAGAAATACCTTGTAGCCATGTTGGGCAAAAGTGTGTGCAATCCCATTGCCCATAGTTCCAGCTCCAATGACAGTAATGTTTTGAATGTTTTCCATGTCGTTTAGTTTGTGCTTGTGGATTATTTTCCTACAAGTTCAACAACTTTCAGTGCCACTTTCAGCGCAGCTGTACCTTGTTCAAGGCTAACTGGCGGAACAGTGTCATTTTCAATAGCCTCTGCAAATGTTTCCAACTCTTCCAAGATGGCATTGTTCTGTTGAACTTTTGGATTCTCAAAATATATTTGTTTTTTCTCCCCTTCAGCATTTTGAAGAATAAGAGCGTATTGGTCAGGATCCTTTGGAGCACTTTTCATTTTAACAACCTCCACCTTCTTATCAAGAAAATCCACCGCTATATAAGCATCCTTTTGAAAAAATCGTGATTTACGCATGTTCTTTAAGGAGATTCGACTCGCCGTTAAATTAGCTACGCAGCCATTTTCGAATTCAATTCTGGCATTGGCAATATCTGGAGATTGACTAATTACGGAGGTCCCGCTTGCGTGAATTTCTTTAACGGGCGAATTGACCACACTTAATATAGCATCGATATCGTGTATCATTAAGTCGAGTACTACAGGGACATCAGTACCTCTAGGATTAAACTCCGCTAGACGATGGGTCTCGATAAACATTGGGTTGTCAATTTTATCCTTAACCGATAAAAAGGCTGGGTTAAAGCGCTCAACATGTCCCACTTGTCCTTTGACCCCGTGTTGTTTTGCTAATGCAATTAAATGTTCAGCTTCCTCCACGGTATTGGTAATGGGTTTTTCTAAAAATACATGTTTCCCCTTTTTTATGGCCTCTAAGGCACAATTATAATGTGAGAGTGTA
Source organism: Galbibacter sp. (assembly GCF_035306585.1). Lineage (GTDB taxonomy): Bacteria > Bacteroidota > Bacteroidia > Flavobacteriales > Flavobacteriaceae > Galbibacter. The sequence goes on from NZ_DATGNU010000002.1 coordinate 7,090, forward strand.
GGGGTCACAATGTCTACCACATCCACTGCATCAATAAGTTCTTCGATAGTGTCGAAGTATCGATAGCCAAATTCAGCAACAATCTTCTTAGCTGTTTTTTTATCTGGATCATAAAATCCTACGAGTGTATATTTATCGGATTGATTGATTAGTTTTAGATGAATTTTCCCAAGGTGACCAGCACCTAGAACTCCTGCTTTAAGCATATAAGTATGTTTTTTAACAAAAATAAGATTATTGAAGCACTCTTTCAACCTTAATTTTTAAAAGACTGAAATCTAAGGAATTATTTTCACTCTTTACTTATTCGAAAAACATTCAATAGCGCAACATATTGGGAACCAGCCACCAGAACAATACGCGAAATATCGTCACTACTTTTTTACATTGAAATTGTCTAGCTTTGTAGAAAACTAATCCATCATAATATTCTAGAAGTGTTGAAAGATACCTATCGACATCAGGGCATGCGTAAAAAATTAGCTGAAATCGTTGAACAAAAAGGTGTTTCAGATAAGAGGGTTCTCAATGCCATAAGAAAAATACCCCGTCATTTATTTATGGAAAGCGGTTTTGAGCAGCATGCATATCAGGATAAAGCCTTCCCAATTGGAGCGAACCAAACCATATCTCAGCCCTTTACTGTGGCCTTTCAAAGCGAATTATTAGCGGTGAAAAAGGGCAGTAAAATACTTGAAATTGGTACTGGGAGTGGTTATCAAACAGCCGTTTTACTTGAATTAGGAGCCCAGGTTTATACCATTGAAAGACAGAAAGAACTTTTTAAAAAGACCAACTTGTTTCTCCCTAAGCTAGGTTATAAACCAAAACAAATGATCTTTGGAGATGGGTATAAAGGATTGGTTTCCCAAGCACCTTTTGACGGTATTATTGTAACTGCGGGAGCCCCTTTTGTTCCTAAACCTCTTTTGGCACAACTTAAAGTAGGGGGAAGACTTGTGATCCCGGTAGGAGAGCAGGTGCAGGTTATGACTTTATACACTCGAAAATCACCTAAAGAGTTTGAGAAATTCGAATATGGTGAATTTCGATTTGTACCCATGTTAGAGGACAAAAATTAAGCAATCTTACCATTTAACTGATTTAATTAAAAATTCGTAGTTGAAACAAATATAGCCTATAGGTTTACGTTATATTTGTCTACCATTACTTTAAGGTAAGGTGCCATGACTTATATAAAATCAACATAATATATTTTAACTGTTTTATTATATGACACTTATAAAATCAATTTCTGGAATAAGAGGAACTATTGGAGGTAAAACTTCGGACAACTTAACACCTTTAGATACAGTGAGGTTTGCTGCTGCATATGGTAGTTGGCTTAAATTACACTCGTCTAAGGAGAAGTTAAAAGTGGTTGTAGGTCGTGATGCACGGCTCTCTGGCGAAATGATTGAAAAGTTGGTCGTATCAACCTTGGTGGGTCTTGGAATAGATGTCATAAACTTGGGATTGTCTACCACACCAACGGTAGAGATCGCAGTGCCATTAGAGAAGGCAGATGGTGGAATTATTTTAACAGCAAGTCATAATCCAAAACAATGGAATGCGCTTAAATTACTCAATCATAAAGGGGAGTTTATAAATGGGGAAGAAGGGCTGAAGATATTAGAAATTTCAGAACTAGAAGATTTTAATTTTGCAGAAGTGGATGATTTAGGAAAGGTTACCTTGAATGACTCCTATATGGATATTCATATTGATCAGGTCTTGAATTTACCCCTTGTGAATGTAGATCAAATTAAGGCCGCAAATTTTAAGGTGGTTGTAGACGGTGTTAATTCAAGTGGAGGCGTGATTATACCGAAGCTTCTAAAAGAACTTGGCGTAACGGTTATTGAATTATACTGTGAACCTACGGGTGATTTTCCACACAATCCCGAACCATTAAAAGAACACCTAACGGATATCTGCAAACTTGTTGTAGAGAAGCAGGCTGATATGGGTATAGTAGTGGATCCAGATGTAGATCGTTTAGCTTTTATCACCAATGAAGGAGAAATGTTTGGTGAGGAATACACCTTGGTAGCCTGTGCAGATTTTGTGTTAGGGAAATCAATAGGAAATACCGTTTCAAATCTCTCTTCATCAAGAGCTTTAAGAGATATTACCCTAAAACACGGTGGACATTATCAAGCCTCCGCAGTAGGAGAGGTTAATGTCGTTTCCCTGATGAAAAAAACGCAAGCCATCATAGGAGGTGAGGGGAATGGAGGGATTATCTACCCTGAGAGCCATTACGGAAGGGATTCTCTTGTAGGAATCGCATTGTTTTTAACTCATTTGGCAGAAAAACAACTAACAGTTAAGGAGCTTCGAGACTCTTATCCTTCCTATTTTATGAGTAAAAAGAAAATTGAATTAACACCAGAATTGGATGTCGATAAAATCCTTGATAGTGTGGTTAAGGCCTATAGCCATGAGGAGATTACTACTATTGATGGGGTGAAAATTGATTTTGATACAAGTTGGGTTCACCTTAGAAAATCCAATACCGAACCCATTATTCGCATTTATACCGAGGCAACCACACAGCAAAAGGCAGATGATTTAGCTGATAAATTTATCGCTGAATTAAAAGCGATAGCACTTGTTTAATAGGGATTTACCTTTTTTTAGGTGCCTTGTCTTTATGCTTAAATCTGTTATGAGTCCAGAGGTAATACTCTGGCTTATTTCTGATCTCACGCTCAAGATATTCCCAATAAATATCGGTTATCTGGTAATCAGGGTATTTTGCTGAATTTGATGCAATGTCAATAATAGTGGTTTCATAATACCCTCTTTTTACCTTTTCGACGCAAAAGAATACCACCGCCATATCAAATTTTTTTGCTAAAGTCTCCGCTGCTGTAAAAACAGGTACCTTTACCCCAAAAAATTCTCTCCAATAGTCCGAATGGACTAATTGAGGCGATTGATCGTTTACGAACCCATATATTGATAAGCGATTCTCCCGATGATTTTTAAGAACTTTTCTTGCTGTTTGATATCTCGAGATCAATTCACCTCCGTTTTTCTTCCTTATTCTTTTAATAAGTCGATCAAAGTATTTATTAGATAGTGGTGAATATATACCAAATCCTTCGTGTTTAATGTGGTTTGCAAGAGATAGTACCCACTCATAATTGCCGTAATGCCCACAGAGCAACACGACACTTTTATTTTGTTCAGCATATTTATCTAAGACCTCCACATTGTGAAAAACAGCGTGTCGTTCCATCTCCTCATGGCTCATGGATAAGGACTTGATCATTTCTAAAAAAAGATCGCACATGTGCCGATAGAATTTTTTGCGAATGGTCAATAATTCTTGGTGACTTTTTTCGGGAAAACAAAGGGTTAGATTCTTAAGGACTAATTTTTTCCTATAACCTACCACATGAAAAAAGATGATATATAAAAAGTCCGAAACCTTATATAATAAAATAAAGGGTAATTTGGAAATAACCCAAAGTATTGGATAAGTTAACAAATAAACTAGTAGCTGCATGCAGTATCAATTTTGGCAAATGTACATAAAAATTAACAGTAGTCTTTTTTGACTAAATTCACCCTGTAGAACTTTTTAAAAATTACTTATCAGTATGTTTCTTGTAGTGTTAAGGGCTGAAAAACCCTTTATAGGTTTGCGTTTAATTGCGCTAGTTTGGTAGTGGGGAAACATATTGAAAATTAGAAGATGGTGGTACTTTTAAGAAGCAATTCTGAGAATTTGGACACCACGAGGATAATATAAAAATGGAATACCATATATTTGAACTAGAAAACTTTTAAAGCGAACTATGAATATAGATATTGTTACCATTGTGGTTATTCTAGCCAATGTTATGGCCTCCTACAAAGGGTTTAATGATCCCAACTTTTTTGATCGTTATAAGTTTCATATTGGTGCTATAAAAGCAGGAGAGAAAATTAGAATTTTAACTTCGGGATTTCTACACGTTGATATGACGCACCTGTTGTTTAATATGTTAACACTCTATTTTTTTGCACCTATTGTGGTGGTTTATTTTGGCAGTGTTAAGTTCTTAATTGTTTATCTAGTTAGTCTTGTAGCAGGAAATGTTCTTTCGATGATTTTCCATAAAAATGAATACCAATATAGTGCTGTAGGAGCTAGTGGAGCTGTTACTGGTATTTTATACGCAGCAATTCTTTTACAACCCGATATGCGTCTTGGATTCTTTTTTATTCCTATCCCGGTTCCGGCCTATATTTTTGGAATAGGTTACCTGTTGTATTCCATTTATGGAATGCGCAATAGGGTAGGGAATATTGGACATACTGCGCACTTTGGCGGTGCCATTGGTGGATACCTGGTCACCCTGTTGTTTTTCCCTTCTCTGATATGGATACAACCACTGATGGTCGGCCTGTTGGCCCTTCCGATAGTAATTTTATTTATTCTTGAAAAATCAAAAAAATTATAGTTTGGCACTAGGTTTGTTAAAGAACTATTGAACCAATAAAGTAAACAATGATGAAAAAAGCAATTTTAGTATTAACTGTATTATTTACAACTATGAGCCTAACAGCACAAGAAACATCACCATACATCTCAGTAAGTGGAGAAGGTATTGTTAAAGTTACTCCAGATCAAGTATTTATTAAAGTAAGAGTAGAGAATCAGGGTAAATCAGCTCAAGAGGTAAAAGAATTAAACGACAAGGCCATCGATAAGGTACTTAAGTATGTCAAATCCATGGGGGTCGATCAAAAGGATGTCAATACAGAATATATCAACTTAAACAAAAACTACGATTACCAAACAAAAGAATACAATTATGTAGCCAATCAGTCGATCGCTATCCTATTAAAAGATTTGGAAAAGTATACTGATTTTACACAAGGGCTATTAAATGCTGGAATAAATAGAATCGACGGGGTAGAATTCAGATCTACTGAGATCGAGAAACACAAAACAGAAGCCCGTATTGCAGCCGTAAAAGATGCGAAAAAGAAAGCAGAGGAGCTCGCTTCTGCTCTAGGAATGAACGTTGGAAAAGCCCTCTATATTAATGAATCAGGAGGGGTGAGTGCACCACAACCCGTTTACAGAATGGAAATGGCTAAAGCAAGTTTTAGTGATTCCAGCAATATGGAAACCATTGCTGTTGGTGAAATGGCTATTAAAGCCTCTGTTTCTATTCGATTCGAACTGAAATAATACGCTATTATCCGCACTCAAAGTAAAGATTTTTTATTGGGCTATCCCCTTGGGTAGCCCTTTTTATTTTAGATTGCTTGAAGCCAACAATCTATCTTTGAACTTTATTAAAACGTGTGATGTAAATCCTCAGAGTACAAAGGTTATCCATTGTTCTATCATTCATTTTATTGAATTTAAAAAGTTACCATGCGTATTAGAAACAGTAGAGGTATGAAAGAATTTCGGACAAGCGTTTGTTTATAGTTTTTATCTAAGGCTTAGTAGAGTAGTGCTCATTGAATGCAATACATCGAACCAAAAGTAAAATGCTCAGGCAATTTTCTAAAAATTGCCTGAGCATTTGTCTTGAGCATAAAAGTATGCTTGTAATATACTATTGTATTTTTTATCTCCCTAAGGAAGAAGAGTTGAAATTTTATTATAAAGCTCCTCTCCACGAAGATCTTTAGCAATAATCCTTCCTTCTGCATCTAAGATATAAGTTGCAGGAATGGACTTAATATTATACAATTTTGCGATAGGATCTTGCCAAAACTTTAAGTTTGACATATGATGCCATGGCAATTGATCCTCCTCTATAGCTTTAACCCAATCTTCTGCCTTTCTATCCAAAGAAACACCTACAACACTTAAACCTTTCTCATGGAAATCGTTGTATAGTTTCACCAAATTAGGGTTTTCAACTCTACAGGGCTTACACCATGCCGCCCAAAAATCAACAATGGTAACTTTACCCAGTGACGATTTTAAAGAGATGGTATCTCCTTCAGGGGTTGGCGCCGAAAAATCAGGAGCAACAGAACCAATGGCAAGTTTTTTAATTCCTTCAAATTGTTTGGTTAAAGCTTTTCCGATCTCATTGTTTTTTAAATCCTCAGACAATGCTTCGAAAAGTTCTGCTGCTTTGTCAGCGTGAGGGCTACTGGCCATCTGCTGAAGAACCATTAAAGAAATGTACGAATCAGGATTGTTCTTTACAAAATTTTGTTCGTATGCTCTGGCCTCTTCTTGAACTTCTTTAAATGTCTCGGTCAAGGTGTTTAATGTAACTGTATCACCTTTTTGTTGAGCTTCCATCCCTTGTTGTTGGATGCTTGCCATTTTATCTCGAATACTCATAGTACCTTCAATAAAGGAAGCGAAGTCATCATTTGATGGAGTTCCAACAACCTTCGAAGTATTTAAACTATCAATATGAGCGGTAACTGTAATGGTACCCTGTTCAAGGATCAATGGAAGTATTCCGCGGTTCCCCTCAAAAAGCAGGTAATGTAATTGGGGACTATTTGCAGTTCCACTGAACTCAACCGTACCATTTTTAATTTCTAAAGTATCTATCACGCTAGGAGGCATTCCTGTTTGTGGCTTTTGTAAATACACTAGTTTCCCATCTTCTACACCGTCCGCATTTACTGTTACCTTGTAGGTATTTTCAGCTACTGTTTCGCAAGCTACCAAACCTAAAAGTAAGACAATAATTAATCCAATTTTTTTCATTCAGTTATATTTATTTGATTTTTGCTGATTACAAAGTTAAAATTTCAGTTCTATTCCAAAAGAGAATTAACAAATAAAAGCCTTGAAACTATTTTTTCAAGGCCTTTACATATAATTTCTATTGAGATTTTTAGAACTGATAACGAATACCTAAACCGATATCGAATCCTAAATCGTCATCGAAGTCGTTGAATCCTAATTCTGGTCTAAAATCCAGAGAGAGTAATAGTGGAATATTAAAATTGTATTCAATTCCCACATCTCCAGCCAAGAATAAAAACGTACCACTATGATCATGATTATGGTCATTGAACCAAGCTTCGTCCCCGTCGTAGCTTCCAAATCCACCACCAGCACCCGCGTACCAATTAAATCCGCCCTCTATTGGAAAAACCCATTGATAAAGTCCAGTTAATTTAAAGGCGTCAAAATGATCTTCATCTCTCCAACCAAGATCAAATTCAAGACGATTACTGGACGAAATGGCTCTTTGATACGATATTTCTGCCCCAAATCCATTACCGTCCCCAAGACGTAATCCTAATGCATTTGTTGAAATTTCCTGTGCAACACTCGCCGAAGTAAATCCAATAACTAAAACGCTAAATAATAGTAGCTTTTTCATAAATTTGGTTTTTTGTTTGACATATATACGATACAATATTAACCAAAAGTTTATGTTCTATTGTTAAAAAATTCTAAACGAATGTTAAAGGCCTTATCCTCAATTATAAAGGGGGAGTTACTCATAGATGATCTACATCGTGCTATATATGCCACCGATGCTTCAGTGTATCGGCAACTCCCTTTAGGGGTTTGCTACCCTAAGGATGTAGAGGATATCACTCAGATTGTTACCTTTTGTCATCAAAATACGATCCCTATTATACCAAGGACGGCTGGAACCTCCCTTGCCGGGCAGTGTGTTGGAGAAGGGCTGGTGGTGGATGTCTCTAAATACATGACCAATATTTTAGAATTAGATAAAGAGAACCATCGCGTAAGTGTGGAGCCTGGTGTTATTCGAGATGAATTAAATATGTTTCTAAAGCCACATGGACTTTTTTTTGGACCCAACACCTCTACATCAAATCGATGCATGATTGGTGGGATGGTTGGAAATAATTCCAGTGGGACTACTTCCATAAAATACGGTGTCACTCGGGATAAGATTGTGGAGATTCATGGAATTTTAAGTGATGGATCCAATGTGGTCTTTAAGGAATTATCCCCTGAGGATTTTGATAAAAAATTGTCTTTAAAAACTCTTGAAGGCGAGATTTATCGTTCCATTTATACCGAACTCTCCAAAGAAGGTGTTGCCTTGCAAATTCGCAATAATTTTCCCAAACCAGAGATCCACAGAAGAAATACAGGCTATGCCATTGATGAATTACTGAAATTTCAACCTTTCAATCGACAAGGAGAAAAGTTTAATTTAAGTAAGTTGATTGCCGGTAGTGAAGGCACCTTAGTTTTTATGACCAAATTGGTACTTGAGCTCGATCCCCTTATGCCTGAACAAGGGGTCATGATTGCCGCGCACTTTAAAAGTGTAGCAGATTGTTGCAATACAGTTCACAAAGTGATGCAACATGATTTGTTTACCTGTGAGATGATGGACAAGGTGATTTTAGATTGTACCAAAAACAACAAATCTCAATTACCGAATCGATTTTTTATAGACGGAGACCCTGAGGCTATTCTCATGTTAGAATTAAGGTCCAATGATAGGGAGCAGCTCAATGACAAGCGGGACCGTTTAATAGCGGATCTAGACCAGAGTTTAAGTTATGCCCATCCTAGTTTATATGGTAGTGAAATTGATCAGGCTCTTGAACTCAGAAAGGCAGGACTTGGACTACTAGGAAATATTGTCGGGGATAAAAAAGCGGTAGCATGTATCGAGGATACTGCGGTTACCATTGAGGACTTAAGTGCCTACATCGAAGCGTTTTCCACTATTATGAAAAAATACGATCAGCGGGCGGTATATTACGCTCATGCTGGTGCAGGGGAACTCCACTTACGTCCAATTTTAGATTTGAAGAAATCAGAAGATGTAAAGTTATTTCGTCAAATAACCACCGATGTGGCCTATTTGGTTAAAGAATATGGTGGTTCCTTCAGTGGAGAACATGGTGACGGCAGGGTACGTGCGGAGTTTATAAAACTCATGATTGGAGAGGCTAATTATAACATCCTAAAACGCATTAAAAACACCTTTGATCCTAAAGGGATTTTAAATCCTGGTAAGATTATAGATGTGGCCCCAATGGATACCAATCTGAGATACGAGCCAGATCGAATAGTGCCCGAGGTTAATACCCTTTTGGATTTTTCTGATTCTCTAGGCATTTTAAGGGCTGCAGAAAAATGTAATGGTAGTGGGGATTGTCGTAAAACTCATCATTCAAGCGGGGCAATGTGTCCAAGTTATCATGCTACAAAAAATGAAAAGGATACCACTAGGGCACGTGCCAATGCACTTCGGGAATATTTAACGCATTCTGAAAAGCCTAATAAATTTGATCAAAAAGAGCTCAAAGAGGTCTTTGATCTTTGCGTTAGCTGTAAGGCCTGTAGTAGTGAATGCCCAAGCAATGTAGATGTGGCTACCTTAAAAACAGAGTTTTTATACCAGTATTACAAGAGTAATGCTCCTTCTTTAAGGGATCGGGCATTTGCCTATAACTCCCAGCTTAATCGATTAGGAAGTGTTCTTCCATGGGTTACCAATAGTAAAATCATGGGGAGTATATTGAAAAAGATCCTAAACATAGCTAGTAAACGAAAATTACCTGAGGTACAGCGTTTTAATTTTACTTCTTATCTGCAAAAGTCTCTTGATCAAAGGCAATCCCCACCAAATTACTTAAAAGAAGTTGTCTTGTATATTGATGAGTTTACACAATATATGGATGTGGCTATTGGTAAAGATGCGATTGATTTACTTGTAGGATTAGGGTATAGCCCAAAATTGTATTTTGGAGAAAGTGGACGTAGTTTTATTTCCAAAGGGTTTTTATCACAGGCTCAAAAATATGCCAATCGAAATGTAGAAGCGCTAAAAGGGTATCTGGAAGAACAACTTCCCATAGTTGGAATCGAACCTTCAGCTATACTGAGCTTTAGGGATGAATATGTAAGGATGGTAAAGGATCAGACCACCGCGAAAAAATTAGCTAATGGAAGTTTTATCCTTGAAGAATTTTTGGCTGATGAAATAAAAAAAGGCATCATTACAGCCGAACAGTTTACACAGGAAAAACGAACTATTAAATATCATGTTCATTGTCATCAAAAATCGCAATCCAATGTCAAGGTGAGTTTTGATATTTTAAATTTACCTATCAATTACAATGTTACACTAATAAACGCTGGTTGCTGTGGTATGGCTGGTTCTTTTGGTTATGAACAGGAACACTATCAAGTGAGTATGCAAATGGGGGAACTTCGGTTATTTCCAGCCATTAGAAAGGCCTCTGATCAAGTTACAATTGTTGCCAATGGTACCAGTTGTAGGCATCAAATAAAAGATGGAACAGGTGTTCAAGCGATTCACCCTATAAGTCTGTTGAGACAGGCCTTGGTATAATTCTTATCGATGAACCCTAGTCAGTCTTGTATTTACAAAAATAGCTTAGTGGAAAGTATTATTAGTCCTCTGTACCTAGATCTTGGCTAATTTTTATAGCGCGGGCGTGTTCATCTTTATGAACGAAAATTTGAACCTGGTCAACAACAGCAGGACCAAAACCAGCTAATCTAGCAGACTCAGTTTCGTTTTTAACAATTGGATTAATTCCAGCCACTTTCAGCTGCTGTTCTAATCGTTTGCTAATGATATTGCTTCCTGTGAAAATTCGGATATAGTCTTGATCTTCCATGATATTTACCTATTAAATTACTATCTAACTATTATAATACTTGCTATTCCATATGGCTGGGTTAAAGTTCTTACCCAAGGCCACTCCATAAAATATCGCAATGGTTCCAATCATTTTAAAAACAAAAAGAAATAGGATCCAAAAATAGACACTATCATCCTCTGGAGTAAAGAGTTCTAATGGTATTAAACTCGCCACTATCCAGCTTAGTGCTAAGACCGTAATAGCTAGATGCAGAAAGCTTTTAAATGGTAAAACCAAATACTTTCGAAGGGGATGCAGATCCTTTCCCCACTTGTGAATCAGGTAGAAATAACCATTGCCCATAGGGGCAAACAATAGGGGATCATCGGCATTTTCCAATTTGAAAAGTTTAGAAGGCGCTACAATTTTAAATCCTTGTAATTTTATCTGATGCTCGTCTTCGATTTTCTTCACCGCTTCAAATACTTGTTTTGGATAGGTTCCCTTGAAGTATTTAGCACTTAAAAAACGTAGGCGATACGAAATACATATGGCTTTGATTTGATCAATGTGATAAATTTTATCACGATCCAATAAGTCAAATTGAAATTCGTTATATCCCTTATTAGAGGACTTCAGTTCTTCTAGAATGTCGGATGGCTGGTTTAAAATCTCATAAACCTCTTTTAGTAATTGCTCCCCGTGATTGTTTTTATCTCTGAAGGTTTTAAGTTTTTCTTCAATGTTAACACGACTCCACATAGACTTCATTACTTTAAATTAAAATAAGAACTCTATCAAATTTAAACAAATTATCCCAGATCAATCCTTGGATGGTGTTAAAGTTAACACTTTAGGACCTTTGGGATAATTCGTTATTCGAAATTCGATGATACCTTTAAAAGCGCTTACTTTTAACGTAATTGCGCGTTAAGCTGCTTTTCAAAACTGCTTTGTAGTTTACGCATGACCTTATCAATTTGTTTGTCGGTTAAGGTTTTACTAGGATCCTGTAAGATGAAACTTACTGCATATGATTTTTTGCCTTCTGGAACCTTGTCTCCTTGGTAAACATCAAATAAATTGACCTCTTTTAAAAGGGATTTTTCGCACTTATATGCAATCTCTGTGATGGTATCAAAATTGATGTTTTGGTCGATCAGCAGGGCCAAATCTCTTCGAACCTCAGGATATTTTGACAACGAAGTGAAATTAATGTCTTGCTGTTTTACAAGTTCAAGGACATTGTCCCAATAAAAATCGGCATAGAGTACCTGTTGTTTGATATCAAAGTGCTTTAAAATCTTTTGATCAACCACACCGAAGGATACAATATTCTCATTAGCGATCCTATAGACTAAACCTTCAGCATAGATAGAAGCCTGCACTTCGCTGGCTTTTGGTATAGGAAGTCCAAGACGCTCTATAATGGAATCAAGAATACCTTTTAAGACAAAGAAGTCACTCTTTTGTTCAGCTACACCCCAGTTTTCACGGTGAAGATTCCCAGTTATTAGTAGGCTCAAATGCTTTTGTTCTTCTCTTTGATCACCATATTGATGATAGGTTTTTCCAAATTCAAAAAGCTTCAAATCGTTACTCTTGCGATTGATATTATGCTCAATGGCTTCTAGTCCACTAAAAAGCATAGACTGTCTCATGACAGAGAGTTCCTTGCTCAGTGGATTTAGCATGTTGATATTGTGTTGCTCTTTCAAATCCTCAGTGAGTGCTACATAGGTAGGAGAGGAGAGCGAATTGGTCATTATCTCATGAAATCCTATTGCAGCCAATTGGTTGGCAATGGAATTCTGAATTTTATAATCCTCAAACTTAGAGGTTGGTGCAACAGACGCGTTTAATTTTTGGGTAAACTCTATGTTGTTGTACCCATAGATGCGCAAAATTTCTTCGATCACATCTACCTCGCGTTGTACATCCACTCTGTAAGAAGGTATTGTCAGTCCAATTCCTGTTTCGGTGACATTGTTAATTTTAATATCAAGGGAACTTAAAATGGATTTAATTGTATCGGTAGAGAGGTTTTGACCGATCAGTGAATTTACCTTTTCGAAGGTTAAGAACACCTGAAAATCTTCAAACTTTTTCGGATAAAAATCTTCTGCATCACTGGAGATAGTTCCGCCGGCAATTTCTTTGATATATAAAGCGGCTCTTAATAGCGCATACCGCGTACTGTTGATGTCAATACCTCTTTCAAAGCGGAAAGAAGCGTCGGTATTTATTCCGTGTCTTTTAGCTGTTTTTCGAACCGACACTGGATTGAAATAAGCACTTTCTAAGAAAACTGCTGTCGTTCTCTCTGTTACTCCAGAATTCATTCCGCCAAGAACCCCCGCAATACATAATGGCTTTTCGCTATCACATATCATGAGGTCTTCTTGATGAAGCTCCCGTTCCACCCCATCAAGAGTGGTGAACTTCTCTCCTGGTACAGCCGTTCGTACTACAACCTTCTTAGAGGCAATCATATTGGCATCAAAGGCATGAAGGGGTTGTCCTAATTCATGAAGTACATAATTGGTGATGTCCACCACATTATTCTTCGGTGTGATGCCAATGGCCTTGAGTCTATTTTGAATCCAAGCTGGAGATTCTTCGACTTTTATTCCAGAGATCGTCACCCCACAATAGCGTGGACATAGTTCTTTATTTTGAACATCCACATCGACTCGAAGTGTTCTATTATCGACATGAAAACTACTTACTGAAGGGGTGATAAATTCTAAATGAATATCATTTTGTATGAGCCCTGCCCTTAAATCACGAGCCACACCATAATGACTCATAGCATCTGCACGGTTAGGGGTAAGCCCAATTTCAAAAACGGTATCGGTTTCAATATCAAACAATTCAGCACATGGGGTTCCTGGTTCAAATGATTGATCTAAGATCATGATGCCGTCATGATTTTTACCTAGACCTAATTCATCCTCAGCGCAAATCATTCCAAATGATTCTTCTCCTCTAATTTTTCCTTTTTTAATAACCCAAGACTCTCCGTTTTCTGTATAAAGGGTAGTTCCAATTGTAGCTACCGGAACCTTTTGGCCTGCTGCTACATTAGGTGCTCCACATACAATCTGAAGAGGTTCTGCTGCCCCGATATCTACCTTAGTGATCTTTAAACGATCTGCATTTGGATGTTGCTCACATGAGAGTACATGACCCACCACAATGCCTTTTAAAGAACCTTTTACCGACTCAAATTCTTCAACTCCTTCTACTTCTAACCCTAAATCAGTTAATAGTGCGGATGTCCTGTCAGCATCCCAATCAAGTTGAATAAATTGTTTTAACCAGTTATATGATATTTTCACCTGTGCTTAATAATTTGAATTCAAGTGCAAATATAGTAATCCACAATGGAAAATAGGAAATATTACTATGTAGAATAACATGGCAAATGCAACATATTTTGTGGCAATTTTAAAGCATGGTAAAGGAAGACTATAAATTCAGCAGGCGCGCGTATAAATTGTATGGGATGAAAATAAGACAGTTAAAAAGTAAAATAATACTGACAATACGTAACTCATAGAAAGGTTAACTGATGTAATTCCATATTTTTTTATCCTTATTTAGAAGAAAGTAGTTGTGACGAATCACTCGGTGTTCTGACATGGCTAATTTAGGATCCTTTTTTAAAATAACACTCGCGTAAAGCCTGGCTTTTTTTAGAATCTCATTATCCTTTACAATGTCCGCTATTTTTAAATTAAGAACGCCGCTTTGCTGGGTTCCCATCAGATCGCCAGGACCTCTGAGTTTTAAATCTACTTCTGCAATTTCAAATCCATCATTGGTGGAAACCATGGTTTGCAGTCGTGTTTTGGAGTCTGAGGAGAGTTTGTGGCCTGTCATTAAGATACAGTAGCTTTGTTCTGCACCACGACCAACGCGTCCTCTTAATTGATGCAGTTGGGAGAGCCCAAAACGCTCGGCACTTTCAATTATCATCACCGAGGCATTGGGTACATTTACCCCAACTTCAATCACAGTAGTGGCAACCATAATCTGGGTTTCTCCTTTGATGAAGCGATCCATTTCATAATCTTTATCCGCAGGCTTCATCTGTCCATGGACAATCGATATCTGGAATTCAGGAGCTGGAAATTCCCTTACTATACTCTCATACCCATCCATGAGATCTTTGTAGTCCAATTTCTCCGATTCCTGAATTAAGGGATACACAATGTAGATTTGTCGACCTTTTTGTATTTCATCTTTTATAAACCGAAATACTTTGAGTCGGTTGCTGTCGTACCGATGCACTGTACTAATAGGTTTTCTACCTGGTGGAAGCTCATCAATAACAGAGATGTCAAGATCGCCATATAAACTCATGGCTAAGGTACGTGGAATTGGCGTTGCTGTCATTACTAAAATATGGGGAGGAGTATGATTTTTACGCCATAGTTTAGCCCGCTGAGCTACACCAAAACGGTGTTGTTCATCCACAATGGCAAGGCCCAAGTTTTTGAAATGTACCTTATCCTCCAAGACAGCATGTGTTCCAATAAGGATATGTAGCGCTCCGCTTTGGAGTTGTTGATGTATTTCTTTTCGAGCTGCTGATTTTGTAGATCCTGTAAGTAAACTTACTACAATATCCATGTCCTTTACTAATTCTACAATGCCATTATAATGTTGAATAGCTAAGATCTCAGTGGGGGCAACCAAGGTTGCTTGAAATCCGTTGTCAATTGCAAGGAGCATACTCATTAACGCAACAATGGTTTTTCCAGATCCTACATCTCCTTGCAAAAGCCTATTCATTTGTGCACCATTTCCCAAGTCATTTCTAATCTCTTTAACCACACGTTTTTGAGCAGTGGTGAGTTCAAAGGGGAGGTAATTGTCGTAGAAGGATTTAAAATGATGACCGACCTTCTCAAATACATAGCCCTTTATCTTAGTTTTACGACTGATGTTTTTGGAGAGCAGTTGAAGTTGTATATAAAACAACTCTTCAAATTTTAATCGGAATTGCGCTCTAGAGAGAAGGCTTTGACTTTGAGGAAAGTGAATATTAAACATGGCTTTGCTTTTGGAGAGCAATTTAAGCTCTTGCGTTATACCCTCAGGTATGGTCTCCAAAAAGCGACCTTTGGTGGCTATAAATAGCTGTTCCATTAACTTTATGATCACGCGATTACTGATCCCTTTTTGAGAAAGTTTTTCGGTGGAGGGATAAATCGCTTGCATAGCCGAACGCATGCTTTTCTCATGCTGTGAGAATAGCTCCATCTCCGGGTGTGCCATGGAGAATCCGTTATACCAATTTACCTTTCCAAAAATCACGTAGGGCTGGTCGCGTTTGGTATTTTCAGCGATCCATTTTTGTCCCCTAAACCAAACTAGCTCCATCGTTCCTGTGTCATCTCGAAAAGTAGCTACGAGTCGTTTGCCTTTTTTTTGCTCTACGGTACGGAAGTGGGTGATATAGCCTATTAATTGGACATCCGCCATGTTTTGTTGCAATTCATTAACCTTGTAATAACGAGTCTTATCAATATAACGATTCGGAAAGAGTTGTATGAGATCTTGATACGTATGAACACCTAATTCTTTGCGCAAAATAGCTGCACGTAAAGGCCCCACTCCCTTTAAATATTCGATAGGTGTTTGTAGTATTTCCAGATTCATGATTACGAAGATAATGGTTCGCTGGAAAGTTTAAAAGTCCTCTTAAAACTAATAATTAACAATTCATCCTTCAAATTCTACAATTCAGTCATTTAAATTTTAAGAAAACCTGATAATGTCACAATTTTGGATCAAATCATAAATCAATCAAAAAATGATGCAGTTAATTTATTATTTGGTGTATTACCTGATCACAGGAATTCTAACCTTAAACCCTTTGGGTATTGAGTTGAATCAGCGTAACTTGGATGGATCAATGACCATGGTTCAACAAGAAAGTGTGTGCCAAAGTTTTACTACTTTTATAAATCAAAATTCGTTGTTGGGATGATGCTTAATGTAATAAAAGATACCGTTAGAGGCATTTTAGTAGGAATCGTTGTTTTTGTGATTATTACGATCATTTACTATAGCAACCAAGGCCAGGTTTCTCTTGATAAGGCTTTATGGTCTCGATTGATTCTTACCCTAGTGTACACGATGGTTCTTTTTATAGCTAATGCGAGCTTTTTTAGGTGGATTCGAAGACACCATAAATTTAAAATAAATGCCAATTCACTGTTTCTTATAACCTCAATTGGAGCAGTGTTACTCAGTTATATTTGTTTGGTGGTTTTAAATTTTGGTGTTCAGTTCGTAGTAAATGGGGCCACCATAGAAGAGTTTTTGATTCATGATAAGTTAGAAGACTACCTCATACCATTGGCGGTTAGTTTTATAGTTGGGGTTGCATTTAGTGGATTTCATCTATATCGATCAAGGCAAGAATCGAAGTTTAAACAGCAGAAATTTATAGCTGGGGCTGCTACTGCTCAATTTGATGCCCTAAAGAGTCAATTGGATCCACATTTTTTATTTAATAGCTTAAACGTTCTCAATAGTTTAATTGAAGAAAATACGGAAGCAGCCCAAAAGTTCACCACCTTGCTCTCTAAGGTGTATCGTTATGTTCTAGAACAGAAATCCAAAGAACTGGTCACCGTGGAGGAAGAGCTGAACTTTGCTAAAGCTTATATGACACTAGTTCGAATGCGATTTGAAAACAGCATTGTTTTTGAAGTGGCCCAGAATATTAATTTCCAAGCAAAGGTGGTTCCATGTTCTTTGCAGTTGCTTCTTGAAAATGCCATTAAACACAATCAAATTACACAAGATTCACCACTTGTCATAAAAATTTATCAAAAAGATAATTATTTAATCGTATCCAATAATTACAAACCCAAGGCGGTCATTAAGCACAGTATCGGTGTGGGGTTGGTAAATATTAAACAACGTTATGCATTGCTTACAGCACGAGAGGTAGAGGTTGGAAAATCAGACTGTGAATTCAGTGTTAAATTACCACTTTTAACCAAACGTGTTAAAATGGAACAAATTCAGGAGGTTTATATCGATGAGAAGCGTTATGCGTTGGCTAAAAAAAAGGTAGAGGAATTGAAAGGATTCTATGGAAACCTTACCGCTTACATCTTTGTGATCCCATTTTTAATCTGGGTGTATTTCATTACATATTCGGGTTTCCCATGGATTGTTTTTCCAGTAGTAGGATGGGGCATAGGAATCGTTTTGCACGGTTTAGAAGTATTCAATTATCATCCTTTTATTAGCAAAGAAACAGACAGCATTAAATACAAAAAATTAAAAGAATTTTATACCAATCTTACCGCCTATGTTCTTGTGATTCCTTTTCTTGCATGGATCAATCACATTACAAGTCCAGAATTTTCGTGGGTCATTTTCCCAATCATTGGTTGGGGAATTGGACTTGCGATCCACGGTATGGAGGCTTATAATTATCATCCCTTTTTAGGTAAAGATTGGGAGGAGAAAAAAATGAAAGAAATTATGAATAAAGACAATAAAAACAAGTAACATTATGGAATTAGATCAAAAATATATCAAGGCCAAAGAACGTGTTAAAGAATTAAAAAAGTTTTATTCCTCATTGACTATTTTTATTATCGTGAACTTGTTTTTAATACTATGCAATTATATGACCAATGGATTATCCTATCCTTGGTTTTTATGGGTGACTGTATGGTGGGGAATTGCCATTGCAATTCATGGCTTAAAAGTCTTTGGATTTAATTTAATTTTATCAAAAGACTGGGAAGAACGTAAAATTAAGGAAATTATGGAAAAAGGTGGTGAAACCTACAACAAGGAGGCGCAACACAAATGGGAATAAGGGTGTTCTTAAAGGCGAGTATTAATTAGCACCAACTAAAGGAAATATTTTTATGAAAGTAGTAGTCATAGAGGATGAGGCTGCATCAGCACGTAGATTAGGCCGAATGTTACATAAACTAGGGGTAGCGGTGGATCAATTGCTGCATAGTGTGAAGGAGTCAGTGGAATGGTTTAGTAATAACCAACATCCAGATTTAATTTTCTTAGATATCCAGCTCTCCGACGGTTTGTCTTTTGAAATCTTTGAAACGGTTCAGATTCATAGCGTAATTATCATTACCACTGCCTATGATGAGTATGCATTAAAGGCCTTTAAACTCAACAGTATTGATTATTTGCTTAAGCCCATTGATGAAGAAGAACTAGAGAAAGCTATTGTAAAGTACCGCCATTTTAAACCGGTTAACGGCCAGGTTTCTCTAAACTTTGAAGAGGTGAAAAAATTGCTGGTCAATCCTCTTGACCGCGGGTATAAAAAACGTTTTAGTGTAAGTGTTGGACAACGCATCAAGCTCATCGCTATGGATGAAATTGTATGCTTTTTTAGTCGGGACAAAGGGACCTACCTTCACACCTTAGAGAATCGAAGCTACCTATTGGATAGTAGCATGGATGCGATCTATGAGGACCTACAACCTGACTTGTTTTTTCGAATTAGTAGAAGTTATATTATAAACATAAATCAAATTGGCGAAATACTTAATTACACCAATAATCGCCTACGACTAAAGATGAATCATTTAGAAGATAATCAGGTCATCGTTAGCCGTCAAAGAGTAAAGGACTTTAAGGATTGGTTGGGCTAAATTAAGGTGCTCTTATGTCTAACAGTCACTGAGATGGACTCCCACAGCCAATCCTCCCTCTGAGGTTTCTTTGTATTTAGAGTTCATATCTTTAGCTGTTTCCCACATGGTGTTAACTACCACATCCAAAGGCACTTTCACGTTCTTTGGATCGGTATCCAAGGCTAGTTCTGCAGCATTGATTGCCTTTATGGCTCCCATTGAGTTGCGCTCAATACAAGGAATTTGGACCAGACCTCCTATCGGATCACAGGTGAGTCCTAAGTGGTGTTCCATCGCGATTTCTGCAGCGATCAATACCTGATCTGGGGTACCTCCAAGAAGTTCTGTTAAAGCACCTGCAGCCATTGCTGAGGAAACTCCTATTTCTGCTTGGCAGCCGCCCATTGCTGCGGAGATAGTAGCTCCTTTTTTGAAGATGCTCCCAATTTCTCCCGCCACTAATAAGAATTTTTTAATTTCTTCAAAACCAGCTTGATGATTTTCGATCACTAAATAGTACATTAACACCGAAGGAATAACACCAGCGCTTCCATTGGTCGGTGCGGTAACTACTCTTCCTAAAGAAGCATTCACCTCATTTACTGCAATAGCAAAACAGCTTACCCATTTTAAAATTTGTCTAAACTTGACCTCCGTTTTACGAATCACCTCAACCCACTGCTCTGGGGAATTGTATTTCAGGTCTCCTTTGAGTCGCTGATGGATATCATAGGCACGTCTTCTTACATTAAGTCCTCCAGGTAAATTGCCTTCGGTGTGACAACCGATATACATGCACTCTAGCATGGTATCCCAGATGCGTTTTAACTCGATGTCGATTTGTTCAGCACTACGAAGCGAAAGTTCGTTTTCTAGGACAATTTCTGAAATGGACTTCTGTTCATTTTGGCAGAAGTGAAGTAATTCAGTTCCTTTTTGGATTGAAAATGGAAACTGCTTAATAATATCCAGGTTGTCTTTTGGGTGATAGAGTTCTTCTTTGACAACAAATCCCCCACCTATGGAATAGTATGTTTGTTCATAAGTGGTGCCATCATCCAGGGTAGCCGAAAAACGCATACCATTGGCATGGAAAGGAAGGAAGTTCCTGTGAAAAACTAGGTCTTTTTCAGGGTTAAATGGAACTTTTCTCTCGTTATTAAAGTTCAGTACTAATGAATTTTTTATTTGATTAACAATAGGATTTATATTTTCAATAGGTACATACTCTGGATCTGTTCCTGAAAGCCCGAGTAAAATGGCCAAATCAGTGGCATGCCCTTTACCTGTGAGCGATAAGGAACCATACATGTGAACCTGGATGCCTTCCACCTTGTAAAACAATTGGTCATCCTTTAGTTCTTCAATCCACCGCTGAGCTGCTCGCCAAGGGCCTAAGGTATGTGAGCTCGATGGGCCAACGCCAATTTTTAGCATGTCAAAAACACTGATACACTCCATAGACGAAAACGTTAAAGTAGCCACAAAGATACATTTACTTCTACAAGGGAAAAGTGAATAGGTCTAAAATATTTTTGTATGGAGGTTCCCAGTGTTTTTAGTAGTTTAAGAACATTTAGGGTTATTTGTAATTACCCGCAGCGTGGCTAATTTCTGTAATTTTCTCCATAATTTTAAAAGAGCTTAAATTGGTTTTGAAAAAATGTTGAAATTTTGGTGCTAATTTTTGAAGATTTTTGGAATTCGCTACCCCTATTCTAAAGGCTTCTTAAAAGCGATATTTTTCAATTATTTCATAGCCTTAGTTGGGCAAAACATTTGTACTTTTGTTATTCAACTAGATTAATTATAGAAAATTAACTTTTATGAATTCATATGACGTAGCCGTAATCGGCTCTGGACCTGGTGGCTATGTAGCTGCAATACGCTGTGCTCAACTCGGAATGAAAACAGCTATTATTGAAAAGTACGATACTCTAGGAGGAACCTGTTTAAATGTTGGTTGTATTCCTTCAAAGGCTCTTTTAGATTCTTCTCACCATTACGAGGAGGCTATAAAAAATTTTGATGCTCATGGTATTGAAATCCCTGGAGAAGTAAAAGTTAATATCGAAAAAATGATTTCTCGTAAACAAGGTGTGGTAGATCAAACCACCAAAGGGATTGAATTTTTGATGGATAAGAATAAAATTGACGTTTACCATGGAATAGGTAGCTTTAAAGATGCAACACATATCAGCATAGATAAAGATGGTCAAAGGCAAGAAATAGAAGCTAAATACAGTCTTATTGCTACGGGATCTAAGCCATCTACCTTACCATTTATTACCCTAGATAAAGAACGTATCATTACCTCTACAGAAGCGTTGTCTTTAAAAGAAATTCCAAAACATCTTGTCATTATTGGTGGCGGAGTTATCGGATTAGAATTAGGACAGGTGTACAGCCGACTTGGGGCTCAGGTAAGTGTAATTGAATATATGGATCGTATCATCCCAACTATGGACGGTGGTCTATCTAAAGAGCTACAACGTTCTTTGAAAAAAGGTGGGATGAAATTCTATACCTCACATAAAGTAAAAGAAGTTACTCGTGATGGCGATAAGGTTATTGTCAAAGCAGATGATAAAAAAGGAAAAGAAGTTAGCTTTGATGGGGATTACTGTTTGGTATCTGTCGGAAGAAGACCTTATACAGAAGGACTTCACTTGGATAAAGCAGGGGTAAAGGTAAATGATAGAGGACAGGTTGAGGTAAATGAACACCTGCAAACTAATGTCTCTAATATTTATGCAATTGGCGATGTTGTTAAAGGAGCAATGCTCGCGCATAAAGCTGAAGAAGAAGGGGTGTTTGTCGCTGAAACTTTAGCTGGTCAGAGGCCACATATTAATTATAATCTTATTCCCGGAGTGGTTTACACATGGCCAGAAGTTGCTGCAGTTGGAAAAACGGAAGAGCAATTAAAGGAAGAAGGAGTGGGGTATAAAATTGGACAATTTCCAATGAGAGCCTTAGGTAGAGCTCGTGCTAGCATGGATATAGATGGTTTTGTTAAAATTCTCGCTGATGAGAAAACTGATGAGGTTCTTGGAATCCATATGATTGGCGCCAGAACAGCTGATCTAATTGCGGAAGCAGTAACGGCTATGGAATACAGAGCCAGTGCGGAAGATATCGCTAGAATGAGTCATGCGCATCCAACTTATGCAGAGGCTGTTAAAGAAGCAGCGCTAGCAGCTACGGAAGATAGAGCTTTACATGTGTAAGGGATGTTTTTATGGGTTTATCTATAGACTTTAACTACATTAATTAAATACTTAGTGCTAGAGTATAATTAAATAGAGGGGTTGGTTTTTTTAAAATCAGCCCCTTTTTTATTTTATTTTGGTGCTATTTAAAGTCACCTTTTAAAATATATCAATAGTAAAAGACGCCTTGAAGGTTTTGCCTGGCCCAAGGGTTAATATCCCTTCTTTATTTTCAAAATCACCATTGGTATCCACATGATCGGTAATGCCAAGCCAGGGTTCAATACATACAAAGTTACCGTCCGTTTTAGCCCAAAGTCCCAAGTAATCAAAATCTTCGAAGGATACCCTTAATACATCTCCTTTAGTCTTATGAGCCAAACTAATCCGTCGAGATTTTAAATCTTTGAAAATTAGCGCATCATCTTTAAATATTGAATGTTGTAACTCGATGGTATCCTCATTATTTAAAAATGGCTGGGATTGCCCGTTTTGTAAACCATTTTTATCGATTAAATGTCGTTTGCTATTTTCTTTGTGTTCAAATTTTAAAACGTAATCATGGTAATTTTCCGTAGCTTTTAATGGACATTTGAACGCTGGATGCCCCCCTAAAGAAAATAACATCTCCTTGTCGTCGTGATTTTTTACTTGATGAAGAACCTCTAAACTTTTACCCCTTAAGACAAAGCTAATGGTAAACTCAAATTTAAATGGGTAGTTTTTAAGAGTTTCATCATTATAGGCATACTGAAGTTGTAAAATGTGCTTTGAATGTGTAACAACCTGCAGGTTGTTATTATTTCGGATGAATCCATGTTTAGAAATACTGTACTGGTGCCCTTTATAGGTGTATGTGCCATTTTTTAAAGCACCGATAATGGGAAACAGTACAGGAGCATGACTTCCCCAAATCTTCGGTTCAGCTTGCCAGATATATTCAAGACCATCGTTGTCTTTTATACTGGAAATTTCAGCTCCAGTACCCTGAATAACTATTTCTAAATGCTCGTTTTGTATGGTATATTTATTTGATTTTGACATGGAAAAGTAGCTATAGAAAATTTGACTGTAAAAGTAAATCTTTGAAGAATTAATTTGAAAAAAGTTAATTATATTTAACAATAATAACGAATTTAATTAGCTTATAATTCATGAAAAGACTCATTGCTTTTGCAGGAAGTAATTCAAGTGCTTCAATAAACTACGAATTAGTTAAATATACGGTCTCTTTAATTGATGATTATGATATTCAATTATTAAATATGGCTAAAATGGAATTTCCACTATTTAGTGAAGATTTGGAAAAGGAAAAGGGGTATAAAGCGTCCTTGGTGGCACTAAAGGATGATATCCTTGAAGCAGATGGTCTCATTATTAGTGTAAATGAACACAATGGCAACCCTTCTGCATACTTTAAAAACCTAATTGATTGGTTGTCTAGGGTTGACCGGAATTTTTTAAATAATAAACCAATTTTTCTTTTAGGAACTTCTAATGGAGCAAGAGGAGCAAAGGGCTCTATTGAGGTGACAGAAAAATTACTTCCTCGTTTTGGTGCCCTTGTAGCGGATAAATTCTCCTTACCGAATTTTAAAGAAAACTTCTCTATCAAAAAAGGGTTGATCACAAATGAGGAGCTAAAGGAACAACATCAGAAGGTTTTAAATGATTTCTTAAATAGGGTTTAGGTACCCAACGCAAATAATAATAAAAAAACAAGGTACACAGAACTTATATAGTACCTTGTTTCTTTGTAATATAAGGTATTAAAGGATTTGATCCATTTTAGCTTTGATCTGATCAAGGCATAAATTTCCCAAGCTCCCTTTATGGGTGTGTTTAATATCCTTCTTTGGCTCATAGGTGCCCTTTTCAATATCCTGACCCATTTGCTTATAGGCGTCTCTAAAGGGTATCCCTTTTAAAACTAGATCATTTAAAGTATCAACACTGAAGAGGTAGTCGTACTTTTTATCGGCTAATATATGCTCATTGACAATAACGTTCGTAATTGAAAAACGCATCATTTCCAAACAAGATTTAAGCTCCTGAATAGCTGGGACAATTATTTCTTTAGTCAGTTGTAGATCCCTGTGATAACCACTTGGTAGGTTAGTGGTTAGCATGGCCAATTGATTAGGAACCGCTTGAATTTTATTGCATTTCCCACGGATGAGTTCAAATACATCTGGATTTTTTTTGTGAGGCATGATGCTCGATCCAGTGGTAAGCTCATTAGGGAAGGTAATGAATTCAAAGTTCTGACTCATATAAAGACAGATATCCATGGCAAATTTGGAAAGCGTTGCAGCTACAGCGCTCAGTGCAAATGCCGTTGCTTTTTCGGATTTTCCACGACTCATTTGTGCGGCAACCACATTGTATTTAAGATCTTTAAAATCTAACGCAGCAGTGGTGAAATCTCGATCAATTGGAAAAGAACTCCCGTAACCCGCAGCACTTCCTAATGGATTTTGATCCACAGTCTTATAAGCCGCTTCCACAAAATACATATCGTCGATAAGGCTTTCCGCATATGCAGAGAACCACAGTCCAAAAGAAGATGGCATGGCGATTTGCAGATGCGTATAACCAGGTAATAAAACATTTTTATAGGTATCAGCCAAAGTGATTAAATCATCAAACAATTCTTTAGTACTTTGCCTAATTTGTCCAAGTTCATTTTTTAAATAGAGGTTTACAGCCACTAAAACTTGATCGTTCCTGGATCGCGCAGTATGAATTCGTTTACCCGTATCACCTAGTTTTTCAGTTAGCAAAAACTCTATTTTTGAATGTACATCCTCGAAACTATCCTCTATGGTAAAATGACCCTTTTGTATTTCTTCTCCAATGGTATCTAAAGCAGCGGTCAATGAATCGGCTTCTTGTTGAGAAATCAGTCCGATTTTAGCTAGCATCTTGGCATGTGCCTTGGACGCTAAAACATCATATTTGGCGATTACCAGATCCAGTTCTCTATCTGAACCAACAGTAAACACATCTATCTTTTTATCTGTAGAAAAGCCTTTATCCCAAAGTTTCATAGCCTTAATAATTTTTTGAATTCTAATGCCGTAAAATTAGTAGTTGTTTTTTTATTCGTCTTATGATAAATCATTTTTTATTGCCTCAAGCTACAACAAGACCTTTGTAAGTAACTGAATATATAATTCTACCCCTTGCTGGATTTCAGCTACGTAGATAAACTCATCGGCCGAATGCGAACGAGTGGAGTCTCCAGGGCCTAACTTCAACGAAGGACAATATAAATTGGCTTGATCGGAAAGGGTAGGTGAACCGTAAGTTGTTCTACCCAGGGCGAGTCCAGCTTGGACTAATGGGTGATCTTCGGGGATAGCAGAGGAGTTTAACTGGAGGGATCTGGGGGTCAATTCACAGGGTGCTTCACTCTTTAAAATGTCGTATATTTCTTGATTACTATATTTATCATTCACCCTAACGTCAATAACCATTCTCACATCGGCTGGTACAACATTATGCTGATTTCCTGCCTCAATTTGAGTGACTGTTAATTTGACAGGCCCTAACACATCTGATACTTTTTCAAATTTATAATCTTTAAACCACTGCAGGACATCAATGGTTTTATATATGGCATTATCATCATTTGGGTGTGCTGCATGACTTGGTGTCCCTTTTACAATAGCGTCAAAAACAACTAAACCCTTTTCGGCAACTGCCAAATTCATCAGTGTGGGTTCGCCTACAATGGCGACATCGATATGAGGTAAATCCTTTAAAAGAGATTTAAGCCCATTTGGTCCAGAACTTTCCTCTTCGGCTGAAGCTACAAGGACCAGGTTGTATTTTAGATTGGTCTTTTTAAAAAAGTAGGTGAATGTAGCTATTAGTGATACTAAACAGCCACCAGCATCATTGCTTCCCAATCCATAGAGTTTTCCATCCTCAATATGCGCATCAAAGGGATCCTTCGTATAGGCGCTGTTAGGTTTTACCGTGTCATGGTGGGAATTCAGCAACATGAGTGGTTTATCGGATTGAAAATCTTCGTTAAAGGCCCAGATATTGTTTCCCTGTCTTTTATAAGGGATTTGATAACGCTTGAACCACTCGATTATTAAAAGAGCGGTTTTGTCTTCTTCTGAAGAAAAGGATTGGGTTCTTATAAGTGATTTCAGAAGAGAAATGGCCTCTTCTTTTAGTGATTCTATAGTCATTATATGCTAGTTGTATTGGTTTAAATGTAGGGTTGTTTTTATTTCATCTTGGTTTGCTAACATTGCAATACTTCCTACATAGACATGTTGTACTTTATTCTCGAGTGCATGAAAACAATTGTGTAGTTTTGGAAGCATTCCATCTGCAATGATTCCCTGTGCGATCAAATTTTTATAGGAAGAGGGGTCAATATCAGTTATTACGGAGTTCTCGTCGAGAACATTTCTAAGAACTCCTTTTTTCTCAAAACAATAATAAAGTGCTACCTCATATTCACTGGAGAGTGCTATGGCAATCTCTGAGGCAATTGTATCGGCATTGGTATTGAGTAATTGTCCATTGCCATCATGGGTGATTGCGCAGCAAACTGGGGTTATTTGAGCATTTAGCAGTGTGGTGAAGCTTTGTGCGTTTACTTTGCTGATATCTCCTACAAAACCAAAATCATTTTCTTTTACGGGGCGCTTTAAGGATTGAATACAATTTAAATCCGCTCCAGAGAGACTTATTGCATTACACTGTTTTGCTTGTAGTTTTGAAACAATAGTTTTACCTACCAATCCTCCATAAACCATGGTTATAATTTCTAGAGTTTGTGCATCGGTAACCCTTCGCCCTTGGATCATTTTAGTTTTAATGCCCATTTTTTGTGCCAATTGTGTGGCGAGTTTTCCCCCTCCGTGCACCAAAATTTTCAGGCCTTCGAGCTGTGCGAAATTGTTCAATGCTTGTTCTAAATCAGCATCATCCTCAATGAGATTGCCACCTATCTTAACTACGGATACTTTCATTTTTTTACAATTACATTACAAATTCTCAAGAAGTTCCTTTAGAACAGCTTGAGCGGCATAGGTTCGGTTATTGGCTTGTTGTATCACAAGCGATTGATCGCTATCTAATACACTATCATCTACAATAACATTTCGACGCACTGGTAAACAGTGCATAAATTTGGCATTGTTTAATTTTTCTAAATTAATCATCCATCGCTGGTCCGTTGACAATATTTTACCATAATCTGTATAACTGCTCCAATTTTTGGCATATATAAAATCGGCATTTTCTATAGCTTCTTCCTGGTTGTAAATAATAGGAGTGTTTTGGGTGATCTCTGGGTTGAGCTCATAACCTTTAGGATGGGTAATACTAAAATCCACATCCATCATCTGCATTACCTTTGCAAATGAATTTGGCACAGCATGAGGTAAGGCCTTTGGATGGGGCGCCCAACTTAAAACCACTTTTGGTCTTTTAACAATACTGTGTTCTGTGATTGTAATGGCATCGGTGAGTGCTTGTAGTGGATGTGCAGTAGCACTTTCCATATTAACCACTGGGACACTAGCATATTTTTGAAAACTCTTCAGGATCGTTTCCTTTTGATCTTGTTCTTTATCGATTAGGGTAGGGAATGCTCTTAGCGCAATAATATCCACATACTGCGAGATAACCGCTGCAGCTTCTTTGATGTGTTCGGCTTTGGTGGTATCCATGATACTTCCTTCCTCAAATTCCAATTGCCAACTGTCGGTCTTAAGATCCAAAGTCATCACGTTCATTCCAAGATTCTGTGCTGCCTTTTGGGTGCTTAACCTGGTTCTTAGACTGGAGTTAAAAAACAACAATCCTATGGTTTTGTTCCGTCCGAGTTCCTGGTGGTGAAAGGGATTGTTTTTTAGCGTTATAGCTTTTTGGATTAAGTTATCTAAATCTTTGATGTCTTCTAAATCTAAATATTGTTTCATGGGTTGAACGATTTATGTTTTCTCACCTCTAAACTTATAATATAGCTAAGCCTTGGTTTGTTGATTTTTATTAATATATTACTGTTTTGTCTATTTTGGTAAAAACACTGGATCCTTGCACTGCTTTAACAATAAATTCGTCCTCCAAGCCATTGATGATCCAGGTTTCAATATTTGCACTGTGTGCAATTTTCACGGCTTCAATTTTAGAAAGCATCCCACCAGTACCATGGGTTGATTTACCATCGGCAACCTCCTTTAGGAGTTCTTCCACACTACTTACAGAGGTAATTGTTTTTGGTTGATTTTCCTCAATAGAGTTTCGCGTATAAATTCCATTGGTGTTGGTAGCTATAACTAATAGATCCGCGCCAAGTAGAACTGCTGTCATGGCTGCTAACTTGTCGTTATCTCCAAATTGTATTTCATCTGTGGCTACCGTATCGTTCTCATTGATAATGGGTATGTAATCATTTTCACACAGGATATTTATAGTATTTACAATATTCTCTCTTGTAGAATCACTATTAAAGTCAGAGTAGGAAAGCAGGCATTGGGATACATAGAGCCCCAATTCTCTAAAGTTCTCTTGGTAAATACGCATCAGATGCAATTGACCAATAGAGGCTAAAGCTTGTTTAACATTTATATCTTTTCCATTACCCTCGAGCTGTACAAATTGTTTTGCAGCGGCAATAGCACCTGAGCTCACAATGATGAATTCGTATTCATCTTTAAGCGAGGCAACCTGGTTGGCGATGTCCTCAATTTTCCCTCGGGAAATATGGTTGGTCTCTTTGGTTAGGGTGTTGGACCCTATTTTAAGAACCATTCTTTTTTTGGTCTTTGCATTCATTTAATTTCTGTGATGATATAATAAGGATTAAAAAACGCCCAAAATGTACAACTTATCACCTTTTTTACGTTGCTTAGGAAGACATTTTGGGCGTTCATACTCCTATTAAGATTGTCTTACCATTTATTCAATTTTAGTAAAAGGGGTTTTCTGGTTGATCGAATTTATAATAAAATTATCTTTCAATCCATTCACAATCCAGGTTTCTATATTGGCCTTATTGGCAATTTCTAAAGCAACTACTTTTGAACTCATCCCCCCAGT
Organism: Galbibacter sp.; assembly: GCF_035306585.1. Taxonomy (GTDB): domain Bacteria; phylum Bacteroidota; class Bacteroidia; order Flavobacteriales; family Flavobacteriaceae; genus Galbibacter. The sequence continues at coordinate 36,569 of NZ_DATGNU010000002.1, forward strand.
ACCATGACTGGATTTATCATTATCTACAACTTCCTTTTTGAGATCTGAAAAATTCTGCACCTCTGTTATGGTCTCCGGATGTCCATTTTTAAAGGATTTTGCTGTATAGATCCCAAAGGTATTGGTGGCAATTATTAAAAGATCTACCTCCAATAATGCTGCCGTTAAGGCCGCGAGTTTATCATTATCACCAAACTGAATCTCATCAGTGGCTACAGTATCATTTTCATTGATAATAGGAATATACCCATTATCGACAAGAATATTAATGGTGTTCACAATGTTTTTCTTCGATTCTTCTTTTTCAAAATCGGAATACGAGAGAAGGCATTGTGAGGCCAACAATCCTAACTCCCTAAAGTTCTCTTGAAAGATTCGAATAAGGTGGGGCTGACCGATAGAGGTGAGGGCTTGTTTTACATTAATTTCTTCGCTGTAAGTGCTTTCCAAGTTTACAAATTGTTTTGCCACTACTTTTGCCCCAGAACTGACAATTACAAATTCATAATCATCTTGTAAAGTTGCGATTTGTCGACCAATATCTTCAATTTTACCTCTTGAGATTTGATCTGATTCTTTTGTAAGCGTATTGGAACCTATTTTTAATAGAATTCGTTTCTTCTTCTTTTTTGGCTTACTCATTTTTTTGTGTTTATGTGTTTCTCTAAATGTATTTCGAAGTATTCGAAATAGGAATTATAAAAATTTTATTTATTTTACAATAGTTATCGTATCTGTCCATCGCCGTGGATGTACCACTTGTTGGTTACTAAATGTTCTAATCCAATAGGACCACGTTGATGTAGTTTATCTGTGCTAATAGCCAGTTCTCCTCCTAATCCTAATTGACCGCCATCGGTAAATCTAGTTGAAGCATTGTGGTAAACGGCTGCTGTGTCTACTGCAGTCATAAACTGATCAGCAATTTGTTGATCTTTGGTTATGATGGAAGAAGAGTGCCCTCCAGAATATTTGTTTATTTTAGCAATGGCTTGTTCTACAGAGTCTACCAGGCCGATCACAATTTTATAATCTAAAAATTCTTCATACCAAATGTCTTGATCGGTGATGGTTTTCACGTCTTCAAATGAGCTGAGCTGCTGATCTACATGTACCGCTACTTTAGACGCTGCGAGTCGATTTAAAAGTCTTTGCACAAATTCATTGTAATTGGACAGGTTTTTGTCAATTAAGACCTTATCCAAAGCATTACACGCTGAGATCTTTGCTGTTTTAGCATTGATAATAACTTTTAACGCTAGATCTAAATCAGCATCCTTATGTACGTAGAGGAAATTGTTTCCTCTTCCGCTGACAATCACTGGACACCTAGCATTTTTCTTAACAAATTCAATTAAGCGTTCGCCCCCACGAGGGACAATTAGATCAATAGGTTGTGTTGGATTCTCTAAAAACGCTTGGGTTTGTTTTCTGTCAAATTTTAAATATTCTACCCACTTTTCTGTGATGCCGTGCTGTTTTAAAGCGCGATCCCATAGTTCAACAATTTTCAGATTTGAATTAATGGATTCTTTCCCTCCTTTTAAGACGATCTTATTTCCAGATTTAAAAGCAATTCCAGCCGCCTCTACGGTGACATCAGGGCGCGATTCATAGATAATCATTACAGTTCCGAAAGGTGCCGTTTTGTTATAAACATGCATGCCGTTCTCATGCTGAAAATGGAAACGTTCTTTTCCTAGAGGATCCTCTTTTTCTGCAAGTTCGTTGAGGGAGGTGATCATCACTTGTATTTTCTCCTGGTCAACTTTCAAACGATCCTCCATCGCTAAATCGCCACCATTATAGGCATCTAAATCTTTCTGATTTTCTTTTATGATGGCCTCCTTTTCCTTTAGGATCAGTTCGGCCATAGTGGTTAATACATTGTTTCGTTCTGTAATTGTTAATACTTTATTCATTTTGTTTTTGATTTTTTAAAACATCATCTAGAGCAGTAAAAAACTGATCAATATGATGTTCTTTAATCGTTAACGGCGGTAAAATTCTTAATAAGTTCTTATTTGCCGAGCCGCCAGTAAATATGTGTTTCTCGTAAATAAGCTCTTTTCTTATTTCTGATACAGGTTGTTCAAACTCCATTCCAAGCATGAGTCCTCGTCCTTTAATTTTTTGTAAAGTATTGATTTTCTTTGCTTTTTCAATGAAATAAGCGCTAACCTTTGTTGTATTATTTATAAGATTTTCCTTTTCCATAACCTCTAGAACAGCAATTCCAGCAGCACATGCCAGATGATTACCTCCAAAGGTAGTCCCGAGCATTCCGTGTTTAGCTTTAAATTTAGGATGAATTAAAACACCTCCCATAGGGAATCCATTCCCCATACCTTTAGCAACTGTAATTATGTCAGGTTCGATGTTGTGGTGTTGGAAGGCAAAAAACTTACCACTCCTTCCGTACCCGGACTGAATTTCATCCAAAATAAGAACAACGTTGTGTTTATTACACAAACGAGTAACTTCTTGCAGAAATTCCGTGGTTGGTTCGTCTAATCCACCAACCCCTTGAATGGGTTCTATTATAACCGCACAAACGTCACCGAACGCTAATTCATAATCTAAAGAGTGAAGTTGGTTTAAAGGAAGGAAAGTGGTGACGCTGTGCTGGTTATTAATAGGAGCGTTGATAGCCCTATTATCGGTTGCAGCAACTGCTGCAGATGTTCTTCCATGAAATGCATTTTTAAAAGCAATAACCCGTGATTTTCCAGTATGAAATGAGGCTAACTTAAGTGCATTCTCGTTGGCTTCTGCCCCTGAATTGCAAAGAAATAAATCGTAATCTTCGCAATTAGAAAGTCTTCCTAACCTTTCCGCCAGTTCCACTTGAAGTGGATTTTGAACAGCATTGGAGTAAAAACCTAGTTTATTGATCTGATTGGTCAAGTGTCCTACATAGGTAGGATGTGCATGACCGATGCTAATCACGGCGTGACCCCCGTAGAGATCTAAATATTCTACACCGTTATTATCGTAAACAAATACATCGCTTGCTCGCTGTGGAGTAACGTCGTATAATGGGTAAACATCGAACAGTTTCATTTATTGTGTACAGAAATTATAAATTTGATATTTTAACGGAATTCTATAGAAATCCAACAAAATACCCTAATTAATGTTATTTATTCGTTGGTATGCTGCCATCACACCTTTAATTACAGCAGAGCTTAGACCATTGTGTTCCATAGCATTTAATCCTTCGATAGTGCAACCTTGTGGTGTGGTAACGTTATCAACCTCGACCTCGGCGTGTGTTCCATCTTCAATAAGTGCAGCAGCTCCTATGGCGACCTGTGCTGAAATCTCTTGAGCTTCATGCGGGTGGAATCCCATTTGAACGCCTCCTTGCGTTAACGCTCTTAGAAAGCGCAAGAAAAATGCGGTGCTACTAGCTCCTAAAACTGTCGCCGCTTGCATTAAATGTTCTTCTATAATCATCGTTTTTCCGATAGTGCCAAACATTTTCTCAACAAATGCTACATCCTGATGTTCATTATCTAGAGAGGTGATAAAAGACATCGATTGTTGTTTGATGGCTGCCGTATTAGGCATGGCTCTTATGACTTTGTTATTGGGAACAGTTTCATTTATCTCTTCAATGGATACCCCTGTAACAGTCGAGATTAATATTTGATCGGGATTGAGTTGATCTTTGATCTCATCCAAAACCAATTTTAGGACTCTGGGCTGAATGCATAGGATAATCCATTTGGCATCTTTGATGGCAATGTTGTTATCTGGAGTCACGGAGACTCCAGAAGAATTTTTAATAAATTCTAAATTTTCGTTTGATTTGTCTGCTACTAAAATGTTCTTTGGATCAAATAATGCACTGGAGGCTAATCCAGCAATAATAGATTTTCCAAGATTTCCTGATCCAATGACGGTAACTTTCATGTGTTTTGTTTTTAGTTTTTAGAAATAACTTCCTTTTAAATTTAGTCCGTCACTTTCTGTAAAACCAAAGAGCAAATTCATATTCTGTATGGCCTGACCAGAAGCACCCTTGATCAAATTGTCAACGATACTTGTGATAAGCAATACATCATTATGCTTGTGAAGGTGAATAAAACAATGATTGGTATTAATAACTTGCTTTAAGTGGACTTCTTTGGTCGAAACATGTGTGAACGGTTCCTTAACATAATAATCTTGGAATAAATTCCAAGTTTCTTCCAAACCTTTTTCAAATTTCATGTAGGATGTTACAAAAATTCCTTTGGCAAAATCACCACGCTGAGGTAATAAAAAGATGTCTGGTTGGTTGCTTTGAAGACTAATAATACTTTGATTGATCTCTCCTAAATGTTGGTGTGTAAATGGTTTGTACCAGGATAAATTATTATTTCTCCAACTAAAATGTGTCGTTGAAGATGGAACTACACCAGCGCCAGTACTCCCTGTTGTAGCATTGATGTGAATCGATTCTTTTAAAAGCCCTTCTTTTGCTAAAGGCAATAGAGCGAGTTGTATGGCTGTTGCAAAACAACCAGGGTTGGCAATATGTTGTGCGTTTTTAATGGTCTGCTTTTGCAGTTCTGGAAGTCCATATTCGAAGGTTCTTCCACCATAGGTCTTGTCAGGGGTTAATCTGAAGTCATTACTAAGGTCTATGATTTTGGTTTTAGCAGAAAATTCATGGGAGTCTAAGAATTTTTTAGAATTCCCGTGGCCTAGACATAAAAATAACACATCAACTTTAGAATTTATCGTCCCGACAAACTTAAGATCACTACTTCCAAGGAGATCTTCATGCGTATGAGCAATAGGTTGATCCACCTTGGTGGTGCTATAAACAAAATCAATTGTAACCTTTGGATGGTTTAACAAGAGTCGAATTAATTCGCCTCCTGTATAACCTGAACCTCCTATAATACCTGCTTTGATCATTTTTCTGAGTTGTTTACGGATTGATGGATTTTAACGGCATTGGAACTGAGTTTAATAAAGCCTTTGGCCTGTTCGGCTGTCCAACCTTTATTCATCTCACCATAACTACCGAATTTAGCATTCATTAAATCATGCGATGATTTGATTCCTTCTATTTGGAAACGATATGGGTGAAGGCTTACATAAACCTCACCAGTTACATTCTTTTGAGTGTCCGTTAAGAAGGTTTCAATATTTCTCATCACTTCATCCAGGTAATTTCCCTCGTGCAATAACATCCCGTACCAGTTGGAAAGGTAATCTTTGTGTTGTTGTTGCCATTTAGTCAATACGTGTTTTTCAAGGGTGTGGTGCGCTTTGATTATAATAAGTGGCGCAGCTGCTTCAAAACCAACTCTTCCTTTTATTCCAATAATAGTATCTCCCACATGGATATCTCTTCCAATGGCAAATTGTGATGCTATGGCGTTGAGTTTTTCAATTAATGCAACGGCAGTGTCAGATTTACCATCTATGGCGGTTAATTCACCTTTGGTAAAACTGAGCGTTAACCGTTGTGTTCCCATATTAGTCAGTTGGCTTGGATAGGCCTCATTTGGTAGTGGTAGGTGAGAGGTAAGGGTTTCATCACCTCCGACACTTGTACCCCAGAGTCCTTTATTGACCGAGTATTTAGCCTTTTCCCAAGACATATGAATACCTTTGCTTTTTAAATAATCAATCTCTTGTTGTCTAGAGAGTTGTTGATCTCTAATCGGCGTAATAATTTCAATCTCTGGAGCTAGAATTTGGAAGATCATATCGAACCGCACTTGATCGTTCCCAGCTCCTGTACTACCGTGAGCAATGTAATTAGCGCCATTTTCCTTGGCGTAATTTACAATTTCAATGGCCTGGACAATGCGCTCTGCACTTACCGAGAGTGGGTAGGTGTTGTTTTTGAGAACGTTTCCGAAAATAAGGTATTTAACAACCTTGTCGTAAAAATTATCTACAGCATCAATGGACACGTATTCCTTGGCCCCTAATGCAATGGCTTTTTGTTTAATTTCTGCAATTTCTTCTTTAGAAAAACCTCCAGTGTTCACACTAATCGCATGTACTTCATATCCTTGTTCAGAGAGTGATTTTGCGCAATAGGAAGTATCTAATCCTCCACTGTAAGCTAATACTAATTTTTTCATTTTTTAAATATTTTTTCTAGTTTGTCCTTTGGTAGATGTAAGGATTCTTTTATACTTTTTAACCGTTTAAAAACCTTTGAGTCTTTACTGTGTTTACCTGGTGCTTTGTTGTTTTTTTCCTTTTCAACTGGATCGTACAACATCCCTGTGCACAAGCACATTTTCCCTTCATTACGCATTAATATGTCGTAATTTCTACAGGTTTTACAACCATTCCAAAAACTTGGGTCATCTGTAAGCTCAGAGAAAGTCACAGGTTCATAACCCAAATCATAATTAATTTTCATTACTGCGAGCCCCGTAGTAATTCCGAAAATTTTAGCCTCCGGAAATTTTTCTCTACTGTGTTGAAATACCTTCTTTTTGATTTCAGTGGCTAAACCTTGGCCTCTAAAATCAGGATGGACGATCAGTCCAGAATTCGCCACAAATTTCCCATGCCCCCAAGTTTCTATATAGCAAAATCCGGCAAACTTTTTGCCCTCAATGGCAATTACCGCATTCCCATTCTGAATTTTGGTGGTAATGTATTCAGGAGTTCGTTTTGCAATACCAGTCCCTCTTTGTTTAGCAGACTCTTCTATGGTATCACATATCTCCTTAGCATAATGAATATGCTTATCGTTTGCAATTAGTATTTGCATTCAATTACCTGATTAAAAATTAATGAAAATATAAAAATGATTTCTTTGAAGGGGAGTCGGACACACCTGACTCCAATAATATGATCGCACCCTTACGGGCGACGACGGCGAGGAAAGCGAACTTGACGAACAGGCACCACAGCAAATAACGACGCTTTGCTTAACGCCGCACTTTGGATGGTATTATAATTTTGTTGTTCTGTTTGCATTGTGCAATTAAATTCGTATTGTATTAATTCTACAGTGCAATATTAGGAATTATTATTAGATTAAAATGTGTAATCTTTGTTAAATTTGTAACATACTAATGTAAAGCCTAACCACAATATGCGTAGAACTGTTAAACAATTCAATATTTTAAATGTTGAGCTGTTTAAAGCCCAGCTACTAAGCTGGTCGAATCAATTTGAAGAAGTGACCTGGTTGGATAGCAATCATCACAAAGACAATAACAGCAACTATGAAGCAGTTCTGGCAACTGATGCATTAACTAGCATCAAGACCGATTATGCTCATGCTTTTAAAGAGTTAAAAGAATACCAAAGCAATATAAAAGACTGGATATTTGGCTATCTGACTTATGATCTAAAAAATGCTGTTGAGGATTTAAGTTCTGAAAATTTTGACGGTTTAAATTTGCCTGACCTTTATTTTTTTCAACCTAAAAAGTTGTTTTTAATAAAGGATGCTGTCGTTGAACTTCACTACTTGGCAATGGTGGATGATGAACTA
>NZ_DATGNU010000003.1:0-34307 GCF_035306585.1 Galbibacter sp.
TACGACTTAGAGTCGATTTGAAAAATGTTAGAGAAGCGTTAACGCTTAATTTATATCAATTCTAAATAAAAAAAATGCACAATTAAATAAATTTAAGATTTACATTTGCATAAAATAGTATTCATTATGAGATTATTAGCCTGTAAACCCTCCATTATTATTGCCATGATCGCCTTTTTCTGCAGTGGAATTATTTACGCTCAAGACGGTTTGAAAACCCAACATCCAGAAGGGAAAGTAACTATAAATCAGGATCCGAGAATAGCAAAATTAATTGCCTATAAATCCCAACTTAACGAAAGTGACATGGAAAAGCGCTTTAGTATTCAAATCTACAATGGAACGTTAGAAGGGGCAGAAAATGCAGAAAAAGAGTTTCAAGAAAAATTTGATGATATTAGCTGTAATATCTCTTTCGAGACACCAAATTATAAAGTGAGGGTAGGTAAATTTAGAAACCGACTTGAAGCAGATAGATATTTAATGAAAGTAAGGGAAGAATATCCAAGTGCCTTTTTACTTCAACCAAAGTAAAAAAGTATTTGCACATTAGAATCCAACCACCTCCATATTAAAAAAACTACTAAACCACCTTCCGGTGGTTTTTTCATTATATATAGTTACAAAAATTGACATTAATACCCTTCAGATACCATTAGAAAAAATAAATCAAGGCTGTAAGCGAGCAAAAAGAGACAAAATCTAACACTCAAATCAATAGGAAAATCCATAAATCCCAAGTACCTCTAAGCCCAGTTATAGTGTTGGCTCCGCCAAATAATAAAAGTTAAAATGACCAATATATAGAATTCCAGCTATAGATTTTTCCATTAGTAGAATAGATAATATAAAATATAACTATTTGACTTTAAGGCATATATTTTCGTTATTTGTAACTGATATGAGAAAAATGCTATTAGTAAAAGTTAAAAGAAAGACTAGATTAGAAAAAAGGTACAGTAAAAAAATGGGTAATATAAGTGTAAAAGTCACCTATATTAGAAAACATCTTTTCGGCATACCACTAAGAACCATTCACAAGTACCGTGAGACCTATTACGGCCAAGTGAAAGATTGCGCAGATTGCGTTTTAACCGCCTAATACCCTTTACTTTTCTATTCTAAAAGCCAAAAAATATTTCATTGAGATACACCGTCGTTTGTTATCATTGTTTTCGTAAAGTGGGAGTGAGGTTGGATATGTAGGTGCAGTGACAGCATAAATCAACTCCCTTAATAAAATGTGATCCACAAAAAAGACTTCCAAAATTGAAAGTCTTTTTATCAAACGTAATTAAAATAAACGAAGCTTATTCCTATTTTTGGATCCACTCACCGTTTTCGTTAGCATATAGCGTGTTTGTCTCTTCCCCAACCATAACTTCGAGTTTGTACTCCGAAGCCTCATTCTTATATGCCTTAGAAAGCTCAGCTCCAGGAAAATCAGTAGCTAGTGCATCGGTGATGGCTTGTGGCAATTCTGCCGTGTCAATTTCTTGAAATTCGTCCTGTACTGCAAATATATCTTCAGCGATTCCATCGTGGAATATTACTGGAGTTGCTGCAAATGAAGCAAAACTACCTAGCGCAAATGCGGATACTAATACTATTGTCTTCATATATGTAATTTTTAATTTTTATCAATTCTTTAATAGGTTAATTACCAAATCCATACCAATAAAAACACAAAAGCAATAATAGCACACAACCCTTTGTAGATAAGAACTTTACAAGTTTTTACTTAAACATTCAATTACAATAGCGGTGTAAAAAAGGTGTGTAAAAAAATAAGGGAGTGTATAAATATTACACACCCCTTATCTATTCTAATAGTTTATCAGATTACTTATCCTGCACTTGATGAGCTTCTTTCAATAAATCAACCACCGTTTTAACAGGATTAAAAGTTGTCAATGGTACTTCAACAAACACTGTATTCCAAAATGCCATTCCTCCGTTCCAAAGTCCAGGAAGTTCTAATGCTTTTAATTCTTTTCCCTGGAGCGTTTTTTTAGTGATAAATGCATTTTTAGTATTGACAAACCTGAGAAGGTCGTATTTCTCTCCTTTATAATTCTTTGTTCCGCATACAATATCCACGGGATTAAAGTGCGTAGAAGAATTTAGAATATCCTGTTGGAATTTATTGTTCGGGTCTATTTGCGGTGTTTCGATAATCTGCAAAGAAATATTCCCATCTTCATCTTTGACCCAAAATGGCCCACCTCCTGGCTCTCCCTCGTTCTTCACCATTCCACAAACACGGATAGGGGCATTTAATTTTTCTTTTAAAAATTCAATTTGATATACTTCCTTGTATTTATCAATATCCTCCTTAATATGTACATTGAGCTTTTGTTTTAAAAACTGTTTAATTTCTTCAATGGTTTGTTCATCAGGTGTGGATTCATCTAACAATTTAGCATAAGCGAATGCACCTTGTTGCAATTCCAATAGCTTGGCTGCCAATACTTTTTTATACTCTGCGAGTTCATGTTTATACTTATTGACCACCACATTATCTATATTTTTCACAAAGATAATGTCTGCATCTTGTTCGTTTAGGTTCTCAATAAGCGCACCATGCCCTCCTGGACGAAATAAAATACTTCCATCCTCCAATCTAAAGGGCTTGTTATCCATATTCACCGCTAGGGTATCAGTAGATTCTTTTTGGAAGGAAAAAGAGATTTGAAACTGAACTCCTGTTGTATCCTCAACTCTTTTTTTGATATTGTCCATCTCCTGATCAAAGTCATTATTATGTTCCTTGGAGATGGTAAAATGAAGTTTTGCAACACCATTGGATTCATCATATAATGCCGCCTCATACATATGCTCTTCAAAAGCGGTAGCCGGGTGTGTCTTATATTTATGAAACGGCAGCAACCCCTTAGGACTCGATCCATAATCAAATTCCTCCTTATCCAAGAGGATTTTAACAAAAAAGTACTTTTGAAAATGATCTGGTAGATTCAGAAAATCAGGATGTTTTTCAACAAACCGTTTAATTACCTGCTCATAGAAAGGAAACTTCTCCACTCCAATAAAGAAAGTACGAATAATATCTGCTTTCTCCCTATTAATATAAGCATTAATGGTCTCATTGGCAGGATTGTAATTGTTTAAAAACTGAAACAAGGCTTTAAACATTCGAGTCGCAGCACCTGAGGCGGGGACAAACTTCAACAATTCTAGCTGATCTTTATGTTTTTCAAACATCTCGACATAGGTCGCCTTTTGTTTGTCATCAAATTTTAAAATACCGTCTTGAATTGTTGCAGCTGCCAAAAGATTCGTATACGGAATCCCTTTTTCAAAGGTCTCTAATTGAGTTTTGACTTTTTCTAGAGAAATTCCTTTTTCTTTGAGTTGCTTTTTATCCTCTTCTGTCAGTGTAATCATGATTTGTTCAAAAGTTTTTCTACATGCCTAATGGCAAGGGTTAATCGTTCCTCTAGTGTTCCTTTTAACACTACAAAAGGTTTATTAGAGTCCTGTAGTGCTTTTTTAAAATTGGCGTACATCTGTTCACGTTCGAAAGGCTTGTCCCTTAACACGTCTGCCTCCCAGGGCACGTCAATATAGGTTAAAAAATACAAATCGTATGTATTTTCTTCAGCGTACTTTGCTATGGTGGGATCGCAATACCCTTGGTAATACACTTGAGAATACACTTTGATCTCTAGTAGGTTCGTATCGCAAAAAAGTACTCGATTTGCTGTTTTACTCAATAGGTTCTCATGATCCATTTGACCAATAGCGATGGCTTTCAGATCCTCGATGTCGCAACTTCGATTATAAGCATTCCATTTAGCCTCCAAATAAGTTCTCATATATTCAGGAACCCAATTGGTATTAAAGTGCTTGGCCAGTTCTTTTGCTAAGGTTGTCTTACCAGTAGATTCTGGCCCAAACAAAACTATTTTAATAACCTCTCTGGGCTCTTGTTTAAGTTTTTCTTCCATGCTATATATCCGTATATGGCTATAATGGTTAAAGTGGCATATAAAAAGCTAGACAAGACCATCCCTTTTAATAAGTACAAGGGAATGGATATGATGTCACCAATAATCCAATAGGTCCAGTTTTCAAGTTTCTTTTTTGCCATCAGCCACATTCCGACAAAAAATATGGCAGTGGTTAAAATATCAACATATGAGAACCAGGATTGCCATTTATCAAAGAGCTCATAAATAACCACTACTAAAGCAATAGCTGATACAAACAAAACCCCTGCCATCCGATACTCCTTTCTAGTCATTCGAGTGATAGGGATAAACCTAGTTTGATCTATCTTTCTAGTCCATAGGTACCAACCATATATGCTCATAGTAAAGTAATACGCATTGATTAACATATCACCTAATAATTGATATACGATCAAAAGGTACACATAGATTGCAGTGGAAATAATCCCAGTAGGATAAACTAGAATATTCTCTCGTTTAGAATACCATACACTTAGTAATCCAAAGATTATAGCGATGATCTCCCAAACAACTAACTCAATTGGTACTCCATGATACTGGCTAAAAACCCAATCAAAAATGTGGCTCATACTCGCTGCGGTCAGATTTTACTATTTTCATGTAAAGCAACCCTTTGTCAATGAGTTCAAAAGAAGATTTTACGTGCGCTGTTACTACCTGCATTACCTGGTCGTACTCCCCGTATACTTGGGTGCTTAATGGATTTTCCATTACCTTTAATCCGCTTTCTCGTAATTTCTTTATCAAATCGATAATAGCGGGTTCAAAATCATCCTGTAGCGGAGTCAATGTTAATTCAACTGAAATAGTCATTTTATTATTATTTAGCGGTTAATTTTCCAAGGAATAAGCGCAAGTAAAACCATCAAACTCAAAAAATGAAGCCCTGTATTTTTGCAGCTTTCCCTTATAAATAATCCAGGCGGGGGTGTGTCCTTGTTCTATATGAAATGGAATAACTTTAGTATGCTGTTTAAAACTCATACCCTCAGTAGCAAAAACCTTGTAAAGACTCTCTTTAATACACCAAACCACCGTCAGTTCACGAATCATATTGGCGGTTAAGAATCCAAATTCATAATCGATAAACTTGTGAGCGATAACAGCAATTTTGTCGCGCTGCTTCTCTATGTCGATACCCACTTTTGTGGCATCGCTTATAATCATTCCAGAATAACTAAAGGAATGGGTAATGGAGATTTGTTTACCATCCATAAGGTGCGGTTTTCCACTGGAGTCATAGTAAAGATCTGAGGTCTTATACCCAGCTTCCCGCAACAATTGCCGGACACTTAAAAACCCTCTTCTGTGAATTTCTGATTTCATCCCAGCGAGTCGTTCCTGGCAATTAGCTGTCAATTCGATTCCTTCTTTTAGAAGCTGCTCAGGCTCTTCAATCTTCCAAATCAACACTTTAGTTGTGGGATTTACCAATATGGATTTATATAGAGACATATTTTTTTACAAGTAATTTATGTACCTTTGTACCCAATTTTATGGTCGAATTTGTAAAATAAATTCAGCATTCGACCTGAAAACGAACGTAAAAATACTAAAGTAATATGAGTACTAAAACAATTCCTTTCGTCCCTTTTAAAGTAAAAGACATTTCATTGGCAGATTGGGGTAGAAAAGAAATTGAGTTGGCGGAGGCGGAAATGCCTGGTTTAATGTCGCTTAGAGAAGAGTATAAGGAGTCTCAACCACTGAAAGGAGCTCGCATTGCGGGTTGCTTGCATATGACTATTCAAACGGCCGTCTTAATTGAAACCTTGGTTGCACTGGGAGCAGAGGTGACTTGGAGTTCTTGCAATATCTATTCAACTCAAGATCAAGCGGCAGCGGCTATTGCAGCCGCTGGAATTCCAGTATACGCATGGAAGGATATGAATGAAGAAGAATTTGATTGGTGTATAGAACAAACCTTATTTTTCGGAGAGGATAGAAAACCCCTAAATTTAATTTTGGATGACGGAGGTGATTTAACCAATATGGTTTTGGACAAATACCCAGAACTTGCTTCAGGAATCAAAGGGATATCAGAGGAAACAACCACTGGAGTACACCGCTTATATGAACGCATGAAAAAAGGGACACTTCCCATTCCAGCCATTAACGTGAACGATTCTGTTACCAAGTCAAAGTTTGACAACAAATACGGATGTCGTGAAAGCGCTGTTGATGCTATCAGACGTGCTACCGATGTGATGCTAGCTGGTAAACGCGTAGTGGTTTGTGGTTTTGGTGATGTTGGTAAAGGAACCGCTGCTTCTTTCAGAGGTGCCGGTGCTATCGTAACAGTTACTGAGATCGATCCTATTTGTGCACTGCAAGCAGCCATGGAAGGATACGAGGTAAAAAGACTTGAAAACGTAGTTGAAAAAGCGGATATTGTCATTACCACTACTGGAAACAGAGATATCGTGACCCAGAAGCACTTCAAATTAATGAAAGATAAAACCATTGTGTGTAATATTGGACATTTCGACAATGAAATTGATGTGGCTTGGCTAAATAAAACACATGGAGATACCAGAGTGAATATCAAACCTCAAGTGGATAAGTACACCATTAATGGCAATGATATCATATTGCTAGCGCAAGGTAGGTTAGTTAACCTTGGTTGCGCTACTGGGCACCCAAGCTTTGTAATGAGTAATTCATTTACTAATCAAACCTTGGCACAGATCGAATTGTGGAATTATCCAGAAAAATATGAGAACAAGGTTTATATGTTACCTAAGCACTTGGATGAAAAGGTAGCTGCGCTTCATTTGGCAAAAATAGGCGTAGAACTGACGGAGCTCAAAAAAGAACAAGCAGAATATATTGGTGTGGAAGTAAAAGGACCATTCAAACCTGATTACTACAGATACTAATACGACGAAACAGATTTTATTAAACCGCGAATCTAGCACTCGCGGTTTTTTTATGCCTATATTATTAATAGTACCTATAAGGAACACCACAGCATCGAACTAATTTGCACAAATAATTTTTGAGATTGTTAGATAAGTGTGTAAATTACACCTTTTAAAAAACCAATCTATGAGAAATTCTTTTAAGTCCATTACACTCGTTGTTTTATGGGCCTTTCCAATGGTAGGAATGAGTCAGACCGTCGCAACTGTTAAGAGTCCCGACCAGAACATAACTGTTCATTTAAATCTTGATAATGGTAGCTTATTTTACGAGGCTTTTTATGAGACTACACCATTTTTAGAAAAGTCACCATTAGGACTACAAACATCCTTAAGTGACTTTAGTCAAAATTTAGTTTATATCAGCTCCTCAACCAAAAGCATAGACGAATCTTACGAGCTTCAAAAAGCCAAAGTTAGTCATGTAAACTACCACGCCAACGCACTTTCGAGTATTTTCACCAATTCCAAACAAGATACGTTACTTGTTCATTTTCAATTGAGCAATCGCGATATTGGTTTTTATTATGAAATTCGTTCCAAAGAAGGCCGTAGCAACATTAAAATTTACAAGGAGACCACAGGATTTAATATTCCAGATCAAGCCACCACCTATATCACACCTCAGGCCTTACCGATGACTGGTTGGATGGAAACCAAGCCTTCTTATGAAGAACCTTATACCCTAAATGAGGCCGTAGGAACCCCTTCGGCCAATGGTGTTGGTTATACTTTTCCAGCTCTCTTTAAACTAGACCAAGATAAAGGATGGCTGTTAATCTCTGAAACAGGTGTTGACGGACAATACCCTGGTGCTAGACTTGGGGAGGCCACCAAGGATGGGCTATATCCCTTGGAATTTCCGCAACAGGGTGAAAACAGTGGTATAGGGGATACATTTGCTGCGCAGCCTTTACCTGCAAAAACTCCTTGGCGAACCATCACTTTAGGAACTAGTTTAAAACCCATCGTAGAATCCACGGTCGCCTTCGATTTAGTAAAACCAAAATACGAAGCTTCCACGGATTATAAAATGGGACGCGCCACCTGGAGCTGGATTGTCTGGCAGGACAACAGTATAAATTACCAGGACCAGATAACCTATATTGATATGGCCGCAGAATTAAATTTTGAGTATGTTCTGATCGATAACTGGTGGGACACTCGAATAGGCCGAGAAAAAGTGGAAGAACTAGTCCAATACGCCAATAAAAAAGGAGTGGATGTGATTTTATGGTATAATTCTAATGGATATTGGAGTGAGGCGCCACAGGGTCCAAAAAATAAAATGAATTCCATTATCGATCGTCAAAAAGAGATGCAATGGCTCCAAAGTATAGGTGTTAAAGGTTTAAAGGTGGATTTCTTTGGTGGGGACAAACAAACTACCATGCAACTCTATGAGGCCATCCTAAACGATGCCAATAACTATGGTTTAGGCATTACCTTTCACGGGTGTACTCTTCCAAGAGGATGGGAACGAATGTATCCTAACTTTGTCACCTCTGAAGCAGTATTAGCTTCTGAAAATCTGGTTTTCAATCAGAGTTCACTCGATCATCATGCGCTAAATGCTTCCATTTTACCCTTTACTAGAAACTCCGTAGCTGCCATGGATTTCGCACCGGTATTTTTAAATCATAGATTATCCAAAGATCAAAACTCTGGCACCATCCGAAAAACCACAGATGCTTTTGAATTGGCAACCGCTATTTTATACCTCTCGCCGATTCAACACTTTGGTCTTACTCCTAATAATTTAAAGGAGCAGCCAGAATTTGTACTAGACTTTATTAAGGAGGTCCCTAGTGTTTGGGATCAAACGGTATATATTGGAGGAGCTCCAGAGGACTATGCGGCCATTGCAAGGAGAAAAGCCAACAAATGGTATGTTGCTCTTGTGAACGGCACTAATACAAAGCGAAAAATAAAACTCCAACTTCCGATGCTTGCTGGGAAAAATGTTCAGGTAATCCAAGATAAAGATCCTTCTAGTTTCACCTCGGAACTGATCCATAAGAAAGTTACGAAAAAAGGAGATCTAACGATCCAAATCAACGGCCAAGGCGGTGCGGTGATCATGGGTCAGGATTAAAATTATAAAAAAACCACCTCTAACGAGGTGGTGAAACTTAAAGTTTAGGTTAGCTAATTCAAATGAAATTGCTTTTTACTAGGATAACTTGAAAACAATAGGATAAGCAAACGTAACACTCACTGGTTGTCCATCGGGACCTAATCCAGGATTAAGTCGAGGTAACATTTCAATTATCCTTCTTGCTTCAGCGTCCAAAGAAGGATCTGGTGCCCTAGAATCTAGAATTGTGATCGTTCCATCTGTGTTAATTCTGAAATTAACATACACCCGGCCTTCTACCTTTTGCGCTATTGCTTGCTTTGGATATTTAAAAGTTTTCAAAACGTGTTGATCAAGTTTAACTTTAAAACACTCAAAACCAGTTGCACCATCGGCGCATTGGGATTTGAAACTAGGCTTTATACTCACATTAGCGAAAGGTAGTTCGAGATTCTTCTTAGGAAAATCATCTAAATTAATGTTATTGGCATTGGCTGCAACGTTAAGTAGTCGTCTCTGTAATTCAGGACTCACCTCTTCTCCAGCGATAGTGGCTTCTAGTTCGCTAACCTGGTCCTCTAAAGAAGAGATTCTGCTTTGATCAAATTCTGATTGCTGATCTGCCTCACATGAGGTGTAAAACAACATAATTGTGATCATTGGAATGAGCAACAAGTATTTTAGTTGCCAAACTTTTTTGGATGTTGATTTTTGTAACATAACGATTCGTTTTTTGATTAATGAATGATTGAAAAATTGATTGGTTAATGACAACTGATCAGTCTTAAAGGTATCTTGTAAAAGCAACTGACAGTATTCTTTTTTTTGGGTTTTCACGGCTTTAGAATCCGCGATAAATTCGTGCAACTCTGTGATTCGGCTTTGATAGACATATACCAAAGGATTAAACCAAAATACAACGCGCAAGAATTCAAATAATAGCAAATCCAAGCTGTGACGTTGTTGAACATGAACCAGCTCGTGATTAAGGATATGGTCATGTTTTCGCTCTAGGATTCGACTACCTATATAGATGGTATTAAAAAAAGTAAAAACAACCTCATTGTTTGGAATCTCCACTTGCAAGTAACCTTGAAAGTATCGATGCGCTCCCTTTTGTCTAAACCTTATAATTTGATAACACTTATAGACAAACCAACAGAAGCTTATGCAACTTCCAAGTAAGAGTATCCAGTGCCATATATTAATGGATTCCCATATACTTGTTTGCATCTGGGGAGCTATATTTGAATCGGCAACAAGCGTTACCTCAGAGAGTAAAAAAACCAAATCATCAGGGGCGGTGGTTCGAAGGCTCTGTAGCTTCACAAAAGGCAACACCAAGGACACCAAAGGAGTGATTAACAAATAGGCACGGTTCCAATTAAAGAAGGTTTCTTTCTTTAAGAACACATCATAGACTACTAAAAATAGTAGTTGAAAAACCATGCACTGAATAATATATGAAAACATAAGGTTGGTCTTATAAATTAAAAAATAATATTATGGTAGCACCTGTGAATTTTCATCTTCTTGCTGTTCCAATTCATTTAAAATAGCTTCCATTTCGTTTAAACTGATATCGTTTTTCTTAACAAAAAAGGAAACCATACTTTTAAATGATCCTTGAAAATATCCATGAAGAATTTTATTTAAAGACTGATTACTGTATTCCGATTTGTTGACAATCGGAAAATAAATGTAGCCCTTACCCTTTTGTATGTGATCTACAAACCCTTTGTTCTCAAGGATCCTAATAATAGTTGAAACGGTGTTATAGGCAGGTTTGGGCTCGGGGAGCTGCTCGATGACAGCCGCCACATTTGCTTTGTTTAAATCCCATAGGATTTGCATTACTTCTTCTTCTGCCTTTGTAAGTTGCTTTATCTGACTCATATTATTTATAACTAATATTTTAGTTGATATGGTACAAATATAACTAAATTTTTAGTTTAAACTAATATGTTAGTTAATAATTTTAAAAAATTTTAACGTTACATCGATACCAACGGTGACTATCAACGAATAGTTTTTATGTATATTTGGATGTAGCATTGGATGTTAATTCAGGTACAAAATAATATAACTAGTTGTTTAAGAATCAACTACCTTTAATCAGCCGTTAATTCGACAATCAAATTAACTATTAAAAAACACCATGGATATTGTTCTGACTATTATTGGATTTATTTTTATACTTATCGGGATTTTAGGTAGTTTTCTTCCTGTAATTCCTGGAGCACCCCTAAGTTGGCTTGGATTATTACTACTTTATCTAACCAAAGCTGTTGAGGATAATTGGTGGGTTCTGGGCATCACTTTAGCAGTCGCGGTCGGGGTGGTAGTGGTAGATTACATCATCCCCATTGCTGGAACCAAACGATTTGGAGGAAGTAAAACTGGAATGATAGGAACCACTGTCGGACTTATTATCTCCTTTATTTTTCCAATTTTTGGCTTATTTGGCATTATTATTTGGCCTTTTATTGGTGCTTTTGTAGGAGAGATCATCAATAAAGCGGATAACAAAACCGCACTAAAAGCCGCCTTTGGCTCCTTTTTGGGCTTCATTACAGGTACTTTCTTAAAGTTTGTGGTGGCCATTGTCTTTGCTGGGATCTTTTTAAGAACCTTTTGGAGGTACAAGGCACTCATATTCAACTTTGACTAATTCGTGTGAGTTAAAATTTTCGATCGGGATGAAAGGCACTTATATCCATGGATACCTTGTGATCTGAAATTAGCTCACTGACCAATTTCCCCGTGGCTGGTCCTAAACTCCATCCCATCATAGCATGAGCGGTTGCAAAGGTCACATTGCTATATTTGTGACTTTTCCCTATATAAGGAAGTCCATCTGGTGAAACAGGTCTGAGTCCGCTTTTGGCTTCTTGCTTTTCTTGTGACTGTATTTCTACTGCTGGATAATAAGCTTTGGCCGCCTGACTAATGGCCTCTACACGTTGTGGACGAATGATCGTATTGATTCCTGAGAACTCCATAGTTCCTGCAAATCGTGTAAAACCATTCATAGGGGTCATAGCTACCTTAGCCTCTATCAAAATCGCAGGAATTGTAATCTTTGTAGGGCGATGAACATCAATTCTATAACCTTTTCCCGCTTGAACCCAAAGGTTTAAATGTAATTTCTTTGCCAGCTCTTGGCTCCAAGATCCTGCAGCCACCACCACTTCATCTGCGCTATATGCGGAGGTATTGGTCTGTACTTGTTTGAGTTTACCACCTTGGGTTGATACACGCTGTACGACTTCATTGGATTTAAGAATCACCCCATTGGTCTTTAGCCAGTTGATGAGTTTAGGCATGATTTCAGTTGGTGTACTATGAGCATCACATTTGTAATAAATACCACCTTTTGCGGCTATATCAACCTCAGGCTCTAACTCCTGGAGTTCCTTACTATTTAAATGTTCAACTTCTAATCCTTGAGCTTTTGCTAATTCAGCGACATGGAGTTCCTCCTCGGCAGCTTTGTCAGTCTTATATAGCATTAACAGTCCTTTCTGTTCCCAATGGAAATCTCCTAGGTCACCTGATGCTAACATATCGCTATACAACGTTCTACTAATAATATTGATATCCTTTATTACTGGAACTGCCTTGGCTACTTTTTCTCTAGTGGAGGATTTATGAAAATACCACGCCCATCTAAAGAAGTCTGTATCCCATCTTGGTTTGATATAAAATGGGCTCGCTGAGTTAAACATCCATTTGATTCCTTTAGAAATCATACCAGGTGCGGCAAGTGGAATAATGTGGCTCGGGGTAATATACCCAGCATTGACAAAGGATGCTCCCTGCTTAAAGTCTGATTGGTCAATAACGGTAACCTGATGACCTTCTTTTCTAAGATAGTATGCGCAGCAGAGACCTATGATACCTCCGCCTATAATCAGGATGTTTTTTTGCATATCCTTTAATAGTTTTAGTATAGCTGTTTTATTTAAATAACGTCACCAAAATGGCGTTTGGTATAAAATTAAATCACTTGAAATCCTTGTGCATACGGATCCTGATCATCAACCAAAATAGTGTTGTATCCATAGACCTTTGCCCAACCTTGAATGCTAGGAACAATAGCCGTTTTTCCGGCTAGTTCAGTCTGCTGTTCTATCCGACCGACAAACTGGGAACCTATAAAACTCTCGTGAACGAATTCCTCTGATAGCTTCAGTAATCCCTTGGCATGCCACTGCGCCATTCGGGCTGATGTTCCTGTTCCACATGGGGAACGGTCAATGGCCTTATCACCATAAAAGACAGCATTCCTAGCGGTAGACTTTGGATTAATAACTTGACCTGTCCATTGGATATGACTAACACCATTGATAGTATCGTCTTCAGGGTGAATGAACATAGCTGGATATTTTGCATTGATTTGTTGGCGAAGTTTTTGGCTTAGACGAATCAGGCTTCCGGCAGAGAAATCTTGGATCCCACTAAAGTTTTTTTGAGGATCGATGATCGCATAAAAATTACCGCCATAAGCCACATCGAACACGAGCTCCCCTAAGGTTTCACAAACAATCGTTAGTTCCGTAGCTGCAAGGTAGGATTTTACGTTGGTAAGCTTTACCCAATCTACCTTATTACCCGTTTGCTTGTAAGTAATTTCAATAAGTCCTGCTGGGGCTTCCATTCTTATTTTTCCGGGAGTTTTAGGGGTAATTAATCCTTCTTCGATCGCAATGGTAATACTTCCAATGGTTCCGTGTCCGCACATAGGTAGACAACCACTTGTTTCTATAAATAGTATACCAACATCATTCTGAGGATCTAAAGGTGGGTAAAGAATACTTCCACTCATCATATCATGTCCCCTTGGTTCAAACATCAGTGCTTTTCGAATCCAATCAAATTCACGGATGAAATGTTGTCGCTTTTCACTCATAGTGGCGCCGATCAATTGTGGCCCCCCTCCAGCGATGACCCTAACTGGATTTCCACAGGTATGGGCATCAACGCAAAAAAATGTTTTTCTTGCCATAGATTCACTAAATGATAAAATTAATGATCACTGATTTAGTTTCATACGTATATAGTTCTCAACGCGCCTTTCCAGAATCGGAAGGGTCACTGTTCCTTGTCCTAGAATAATGTGATGAAATTCACGAATATCAAATTTGGAACTCAACTGCTCCTTAGCTAACGCTCGAAGCTCTCTGATTTTTAATTCACCAATCTTATAAGAGATTGCCTGTGCAGGCCAGGCTATATAACGATCAGTTTCTGTATGAATCTCATGTTCGGAAAGGGCCGTATTGGATTTTAGATAATCCACTACTTGTGCTCTACTCCACCCTTTGGCATGAATACCTGTGTCCACTACCAAACGACATGCACGCCACATTTCATAGGTTAATTTTCCAAATTCTTCATAAGGTGTGGTATAAATCCCCATTTGATCAGCTAAAAATTCGCAGTACAAGGCCCAACCTTCTCCGTAGGCAGATAGGTAGGTGTTTTTTCGAAATTCTGGTATACTATCGCCAAGCTCTTGATTTAAGGACTCCTGCAGGTGATGTCCTGGAACGGCTTCATGAGCCGTCAATGCTGGCAAATTGTACAAAGGTCTGCTCTCTAGTTTATAGGTGTTGACCAAATAATAACCTGGTTCACTGCTACTATTACTTCCCGAATATCTACCTCCGGTGTATTTAGGAGCAATGGCATCTGGGACTTTAATCACCCCGTATGGCTTTCTAGGTAACAAGTCAAAAAATTTCGGTAATTGTGCATCGATTCGCTTTGCAATATCCCTGGCTTGTCTTAATAATTCTCTCTCCGAGTCCACATAGAACTGTGGATCCGTCCGCAAGAAATCTAGAAATTCAGCAAAACTGCCTTTAAAACCGACCTCTTTTATGATTTGTTCCATTTCAGCTTTAATCCTGGCAACTTCCTTCAAACCAATTTGGTGAATATCTTCAGCAGTATACTGATCGCTAGTAGTATAATAATTAATTCGGTTTTGATAAAAGGCTTCCCCGCCATGGATTTCTGATATACCGATGGCTTCTCTGGTGTTCGGAATATATTGCGTTTCAAAAAACTGTTTTATTTTTTTAAAAGCTGGAACCACACTTTGTTCAATAGCCTCCTTGGCTGCTGAAAGTACGGAATCCTTTTGTTTCTGGGTCATTAGATCCGGAAGATGCTTAAAAGGCTGATAAAAATAACTCTCGCTAAAGCTGCTTACAATATGCTCATCATAGGTAGATTGATAACCATTAAAAATCACCTTTGGTTGCGAGAGTCCTTTGGAGAGTCCTTCCTGAATCAGAACAAGGTTCTGATCTACAAAATGTGGAATGTCATTTAAAACATTCAGATAAGCTTTTGCCTCTTGATAATTCAAGATAGGATTCACCCTATAATTGAGATCCAAGTGGAATCCCTGATCTGCTTGAATTGGATTCAAATACATTTCATAGGTGTAAAAGTCCACCCGGTCTTGTAACTTAAATTGGAGTAATTCCCATGAAATTAATTCGGTTTGCGAAAGGGCTTGCGTATCGATTGCTGCTAAGGCTTCCAACTGAGCAGCGGCAAATTCCGCATCTTTTTTAAAAAGGCTTTTTTCATAGCGCCCTAACGGATGATCACCGCGATCATATAACCTAAAATTTTCTACTGTGTGAACAACAGCTTCCAAATCGGAAGAAGCCGTGCTTGTATTCTGGGGTGAATCGCATCCAAGAAACATTAAAGCAAATAGTAAAATTCCAGCTAGGTATCTCGCCATATTAGATGGTATTAGAAGTGTGAAGGCCATCTACAATTCTATGAATTTTCAATGGATTATCATTTTGTAAAGCCTCTGGTAATAGTTCTAGTGGCCAATTCTGGTAAGCCACAGGACGTGTCCAGCGGGTAATAGCTGATACTCCAACAGAGGTATATTTCGCATTGGTAGTCGATGGGAAAGGCCCTCCATGATGCATGGCGGCACATACCTCAACTCCAGTGGGCACTCCATTGAGTATGAGTCTTCCTACCTTTTCCTTTAAGGCATCCACGATCCCTGCCTTCTCAAATAATTCTTTTGCATTACCTAAAAGAGTACCTGTTAACTGTCCCTGCAAAGCGTTAATAACCACTTGTAATTGTTGATCATTATCACATTGTACCACCAGAGAGTAAGGGCCGAAAACCTCATGGTGTAATACAGGATTTGCTAAAAATACTTCCGCATCTACCGTTAGGACTTTGGCCGCCCCAAAGTTCGGTGCAGCCTTACCATTATAGGCTCCCACTAGGGTAGTCTCTGCACTTGATGTCACTTGTTCTACACCTTTCTCATAAGCCTTGAAAATAGTTGGATGTAACATTGAAGTAGGTGAGATTTGCGCAATTTCTTCCCCGAGTGCGGTTATGAACTTGGTAAAAGCCTCACCTTTAACTCCTAATATAAGTCCAGGATTGGTACAAAACTGACCCGTCCCATTGGTGATTGACAAGGCGTATTGTTTCGCCCAATGTGCTGACTCTTTTAGAGCGGAAGGCAATACAACTACAGGGTTTACACTCCCCATTTCTGCAAAAACTGGTATTGGCACTTCTCGCGAACTTGCAAGCTTGTATATAGCCGTTCCTCCAGCGATACTTCCTGTAAAACCGACAGCTTTAATACCAGGGTGTTGAACCAGTTCTTGGCCAACAGCTATACCGCTACTATTTAGGTTAGAAAACACCCCATTTGGCATATTGGTTTTCTGCGCAGCTTTTAAAATTGCCGAAGCCACTAATTCACCTGTTGCGGCATGTAATGGATGTCCCTTAACGATCACTGGACAACCAGCAGCTAGTGCACTTGCTGTATCGCCTCCAGCTGTGGAAAAGGCTAATGGGAAATTACTCGCACCAAATACCGCAACTGGTCCAATTGGGAAAAGCATTTTACGTATATCTGGTTTGGCCATAGGTTTTTTATCGGGTTGCCCCACATCGATTGTGGCCTCAACCCATGAGCCCTCCTCTAAAAGATCTGCAAAGGCTCTGAGCTGAACCATGGTTCTACCGCGTTCCCCCTGCGCTCTTCCCTGCGGTAAACCTGATTCGGCTATATAAGTATTCATTAAATCTTCACCAATAGCTTCAATTTCATCGGCTATGGCTCTTAAAAATTCTGCTTTTCTTTTTCCTGAAAAATTCTTGTATTGTTGAAATGCCTCAGTGGCTAGCTGAACCGCGTGATTAATTTCGTCATTTGTAGCTTGATGAAAAACCCATGGGTTTTCCCGATTCTCAACGGGATTAAATGTTTTAAAAGTAGCTGTTCCTTTTGCGGAGTTAAGATTCCCTATTATATTTTTTCCTGTGATCATGTTGTGTTGATTTATAGATAAATGCCAAAGGCATTACTCTTGAACCTTAGTTTAGAGATTCAAAAGTAATGACCCCGGAAATGCTTCCTGAATTTTTGGTTCGCTATGCAATGGTAGTGCTGCGCAATGCTTTATAATCCGGCAGTTCAGGGCGATTTTTCAGTCCTTCTTCAATAACCCCTAAAACACGTTTACGCTCTTCTCCGATAAGCGCTAACCTAGGTGCACGAACCATTTCAGTTCCAATTCCTGTTGCAACCTCAGCTAATTTAATGTTTTGTACCAATTGTGGAGTAATATCCAACTCTAAAAGCGGTAAAAACCAACGATATATAGCCAAGGCTTCTTTATGACGGCCCGCTTTTGCTAATTCGTATATAGCGACGGTTTCTCTTGGAAAAGCACATACCAATCCAGCAACCCATCCATCTGCGCCCATCAATATACTTTCGAGTCCTAGCGTATCCACTCCAGTAAGTACTTTTAAGCGATCACCGAACTTGTTCTTTAATTTGCTGACATTGGAAATATTTCTAGTTGATTCCTTTACAGCCTGGATATTATCACATTCTAATAACTCCTCAAACATCGCTGGCGTTACTTCAATATTATAATCAACAGGGTTGTTATATATCATAATCGGAAGTGTGGTACTCTTTGCAACAATTTTAAAGAAGGTAACGGTTTCACGGTCATTTGCTCTATAACGCATCGGTGGTAATAGCATGATTCCACTTGCCCCATTTTGCTCAGCAACGGCTACGGCGTTAACGGCGGCTTTAGTGGTTTGTTCGGCCACATTTATAATCACTGGAATTTGTCCTTTTACAATACGAACAGTCTCTTGAATTAAAGTTACTTTTTCATCATCGGTCAGCGTACTGGCCTCCCCTAAGGTACCTCCTAAAATAATAGCAGATACTCCTGCTTCTTGTTGGGCTTTAATATTGACCTCAAACATTTCCAAATCTAAAGAATCATCCTCCTTAAATTTTGTTGTCACTGCAGGCATGATGCCTTCCCATTTTACTTGCATATTTCTAATTTTTAAATTTCTTAAAACATTATTTGGATCAATCGATTATTTAATTAGCGCTGTAATGTAAAAACAAAATTAGGCCAACATATTGGAGGTGGATTCCAAGATTTTACCCAAAACTATGCAAATATTAACCTGTTTACAGGTTTATTAGGAGAAGATGAGTGAATAAGTAATTAAAAGTCGCGTAAAAGCTCTTGTTGAATTTTTTTGGAGAGTCCTTTTACGACCCTATCATAGGAATGATCAATTAATTCTTTCAAAAATTCGGGAGTAATCCCTTGATTGTTAAGCAGCACAGTATTCCAGTGTTTTTTACTCATATGATATCCAGGCTGAATCTCAGGATAGGTGGCTCGCAGTTCAATGGCCCATTGTGGATCACATTTAAGGTTAATACGCTTCTCCCCACTTTCCCATTGCTGAAGGGAACATAGGGCAAACATCTTACCACATACTTTAAAAACAAGGGTGTTTTTATCAAAGGGAAAATCCTCTGTTACTCCAGGTTTAACCATGCAATATTGGTAGATTTCTTCGATATTCATAGTGGTTAATTCTTAATATACAAGTTCGCTATTTCTTATCTAGTAAGTCTTTATGCTGAATTTCTAATGCTGTATAATCGAGCTTCCAGCCAATGGCCTGCACCATACTCTCTATCATATGTACCGCATCCAAGGCTTCCCTTCTTGCGGTATCGAACAACCCACTCTCGGGTATTTTAGCTAAAATATGCGCTTTCGCCTCTTGGTTCAAAGTAGAAAGATCTGTGGTCTTAAAGCGATTGAACAGGCCTTCTTTTATGTCGTAATACTTAACATCGGGTTCAATGCTCAACACCTCAGGCATGGGAAAGGTGGTCAGTATAATCTTTTTGGCATTGGGATCTGCCTTCATCTGAATTTTCTTAAGGTCAAAACCAACATTTACCTTGGCATTAATAACCAATAAGGCTTTCTTTTTACTACTGATGAGTTTTAAAAAGTGTTCCCTGACATTTTCGTATTGGTAAATCTCTGCAAACTCTCCCTCAACGGTGATGAGTTTATAGACATTACGAATCTTCTCTAATAAAATCACTGATTGTTTTTCTGTGCTTTCAGAAGATTTCCTTTTTCTTAAAACTGTAAACAACCAATAGGAACCAAAAATTCCTAATAATAACCCTAATAGGATCTGTACAATATCGCTCATTATTTTTCAGTTTTACCTTGACGCATCACTTTAATATCGCCTTTACCAGGATCATAGGTGTTTATAAAAGTTTATAAAGCACTGGTTTACTCGGGCTGGCATCATTTACAAAAGATGCGATTTGTAGGTTTAATAAATAGGTATTATCGGGTATATGATTAGGAACAAATATAAATTCAGTTATCGTAGCATCCAAACGTTGCGCTCCTTGAAGATCCCAAAACGCTTTATGAGCCAACAAGGCTCCATCATCTTTTTCTTTATCAACCGACGGGAGATCAATCAGTAGGTGTTTGACACCTATTTGACGTAGAAACAAAGCGGCTTCTTCCAATAAATACGCAGGATTGGTATGCGAATATTGCCGGTTTAATTTACCCTTATCATTAGGAAATGTCCGAAGAATCACAGCCACTGGTCTTTTTCCAGATAAGGACTTCGATAGTTGATCTCTTGTGATCACTAGATCATCTTGATAGCTAATAGGCTCTATGGTGATTAAATCGCTAATAAAGTGGAACTGCTTCAAGGTATCGCCTATGGAGTGGAAATCTTTGGTGATATGCCCTATGCATTCGGTATGGGTTCCATGGGCATGGGGGTTAAATACAATCGTATTGAAATTAGTAGAGGCACCTTCTTTGACACTCCCTATAAAGTTGTCCATTACAACTGGAGATATTTCAGGAGGCGGTAAATACCATGCACCAGGGTTTTGAGAACTCCCCCGAAGCGGTATCGAGATATCGATAGGCTTTGAGAGGTCTACTTTGTAGTTTTGTCCCTGAAATTCTACCCTTGTTATCATTTAAAGATGCACTGGTTTAAAACTGTTTTCAACCTTGAAATCACAGGGTGATTTGACGGTCGATTTGTTGGTTGAGCGATATGAAGGTTTCTGTTCTAGAGACCCCTTCAATAGATTGTACTTTATGATTTAAAACATTCATCAAGTGCTCGTTATCTTTACACAATATTTTAATCAGTATGGACCAATTTCCCGTGGTATAATGACATTCCAACACCTCGGGTATTTCTCTTAACTGTTTAACGGCCTCGGGATTCCTCATGGCCTTATCCAAATAGATACCGATAAAAGCCATAGTGGCATAACCAAGCTTCTTTGGGTTAATCACAAACTTTGATCCTGCGATAAGACCTGAACTTTCAAGTTTACGTAAACGCTGGTGAATAGCGGCTCCTGATATCCCAATTTTCCGTGCAATCTCCAATATGGGTTTTCTAGCATCCTGCATCAGATCTCTTAGGATTTCCTTATCAATCCCATCAATAACTACTATATCTTGACTTAATTTCATATTACCATATTAATCTATAACAAATATACTCGAAATGATTGTAATATGAAACTACACTCATGTTATCAGCTTATATAGCAGAATGATTAACAACCTTTTTAAGGTGCGGGATTGGGAATGGATTCGTGAATTTTATTAATTTGATCGATCACTTCCTTATCGAGTTGCGTATCAATACTGGCAATATTTTCCTTTAGTTGCTCTAGCTGTGTGGCACCAATAATAGTACTACATACAAAGTCTTGCTGGTGCAAAAAGGCAAGAGACATGGTCGCAAGTGACATATTATTTTCTTTGGCCAAAGCGTAATATTGCGCTGTAGCCTTTAATGCATTGTCCTTATTGTAACGCCTCATCTCTGGATACAAATCAATCCGGGATCCACTGGTATCCTGACCATTAAGAAACTTATCAGTCAATCTGCCAAAAGCTAGTGGAGAATACGGAAGTAATCCAACATTTTCCCGCAATGAGATTTCTGCTAGACCCACTTCATAGGTTCTGTTAAGTAGGTTGTAGGGATTTTGAATAGTGGAAATACGCGGGAGTCCGTGATACTTACTTTCTTCTAAAAAGCGCATCACACTCCATGGGACATCATTGGAAAGTCCGATGTATCGTATTTTACCTTGATCTACAAAATCTTTTAGATGCTCTAAGGTTTCTCTAATGGTGTCCTTCCACTGGTTATCTGGACTTGTTCGATACCCTCGTTTACCAAAATAATTAGATGGCCGATCAGGCCAATGCAATTGGTAGAGATCAATATAGTCGGTTTGCAACCGCTTTAAGCTTGTATGCAGGGCATCCTCTATAGCGGACTTACTAAAGCCTCCCGTTCTAATTTTGTGAGGATTATACTCAGGCGGCCCTGCTACTTTTGAAGCTAATACTACCTTATCCCTATTCCCGGTTTTCTTAAACCAGTTGCCTATATAGGTTTCAGTTGCACCTTGGGTTCTGGGGTTCTTCGGGATAGGATATAGCTCGGCAGTATCAAAAAAGTTAACCCCTGCATCTAAGGCATAATTCATCTGCTCGAATCCTTCCGATTCGGAGTTTTGTTCCCCCCAGGTCATGGTACCCAAACAGACCTTACTGACTTTAATTTGTGTGTTGGATAGTGTGGTATATTTCATTTGCAATTTTTTGTCCCAAGCAGAACTGAGGTTCTGATTTATTTACAAGTTTCTTTTTAATCTTCATTCAACAATTTTGTAATCTCATCTAATTTCGGGGTTAAGACCACTTCAATTCTACGGTTTTTAGCCTTCCCTTCCGTAGTGGAGTTCGGTGCAACTGGGGAAAATTGCCCTTTCCCTGCTGCAGTAAGACTAGCAGGGTCAATCTGTGTATTGCTTAGTAAAATACGTACAATACTCGTGGCTCTTTTAGTGGAAAGATCCCAGTTGTCTTGTAAAGGTCCGTTTCCTCTGTAAGGGACATTATCCGTGTGGCCTTCAATAAGCACGTTGATATCTGGGTTTTTGGCCAACACTGTACCAAGTTGTTCTACTGCTCTACGTCCATTATCATTCACAGCCCAACTTCCGCTTTGGAATAACAATTTATTCTCCATAGAAACATACACTTTTCCATCTCGCTGTTCAACTGTCAATCCTTTTCCTTCAAAATCCAACAAGGCGCTAGAGATAGCCTCTTTTAATCTACGCATCGCCCGGTCTTTCGAAGCGATAAGCGTCTCTAACTCATCCACCCGCTGTGAACGACTGTCAAGCTGTTTCTTTAAGGCATCTAAACGACTCCTTTCCTCTGCCAGAGCACGTTCTTTGGATTCTAATTGCTCTAGTAATTGTTTATTTTTTTCCATATTAGCACGAATGGATGCACTGCTGTTTTTTTCCAGAGCTTCATAAGATGCCTTTAAATTCTCAAGATTGTTTTTAGTAGCATCATAATCCTGACGCAACTGATTTCGTTCTGCCAACAAGGCGTCATATGAATCCTGAAGGGATCCTAATTCATTCTCCAGACTATTATTAGCGGAGTCTAAAGTTTGATTCTCATCAAGCAAGGTTTCCTTCTCTGTCTTTAGGGCATCATAACGGCTCTGTAAATCATTATAAACTTTGGAGGACACACATGAACTCATCGCCCCCAAAAGCAGTACGCTAACAAAAATTCTTTTCACCATAATCAATCTAAATTAATCTTCTATTTCTACCAAAATGGGGCAATGATCACTATGTTTTGCCTCTGGTAATATAACGGCTCTTTTTAATTTTTCTTTTAAAGGTTCAGCGACCATATTATAATCGATTCTCCATCCTTTATTATTTGCTCTAGCATTGGCGCGATAACTCCACCAACTATAATGATGCGGCTCTTTGTTAAAGTGCCTAAAACTATCAATAAACCCACTATCTATAAAGTTTCCAATCCACTCACGCTCTACGGGTAAAAACCCAGATACCTTTGCATTTCGTATAGGATCATGAATATCAATAGCTTTGTGACATATATTGTAATCCCCACAAATAATAAGATTTGGTATTTCTTTTTTCAAAACATTTATATAGGTCTGAAAATCCGCCATATAAGTGAGTTTGTGATCGAGCCTAGCAATATTGGTCCCAGAGGGTAAATACAAGCTCATCACTGAGAAATTATCAAAATCCACCCGTAGGTTTCGACCCTCCTTGTCCATATAGTCAATTCCTGTACCATAGACCACTTTCTTTGGGGTTACTTTTGAAAGGATAGCCACACCGCTATACCCCTTTTTCTCTGCGCTATACCAATAATGATATGGATATCCTGCTTCTTCAAAAATACTCAGATCCAGTTGCTGCTTCATAGCCTTAATTTCCTGAAGACAGATCACATCAGGTTGGGCGGTTTTTAACCAATCTAAAAATCCTTTATTAACTGCAGCACGTATTCCATTTACGTTATAAGATATAATTTTCACTCCGTTTTTGTTTTTTTAGTCTTCCTGCTAAAATAAGGATAGTTTGGCAAAAACCAACTTGCATTAACACCCTCTTTTTCCTTTTGAATTAATTGCATAACTTTAATCTATGGAAAACGAACTTCGCACGGCGCTTATTCAAACCGATTTAGTATGGGAGGACGCCCAGTCTAACAGAAACATGTTCGAGGAGCACATGAAACCTTTGAACGGTAAGGTAGATCTAATCATCCTTCCAGAGATGTTTACCACTGGTTTTACCATGAATCCCACATCTTGTGCGGAGACCATGGATGGGAAATCTTTAAAGTGGTTAAAACAATTGGCAGCCCAGTTAAATTCGGCTATATCGGGTAGCTTAGTTATAAAGGAGTCAGAACGGTTTTACAATAGATTGGTCTTTGTTCAGCCCGATGGAACAGTGACGCATTACGACAAACGTCACACCTTTACTTTGAGTGGAGAGGATAAGGCCTATTGCGCAGGAAACAAAAAAAAAATTATAACATACAAAGGCTGGAAAATCTGTCCGCTCATTTGTTACGATTTACGTTTTCCAGTATGGTCTCGTAATACGGAAGATTATGACCTGTTGATTTATGTGGCTAATTGGCCTGATAAGAGAATCCTAGCTTGGGACACGTTGCTCCGCGCTAGGGCCATCGAAAACCTTGCCTATAGCATTGGAGTAAATCGTTTGGGTCTCGATGGCGAACAAATAGACTACTCGGGGCATTCTGCAGTATATGACCCTTTAGGAAACACCTTGAGCTATAGTGAAAAAAAAGAGACCCTTATCACTACCCTGGCCAAATCTACCTTATTAGAACACAGAAATAAATTAAGATTCTTACACGATAGAGACCAATTTACTGTAACGTAAAGGTTTGTTCGATTTCCCAATTCGCACGTAGCTCGACCGCATCGGGGAAATAACTAATACGCTCTGGTTGTATTTTTTGTAAATAGTTTCCAGTATCCCATTTGCCATTTCCATTGGCATCGTGAATAACACGTATCAAGTAGGTTGCAGGATTGATATTTAAAAACTCATAGGTGCTCTTTTGCTCCGTGATGAATTTTTCATATTGAACAACCCCCTTCTGATCAGTGAGCTGAAGAATCACAGGATACTGTTGTACATTTCTAAGGTTCACTCTAAAGCTTCCTAAGTCAGCAATGCTTTTAGTAGCCAATCCATAGGTGAGGGTATCATTAACATCACCATAAAAATCAACAATAGCACCTGGTAGCAATTTAATTTGATATTTCTGCTCAGGTTCTGTAGCCCACTTTAGATTGAGAATATTGGTTTTAGTATCTAAATTCGCGGTATAATCTAAAAATACGGAATCCTTATTCATCACACTAATTCGCGTGGTATCAACAACCTCCATCGGCGTAGTTGCGTGGAGTCTAAGTGAGTCGTTCAGGGCAAATGATTTGTTTAATTGTGCTACAATAAGGGTATCCGCATAGAGTTCTTTTATACGAACCGTAAAGGTATCCACCACCTGTTTTTGTCGCACTTCTTTTCGAACCTCAAATATCAAAGAATCTGCTTCAAAAGGTGTAAAGAAGTAATTTAAGGTATCCGTTTTTGTATCTGGAAACACTCTATAATCATACTCTTCAGGCTTCTCTGATATTAAACTGATCTGCATTCCCTCATGTTCACCTTCATACCCAAAGAATATTTTATTCTTGGCAATAAGGGAAGGACGTACTGCTTTGTATTCTGGGATTTCTTTAAATAAATTTAAACCATAAATAGAGTCTGTTGGAATTTCGATAAAGTGATCGATAAATCCAATTTTATCCGTTTTAGGATCAAATTTATAATTACCAGCTTCATCTTTCATGGCCACCAATTTATAGGTTCCTTCCTTTAAATTGGTCAAACGAAAGTTCGTTGAACTATCTAGGGTATTGGTTAAATAAGTCGGTGGTTTTTGAAAGATAATAGAGTCAGTATAGGCGGTATCCACCTTGTATAACATTACGGATATAAAAGGATCTGGTTTTTTCTCAAGCGCATCAATTACAAAGCCTTCCACCTCAAGAGAATCGATATAGTCTCCTGTGGAGAAAACATAGGTAAAAAAAGAATAGGGATTCTCTTCATGATTGTCCACCACACTTTGTCCAAAGTTAAACACATAGGTTGCATTTTCCTGCAGGGTGTCTAATATTTCAATTTCCAGATATTTACTTGCTCCTGATTGGGGATAAATATACGGTTGATACTCTAGCGGAGGGGATACAATTAACTGCTTTTGTAGATCCTTTAACTTAATGTACTCATCAAAATAAATTCTAATTTTTTCAGCATCAAAATTGGTACTGTGGTTCTTCGGAGTAGCCGAAGTGATCGATGGTGGAGTCACATCTTTAGGCCCTCCTTCAGGGGTACCCCGTCGCGCACAACTATACAGACAAAAAGACACTACGACCGCTATTGATAGTACAATAAGATTTTTAATTCTCATAAAACCCAATTAAAGCTGCAAATTAACGATAAATTTTTCAAGTCAGTAAATGGTAGGAAGTATTCGTGTTTTCTGATCACAAAAATAGCATTATTCAGTGGTGCTATTTTAAAGATTTTCCATATTGAAAAAAATAATTAGACTTAAAATTGTAGGCATAACCATTTTTTCGCATAATTTCAGACTATAAATTGCGTTATAACAAAAGATTAAAAACCAAATACCCTTTTTTTGGGAGGCTACTATGATTGAGCAGCGTATGGATTTAAAGAGGTAACCTTCTGCTTAGATATTCTAAATCAGGTAAAGGAACAATTACTATCTTTGCAACCCTAAACAAAACTTTAATCATATTATTCTGAAAAAATCCATAGCGTGTAATGAGTGCTACTAAAAAGCAATTAGGACAAAAAATAATCTTAGGAATTCTTCTGTTGTGTATTGGAGCACTAACCCTATTTTCATATTTCAACTTTGTTGAAAGTGAAGAAAAAGTATCGTTTCTGGAAAACGCTAAGGGAATGATTGTCGAGGATCTACAACATATCCAAACGGATCTCAATAAACTCGCTCAAGAGAATGAAGCTCATATACAAGAAATCGAACACAGCCGCAAACGCATTGCTTTGTTAATTGATTCCATTTCAATGCTTGAGGTGGATTATCAAATTCTCGGGCGCTACCGTAGAGAATTGGCTGAAATTCGAAAAGAAAATAAATATTTACACAAACTTTCTGACTCGGTACAACAACAAAATATTCTGTTGACCAAAGAGGTAGATAGTACCAAATTACGCTATATTGAACTCGAGCGTTATTCGAATGCCTTAAAAAGTGCTAATGAGAATCTAACTCAATTCAATGATTCCTTAATCCATGAAAACATTGCCTTGGCCAAGAAAATTGACAAGGAGCAATCCCTTTTAGTTTCCACCCTGTCTGGTATGGCTTACAAAGTACGTTCTAATGGAAAGGTCATTGAAACCGATCGTGTGAATCGCGCTGAACGTCTGAGAGTTTGTTTTAACATCGCACCAGGAACCCTTATTAAACCTGGAGAACGTGAATTTTACATTCAGTTTATCGATCCTAACAATAGAATTCTAGGCCAGGTACAAAACTTGAAATTCGGGGAGAAAACACTCACCTTTAGCAAAAAGATTGTGATCGATTACAATAATAAACCTTTGGGTATCTGCGACTACATTATCGTAAAAGACTTAGAAACTTCTGGAGATTACAGGATCAATATATTTTATAACGAAAATTTGTTAGCCTCTTCTACTTTTAAGCTGAAATAGAATTTCTTATTCCTGAAAAAAGGCATATTTTTGCCCCATGGCAAATCAAGATGATCAATTTAAAAAAGTAATTGCCCATGCCAAGGAGTATGGGTATATTTTTCCTTCTAGTGAAATTTACGACGGTTTAAGTGCTGTATATGATTACGCACAAAATGGCGTTGAGCTTAAAAAAAATATTAGGGAATATTGGTGGAAGGCCATGGTACAAATGAACGACAACATTGTCGGGATTGACGCCTCCATTTTAATGCACCCCACCACTTGGAAAGCTTCAGGACACGTGGATGCATTTAACGATCCTCTTATCGATAATAAAGACACTAAAAAAAGATATAGGGCTGATGTGTTAGTTGAAGATTACATCGCCAAAATTGAAGCTAAAATTGAGAAAGAAGTTACCAAGGCAGCGAAGCGCTTTGGAGATCGTTTTGACAAAGAACAATTTTTAGCGACAAATCCTAGGGTTTTAAACTATGCAGAGCAAGCCAAAACCATTTCAAAACGCTTAGGGCAATCATTAGAAAATGATGACTTGGCCGATGTTAAAGCTCTTATTGAGGAACTCGAAATCGCGGACCCTGAAACGGGAAGTAAAAACTGGACAGAGGTCAAACAGTTTAACCTAATGTTCGGAACCAAACTAGGAGCCTCTGCAGATCATGCAATGGATTTATACCTTCGTCCGGAGACCGCTCAAGGAATTTTTGTAAACTTCCTAAATGTTCAAAAGACGGGAAGAATGAAAATTCCTTTCGGAATTGCACAAACGGGTAAAGCTTTCAGAAATGAAATTGTAGCGCGTCAGTTTATTTTCCGTATGCGAGAATTTGAACAAATGGAAATGCAATTCTTCATCAAACCAGGCACTCAAATGCATTGGTATGAGCATTGGAAAGAAGCACGTTTAAAGTGGCATTTA
Organism: Galbibacter sp.; assembly: GCF_035306585.1. Lineage (GTDB taxonomy): Bacteria > Bacteroidota > Bacteroidia > Flavobacteriales > Flavobacteriaceae > Galbibacter. Next base: position 28,538 of record NZ_DATGNU010000003.1, read on the forward strand.
TCTCTTGGGCTTGGGGAGGATAATTACCGTTTTCATGATCATGAGAAATTAGCGCATTACGCAGATGCTGCTACCGATATTGAGTTTAGATTTCCTTTTGGATTTAAAGAATTGGAAGGGATCCATTCAAGAACAGATTTCGACTTAGCAAATCACGAGAAATTTAGCCACAAAAAATTGCAATACTTCGATCCTGAAGAGAACAAGAGTTATGTGCCATATGTCCTTGAGACATCCATTGGTATCGACCGTATGTTCTTAGCCGTATTTTCCAATGCACTACAGGAAGAAGAACTAGAAAATGGAACCACAAGGACAGTCTTGAAAATACCAGCAGTTTTAGCCCCTACCAAAGCGGCTATTCTTCCGTTGGTTAAAAAGGACGGACTGCCAGAGGCTGCAAAAGAAATCTTCGAGGCTTTGAAATGGGACTTCCATGTTACCTATGATGAAAAAGATGCTGTGGGAAGACGTTACCGTCGACAAGACGCTGCTGGAACACCATTTTGTATCACTGTAGATCACCAAACATTAGAAGATCAAACAGTCACTATTCGACATCGGGATACTATGGATCAAAAACGTGTTCCTATCCCAGAACTAAACCAAATCATTGGTCAAGAAGTTTCTATGAGTAACTGGTTAAAAAAGATACAGTAATCTCAAGGATTTCTATATCCAAAAAATATTAGCAAAAGAAAACCCTAAGAGCTTTAAAACTTTTAGGGTTTTCTTTTCTATTTATTTGAACATTCATCCTACTTAAACTGATAGGTTAAAGCTAGACCTCCGTAATAATTAACGGGTAATCCAGGGTAATAATAACGTGGCTGCGCATTGCCAAATCCAACAGCATTCACAAGAATAGAAGAAGCATATTTTTCATCAAGAAGGTTATCCACGCCAAAAGTTACTTTCATTTGTAAACCCTCTACCAACACCCTTTGGTAACCTGCCTTTAGATTGATAACAGTGTAGGATTTATTATAGAGCGTATTGGCATCATTTAACGGTGTTTGTCCCACATGCTTTAGGGCCGTTGAGAAGAACAATCCTATAGGGTCATTTATAAGTAAACCTGCTGCCAAGATGTTTTCTGGGACTCCCGTTAATTTGTTTCCAGAATAGTCAATATCCTCGCTTATAAATTCCTCAAATTCATGATGGTTGATCGTGAGATTAAGATAAGGCTTAAAAAGCAGCCGTTTAAATATTTTCCCATTGTAATTGGCTTGAAATTCTATCCCCTTATGAGAGACTTTCCCAGCATTTCTACCAATATATTGATCTTCACCAACACGATCCGAAACAAGAAGATTCTCCACATCCATATAATAAAGAACAAGGGACAAATCCAACTTATGATTTAAAAGACTGTGAAAAGTTGCAATTTCATAATTCCAACCTGTCTCTGGTCCAATCTGTGGATTAATTACACCATCTGGAGTCAAGGTTTCTTCCAAATTCGGAATGTTATACCCATAACTTAAGTTACCGTTGAGCTTCCAGTTGGAACTTACCTTATAACCTACACTTAAACTTGGTGCCCAAACTGCATCAAAGTCTCTTTTGGCATTTTTGTTGGCTTGGCCAGAATTAAAGTAATCTCTAAAGCTATAAGAGCTGCTATTTAAATGCAAGCCCGCCGTAAAGGTCCACTGATCCACAAAAATATCCCAACTCATGAAGGCATTCCAGCGGTTTCGGTACTCTTTATTATCACTCAGTAATTCTCCAGCCAAAGATCCAGCTCCGTTATTTTGCTCATATAAATTCTCTAACGTCAACCAATGGTAGGTGTCATGGTACCACTCCATGCCAACCTCGAAAGTGTTTTTAATCGGCAACAACTCCAAGGAGCCCAGAAAAGAAGTACGAAACCCATAGCTATTGGAGAACTCATCTAAAATATTAAATGGTCTAGGCTCATAGTGATCCAAATAGGTATAAAACATTGCTGTCTTATTCTTTAGTTCATTTGAGATGCTATGAATATAACTTAGCCCAACAGTGGTTATCTTATTATCCTCATATCCCCTAGCATCTCCCCAATTAGAAGCGGCGACACTTGGATCGTTTTCCAAATCTGACTTACTAATTGAACTTGCAATATGAGCAGTGTAATTTAATTGTTGAAACAGTAGTTGTAATTCATTTTTGGAATTCAGGGCCAGACCTGCATCCAACATAATCATGCCTCTGTCATAGGCACTGTTCTCTCTAAAACCATCGGTTTCTAAATGATCATGAAATAAATTAACGTTAAAGTCCTCGCCTTGGTGATTAAAACTCAAACTGTTTTTCAAAAGACCAAACGATCCAACATTAAAACTTTCTTTTAGAACGGTAGTATGAGGCGCAGCCCGTTTAGTATACAATAACATTGCGCCCCCTAAATTCGCGCCGTACAGGCTTGCCTTTGGCCCACTGATCAGATCTATATTTTGAATCGTTTCAGGATCATAGATATTGAAGGTTGTTTCCCCTATCCCACTGGTGATCGGAATACCGTTATAATAGGCTTGGATCTTGGAGGTACCATAAGGTGTCCGAGCTCCAACACCTCGAACGGTGAGCCTATTGGTTCCCATTCCACCAGAAAACACATGTACACCCGGGATTTCATTAAGCACCTGTGTTAGCCCAGTAGGAGAATATTGAGCAATACGTACTGTATCCAGATTCGAATATAACACAGCTGGGGTAAGGCGTTTATTACGCCTGGATTCTAAAACAACCTCCGATAGTGTATCACCATGGTTTTGTCCAAATAGCATTATATTGCCCCCAAAGAGTACAATAGAAGTTGTAATGGTTAAAATTACTTCACTGGATTTGGTAAGAAATCTAGCAAACAAAGGTGCAAGATAAAATCGCATAAATTAAAAAAAATAAGCATGATGCTTTTAAATTACACCATGCCTATTGTTGTATTATATTAACTCACTCAGTTCATTTAATCAAACCAGATCATGTAAGGGATTCTTAGAAGAATAAGAACCAACCCTATACCATAGCCAATAGCTATTCGTTTAAATTTAGGTTTGGCCTCCAACACTTTTTTATGTTTACTCCAGCCAATGGTTATTAATGCTACCGCAATCAGGTTGATAAAAGGATGTTCTACAAGTACCAAACGTAAAAAACTATCCCCCATCACTCCTCCTGCCTTCCAAGAAGCAAAATAAGGACTGGTAAAATAAAGGAGTAGTCCTAAAACTATTTGAATGTGGGTAAAGATCAACGCAAAAAGACTTATTCTAAAGTCCTTGGTCAAACTGAACTCCTTATTATTAAAATATCCATTTAAAGCATTTAAAACCGCTACCAGCAGTATAAACAGGGTTAAATATGCCCAATAAGAGTGTAATAAATTAAGTGTAGAGTACATGAGTATATTTTATTTTAGTTATCAAAAGTACGCAATTAAGTGCAGACTTATTCACTGAAAAGATACAAAAAACCCCGGACTTTAAAGCCCAGGGTTTTAAGTATATTTTTAGGTGTTTTTTCAGAAGTTGTAACGAACAGCTAAGTTCCAAGTCAAGCCATTTCCATAGAAATACCCGTAACTGTCTTTTTGGTTGATGTACTCCGTATCAAATAAGTTGTACACGTTACCTCTTATGCTGATATCATCTCCACCAAATTGGAATTTATAAGTAGCTCCAAGATCAACTAGGGAGTATGCATCCAATTTTTCTGGTTGATACGTTTGGCCTTCCAAGGAGAAGCTAGCTACATCCTCTGCGTCAACAAAACCATATAGATTTGCATAGTGATTCCAGTCTGCATCCACCGTAAATCTATCTGGGACGATGTCAATCGAAGTTCCTAAACCAAATGTAGTTTGAGGAGCTTGACCAACCTTGGTACCAGTTAAATCAACTTCAAAGGTATCAACAAGGCTATTGTCAATTTCATCAATGATAAATACAGGAGATGATCCCTCATACTTCCAGTCTCCCAAGGTGAAATACCCTCTTAACATAAACGTATTTACAGGTCTCCATTTTCCGTCGATCTCAATACCTTTGTGTAATTGACCAATATTGGTAAATCTAATTAAAGCGTCTGCAACAGTCTCGTATTCTCCATTAAAGGATTGAAATCTGTTATCCCAGCTGGTGTAGTATGCATTAAAGCTACCCACAAAATTTCCTAGTTGTAAGCGATATCCAGCTTCAAGTCCAATAATTTCCTCATTGTCTACTTTTGGATCTGCCAATTGTGTATTATCATCATATGATGGAAAAATATTGTCTAGGAAAGGTTGTCTTGAATAATTTCCAGCATTGGCATAGATAGTATGTCCTTCGGTAAAGGTCCAAGAAGCACCTCCTTTTAAATTATAACCAGTTCTATGGATCTTTTCTGATTTTTTAGGATTGTCAAAATCAAAATTCCCTCTATCTTCCCGTTGGTACGATTGGTTAGAAATTGCTCCCTGAATGAAAGCACTAAAATCGTCTTTTGCATATTCTGCTTGACCAAAAACACCTTGATAATTGATGTTCTCAGAGTAATCATAGTCTATTCTCTGATCTTTGTCAGCATAATCGAAAAGAGCGGCCCAAGGATTAGCATCATAGGTTTGCGTTACAATATAATTATCTGGACGGCCACCAATAGGCTCTATTCTTCCTTGTAGTCCGAGTAAGTCACTGATTTGTCGAAAGTGATCTCCCTTATAAAAGCGAACATCCGCACCAACATTAAATTTTAAATTATTTTGTGTATCGTACTCATAGTTCGCTACAGTTCCGTACCATGCATGATTATTTACAGAACTTCTCAACATAGTTCCATTACGTCCTTCACTAAGTCCCTCAGGCATCCTTGAATTGTATTGTCTTATATAATCCCAGTCAATTTGACCATTATTATACAAATAAGCTCCGTCAGTTCTAGAATCACCATTATCAACATAAGAAACGCCATTTCCATAATCTCCAGTTCCACCTCCACGTCCGAAAGAAGCATAAACTACAGCCGATAGGTTAGATTTTTGCGAAATTGTCCAGTCCCAGTTAAGATTTAATACAGGCTTATGGTAGTAGTTTCTTCTTAATGAGAGGTAATTATAGTCACCAGAATTATCTCTATAGAATCCATAGTTATTATTGTATTTGATCCCGTACCGATCGTATAAATCTTGTCCTTTAGAGAAGTTTTGATCGTGCCACTGAGGCGCACCTGTCAATAAAAAGTTGAAGTTATGGTCACCGGCTTGCTTCCCAACAGAAAAGAAATAGTTCTGACCTTGTCCTTTAGTACCATAAGCATATTTACTATGTGCTTGCCAATGGTCTACTAGAAAAGAAAAGCCCCATCCTTTATCACTGATTCCAGTGTTGTAGGCAGCTGTTGTCTTGAAGTAACTTCCATTACCTACCATAAATCTTGCAAATCCACCTTTTTTCATTTCAGTGGTTTTGGTAACGATGTTCACAGTACCTCCCACTGAAGAGATAGCAAGTTTAGAAGATCCAAGTCCTCTTTGAATCTGAATGCCTTGTGCGATATCAGACATCCCAGACCAGTTAGACCAATACATATTACCATCTTCCATACCATTAATTGGCTGACCGTTCAGTAAGAATGCGGTGTTAGTTTGATCAAATCCTCTAACAAACATTTGAGAATCTCCAAAACCTCCAGCTTGGTTTGAAACATATACTGAAGGAGTGTTTTTCAAAATCTCTGGAAATTCAACATTCCCCACTGCTTTGGTTTGAATTTCTTCCACACCTACGGTTGAAACCGCGAT
>NZ_DATGNU010000004.1:0-24270 GCF_035306585.1 Galbibacter sp.
AGGGTGCGAGGTAAGTCTTTTACCGAAAAAGTAGGCATCCAATTTATCGATTTCAAAAACTTCCATACCCAGATCGCTAGTCAGCTCGATCGCCGTATTAATATTTTCTTTATTTTGGAATGCTTTATCATCAGTTGTCTCTCCCTGAGCTATATCCCATCGGGAAGGTTCAAAAATAAAATGTGGGTGTTCGATAGCAAGATCACCATCCACTTGAAGATCAATATTAAGCAATTGGCCGTCTATAACCCCTTTTGAGGCAAAGACCAAGCTTCCATTGGTAATTTTACCTCCGTCAAAATTCAGTTTTACACCATCTGGTAAATTAATACGTTGTCCTTGAAGATCGTAATCACAGCTGATATTTAGAGATGCATTCACTTGGGTGCTTGCAAAATCATAATCGCAGGGAATATCCACTGCATCTGTAATTACATTGTAAGGATCATCGGTTCCCGTTTCTGGATCGGGATTGATCACTTCGGAGTTCTCGTCATCTCCATTTAAAAATCCATCTAATGCCTGATCATCGTCACAGGCAATAAACATAAATACTAAACTTACGAATAGCAGCATCAACCAACTTCTTTTGTACATGGCTAAGTTCAATTTTATTAATTATTATACATTAGGGCTCGTCAAAAAAAAACGGATGAAATGCATTTTTCATCGACAAACCACAATTCATCAGTAATTATACGCTTAATTGCTTGATTTAGTTTATCTAAGCCATCGTATAAACTGTTAAAAATTGTGATTAAAATGCAATTCATTGTATTCCAACAGATTAAATGTACAACAAAAAATACATTTAACATATAAAGAAATGAAAATCAATGATTTGGAAGGGTGTTTAAGACGAAAAGTAATAAGGTGTTAAAGAAAATTACTACATATTTATGATGAAGAAACTGAATCAATCACATTGAGTTTACTTTGTTGATGACTAATTTTCGTTTTCCTGAGTGAAGTAATGGGATGTCATTGACATAAATGACCTTAATATTAGCATCTTCTCCAAGATGAGTTTTAAACTCATCTATGATATAATTTTGCTGATCAAAATCATCATAAACGTTCAGTTTAATAATATAGGTTTTATGATCCTCTTGTATAAGTTGAAATTGTTTAATCTTATCGTATTTAAGTAGATGGTAAGTAATATAGGAGGTAATGAGTTCTCCCTTAGTATTATAGATCATATCCATTTTTCTTCCTTCGACATGTTTCAAGTAAGGTGCTCCATTAAATGGGTCATCATTCTTTAGATAACCAATATCGCCTGTGTCATAGCGAATTAAGGGCATGCTATAATTGAATAAATCAGTGATGACAATTCTACCTGGCTTTCCAATAGCAGCTGGCTTGTCAGAATTGAGTTCTAGTATTTCTACTTTGTAACTAGCCCAATTGATATGAAAAATAGGACTACCTGGAAATTGTTGTGCAATAATACCATTTTCCACATTTGAATATCGAGAAAGCCCCTCCACTCCAAAGTAATATCTGAGTTGTTCTTTAATATCGGGGCTCAAATATTCGGACATGGCAATTATGGACCTCATATTGGCATCGATTGGTTTGGAACCTGTTTTGGTGAGGTAATTACATATAGTCGTTAGTGCTGAGGCATAGCTAAGCATCGCCTTCGGACCTTTATCTTCAGTGATCTTTTGAATTAAACTTGCGATCTGTTGATCTTTTAAATCAGCTACTGAGTGCATCAGAATGTTTTGTACAAAGGCTGCTAATTTATTTTTCCTATTATATTGATCCCAGTGCCTTAAGTACACCAATTTATGACCTAATTCGAATCCTGCCTTTCTAGCAAAGTATAGCGTATCAGCAGTATTCTGTAATTTTTTATTTTTATCATGGTAGATGCGAAACGGGGTACCCGTTGACCCACTTGTATACTTGGAAAACAGTGTAGCCCCATTAAATTCACTTGATCTAAAAGTGTCAAAATTATCACGTATGAGATTTTTATTGATTATAGGAAAGTCAGATAACGCTCTGACATCTCCCAACGCCATATAGAAAGGAACGGTTTCAGTAGCATGCTTAATTAAATTCTCCAATCGGAAAGTTCGCAAATTAACAGATTTAGGGTCTTGGTAGTTTTCAAGGATAAATGCAAGATCATTTACTCTTTTAGTAATCTGGGAGCCTTTTAAAAAATCAAGTGCCCAAAATGATTGGCGTCGTAGGGTATTAATTACACTCATAGTCGTATGCTAAAATGCCTAGTTAAAATTCATCACTTATATTTGAATGCTGGTCATTGGAAACAAACTACGCCAATGAAATGCCTTCAAGGGTAATTATTACTAGGGGATTGAGCTATTCTCAAGATAAATGTACTTCAAAATGAAAATGCCTATTGGTTAATTCTATAAATGGCAAAGATAATCTACGAAATACGATTTGGTTATGTCGGCAGAATTGTCATTTACATCGAACTCAACGCCCTGCATCTTTAAATTGGGCTATTTTTACGGCCATAACCAAACCAAACAATGACACCAAAGAAATGAAATCGGTTCTATTTCTTATTTCCTTTATAATAATAGGACTCATACCTGTCCAAGCCCAAATACAGATACAGGGAACAGTCATGGCATACAATCATGGCCAGACCCTTTTACCGTTAAGTGGCGCAGAAGTCTTTTGGCTTGATGATAAGCATACCGTTTTAACCGATATACATGGGAGATTCAACATTTTAACAAGTGAAGCTTCCAGTAAGCTTGTTGTCCACTATCCGAATTTTAGAAACGACACTTTACTTGTGAATCGTCCGAACCTAGGTTTACTAATTCTTAAACCTGAAATTGAATTGCAAGAGGTTATAGTATCTAGGGATAATTCCTCCATACAGCGTTCCTTATTTGATGTGCAAAATGTGGTAACGGTAGATAGTAGAGAAATGCTCAAAGCCGCTTGCTGTAACCTCTCAGAGAGTTTTGAGACCAACCCTGCGGTGGATGTCAATATCGCAGACGCTATCACAGGGACCAAGCAAATTCAAATGTTAGGCCTTCATAGTCCATATCTACTCATTACCCAAGATAATATACCAAGTACTCGCGGGGCGTCCTCTGCTCAAGGACTGTCATTTATTCCTGGAAATTGGATCGAAAGTATCCAAATCACCAAAGGGATGGGAAGTGTCGTCAACGGATATGAAAGCATTTCTGGACAGATTAACACCACCCTTAGACAACCCCATACCGATCAGCAGTTGTTCTTAAATCTTTATGCTAATAATTTTGCAAGGTTTGAATTAAACAGTCGCTGGAATACCTTTGTTACTAATAAATTGTCCACAGGGATCTTTCTCCATGCCAACTCCCGCACTGCTAAAGTGGACAATAATAAGGATGGATTTTTGGACACCCCCCTTTCACAGCAAATTAATATTTTAAACAGATGGCAGTATGGTGATCCCAAAAAAGGTTGGATCAGCTTTTTAAATTGGCAATATCTTAGAGATCACAAACAAACTGGAGAAATACACTTTAGTCCAAAGACAGATAAACTATCTACCAAACATTGGGGAAGTGAACATGATTCGGATCGCTTTGATATCTCCTCTAAACTAGGCTATGTCTTTCCAGATTTACCCTATCAAAGTATTGGATTACAAATGGCCTATACGTTTCATAAACAAGATGCGTATTACGGATTAAGAACATATGACATCCAACAAAGTTCCTTTTATGGGAATATCATCTTTAGTAGTATTATTGGCAGTACGATGCATAAATACAAAACAGGCTTAAGCTTTATGGTAGATAATTACAAGGAACGTTTAAATTCAGTTCCTTTAGATCGTGTAGATAACGCTATGGGGGCATATTTCGAATACAGTTTTACCGATCTCGACAAATTTAGTATGGTGACTGGACTTCGCTTTGATATTCACAATCGCCTACATGGTTTTTTTAGCCCAAGACTTCATCTGCGGTATGCTATATGGGAGAAGGCAGCCATCAGAGCATCTATAGGCAGAGGAAAACGCAGCGCAAATATAGTAGCAGAAAATCAAAAACTATTCAATTCCTCAAGGCAGATCCGTATAGAAGACTCCAATGGAAGTACATATGGATTACAACCTGAAATCGCATGGAATTATGGCCTTAGTTTTACTCAAAAGCTCTACCTAAATAAGCAATTGATGGTATTCTCTGTCGACTTTTATAGGACGCAATTTGAAAACCAGGTGATCGTGGATTGGGAAACACCTGATGAAGTTTCATTTTACAATTTAGAAGGGAAGAGCTATTCCAACAGTTTTCAGATTGATCTAAGCTATGAATTAATCCAAAATCTTCAGCTTAGAGCTACCTATAAGGCCTATCAAGTTAAAGCAGATTACAAAACGGGCAAACAAGATAAACCCCTGCAGCCAAAACAGCGCTTTTTTGCAAATGTAAGTTACCAAACTGTAAGAAGTCCCATTGGTAGACAATGGCGCTTTGATTCCACTATCCATTGGCAATCAAAACAGCGGATACCTCGAAGTGATTTGGATCCTTTTACAAGTTCATCGGGATCTTACAGTTCATCCTACGCCCTACTTAATGCGCAAGTTACTCGGGTACTAAGCAATACTTTTGAATTTTATATCGGAGGAGAGAATATTACAAATTATACACAAAATGATCCCATTGTAGCTGCAGATGATCCGTTTGGACCTCATTTCGATGCTAGTATGAACTATGCACCTGTTTTACCAGGTGTCTACTATATAGGTATTCGGTATAAACTAAATTAACTAGTAAAATTAAAGAACATGTTAAGATTTACACTCATTTTTTTCTTGATCAGTTGCACACTTAGTGCGCAGGATAAAAACAAAAATCAAACCATTCTAGTGGAAGGTAATTGCCAGATGTGTCAAAAACGCATTGAAAAGGCCGCAATTAAAGTAAAAGGAGTTAAGTATGCTTCTTGGGATATTGCAACGAATCAATTAACGCTTATTTACAATGAAGGTAAAACTGATCTCGACCGCATCCAATCAGCTATTGCCAAGGTAGGTCATGATACGAAGAAGTACAAAGCAAAAGAGGCAAGTTATCAAAACCTACCTCCTTGTTGTTTATATCGTGATCCAACCACCAGAGAAATGGATCATCATTAGAATGTCTCTTATATAGCAGCCAATTTAAAGTTTCCGAAAAATACTCTGGACTCCTTGTCATACTTATAAGGAGCGGTAATATAAAAGAATTTTGAGGTTCCTGTTGCAAACATGGTTCGGTCCAGCACCTTAGACTTGTCTAAGTAAACGCGCAGTTCTTTACCCTGTACCACTATAGAAACACGGATCTTTTTATTGGAATAACTTTTGAATGGGAAATTTAAGGTATGATATGCGTCCACATCATTACTAGAGTGTATAATATCCTGGTTGTGAAAATGGAACTTTGTGGATGTCACTGCCCCATTATTATAGGCATCCAATAAGGTTGATCTCACACTATTATCCTTTGCAAATCCAAAATTCATGCTCCCTAGATCTTCCGCTTTATCGCTACTGGTGATCAAATCAAATTCGATTGTAAAATTCTCCGGTACTTTTATCAAAGTATCTAGTTTAAAAGTAGAATTTTCTCCCATCATCACCCATTTCCCAGGGTAGGCATCTAATTCAACGATACTTCCATTACCAGAGGTTTTCCAGTATTTAGGCATTAGGCCCTTTTGAGCACCAACGAATTGATCTTCAAAGAGTACAGTATTTCCTGGTTCAAAGGTAAATACTTCTTCAATATATGGGATTTCACGATTGGAAGAAGTCTCTGTACCATCTTGGGAGGACGCTTCAGATCCACTTAAGACTTTATCGACTTTTTCAGCTGCTTTATCTTCGACTTTCTGTTGGATTTTTTTCCAAAACTGTGCTTGGGTAGTTGTAGTAGTCAGAAATACCATACTACAAAGAATAAGAAGTTTTGCCTTCATTGATAGTTGATTCGCTTTAAATGATTAAACTCTACAAAGGGTCTCTTAAATTTAATGGACACCATAATTGATCGGTAAATCTAAACGAATTTCAATTTCTAAACAAGACTTTTCTCACGTAAAAATGGTGAATTTTCATGGTGGATTTAAGGTAACATTGTAAAAACACGAACCACAAGGTCATTCACGTCAAAAAATTAATATATTTGATGGTATGTTTAAAATAGCACTCTTAATTCCAGAAGCTGCGGTATCAGCAGCAGTAACAAGTACACGTTATGTCTTTAACACTGTTAATAATTTTATGGTTAGCAGTGGAAAATCCCCTTTTTTCGACATCCAACTAATAGGCTGCCAAGAGCACGTTCCCCTTCAGGACGGAATAACCTTCATAAAAACAGACCTAAGAATTGAGCAACCTGTTGATGTCGATTTGGTTATCATTCCACCTTTATACGGTGATATGCAAGCGGCTATTGAGATCAACAAAAAAACTATTCCATGGATAAAAGAGCAACATCATAAAGGTGCAGAAATTGCCTCTCTATGTGTGGGAGCCTTCTTGCTAGCCGAAACGGGCTTACTCGATGGAAAAAAATGTTCTACGCACTGGGCTTACTATTCAGAATTTAAGTCTACTTATCCCCAGGTCGAAGTAGTAGATGGAGCTGTGATTACGGAGGATAACGGGATATATTCCAGTGGTGGTGCTGTGTCGCTTTGGAATTTACTTATCTATTTAGTTGAAAAATATACCAACAGAGAAATGGCCATTATGATATCCAAATATTTTGGTGTAGACATCGACAGAAACAACCAAAATGCCTTTATGATATTCAAAGGCCAAAAAAATCATAAGGATAAGGAAATTAAAAAAGCGCAACTGTTCATCGAAAAAAATTACCACAAAAAAATCACAGTGGATGAGTTAGCTGATATGGTAGCTATTGGTAGAAGGAGCTTTGAAAGACGTTTTAAACAAGCCACCGATAATACAGTACTGGAATACTTACAACGCGTTAAAGTGGAGGCCGCAAAACGAAGCTTTGAAAATAGCAGAGATAATATTTCAGAAGTAATGTACGATGTTGGTTACATGGATACCAAGGCCTTTAGAAATATTTTCCGAAAATACACAGGGCTCACCCCCGTACAATACCGCTATAAGTATAACAGGAAGTATATGGCTTAAACTACCCGTGAGCTGGCATACCGTATCCTACCCTTTCGAAATTGGCTATTGATCGAATTATAAAAGTCCTGTGGAAACTTTCCTATGGTTTTGTATGTAAAAAAATTAATTACTTTATTTGTTAAAAGGTAAGATATACCTGAGACTTTTTCAGGGAGAGGATCATTAAAAACACTATTATGGCATCAGGAATTTTTGCAGTACTTGACGATATTTCAGTATTAATGGATGATGTAGCGACAATGACCAAGATTGCTACCAAAAAAACTGCAGGTATTCTTGGGGATGATCTAGCAGTCAATGCAGAAAAGGCTACAGGTTTTGTCGCCAATAGAGAACTCCCTATTCTTTGGGCAATAACTAAAGGGTCATTTTTAAATAAACTTATCATTCTGCCGATAGCTTTTTTACTGAGCGCTTTTTTACCCACCGCGATTGTTGTTATATTATTACTGGGTGGTATGTACCTGGCCTACGAAGGTGCCGAAAAAATATATGAATTTTTATTTCACCCAAAGCCTAAAGGTCCAGATACGCAGATAAAAGAAGTTGCGGAAGAAAATATTGCTGAGTTTGAAAAAAAACGTATAAAGTCAGCTATACTTACCGATTTTATCCTTTCCATAGAAATTATCATTATTGCTTTAGGAGCAGTGATTCATGCCCCGCTATTAAATCAAATTATAGTGGTGACCATAGTAGCTATCATTGCAACCATCGGTGTATATGGGATCGTAGCACTTATAGTAAGAATGGATGATTACGGTTATCGCCTGATAAACTTTAACGACGAGAAAGATAGTATTTCGGATAAAATAGGGAAATCTTTGGTGTTTTCGCTACCATGGGTAATTAAAAGCCTCTCTGTAATAGGAACCATTGCTTTACTTCTTGTCTCAGGAGGTATTTTTAATCACAATATTGATTATCTCCACCATCTCCTTCCTAATGTGCCATCATTATTAAAAGACTTTCTAACTGGGCTTCTTGTTGGTATTCTCGTGATGTTAATCTTAGTACCATTTAAAAGGATATTTAGCTCTAGGGCTGATGCAAATCATTAAAACCAAGAAGAAATTAAAGGTGAACGCATAGGCTCACCTTTAACCATCGCAATTAAAACCGAACGTTTAAATTTCTTTAAAAATAATAGGCTTTGATGTTTTTGGTATTACCACTAAATGATAAGGTTGCGTAATTACCGTTAACATCCCCCCTGTATTTAACCGTTCAATTTGAACTACAAACCTATCTTCCTGTTCTGTTACTTTGGTTATATCGATGGAATGACCACCATGAGATTTAATTTCATCAAACACTCCGAGTACAATATTTTTATCAAAATCGATCATTGGAATTGGAGATACTTCTTCATTGACGGTATTCATTTTAGACAATAAAACAGTAAATACCTTTTTATCCGTAATAATTAGCTTGGACTTTTCAATTCCTTCATCCCCATTACCGTTTAAATCTCCTTGACTTATGGTGGAAAATTCCACTGGTTTAATTACATCTTCAGTTTTCTGTTTCTCCTCACAAGAGAACAATAAAAGGGTTAATACAACCGCGTAGGTCAATCCATTTTTCATCATTTTACTTTTTGAGTTCTATAAATAATAGATGTGATTTTTAATTTAGGTTGCTTCAATTTGATAAAAATTTGGAGCCCTTAACCACAATAGAAACTCCATCCTTAATTATTTATAACGTTTGCGAGAGTTCTTTAGTACATAAAGAAATCACAACATTCACATAGTAATGTCACCCATAATGTGATGATTTTCTTGCATATACCTAATAATGTAACCTGAGGTTAAGGATGTGTAACATATCGTCATAATGACTATAAGACTTCCTGTTAGCTTTGTTTCACTAGCGAACTTGTCTTGTGTAATACTCCAGAAGTCGCTTTTGCGGCTTAAGCTTACAACCTAAACTAATGGGGTTACTAAAATGCTAGGTACAACATCTGGCTTAAGGCATTTGCCTTAGAATTTAAAAACAGAAAATCCAGTAGCGAAGAATAAAAAGCTAACAAAACGGTATTGGCAAAAGTGCGACAAGCTAGTTAACTTTCTAACACATCTAATTTATGAAACATTCTAATTTTAAACGATTTTTGTTCCTATTGAGCTTGTTTAGTTTCGGCTTAGCACAAGCACAAGGAGGGATTACCGTCTCTGGAACCGTTCAAGATGCATCAGGCCCTTTACCAGGGGTCAACGTAGTACTTCTTGACAATTCAAAAGGAACATCAACTGATTTTGACGGTAATTTTACATTAGCCGGAGTAGATCCACAAGCTACAATTGTCTTTAGCTATGTTGGATTCAAAACCGTAGAAGTTCCGGTAAACAACAGAAGTACACTCAATGTTACCCTGGAGTTAGACTCCCAATCACTAGAAGAAATTGTCGTAGTAGGTTATGGTACTCAAAGTAGAAGTGAGGTTACCGGCGCTATTGCAACAATCGATGCGGCGGAAATTGCTAGTATCCCAGTTACTACGGCAGACCAAGCACTACAAGGACGGGCTCCAGGTGTAAACATTATTAACAGTGGAGCTCCTGGGTCTTCCCCAGTGGTTCGAATTCGTGGGTTGGGTACGCCCAATAACAACTCCCCGCTTTATGTGATCGATGGTACGATATCAGGAGGAATGGGCAATTTAAACCCAAATGACATCGAATCAGTTCAGGTTCTTAAGGATGCATCTACCACTGCGGTATATGGATCCAAAGGTTCCAATGGGGTTATAATTATTACTACTAAAAAGGGTAAACCAAGCGAAAAAGCGACTTTAAGCTTTGATTCCTATTCTGGGGTAAACTTTGTGGATAACCGTTATGATGTTTTAAATTCAGAACAGTACAAACGCTATGCATCGGAGATAGGACCAACACCTGAAAGAATATCCAATTCGGCGTATGCATCTTTATCTTCACATGAAACGGATTGGCAAGACGAAATATTCAGAACAGGATTTATTCAAAGTTACAACCTTGCCTTATCTGGCGGAAATGAGAATAGCAACTTCCGTTTCTCTGGTGGATACTTAGGACAAGAGGGCGCTATGATTGAAACTGATTACGAACGTTTTAATTTTAGAGCTAACAGTCAATTTACCTTTGGAAATTTGACCATTGGAGAGAGCCTTGGTATATCATTTGACAAACAAAATCCAGAGCGAGACAGCGGTGGCCGTTCTATTCTAGAACACGCCATTAAGATCGCTCCGTACCTACCAGTGTACAATTCAGATAATTTAGGAGGATTCCAAGGACCTAGTAGCTCACTTGATCTACAAGATGCAGAGAACCCAGTTCGTGCTCAAACCTTAGGAGAGTTAGTGAATAAGTCAATCGATATTAATGGAGGTATTTTTGCTACCTATGAGCTTTTTGACGCCTTGACCTTTAAGACTCAAGTAGGTCTTGATTATAGTAATGGAAAGAACACAAGCTTTATTCCTTCCTATAGTGATGATGAGACCTCCACTAATAGTACCTCTTTCGCTCAGATAATTAAGAACACTAGCATCTATCAGTCTTTAACCTATACCAATAGTTTGACTTATAAAAAGACCTTTGGAGATTACCATAATTTAGAGTTATTGGCATTGGCAGAACAACAAAAAATAAAGTTTGAGAGTGTAAACGCCAGAAGTACCAATGATATTACAGATGCTGTAGATCAACTTTCCATTGATGGCGTTGACCTGAGCTCGAACTCTTCAGAATACCTTCGAATCGGTTATTTAGGCCGAGTTAATTACAACTTTGACAGGCGTTATCTTTTCGCAGCATCCATTCGTAGAGATGCTTCTTCAAGATTTGGTGCAAACAATCGATGGGGATATTTCCCTTCCGTTTCTGCTGGTTGGAACATCGGTAGAGAAGCCTTTATGGAAGGCTCCTCAATTAATAACTTAAAACTTAGAGGAAGTTGGGGTAAAACTGGTAATGACAATATTGGCGATTATTTATATAGTTCTACTTTGTTGACAAACTTCATCTATCCAATTGGTGGCTCCGCTGTTCAAGGAACAACCGCTAATGGTTTAGCGAATCCTGATCTTAAATGGGAGGAAACAACCATGCGTAACATCGGACTTGACGTGGGAATTAATGATAATCAATTCACCTTTACGCTCGAGTACTACAACAATAAAAGTGATGATTTATTAATCGACCTTCCACTTCCACTCTCCCATGGATATAACAACCCCAATTTAACTTCAAATGTAGGTTCAGTTAAAACTAAAGGTTTTGAATTTAATTTTGGATATAATGATTATCAAGGTGACTTTACTTGGTCAGCGAACTTGAACATTAGTCATAGCCAAAACGAAGTGTTAACGCTGAACTCCAGTGGCGAAAGCAGCCCAATTTACGGTGGTAATTTCGAGGGAGAAAACCTTTCTGCTATTAGCGTAAATGAACCTTTATTCTATTTTTACGGATACCAATTCGACGGTATTTACCAAAATGAAGCGGAGGTTGATGCTGTCCTAAGTGCAAATCCAAACCAAGATGTAGTACAACCTGGTGATGTTCGTTATAAGGATTTAAATGGTGATGGAGACATTACCTCTGCTGATAAAACTAAAATCGGTAACCCATACCCAGATGTAGTTTTAGGATTTAATTTAAGTGCTAACTATAAAAATTTTGATTTCAATGCTTTTGTAACGGGTAGTTATGGTAATGATGTATACAACACCAATATCTATGATCTCCAGGGGATGACACGTTTATTCAACTCAGGAGTTGAGGTACTGGACCGTTGGACTGGCCCTGGGACCTCTAATACCATCCCAAGAGCCTTAGGAGCTACTCAGAACACTAGTGCTTCAGATAGATTTATTGAAGACGGTTCCTATACTAGGTTGAAGAACCTAACCATCGGATATACTTTTCCAATGACCTTTTTAAACGATGCGATTTCAAAATTCAGGATCTATATGAGTGGGCAAAACCTAATTACCATTACAGATTATAGCGGTTTAGACCCTGAAATAGGACAGATCCAAATAAATAATCAAAATACGAGAAATCAATTCGAGATTGGAATAGACCGTGGAAATTACCCTCAGCCAAAGTCAGTGGTTTTTGGATTACAACTTGAATTTTAAATCAAAAAATTATGAATAAATTTAAATATATTTTTAGCATCCTCAGCCTTGGGTTTGTCTTGCATTCCTGTGACACCGATGGCTTGGAGTTAAGTAACCCGTCACAACTATCTCCTGAAACCTATTTTGAAAACGAGGTTCAGGTAAGATCAGCGGTGAACGCCGTATATGCCAATTTACAGACCATTGGCACCTATAGTAGGAATTACTACTTTATCATGGATAACATGGCACATGAAAACGAAGGGAACCCACAGTTAGAAGCAAACAAGCGATTGTTCTTAGACTTTTCATTTGATGCTAGTTCCGAATTAGTGAACCAGTTTTGGGATAGCTCCTATAGAGGAATCAATAAAGCAAATTTTGTAATCAATAATGAAGAAAAAATTAATGAGATACCAAACTCATTATTGAATCAAAATTTAAAGAATAAGTATATAGGAGAGGCAAAGTTCCTCAGAGCTTTGTATTATTTTAATTTGGTGACCCTTTACGGAGGAGTGCCTTTGATCACAACAGTTCCAGAAAGCAGTGAAGGATTTCCAAGAAGCACCGTAGAGGAGGTGTATACTCAAATTGTATCGGATCTTACCGATGCCGCGAATACTCTTTTACCTAAAGCTACAGAAGAGCAAGGCAGAGCCACTAGAGGAGCTGCTTATGCCCTATTGGGGAAAGTTCAACTCTACAGAGGAAATTACACAGAGGCTTTAGCTGCTTTTGACAATATCTATGATGTGTATCAGCTTACCGATAATTATTTTGATAACTTCATGGAAGAAACGGAGCATAATTCAGAAACCATTTTTGGGGTCGAGTTTGACGATGACATGGGTAATAATGCATTTTGGAATAGTACAGTTAGTGGTGAAGGTCCAAATGAGGCTAGTTTAAGGGGCCAATCATACGGATTTGTAGATTGGTTTAACTGTTATCCATCCGATCATCTACTGGATGAATTCGAGCCGAATGACCCCAGATATAAAGCGAGTTTCTATGAAGTTGGAGATACCTATGCAGGTGGAGAACTTACCATAACAGAAATTAGTTTAGGTAGAAGAGCCGTATGGAGAAAATACCAAAACTATTATAAAGATGCTAACGAGGATCTACAATCTGGAATTAACTTTGGTATCATTCGATTTGCAGATGTTCTACTTATGATGGCTGAGGCCGCTAATGAGGTGGTAGATCAAAATACCGCTATTGATTATATCAATGAAGTTAGAGATCGTGTCGATATGCCATTATTATCCTACGGTTTATCCAAAGAAGAAGTGTTTGACGCCATTGTTCATGAGCGAATGGTTGAACTGGCTGGTGAACAAGTACGTTTTGCAGATTTGAAACGTTGGGGAATGGCCGCAGAGGTATTAAGCCAATTTGGCTTCCGATCAGGAGTTCATGACCTGCTACCAATACCAGAGGCAGAAATTAATTCTAATTCTGCTTTAAGTCAAGAGGATCAGAATCCAGGTTATTAATAAATTTTAGAATTAAGTTTAAGTTTAGAATTCATCCATGGTATATTGCTATGGGTGGATTCTTTTTTTTGCCTATGATGTTGTTTTTAGCAAAAAGGCGTACCTGGATGCTAGACTTACTCTTTTACAACAAGCCTGTAGTGCTGATCATAAAGCCAAGTGCTTGTTTTACTTATTTTAAACATTCACCATAAACATCACCTATTCATTCCCTAACAGCGGCGCCTTTTTAATTCACACCTACGCTAAGAATTAAATCAGAACATCACCTTTAAACTATCTATAATAGTACCACGCATGAATCACAACATAAGCCAATGGAAGGTAAAAAAACCCAGGCAATTTAACTAAAAATCACCTGGGTTAACTTGGTTGGTTATATCAAATGTCCCTTTTAAAAAAAGCTGTCGCTTACTTATAACTCAAGTTACCCGCTTCTAACTAGCAATATAATCTATATAATCCTTAGGAGTAACATCTTTTAGATGTAGGTTTTTGTACTCCTTAGGAGAACAACCATAAAACTCTTTAAAGCTCGAAGAAAACTTAGAAACATGAGAGAATCCAGTTGCATAAGTAACCTCAGTCACACTTAAATTCTTGCTTGCCAATAAGTCAGCAGCTTGTTTTAAACGGATGTTTCGCACAAAATCTCGCGTGGACTGATTGGTCAACTCTTTTAATTTTCTATAAAGATGAACTCGGCTAATACCGATTTCTTTTGCTATCTTCTCTACATTTAATTCAGGGTTGTCCAAATTATCCATAATATACCTAGTCACACGCTCCATTAATTTCTCGTCAGCGGATTTCATTTTAATAGGAGGCAACTTGTCTTCTGGCAACTGTTTACCTGAAAAGGAGTTTTTAAGCATCTCCCTGTTATTGATGATATTCTTAATGGTTGTTTTTAGGATCTCTAAATTAAAAGGTTTAGCTAAATAGGCATCTGCCCCAATATCCAGACCAAGAATATTATCCTGCATCCTTGATCGTGCAGTTAGCAGAATCACAGGAATATGGTTAATGTTGATGTTCTTTTTAATTTTTCTACATAAACTCACCCCATCCATCACTGGCATCGATATATCACTAATAATAAGGTCGGGTAGTTGATTCAAAATCATTGAATAGCCCCGTTTTCCATTGCTTTCCACTAAAACGTGGTAGTCATCACTAAGTTCGCTACTAAGGTAATTTCGGATTTCACTATCATCATCAATAATAAGTATTTTACTTTTACCTCTTCCTTTGTACACTTGATTCCCCTGAAGGGGTGCGACCTGTTCAACAGCTTTTTCTTGGGTCTGTTCAAGTTCTAAGTTGGTCTGAGGCAATTTCATGGAAGTCACTTTCTCAACTACCACTTTGTCAGTCTGCTCTACGGATTGGCAATCTATGGGCAGCTCCATGATCATGGTACATCCGGCCTGATCCTTATTATTAATGGCATAAATACGTCCTTTATGAAGGTGGACAATAGATCTAGTTAAATGCAAACCAATACCAGTACCTTCCTTAGGGTGTAACTCAACCATATTTGAACGATAAAAACGATCAAATATCTTGTTTAAGTCCTTTTCTGCAACCCCAATACCATTGTCTTTTACCCCTATTCTAAAACTAGCAACTCCATTGCTAGTTGTAAAGGTATCTAATACCACATCAATTGCCCCTCCATCAGGGGTAAACTTAAAGGCATTAGAGAGTAGGTTGAGTAAAGTTTTATCGAAATAATTTGGATCTAGAACTACATCGAGCTTAGCGACCGAACTACAGAAATTCAGACTAATATTTTTGGTCTCTTTCTGATCCTTAAAAAGAGAACAGATATCCTGGATAAAGCCAACTATATCTACCTTACGATGGTTGAGTTGAATTTGACCCTGATCAATCTTTCGCATTTCCATTAGTTGGTTAATCAGGTGAAGAATACGCTCAGAATTTCGATGCATCACACTATAAACACCTTGTCGACCTTGGTCATCATCTGAACTCATTAGAGTTTTGAGCGGATTCAGAATCAAAGAAATAGGTGTCTTTATTTCATGAGAAATATTGGTGAAAAATTGGATTTTGGCTTCATTAATTTGATTTTGATAATGCTGCGCACGCACCTTCTCTCGAATCTTATGACGTTGGTTGATTTGAATTATAACCACTAGAGCGATCACACCAAATAATAACACGTATATAATTTTTGCTGTAAGTGTACCATACCAAGGTGGTCTCACCATCACAGAAAAAGTCTTAATCCCTGAAAACGCTCCCAATTCTTTTGCCTTCACTCGAATGGTATACCTGCCAGGAATAAGATCTATAAAACGAATCGTATTGTCTCCCTGTTGCAGACTTACCCATGGAGAATCATCTATGGCATAGTAATAGGTAAGTCGCTGGGGATCAATAAAATTTTTAGAGGCAAACTCCATGGTAAAAGTGTTATCATTATTCGCAAATGAGAGGGTATCTGCCCGTAGGATCGCTTCATCTAAAATAGGTTTACCACCAGAGCGTGAGGCAGTATTAATTTGCTTATTATTCAAATAAAGAGCTGTAAGACGAATCTCTGGGACAGCCCCTTGTTCTGAAATTTGATTTGGGTCAAAATAAGAAATCCCATTAATTCCTCCAAAATAAACAGTGTGATGATCCCCGACTGTTATCGCACCCTTATTAAATTCATTTCCTTGTAGGCCATCGTTAAAATAGAAATTTGTAAAATTTTTATCCTGGATATTAAACTTGGATATTCCACGGTGGGTACTCAGCCACAGGTTTCCTTCAACCTCCCTTATGGCACAAACTACATTACTCGGCAATCCATCTTC
This sequence comes from Galbibacter sp., assembly GCF_035306585.1. Taxonomy (GTDB): domain Bacteria; phylum Bacteroidota; class Bacteroidia; order Flavobacteriales; family Flavobacteriaceae; genus Galbibacter. Next base: position 16,618 of record NZ_DATGNU010000004.1, read on the forward strand.
GATAGAAAAGTTTTGGAGCTCCCAACGATCTTTGGGCTTATAATACAAACCTTCAGATGTTCCAACCCATAAATTACCACGACTATCTTCATGTAGTGCATATATTATTATTTGACCCAATACATGATTAAGGCCATCTTCGAAAATAAAACTATTGGTATTTAAATCCAGACAACTCAATCCATCATAGGTTCCAATATATAATTTATTGTCAGCGCTATAATGCAAAGTAGTTATCCAACTATTTTGCATATAATCTTTGGCATTACTAAACAAACTAGCGGAACTAGGAATATTTCTATCGCTTATTTTACCACTATTTAAATCCAGGGAGAATAGCCCAGAACCCATGGATCCGATCCATAAATTTTCATTATCGTCTTCAGCCAAAGCATAAATACGATCCACTTTACCACCTTTAGTATCATAAATCGGAGTTTTAAACTCAAATACATCGGTCTTCTTATTATAGGATCCAAGTCCGTTTAAATATGTCCCAGTCCATATGGTACCTTTGGAGTCCTCGTAAACACACATGACACTTCGAGACTCTTTGGTTAAATAATGATTGATCTGGTTGTACTGAGCGTCTAATTTATAGATGCCATCTCCATCGGTTCCTACCCACATGATACCTGAATTATTGCCTTCCTTTTGTAAGGCTGTAATGCTATTTGATCCAATGCTATTTTTGTTAATTGACTGATAACCTATATACTTAAAATTATTTGGTTTAAAAGGGATTAGTGCAATGCCTTTTTGATAAATTCCAAGCCATAAATTCTCGGAACTATCCATCATAATAGAATGTACCTTCGATTTTGCAAAATCAAACTTGTTAATACCTAACGAAAGATCCGCAAAGGTCTCCGTCTGAGGATTAAAAACTTTCATTCCATTATTTTCGGTTCCAACATAAATCTGCTGCTGATCTACCACATACAGATCTTTAATGGCTAGGTGAGATCCAGAATAAGGAATTTTTTCAAACCCTTCTTCTTCAGAAATAAAGCGGTACAATCCTTCATTGAGTTTTCCAATATAAATATTCCCATTATCTGCTTGAACAATACAAGAAAGGTTTGACTCTGTTTCGTTTTCATAAAAATAACGTGCAGGCTTCCCCTTAGCATCGCTGGAGACACTAAAGAGACCATTATCTTGGGTCATCACCCATAATCGCTGCTGGTTATCCTCAAAGATGTTCTGAATAAAATTTGAATTAACAGTCCTTTCCATTTGACCCATATAGTGGTCGTTTTTATCTTTGATTAGACGAAAAATACCACTTCCAGAAGTCCCAATAAGAATCTCGCCATTGTGACGCTCTAGCATTGAGGTAATATGAGGATGCATTAAGGTTCCATTACTGTCGTACATCGGAATTTCATAGAAGCGCTGCGTTGGATAATCATAACGCTGTAATCCATTAAAATAACCGATTAATAAAGTGCTGTCGGAGAGTTGATAAGTTACGCGCACATAATTATGCAAAATGGATGTGGAGTCCTCCGCCCGATGATTAAATTTTTCAACCTTGGCGCCATCCAAACGGTTAAGTCCATCTTCGGTTGCCACCCAAATAAGTCCCCTATCATCCTCAAAAACATCGTTGATCAAGGTGCTGGACAATTTGTTATCCGTAGAGAAAAATCGGGCTGTCTGAGCATGTGCACTAATACATGTGCTTCCCAGAAGGAGCACCATGGAAACCGTGTGAAAACTTTTAAGTCTTAATGTAAAAGTAAGGGCTGTTGACCAAATATTGAACCTAGACCACAAAATGGGGCCTAATTTTAAAATAGTGAAAGCTTTCATGGTTGTTAGTTTGTTTCGAAATTCGTGATAATAGCCATTTCAATCGTTTGAGAGGGTAATTCAACATTTTAAAAATTTACTAGCCCAGACGAACTACGGTATGTAAGCCAATTAACACTTATTTCTAATAGTTAATTTGACTACAAGTTAGTCTTTATATTTTATAATTCACAATAAATTATCAAAAAAATACAAAATTCGAAGCCATACCACTATAATTACTGGTGTTATGATAATAAAACTCAAAAAAAGACCGGTCATTAAAAGTACAATATACTTTAATCAATAAAAACGACCATTGTGTATCATAACAGTAAAGGATGGTAACCTAAAGTGCTCTTGTAAATGCAAAGTTTAGCTACTTTTGAACTATAAGATTTAAAGAAAGAAATTAAAAAAGTTAGCCAACCAATACTTTTGAAGCATTAAAAATTTTACTGGAGTTTGTTAGTTTGAATCTAGTAAATTATTAGCTAGTTTGATTGAAGGACTGCCCCGCAAGGGCAGTCTTTATTTTTCGTCCCTTTCATCGTTACTCAACACATGGGATTGAAACTTTTTAATAAACAAGCCCAATGGCAATTTCATAGCTTTCCCTTTAAGGAAGCCAAAAGCTTAAATAAAGAATACACAACATAAATATGTACATACCTGGCTTACTTTGTGTAACACAAAAAAGATCCAAAGTGCACTAAAGGCAATTAACTGCCAACATACCACCATTAAGACCAGGTATTCGGTGAGCTGAATAATGACGGTAAAAGAGTGTTTTTTTACTTACTTATTTTAAAGTAATCAAAATCGGCGCTTCCTCCTGCATTTTTGGTAGCGTAGTTAAACAACCCAAATCGGTAGCCCATAAAATGAGTCAATGTATATCGCATCTGTAAAGACGCTCCAATTGCTTGCCACGAATTTCCATCTAGGCTATAATAAAACTTTGCTTGATCCTTCATATTTGTGAAATCGCACACGGCTTTTAAAAACACTTCAGAGCCCTTGAATGGAATTTTCTCTTTTATAGTTTCTTTTCCAGACTCATTAATCGCCTGTACTATATAACTCTTATCTTTTTCTTTTTTTACGCCCACATATCCAAAATACTCTGCAAGTAAAACCAGACCTGCAACATCACCAGATTTCATCAAAGAAACATCAATAGCGATTTCTCCCTGACTCGTTGGGCCGAAAGTGCGTTGGGTTAGGGTGTTTTTAGCAGCCACTACACTACTATCCAATCGAATCGTTTGAAGTCTTAAATAACCAGGACGTTCACTTAGTGACCAATGCGTATCCACCGGATTGTGATTCCATTGCCATACAAGAGGTAATTTAGGATCCTCCATAGAACGCTCAAAGTCATCACTCTGCACTATTCCAGGTATCAAACCATTACTTTTGGGAAGCTCCAGGGTTTGGGGTACCTTACCCTCTACCCCAATAATAGGCCAATCATTCTCCCAGGTTACGGGTACCATGTAAGGAATTCTACCCACCGCACCATTGTCTTTAAATAAATAGGCAAACCACTGACCCTGCGGTGTATCAATTAAACCACCTTGCGCCACTCCTTGGTCCTGTAAACCCAACCGTCCTTCATACGGACCTGTAACTTTATCAGCTCTATGCACCACTACCGTACGCATCCCTCCTTTTGGCCATGTGATAGCAAAAATGTAATATTTTCCATTTATATTAAAGAGTTGTGCTCCTTCAGCTCCAAGCATGATATCAGGGCCAGCAGGTGCAGAAGCGTTCTGAATTAAAACACGGTCTGTTCCAGGAATAAGTCCAGTCAGATCTGGCTTAAGCTCTACCATATGAAGAGTTCCATTACCGTAAATCATGTAAACCTTTCCCTTGTCAAACACAAGGCTATTATCATGCAGACTAGGACTAAAGGACTTTTTCTTCCAGTCTCCAGATTCTATATCCTGCGTGTAGTAAATATAGGTTTTACCCGTTGTACTAGAGAATGTCGAAACGTAGAACGTTCCATTGTGAAAACGAAGACTACTTGCCCAAGATCCTTTACCATAGGCATTTTTATTATTCTCCATGTTTAAAGCATCGTTCTCCCCGAGCCGATCGTATGCATAGCTCACAAGTTCCCAATTTACCAAATCCGATGACTTCATAATAGGTACTCCAGGGCTCATGTGCATTGTGGTACTACTCATGTAGTAGACATCGCCTACTCGAATCATCGAAAGATCTGGTACATCCGCATGAATAATGGGATTGGTTGCCTTTGACTGTCCAAAAGCGCCCGTGCTGATACTTAGACTAATAAGAAATAATAGAATAAACCGGTTCATTTTTTTCAATTTAAAAATGTTATACGATTCGAGTTATAAGTCGAACAACATCAAATATAATTCCTAGAGATTAATTTATAGGTGTATTTGATACATTTATTTTATTTTATGTAACATTCCGTTGATGAATAGCGGGATTAACTCCCACTGCGACCATCTAAGTCACTCAGCGTATAGATAAGTAATGGGTACCTTCCTAGGATGTGAAACTAATCTTTGGGTAGTGGTCTGACAGGATTCCAAAAGCTGCTTTTCTGAGATTTTAGGTAGTGGTTATAGTTGTCAGGATAAAACTATTAGCGGCATGGCGATAACATTACTTTGGACTTACACACTGTTAGGGCGCATTTACAGAATCGCACCAGATAACGATCGCCCATGCCAGATACACATAAAAAAACTGCTAAGTTATCCTAGCAGTTTTTTCTTCATAAAATAATTAAAATGTACTATTTGCTTAGATACATTTTTCTTCTTTGATACAATTCGTAAAACTGATCATCTTTTAAACTATCAATGAATAATATACTCTCACCAGTACTCTTCATCTCAGGCCCTAAGTTTTTATTCACATTTGGGAACTTATTAAAGGAGAATACAGGTTGTTTGATCGCATACCCTTCCAATTGAGGATTAAAATCAAAGTCACTTAGCTTTTTCTCACCTAACATTACCTTTGTGGCATAGTTTACATAAGGTTCATTATAGGCTTTTGCAATAAATGGCACCGTTCTCGATGCTCGAGGGTTGGCCTCTATGATATATACCATATCATCTTTAATTGCAAACTGAATATTAATCAGTCCAACGGTATTTAAAGCTAAAGCGATCTTTCTAGTGTGATCCTTAATTTGTTGTAATACTAGGTCACCAATATTAAACGGTGGAAGCGTCGCATTAGAATCTCCTGAGTGAATACCACAAGGTTCAATATGCTCCATGATTCCAATGATATAAACATCCTCTCCATCACATATCGCATCAGCTTCTGCCTCGATAGCCCCATCTAAGTAATGATCTAGCAGTAATTTGTTGTTTGGTATCTTTCTTAACAAATCAACCACATGCTCTTCCAATTCATTTTTGTTGATCACGATTTTCATTCCTTGTCCTCCAAGAACATAAGATGGACGTACAAGGATAGGGAAATCTAGCTCATCGGCTAATTGTAATGCTTGATCAGCCGTTTCAGCTACTCCAAATTCAGGATAAGGTATATTGTTTTCCTTTAACAAGGTTGAGAAACTTCCCCTGTCTTCTGCCAGATCAAGTGACTCAAAACTTGTTCCAATTATTTTTATACCGTATTTATCAAGCTTTTCTGCTAGTTTTAATGCCGTTTGTCCACCTAATTGTACGATAACTCCCTCAGGCTTCTCATGACATATTATGTCGTAGATGTGTTCCCAAAATACAGGCTCAAAGTATAACTTGTCAGCAGTATCAAAATCTGTTGAAACAGTTTCAGGGTTACAGTTGATCATAATGGTCTCATAACCACATTCGGCAGCTGCAAGAACACCGTGAACACAACAATAATCAAATTCAATTCCCTGACCAATTCTATTTGGACCAGATCCGAGAACCACAATTTTCTTCTTATCAGTAACCACACTCTCATTTTCGGAGAAGCGCGATCCGTCCGCCTTTTCAACCTCATCCTCAAAAGTGGAGTAGTAATAAGGGGTCATCGCCTCAAATTCCGCAGCACAGGTATCTACTAATTTATAAACCCTATTAATACTTAGTTCCTCCCGTTTTTTATGAACTTCACTTTCCCAACACTCTAGCATATGTGCTATCTGACGGTCTGCAAAACCTTTTTGTTTTGCCTCCAATAGTAAGCTCTTTGGAAGCGTCTCAATGGTATGCGTGCTAATTTCTTTTTCCAACATATGCAGTTCCTCGTACTGTTTTAAGAACCACATATCAATTTTAGTAATTTCATGGATACGGCTAAGTGGTATTCCGATCTGAATCGCATCGTATATCACAAAGACTCGATCCCAACTCGGGTAGGTTAACTTTTCAATGATGACATCATAATCTTTATACCCCTTGCCATCAGCTCCTAAACCATTTCTTTTTATTTCTAAAGATTGTGTTGCCTTATGCATTGCCTCCTGAAACGAACGACCGATTCCCATCACCTCACCAACACTCTTCATTTGAAGTCCAAGTTCTCTATTAGAACCTTCAAATTTGTCAAAATTCCATCTTGGGATTTTAACGATCACATAATCCAATGTAGGCTCAAATAGAGCTGATGTGGATTTTGTTATTTGGTTATCTAGTTCATCTAAGGTATATCCAATGGCTAACTTACTCGCAATTTTTGCGATTGGGTATCCAGTTGCTTTAGATGCAAGGGCTGAGGATCTCGATACACGTGGGTTAATTTCAATTGCAATGATTTCTTCATTTTCATCTGGGCTAACCGCAAACTGTACATTACATCCTCCAGCAAACTCCCCAATACTACGCATCATCTTAATGGCCATATCTCGCATTCTCTGATATGTACTATCAGATAAGGTCATCGCTGGGGCAACTGTGATGGAATCCCCAGTATGTATCCCCATAGGATCCATGTTTTCGATGGTACAGATAATGACAACATTGTCATTCTCATCTCTTAAAAGCTCAAGCTCATATTCTTTCCAACCCATAAGCGCTTTATCGATCATCACCTCGTGAATTGGCGAGATTTCTAAACCTCGACTGAGGTGATAATCAAAATCTTCAGGTTTATAAACGATCGATGCACCAGCCCCACCAAGGGTATAAGATGCACGGATCACCAGTGGGAACCCAAACTCTTGTGCGATCTCTTTACCTTTCAAAAAAGAGGTTGCTGTAGCTTGTGGAGCCATACCCACCCCTATTTTCAACATCAATTCTCTAAACTGCTCTCTGTCTTCTGTAATATTGATCGCATCAATATCCACTCCGATAAGTTCAATGCCAAAATCCTTCCAAATCCCTTTTTCGTCGGCTTCGATACATAAGTTCAAAGCGGTCTGCCCACCCATGGTCGGTAGTACAGCGTCGATATTAGGGTGCTTCTCTAATATTTCAATAATAGACTTGGTAGTTAATGGTTTTAAGTATACATAATCCGCCATTGTTGGATCCGTCATGATCGTGGCAGGATTACTGTTGATTAAGATGGTTTCAATACCATCCTCTCTAAGGGAACGCAATGCTTGTGACCCAGCATAATCAAATTCACAAGCTTGTCCGATAATTATAGGCCCAGAGCCTATTAGCAGTACACTTTTAAGGTCTTTTCTTTTTGGCATTTTTTATTGATATATTATATAATAAGAAGTGAGTTTATATAAAAAAAGGTGTTACTTATAAAAAGCAACACCTAAATATTTTAAGAATCAAAAAGATCATTATTTTTTATGTCTTATCTCAGATGAAACAGACAGTTTTTTTCTACCTTTTGCTCTTCTGCTAGAAAGCACCTTTCTACCGTTTACAGAAGCCATTCTTTCTCTGAAACCGTGCT
>NZ_DATGNU010000005.1:0-4209 GCF_035306585.1 Galbibacter sp.
TTTTGCAAATAAAAAAGCGTATTGGGGCATTAGCTCAGCTGGCTAGAGCGCTACACTGGCAGTGTAGAGGTCATCGGTTCGACTCCGTTATGCTCCACAGAAAGATCCTTGTAAATCAATAATTTGCAAGGATTTTTTCATGTTTAAACTTTGTCAGTTTGAAATGACAATTGCGTTGGATTAACTTGGGATCATTCCCAAAAGTTGTGTTTATGCAAAAATTGTAGTTAATCTAAAAAGGAAGAATTCTAAGTTTTTTACCCCTCTGAACTGCGCTCTAAAAGCTTTTATTTTAGCGTTGAAAGATTCAGCCGAAGCATTGGTTCTTCTGTTTAAAAAATAACTTGCATTACTTTGTGAAGGTACATGCTATTTTTTAGTGAAACAATAACATCGCTTATTTCCATTGATGCTTATTATGTTTTACCTTTATGAAAAAGAATTTTTATGGATTTAAAAGGTAAAGTGGCCTATATCACCGGGGGCACTAAAGGAATAGGTTACGGTGTAGCCAAAGTATTAATGAACCAAGGAATGAAAGTGGCCATAAGTGGTCGTTACGCTAAAACTGCCCAACAAGCAGCTGCCAGCCTTGGTAGTTCTGATAATGTAATTGGATTGGCATCGAATGTTGCCGTATTAGAAGATGAAATCAAGGCGGTGAAGCAAATCATTGAAAAGTGGGGTCATTTAGACCTTGTCCTTGCAAATGCTGGAGTGGGTCATTTTGCGCCCATAGATGAGCTTGAGGTTGACAAGTGGAAGCAGATGATTGACACGAATCTAAATGGTGCCTATCATAGCTTAAAGGCGTCTGTAGAAGCGTTAAAAGACTCCAAAGGGTATTATATTACCCTAGCGAGTTTGGCTGGAACCAATTTCTTTGCAAACGGAGCTGGTTATAATGCTTCAAAATTTGGAGTCGTTGGCTTTACTCAAGCCGCCATGATTGACTTGCGTAAATACGATATCAAAGTTTCGACCATTATGCCTGGTTCGGTGTCATCTCATTTTAATGATCACCAACCAAGTGATTCAGATGCTTGGAAAATTCAGCCGGAAGATATCGGAGATCTTGTGGTAAATTTATTAAAAATAAACCCAAGGACACTCCCGAGTAAAATAGAGGTACGTCCATTACGTCCGGACAAAAAATAAAAAGTATAATTTATTTTAAAACAAAAGCTATCGAGGCTTCCACGACTTGCTCCATTTGTTGTGGGAGCTTTTTATTTTCCCAGGGATGTTTTCCTCCAAAGACATGATCGCCACTTGCTATCTCTAAAAACTCGCCTCTTGGGCTCCAATTATATAATTTCCTTCCCTCCTTAATATTTACGGTTGGATCATCTGTTCCATGAACCACCAAATTCGGTATGGTCAACTTTTCTACTGCATCTTTAATGGTAAAGCGCTGTTTGTTTTTTATAAAATCTTCGTAAAATTGATAATAATGAGGTAACTGTTGTTTGGTTCTGCTGTTCTCCACATATACGACTCCGTTTTCTTTCCAATAGGCTCTAGATTTTTCATCGGAAAAACGCGATTCAAAATCACTGACACTTGCCCAGCTAATTACCTTCTCTACCCTATCATCTTCGGATGCTTTGATATAGACGATTCCGCCCCCTCTTGAATGACCAATAAGGGTTAGTTTTTTCGGATCTATATGCTCGTGGTAAACGAAATTATTACTGCAGCAGTGATCCATCATTACCTTTAAATCATCCAGTTCAATAGAAAAATTATTTAAAGCAAAGGCCTCTAAATCAGGGAAATCAATAGGTTGATCAACTGTACCACCATTGTGAGAAAAATTAAATTTTATAAAACAAACACCCCTATTGGCAAAGGATCGAGCAACAATATCCCAATATCCCCAATCTTTAAAGCCTTTATACCCATGACAGAAAATAACTAATGGGGCTTTTCTATCTGTTTTCGGTTTTTCAAAGTAGATATCAAATAAAATTGGTCTTTGATGATTGCCTTGTAGGATCTGGTTTTTTAAATTATGCATATTGTTCTAATTCTTTTTCTTGTAGTGTTTGGTTCGGATCAAATATTTTAAGAATGAGTTTTTCTAAGGCTTGGGAAAATAAGGCTAAGACCTCTTGATCGATAAGGTGTTCTTTTATGGCTCCTCTCCCTTTTTTGTCCTTTACAGCAAAGGAAAGTACTCCTAATTGAAGGTTTTTAAATGAAATAATACCGGCAGTAAAGGAATTTAATCCATTTTGCTTGTGGATCAATAGAGCATAACACAGAATCTGGAAGGCTTTGTTATAAGTGGCATCCTCAATGAGATCTTCCCATCCGATGATCTCGACATTTTTCGTTTCTGTTTTGCCAGTCTTGTAGTCGATAATTTGTAGACGACCATCTACCATTTCAACTCGGTCTACTTTTCCTTTTAAATACACTTTAAAATCCAATGAAGACACTGGAATTTCAGCTTTTATATCTTGTTCAATTTGAACTATCTGAATTTTTTTACCCTGCTTTAATCGGTTTTCTTCAAACCTAAGGAAATTCTCAACATAGCGTTTGGCAACATGATAGGAGATCAGATTTTTTCCATAAAGTTTATCAACACTTGTATAAGTTTGCGAAAAGAAGTCTTGGATCTTTTCATCCACTTGAGATCGCATTTTTTGGAGGTGCTCTAAAGTTAACAACTGCCCTTCTAGCGGTTTGTAGAAAAACTCTAAGGTGTCATGGACAATGGTACCCAATGTATTGGCAGCAATGGTCTCTTCGACCTCTTCTACTTCCCTTATTCCAAGAATGGAACGGCTGTAAAAATCTAGGGGATTTCGAATATAGGTGGTTAATGATGTTGGAGAAAAGCCTTTTTGTGCTACATTTTTAATCGCTTGTAAAAGTGTTGAATCCTTCTTGATACTTAGTAGCTCGTTTTTTTTATTTACAATTTTAGCCGTAGCAACCTTTTCTACAATATGGTGATTGGGCTGTGGCAACATGGTAAGTTGGTGTATCAGTCTGCTTTTTTCTCCACCTTCCAATGAATTGGGTTCTGTGTTGTATATTATATATATGTTTTTAGCACGTTGTAAGAGTCTATAGAAGTGATAGGAATATATCGCATCCTTTTCCTTAAAAGTTGGAAGCCCAAAGGCCACCTTTAAATCTAGCGGGATGAAGGAATTGTGAGTTTTGCCTGCTGGTAATACGCCTTCATTAACCGATGAAATGATTACGTTTTGAAAATCAAGGTTACGACTCTCTAACATTCCCATGATCTGAAGACCTTGTACAGGTTCTCCTTTAAAGTCAACGGTCTGTAGTTGGATTGTAGCTGAGTATACTTTTCGAAGCGACCTTATATCAGTAATACTACCGTAAGTATTATTGAATTGCTGAAGTTGATTAAATACTTGATAACATCCGAAGAGGTATTCCAGAAACAAGACATTTTTTTGCTGCTTATACCGATCCCTAAGCTGGATCAAAATTTCTAAGCAGCTATCGATTGCTTGTGAAATTAAAAGATTTTTATCTCTTGGAAAAAGAAGTTTTAATTCTGTAAAAGAGGCAAGTTGGATATCTGTAACATACACTTCATTTTCCTTTGTGATGATATTTAAAAGGGCTTCAATCTCCTTGCTTCTATGATTTAGAAACATTTGAGTAACTGGATTGGTAAGCACGGCAATAAGATCTTTGTAGTACCAAGATCCTTCTGATTTGTTTTCCCATACCTCCAGTAAGGTTTCAAAAAAGGAGCCCACTGGAGTCAAAGCAAGAGGGAAACCACTTGTGACGTTCGCTATGTCTATGGAATCAGGAAGACTGCTTAAAAGAGGAGTTAAAAGACTTTCATTGGATAATACAATGGCAGTTTTAGCAGCCCGAAGTTGCTTGTTCTCTAAAATATGTCCGATGTATTTAGCCTGTCCAACATTTTTTGGGGTACCGATGATATCAATATTTTTCTCCCCCTTATAATACTCAGATATATACTCAAATTCATGGGTCTTGTAGTAAGGCCATGTGTTTTTGTATTTTCTGAGGAATAAGCCTGCATCATGATCTGTTTCTTCTAAAAATTTTTTATCAATGTCCCAATATATGGAGGTGTTTCCAGCTTCCAAAAAAGACTGAAACATATTTTGCTCGGCAGTATTTAAGGCATTAAACCCTATAAAATAATGTTGTAGAGTACCATTGTTTTTTAGGTATTGCTGA
>NZ_DATGNU010000006.1:0-17486 GCF_035306585.1 Galbibacter sp.
GCACTTTAGAGAATATCTCATCTTTCTCTACAAAATCTTTATCGCTCATAATTCCTCTAAATTCTATTTATTTGTTAACGAAATCAAAAATGTAAAAAAAAATGAAAGTAAACAACAAAATTTCTAGTTTTCTTTTTCCGATAGTTGATTTTGATACAATTCATGATAATACCCCTTAAGATTTAAAAGTTCATTATGCGTACCTTGTTCAATGATCTGACCTTGGTCAATTACAATGATCTTATCCGCATTTTTAGCAGAAGATATACGGTGGCTGACAATCACCGTTGTGCTCCCTTGTGAGACTTCTTTAAGGTTGCTTAGAATTTCTTCTTCGGTTTCTGTATCAACGGCAGATAGACAATCGTCGAACAGATAAATTTTAGGGTTTTTAATAAGTGCACGTGCAATTGAGACGCGTTGTTTTTGACCTCCACTTAGTGTGATGCCACGCTCACCGAGTACGGTGTTATAGCCGTTTGTGAACCCCATAATGTTTTCATGTACCGCTGCAAGTTTTGCGGCCTGTTCTATTTGGGCTTGATCGGCGTCTGCTTTTCCAAATTTAATATTGTTTTTGATGCTGTCCGAAAATAAAAATGCCTCCTGAGGAACAACACCTATACTGTTTCTAAGGTCATTTAGGTTTAATTTATCAATAGGAGTGTTATCAATTTTAATTACCCCTTTATCTACCTCGTACATTCTGCCTATAAGATCCAATATAGTAGATTTACCTGAACCTGTTTTTCCAATGATGGCTAGGGTCTCTCCCTCAGGAATCTCAAAAGAAAGGTCCTTTATGGCTGTAATACCAGTATCGTCATAGGTGAAACTAACGTTTTCAAATTGGATCTTACCTTTTATCTCTGTTGGGTTTGGTTGGAGATTTGTGATTTCAGGTTTGATATTCATGAACTCATTAATCCTTTTCTGGGAAGCCTCAGCGCGTTGTACAATAGAGGTTACCCATCCTACGGTAGCCACTGGCCAGGTCAGCATATTCACATAAATAATGAATTTCAAGATCACCCCAGTACTGGCGATTTCTCCATTGATATATTGGATTCCCCCGATATATATCACAAAAATGTTACTTAGTCCAATAAGTAAAATCATTAAAGGGAAAAACCAAGCATTAACTTTTGCGAGATTCATATTGGTTTTCTTTCCTTCTAAAGCAAGAGCACCAATTTGATTATCAACTCGAGGTTCAATTCCGTAGGCTTTAATTACCGATATTCCAGAGAAGGTTTCCTGGGTGAAAGTCGAAAGGGTAGAAAGGTACTGTTGAACCAAGGTACTTCGTTTATGAATGATCTTACTGATATTGTATATAAGTATCGATAAGATAGGTAGCGGAATCAACGTATAAGCGGCTAATTTTGGAGCCGTGTAAAACATCAGCGGAATCACACAAACAAAAAGAGTGATGGTTTGAATACTATATAGAATAGCGGGCCCTGCATACATTCGCACCTGACCTACATCCTCACTTATGCGGTTCATAAGGTCTCCTGTTCTGTTTTTCTTGTAAAAGTTAACAGATAATCGTTGATATTGTTGATACACCTCATTTTTTAAGTCAAATTCGATATAACGAGATACATTGATAATGGTCTGACGCATTAAAAAGGTAAAAAGTGCCGATAGGGCAGAGGTACCTATAATGATCAAAATGTAATTGAGCAATTTGGATTTTACTTCCGATAAATCAGCGTTTTCATTTAAAATATAATGCTCAACTGTGCTGACGGATTGTTCCACATATTCTGGTAAGACCAGTCTAAATACCGTGGCGAGAATAGTGATAAAGGTCCCTATTATCAATTGCCATTTGTATTTTTTTAAATATTTATTGATATATTTTAATTCTTTCATTCGCGTGGGCTGAAAATAGATTCATTGAATTATCGTCAATTTAACCTGACATTTGCAGTTGTAATTTAAATAATTCGTATTTTTGCAACATATTTTTGACAATACTTCAATTTCTAATTAACTATAAGGTATTAATATGGACACAGAAATCGTACAAGCTGCAGATCTTAAAAAAGTTGATCCCGTTTTTGGTCAACTTTCATTTAATGACCATGAGCAGATCGTATTTTGTCACGACAAAGATACAGGATTAAAAGCAATTATTGGAATTCACAATACAGTTTTGGGCCCAGCTCTTGGCGGGACTAGGATGTGGAATTACGACAATGAATGGGAAGCGTTGAACGATGTTTTACGACTCTCAAGAGGAATGACTTTTAAATCAGCCATAACAGGATTGAACCTGGGAGGCGGAAAAGCAGTCATTATTGGAGATGCCAAAACTCAAAAAACTCCAGAGCTTATGAGGAGGTTTGGGGAGTTTGTGAATGGCTTAGGAGGAAAGTACATCACGGCTGAAGATGTGGGAATGGAAACATCCGATATGGATATTGTTCGTGAGGTTACTCCATATGTCACTGGAATATCTGAATCTAAAGGTGGTTCTGGAAATCCATCCCCTATCACTGCTTATGGGGTATTTATGGGTATGAAGGCCGCCGTGAACTACAAGTTTGGCTCCTCTACTATGGAAGGAAAAAAAGTATTGGTACAAGGGGTTGGTCATGTGGGGGCTTCGTTGGTAGATCATCTGTATAAGGAAGGTGCTCAAATTATGATCTCTGATATTAATCAAGAAAAACTCTTGGAGCTCAGTAAGAAATACCAAGCGACCATTATACCAGGAGATGAAATCTTCAAACAAGAATTAGATGTTTATGCCCCATGTGCTCTGGGTGCCACTATTAATGATAATACTGTTAACGCTATTAATACTAAAGTAATAGCTGGGGCAGCTAACAATCAATTGGCTGATGAGAATGCTCATGGAAAAACCCTAATGGAAAGAGGGATTGCATTTGCACCGGACTTTTTAATAAACGCTGGAGGGATTATAAATGTCTATGCTGAACTCGAAGGCTACGGTACAGATGAAATCATGCGAAAGACTGAAAATATTTACAACACCACTCTCGATATTTTCAGGTATGCGGAAGAAAATCAAATCACTACGTATCAAGCAGCGTTGAATAAAGCACAAGAACGTATTGATAACCAAAAATTAGCATTAAAAAAATAACTGAATTTATAAAATAATTCTATTTTTGCAGGGCGAAAGAAATCATTCTTCGCCCTATTTTTTTAATTATTGGTAAGTAAGTTCTTAGGCATGTTAACAAGAAGACACATCAGGGTTAAGGTAATGCAATCAGTTTATGCGTTTACAACCTCTAAAAACACTGATCTAGAAAAGGAAGAAAAGTTTTTGGGAATTAGCATGGATAATATGTATAATTTATATCTCACCTTACTCGGGTTGTTGGTAGAGATCCAGAAACAGGCAGAAGAACAGCTTACACTCTCTCAGAAAAAATACTTAGCGACCCAGGAAGAGAAAAACCCTAAAAGGAAATTTGTTGAAAATCCAGTATTACAACATTTGGTTCAAGATCAAATTTTGGCAGATAAGCTGGAGGCACGCAAAATAAGTTGGGAGTTGGATCAGGAGTATGTTAATATTCTTTATAAGGAAATTACACAAAGTGAGGCCTATAGGAAGTATATGGATTTGGAATCATCAGATTTTAAAGAAGATCGCAAGTTTATAGCAGCCCTTTATCAAGAAGTGATAGCTCCAAATGAGAAGCTATTTGAGTATATTGAAGATAAGAAACTAACATGGGTTGATGATTTACCACTTGTAAACACTTTTCTTCTAAAAATAATTAAAAAGTTTAATCCTACCAGTGCAGATGATTTTTTCCACCCTCCCTTGTTTAAGGATATAGAAGACAAAGATTTTGCGAGTCAATTGTTTAAAAAGACAATTCTAAACGATGAAAAGATTCAACGTGAGATCGAAGGAAAAACACCAAATTGGGATACGGATCGAATAGCCGATTTGGATGCATTATTGCTAAAGATGGCCATTTGTGAATTTTTGTATTTTTCGTCTATCCCAGTGAAGGTTACCATCAATGAATATGTCGAGATTGCCAAAGAATACAGTACGCCAAAGAGTAGTATATTTATTAACGGAATATTGGATAAACTTGTTAAGGAGTATAAAGCCAACAATACGTTAAATAAATCTGGCCGTGGACTTATGTAAAGAAATATTAGTATTTTTGGCGGCGACATTAAGGATTATGAATCCAAATTCAAACCAAAATATAACTAAAACCCAACAACAATGAAACAATTTTTTTTCGCGTTCGTGGCCCTAGCGGGCTTAAGTTTTACCTCTTGTAAAGAGGATGCAACTAAGAAAGTAAAAGAAGAAAATGTAGCCTCAGCTGAACTAAGAGATGAGGCATCTACAAAGCTTCCTATAATGACTTTTGAGGAGACTGAATATGATTTTGGAAACATCAAACAAGGGGAGGAAGTAGAGCATGTATTTAAATTCAAAAATACAGGGGATGCACCTCTAATTATTACCGATGCAAGAAGTAGCTGTGGGTGTACTGTTCCAGAGAAACCAGAAGAGCCTGTTTCCCCAGGAGAGACTGGAGAGATTTTAGTAAAATACAACGGTAGTGGTCGTAATGGAATTTCTAAAACAGTGACCATAACTGCTAATACTGCTAATGGTACCGAGCAGCTAAAAATTAAAGCTTTTGTAGAGCCAAAAGAAGCTAGTTAATATAAAGCGTAAATAAAAATTTAATGGAAGCACTGAATCAATTTGCCCCTTTTATTTTGATCTTTGCGGTGATGTATTTCTTTATGATACGTCCGCAAATGAAAAAACAAAAGCAGGAGAAGAAATTTGCACAAGAACTCAAAAAGGGGGATCGTGTTGTAACTAAGAGTGGATTACATGGGAAGGTCATTGAATTAGGAACCGATGGTACATGTGTTATTGAAACCATGGCTGGAAAACTTAAATTCGAGCGATCTGCACTTTCTTTAGAACTATCTCAAAAATTAAATGCTCCCGTAAAAGACAGTAAATAGCATTTATTTACATATATTTTAAAACACCAAGATGAAATTATTTTCACCTTGGTGTTTTTATATGCCTAAGTTATAGGTAGTATGTAATATTTAAATAAACCTTTTAAAATGGCGGTTCTATCGTGTCATTTATGCGGTAATTCACGCTTGTTTTTCGTCATAATATTTGGTGGTGAGCTCTACGATCTTTACAATCACATCAGTAGCCCTCTCCATGCTCTCTACTGGGATGTACTCATAAGGGCCATGAAAGTTATGGCCACCTGCAAAGATGTTAGGGCAGGGAAGTCCCATATAGGAGAGCTGTGACCCATCAGTACCCCCACGGATTGGTTTAATAATGGGTTCGATATCTAGGGCTAACATGGCCTGCTCAGCGATATCTACTATATGCATTACTGGCTCGACTTTTTCTTTCATGTTGTAGTACTGGTCTTGAATCTCTAGGGTGATGATATTGCCAAAACGATCTGTAAGATCCCCAACAATTTGTTCTATAAGTTCCTTTCGAGCATCAAACTTGATGCGATCGTGGTCTCTAATAATGCCAGTTGCTTTTGCATAGCTTACATTGCCCTCTATACTGTGAAAATGAAAAAATCCTTCCCTGTGCGCGGTATATTGAGGTCTTTCTTTTTTGGGAAGTAAGGATAAAAACTCATTTAGAATATTAATGGCATTAATCATTTTTCCTTTCGCATACCCTGGATGGACACTTTTTCCTTTTACTGAAACCACCGCTTGGGCTGCATTGAAATTCTCGTACTCGAGTTCTCCAATTTGTGATCCGTCCATTGTATAAGCCCATTGAGCCCCGAACTTCTTGACATCAAACTTGTGAGCTCCTCTTCCGATTTCCTCATCAGGGGTAAAAGCAATTCTTACGCCACCATGACGAATGTGAGGATTATTTATCAGGTATTCCATTGCGGTCACAATTTCCGCCACCCCTGCCTTGTCATCAGCCCCTAAGAGTGTTGTTCCATCGGTAGTAATGAGGGTTTGACCTTTGTATTGTTTTAGTTCATCAAAATAATTTGGTGAAAGGACGATGTTCTCATCTGCATTCAAGACAATATCCTTTCCGTCATAGTTGGTGATAATTCTAGGTTTAACACCAGTGGCAGTGAAATCTGGAGAGGTATCATAATGCGAAATAAAACCAATAACGGGAATTATACGCTCCACATTGGATGGAAGCGTAGCCATTACATACCCATTTTCATCCAAAGTGACATCGGACATGCCTATTTGTTTGAGTTCCTGTTCTAATTTTTTAGCAAGTACCCATTGCTTTTCGCTGCTTGGAGTGGTAGTGCTGTGTGGATCAGATTGGGTGTCAATTTCAACATAGCTTAGAAATCGGTCAATTATGTTTTGCATACCAAAAATTTTTTATCAAAAATAAGCTATTGTTTTTAAAGTGCCTATGCAAAACCAAAAGTTGATGATCTAAATCTCCAGTGGATAATTGGGAATAAGATGATTAAATTTGTACTATGGATCAAACAGCAAAAGAAGAATTATGGAACACCTATAGTCATGTGGTGGGTGTGATTTTTGGCATCTTTGGGTTGCTATACCTTCTTTTGGAAGATACGCATCAAAGTACCTATAGCACGCTGAGTATATGGATCTATGGCTTATCTTTTATCATGCTGTTTTTAGTCTCTTCATGCTACCATGCTGTAAAGGATATTGGTATAAAAACCTTCTTAAGAAAACTAGATCACATCTGTATTTATTTTTTAATCGCGGGAAGTTATACCCCGGTTTGTTTAATTGCATTAATTCATGATAGTGGATGGTTGTTGTTTTCTAGTGTTTGGGTTATTAGTGCCCTGGGATTTATTTTGAAGCTGTTCTACACTGGACGCTATGAGATCGTATCAGTTTTGCTGTACCTTGTTATGGGTTGGCTTATTGTCTTAGATGGTAAGAATGTTTTGGAAACCCTCACGGAAAACCAGCTAAATTTACTGCTGCTCGGTGGATTTTTCTACAGTTTTGGAGTAGTGTTTTATCTGCTCAAAAAACTGAATTACCATCATGTTATCTGGCACTTTTTTGTTTTAGGTGGTGCCGTAGCGCATTACTTTATGATTTTAAGTATTGTGCAAGGCGAATGGTTATAATACATTTAAATTGAGGTGCCTTTTAGGATGGTTGATCGCTATGGATTAGGATTTGATCACATCTTGAAAATCCATATAAAATTCTTCAAATTTTACCATGGTCTGGTATAAAAATAACATGGCCTCTTGCCAGGTGTTTTTATTGTGAATACTCACCCCGTCCTTTTCAAGGTATACCCTTGAGATTTCTTTGCCGTTTTCCAAAAAATAGGTATCCTCATAGATGGCCTCCGGGAGATAGTTTTCCAATAAGATACTTTGAAGAGATTGTAGCTTTTCATAGTAATAAATTCGTCGCTCTAAATCTAGAGTTTCAATATCAAGAGCAACAATGGCTTTTTTAGTATCAAAATGGAATTTAAATGAAAAATCCTTGATTTTTGTATTGTACAAAATCCACTTTCTTGGAAATGATTTTCCAAAAGAGATCCAAAATTCTTTTCTAAGTGCTTTAGATTCTTGTTTACTAAACATAACAACTGATTAATAATTGTTGGCGGCAAAAATATCCTAATTTAACAATTTCAAAGGCAAATGAAACTTATAATTTGCAATTTAATCCTTAATTTGAACCACCTAATAAATGTAATTAAAATACAACCTGCATATGAAGCGAAGAGAATTTGTGAAGAAAGGAACTTTAATCTTGGCCGCAACGCCTGTGTTTAGTAGCATGGCAGCTTCACTTTCCCCGATAAATCGAACCATAAATATTGCCGTCATCGGAACAGGGGATCGTGGTTCAGGCCTTATACCATTTATAAATGAAATACCAGGTGTAAGAGTAGCGGCTTGTTGTGATGTTCTAGATTTTCGTTTAAAGCATGGACTTAAACGTGCTGGAAAACAGGCCAAAGCCTATACTGATTATAAGAAATTACTGGAGGATGATACGATCGATGCAGTACTGATTTCCACGCCATTTGCAACCCATGGAAAGATTGCTTTAGATGCTTTAAAAGCAGGTAAACATGTGTATTGCGAGAAAACAATGACCAGAGGCTATCAAGAGATCAAACAAATGGTTGATGCTGCTCAGGCCTCTGGAAAAATAGTTCAAACTGGTCACCAATACCACAGTTCTAGATTGTACTCCGAAGTGGTTCGATTAATCAACCAGGGAAAGATTGGTAAAATAACAACCTTCGAATGTCAATGGAATCGAAATTGGGATTGGCGAAGACCTGTTCCTGATCCTTCTCTAGAGCGGGCTATAAATTGGCGTATGTACCGTGAATACTCTGGTGGATTGGCTGCAGAGTTGTGTTCACATCAAATCGATTTTGTGAACTGGGTAACCCAATCAACGCCTGAATTTGTGATGGGCGTAGGGGGGATTGATTATTGGAAAGACGGACGTGAAACCTACGATAATATCCATTTAGTATACCAGTATCCTAAAGGGATTAAAGCAACTTTTATGTGCTTGACTTCAAACGCGAAAGACGACTATCAGATCAAAATTATGGGGGATAAAGGAACGCTGATCCTAGATTATAATAAGGTGTGGTTCTATCCAGAAGGAGGCTTTGACCAAAAAAAGACTATTGGTGATGTTGATGGGGTTTCGGGTGCCACCATCACCAATAATTGGGTTGATGGTAAGGGGATCCCTCTTCCTTTTAACCACGAGGATCCTAGTAAACAGGCACTGATGGATTTTCGTGATAGCATCCACTCAGGCATACAACCGATTTCTAATGTAATTACTGGCGGGCATACGGCAATTGCGGTACAAATGGCCATTGATGCTATGGATGAGAAAAAAGTGGTGTATTGGAAGGATGTTTCACCTTTTTAAATAAAATAGGCACAAAGGGTGCCCAATATAATCACAAGGAGCTTTCGAAGGTTAAAACGATGACCTTCGGAGCTTTCAAATAGAATGACTGTGGATATGTGTAAAAAAATACCGACCACCACAGCTGAAATTTCAAAATAGTAATCCGCTATAAATTCGAAGGTGCCTGATAAGTAACTTCCAAGTGGTGTCATCAGGGCAAAAAGAATTAAAAATAGCGAACTTTTATAACGATCAATAGCTGCCTTTAAAAAGAATGTACTCAGTATAATGGCTACTGGTACCTTATGGATGATAATTCCCCAGAGAAGACTATGGTGGTTGTGAATAGGGATGCCTTCTAAAATGGAGTGTATACTTAAGCTAATAAACAGCAACCAAGGAAAAGTTTTTAATCGCTCATCGTGGTGCATGTGACCATGTTCGGCACCTTTGGAAAAGAATTCTAAAAACACCTGCAACAGTATCCCCAGCATAATAAAGATCCCAATATGTTTTTCAGTGTTATGATGGTAGAGCTCCGGGAGTAGTGTAAATACCGTAATAGATAAAAGAAAAGCACCACTAAAGGCTAAGAACAGCTTTAAAGTATGCTGTTTCTTAAATTTAAAGACCACCACAAAGATGTACCCAGCAAGTACAGCTACTATTGGAAGTAAATAATTTAGCATATTGTCACTCTTTTTTTGATGGGTTACTGGCTTTTGCTTATTTAAGACCGCTAAATTAATGTATTTTTGCCTTTCAAAGTAACGTTAGAATGTCGAATAATTATAAAATGTTGGCCAAAACCATGTTTGGTTTTGAGGAATTACTTGAAAAGGAACTTAAAGATTTAGGGGCTTTAAATGTTGAAAAAGGGGTGCGGAGTGTTTCTTTTGAAGGGGATAGAGGATTTATGTATAAGGCCAATTTATGCCTGCGAACAGCTATTAAAATCCTAAAACCAATACAGAGCTTTAGGGTTAGAAGTGAACAGGATTTATACGATAAGGTCTATCGCATGGATTGGAATAAATATTTGAGTTACGATCATACCTTTGCTATTGATGCCACGGTGAGCTCTGATCTTTTTAACCACTCTTTGTACATAGCATTGAAGACCAAGGATGCCATTGCGGACAAGTTTCGAGAACAACATAATAGAAGACCGAGTGTCGATTTAAAATATCCAGACTTGAGAATTAATGTTCACATCCAAAAAAATGAATGCACTATTTCTTTGGATAGTTCTGGGCAATCCCTTCACCAAAGAGGTTATAAAACAGCCACCAATATCGCTCCTATCAACGAGGTTCTCGCTGCTGGTATGTTACTTTTAAGTGGCTGGCATGGACAAAGTGATTTTATGGATCCTATGTGCGGAAGTGGAACCATTCCTATTGAGGCCGCCATGATTGCATGTAATATTCCAGCTAATATCAATAGGCGAGAGTTTGCATTTGAAAAGTGGGGGGATTATGATCAAGATTTATTTGATAGAATTGTAGATAGTTCATTAAAGAAAACAAAAGACTTTCATTACAAGATCTATGCCATGGACAAGGTGGGGTCAGCGGTGAGAAAGGCTACTGATAATGTTCGCAATGCGAATCTATCTGATTATATTCAAGTAGAGCAGAAAGATTTCTTTCAGTCTACTAAGGTTTCCGATGATAAGCTTCAGATGGTCTTTAATCCACCCTATGGGGAGCGTTTAGCCATTAACATGGAGGAATTCTACGCAAAGATAGGGGATACGCTAAAGCAACATTATTCCAACACGGATGCCTGGTTTATCACCTCTAGTATGGAGTCAATTAAACATGTAGGGCTTAGACCTTCAAGGAAGATCAAACTGTTCAATGGGAAATTGGAAAGTCGATTGTTGAAATACGAAATATACGCAGGTAGTAAAAAAGCAAAATATAATAAATAGGATTAACAATTATGAGTACGAAAACAAAAGTCTTTTTATTGAATCTCGTCTGCTTTCTGGCAATATTTTTAGTGTTTAGATTCTCTTTTTTATACTTTATCGATGGGGTGCATCAACTGATTCTTGTGCTTGCAGCTGCCATTATTGCAAGTATCATTTGTCCTAAGTTCTTTGTTGTTTTTGAAGATGGTAAAGAGCGAATGAAATTAAAGTGGATTTTTATCAAAGGAATTAGGAATCTGTAGTTAAATCAAATTACAGGTTGTACAATTATATTTTAATCTTCCTGTTCTTGTTGGTTGTTGGATGGTAGTTTTTGGGGTTTGTTACCCTTGAAAATAGGAATTAGGTAGGAAATGGAGTAATTGTAACCTACGCCAAATTTACTTCCATCGGTAACCTTATTAAATCCTGGAATAAATAAATTAGGGAAATTTCCCGCTTGCGTGTTATTAACCAAATAATTTAGGCGGACACTTGCCCCCATAAATACATTCCTAAAGAGTTCAACCTTCATTCCTAAGACGATTTCTGCCCATAAGGCATTTAGTCCGCTATATTCACCTAACATATCCTCCCCCATGATGCCCGATTGGATTTCATTCCAATACTGATTAGTGTTGTATATTTGATAGGCATTCAAGGTTTGGCTAAAGGTGCTTGCTCCAACGCGAAACCCCAGGTTAATGATGTTTTCCATACCATACCAGTTCTCATATGTATTCCAGTCCAATCCTACTTTGAGATAACTACCACTAGTGGTGAAATTATAATTATCTTCTTGTGTTGTTTTTTCTTCATTTCCAAGTGCTCCGGCAATATATACATTATGAGAGATTCTAAAATCAGCTAAGAGTTCCAAGCCTTGGTAATCCTCTTCCAAGAAACTTCGAAGGGGCTTGCTTAGATCGATACCTACTCGAAGCCCGTATCGTTGTTTATACACCGTACTGTCTTTACTGGCCTGTTGAACTTGAACCGTATCAATGGCAGCAGTTTCAACCGAAAGCGAATCCTGTGCAAAGGCCGTTACGCTAATAAAAAGTAAAATTAAATTAGTGGTAAATTTTAACATGGACGGTATCTTGATGTTGTAAATTAGGGTCCTGAACAAAAACAGAAGTTATCCATTCTTGATCATTAGGTATGGAATCAGTGAAATCTGGATTAAGATTATAGCCTAGTTCGGTTATTCTAACAGCATAACCACAACCTCTGGATATAAATTCTTCTTGGCGTGTATAGTTAAAACGAAGCGTGTCAATATTTCCAAGTTCTACGTTTTCAATAGTGCCGTTATCTAAGGTGTCAATACGATCGGATGAGTTTTTAATAAATAAGAAGGTGCTATAGGATTCACTGGTTCGCAGTGGGATATCGATCTCCGTTCTTGAACTTCGATCAGGAAAGGTATTTAGGGTGTCTCTTTGGGTTCCATCCTCATTGATCCCCACAACCCTTAATCTGGCAACACTCTTGAAACGATCTTGGTTGGAGATGTTGTAAAAGCCAAGTTTAAGTACTGGTGTTGTAAGGGTATCACCTGGGCAAATATCATCTTTTTCGCAAGATGAGAACAGTGCCAAAGAGGCGCTAAATATAAATAATAATGCTAGTACTTTTTTCATTCGCTACACCTATCTTTTTTCCAATAATACGACATTTTCCACATGATGTGTTTGCGGGAACATATCCACTGCCTGTACTTTGGTGATTTTATACATGTGATCCATTAGGGCGAGATCTCTTGCTTGAGTGGCACTGTTACAACTCACATAGACGATCCTCGGAGCGCCTATCTTTAGAAGTTGAGCGACCACATCTTTATGCATGCCATCTCTGGGAGGATCTGTAATTACAACATCTGGTTTGCCGTTGGATGTAATAAAGTCTTCATTAAAAACAACTTTCATATCACCAGCATAAAAGCGAACGTTTTTAATGTTGTTAAATTGTGCATTTGCT
Source organism: Galbibacter sp. (assembly GCF_035306585.1). Taxonomy (GTDB): domain Bacteria; phylum Bacteroidota; class Bacteroidia; order Flavobacteriales; family Flavobacteriaceae; genus Galbibacter. Next base: position 12,821 of record NZ_DATGNU010000006.1, read on the forward strand.
TTGGCATCCTCTATGGCTTCTGGTACTGCTTCCACACCCACAACTTCCTTCGCCTTTTTGGCAATAAATTGAGCAATGGTCCCTGTGCCAGTATAAAGGTCATATACAATTTCATCTCCTTTTAAATCTGCAAAATCACGGGTGATTTTGTATAACTCATAGGCTTGAATGGAATTGGTCTGATAAAACGATTTGGCGTTAATTTTAAATTTCAAACCTTCCATCTCTTCAAAGATATGATCGCGCCCAGCGTAACAAATGACGTCTTGATCGTAAATGGTATCATTGGGTTTTTGGTTAATAACATACTGCAAGGAAGTTATTTGAGGAAATTCCTGTTTTAAATAATCCAACAGTAAGGTTCTTTCGGCCTCTAGATCATCATAGAATTGAATAAGGACCATGATTTCTCCAGTGGAGGAGGTGCGAATCATTAAGGTGCGTAGCAGACCGCTCTGTGCTCTAGTGTTAAAGAACTCCATGTGGTGTTTTAATGCAAACTCCTTAACGGCAGCTCTAATAGCATTGGAGGGATCCTGTTGTAGATGACAACTTTTTAAATCAAGGATCTTGTCCCACATTCCTGGGATGTGAAATCCTAGGGCATTGCGATCGCCAAGGTCTTGATCACTTGCTATTTCTTCAGCGGTTAACCATCGGCTATCCGAGAATGAAAATTCCATTTTATTTCGGTAGAAGTATTGTTTTTCTGAACCCAAAATAGGAACGGAATACGGTAATTCAACTTTGCCAATACGTAAAAGGTTGTTTTCTACCTCTTTTTGTTTGTAGTGCAATTGGTGCTCATAGGCCATGTTTTGCCATTTACACCCACCACATACCCCAAAGTGCTCACATGCCGGTTCCACTCTTTTCTCTGATGGATTATAGAGCGTAACTACTTTGCCTTCAAAATACGCTTTTCGTTTCTTTAAAACTTGTACACCTACGACATCTCCAGGTACAGCATAGGGTATAAAGATAACCCTTCCATCAGGTGCCTTAGCAATTCCCTTGCCTTTGGCACCAGCATCTATCACTTCGACCTGGTCAAAAAATGGTTTATTGTTTTTTCTCGACATGCTGCAAAAATAGGACTTTTAGTTCGAACACTCCTTAAAATTAGAAGAGTTAAATTTTTAGGATGACCATTAGATGAACTCCTCTTTAAAATGAGGTAGTGGTTAGAATCCTTAATTATAGACGTTCGCTTTCAATATAAAAATTCTGATCAACTTCCAAGCGCTCTATTGCACCCGAGGCTTTTAACTTCTGCCATTTGGCTTCTGGCTGAATCCATTGTGTCTGCCCATTGATATCAATACGTACAGGCATATCAAAATTCTCCACAATATTCACATAACGATACTTCAACGCTTTGCCTGACACTTTAAGTTGTAGTTTAGGTATTTTCACTGTTCTTAAATACTGATTGAAAAAAGGCCTAAGATCGATACCTGATTTTTCAGAAATATACCCCTCGATTTGTGCTGTAGTTACCGTTTGATGATAAAACTCCGTGTTTAACCCTCTTAGAATTGAACGCCACTTTTGGTCATCATCGATTAATTGTCTTAGAGTATGTAGCATATTAGCACCCTTGTAATACATGTCGGCTGAACCACTAGAATTTACATTGTATTGTCCAATTATAGGGGAATCATTAGCGATGTTTTTACGAACACCTATGACGTATTCTGAAGAAGCTTTCTTGCCAAAGTAATAATCCACGTATAAGTTTTCAGAATAAGAGGTGAAACTCTCGTGAATCCACATATCTGCAATATCCTTATAAGTGATGTTATTGGCAAACCATTCGTGCCCACTCTCGTGAATAATGATAAAATCAAATTTTAATCCCCAGCCTGAACCTGAAACATCCCGTCCCAAATATCCATTTTCATAGCCATTTCCATAGGTAACTGAACTTTGGTGTTCCATGCCTAGATAAGGAACTTCTACTAATTTAAACCCATCTTCATAAAAAGGATATGGACCAAACCAGTATTCAAATGCCTCTAACATCTTAGCGGCTTGTTTGAATTGTTTTTTTGCTTTTTCTAAATTCGGTTTTAAAACATAAAAATCTAGCTTAAGTTCTCCTTTCTCTCCATTAAAAGTATCGTCAAAGTGTACATAGTCACCTATATTAAGATTAACTCCATAATTATTAATGGGGTTCACAACCGACCAATGATAGGTCTTGGTTTTTTCCTCTGGATTATGATCTACCCCGATGAGTTGACCATTTGAGACATCCATCAGGTCTTCTGGAACGGTGACACTAATTTTCATGCTATCCACCTCATCATACATATGATCCTTATTGGGCCACCAAACACTAGCGCCTAGCCCTTGACAAGAAGTGGCCACAAAATGTTGCCCAGATGCATCTTTTTTCCAAGAAAGGCCACCATCCCATGGAGCTTTTACAGCCACTTTCGGATGCCCAGAATAATAGACGATAACTTCATTGGTTTGTCCAGAAACTTGTGGCTTATTCAAGGTTACAAAATGTGCATTTCCTACACTTTCAATTTGAAGGGTTTCTCCATCTTGGGTTACTTTATCTATCTTTAGAGGTGCTTGAAGGTCAACCTGTAACTTCTGATAGGGTTTGAGAACTTCATATCGAATAACATTAGAACCCGAGATAAATTTATCATCAGGATTGACATCCACCTTAAGATGATAAAAATTTAAATCCCACCAAGCCCTCTCTGGGGTGATGCTACCTCTTAGGGTGTCTTGCAATGTAAAATTGTGATGGTGTTGTGCCCATGCTCCACTACAGATGAGCGCCAAAGCTAGTAGTACGCTTTTTTTCATAATTTTCGCAAAAAAGTAATAATGGCAAATCTAATTAAATTGGTTAAACCAAACGAAAATTGTTCAAAATGTTAGCACTTTTTAACAGCAGATTTAAGGGGTGTCTTCTAAAATTTTAAGTATTCGATCCCACGATTCATCGTGTGCTTGTTTTTCCAATACACTGGCATCTTTTGTAGCACCCTGTCTCATGTAGGCATGACCCGCCCCCTTGTAAATGACAGGTGAATAAGCTTTTTGATGCTGCTTCATTGCCTTTTCAGTAGATGGGATACTGGCATTAACACGATTGTCATGTTCACCATAAAATCCATATACAGGTGCTTGTATTTTGCTAAAGCTTGATTTATCCTTAGGCGAAGTCCCATAAAATACGAGTACATTTTCTAAATTAGGGTTGGCGATGGCATAATTAAAAGCTTGGCTCCCTCCCCAACAAAACCCGATAACCGACACCTTTCCAGTAGCAGATTCGAGGTTTTTTACATAGTCAAAGCTGGCGTTTAAATCCTGGATCACCTGCAGGCTATCAAGGTTATAGATGGCTTCACGTGCTTTATCAGTGTTCTCAAAATCTGTCGTACGAACGATGCCTTCTACTGTATTGGAGAGTAGGTCAGGAGCGATCACTATATAACCCTTCGCGGCAAGCTGATCGGCAAAGGAGCGCGCCCAGTCGTTTAAACCTCGATTTTCATGGATCACTATAACGGCATCCGTAGCAGCATTTCGTTCTGGATAGACAACAAAAGCTTTGAAGGTTCCTTGAGCCCTTTTTAAATCGACCCACTCGTGATGGCGCTCAGAGGTAGCAAGGGTAGCAGTATCTAGATCCTGGGTTATGGTGGTTGTTTTGTCATCCTTCTTTTGATTTATGTTGCAGCCAAGAAGTAAAACTATAACAAGGGAGGTTAAAAATGTTTTCATTTTCGTTGGTTTTACGATAACTAAAGGTAAATAAAAATAAATAAACTACTGATAGTCAGCGGTATTTGTTTTTTGTGTTTAATAAATCAATTGTTTACTTGGTCTTAGCCATAGAATATAGTACGGATTTTCACATTGATTTTTTAAATTAAGCTGTTGTGTATCGATAAAATTATTATAAGGAATTATCCTACTTAAAGCTCGTATTATTATACAGTTTTTTAAATTTCGTTAATTTATCAAATTATTCATATTATCAATAAATGGTGATATTCGAAAGGTAAAGAATCCTTAATTTATTAATTTGTTTATCTTTTATTAAAAACTTTTTGAAATTAATAAATATAATTTATACCTTTATTATCTAAGGATGGATTATAGTCTGCTTCTTTATTGCGATTATAGTCTATTTTATTAGCTATATTTAACTAATCTTAAACAACAAATCATGAAAAAAGAATGCTATTCCAAGCGGAATCTCTGTCCGCATTTGCTGTCGTTGTTTTTTTTGACTTTAATTTTCTGTCTAATTGGTCCTGCCAGTGCGCAAGCTCAACAAGGAGTTAGTGGTACGGTAACATCGGCCATAGATGGTACACCTTTACCAGGGGTTAGTATCATTGTTCAAGGGACTACCAATGGGGTGGTAACTGATTTTGATGGAAATTATCAGTTAAACAACGTTAGTGCTGATGCAACCTTAGAGTTTTCTTACATTGGATTTATCTCCCAATCGATTGCAGTGGGTGGACAAACCGAAATTAATGTAGCCATGGAAGAGGATCTCGAACAATTAAGCGAGGTTGTCGTGGTGGGCTACGGGGAACAAAAAAGAGAAGCGATTACAGGATCGGTCGTTAGTATTAAAACAAGCGAATTGGTCAAAACACCAACTGTAAACGTTTCCAAT
>NZ_DATGNU010000007.1:0-46494 GCF_035306585.1 Galbibacter sp.
GTCTTCTTACTGGACTCTTTTCTAAAGTCGAAAACATAAATTAAGAAACCGCCGTATACGAGAACCGTACGTACGGTGGTGTGAGAGGACAGATAGGGAACAATAGTCTTAATAAGATAATCCCTATCTTCCTACTCGATTGTCAATAGTAAAAGATGCGTTTTATGCGTTTGAAACAGCAGTTTTAATTCTACTGATCGCTTCTTTTAAGGCCTCCTCTGAAGCGGCATAGGATATTCTGATACAGTTTGGATTTCCAAATGCCTCGCCAGTAACAGTAGCTACATTGGCTTCTTCTAATAGGAATAAGGCAAAGTCAGAAGCATTTTCTATTTTCTTTCCTTTGAGCGTTTTTCCAAAGAATGAGGAAACATTAGGGAAAACATAAAATGCTCCTTCAGGAACATTGAGCTGAAAACCTTCAATTTCTCCTAATAGTGAAAGAACCAAGTCCCTGCGTTCTTTGAATTTGTCGATCATAAATTGAATGCTACTCACAGGGGCCTCTAAAGCAGCGATGGTCGCTCTTTGAGCAATACTATTCGCACCACTTGTGATTTGACCTTGGATCTTGTTGCAAGCTCTAGCGATCCAATCTGGAGCACCGATGTATCCAATTCGCCATCCGGTCATTGCAAATGCCTTGGAAACGCCATTAACAGTCACAGTGCGATCAAACATGCCCTCGATGGAAGCAATACTGGTATGCCCACCCGCAAAATTGATATGCTCATAAATCTCATCGGAAACCACGATGATATTTGGGTGCTTTCTTAAAACTGCTGCAATAGCCTCTAGTTCTTCTTTGCTATAAACTGATCCACTTGGATTACAAGGTGAACTGTACCAAAGCATCTTAGTTTTAGAAGTAATAGCAGCTTCTAGTTGATCAGCAGTCATTTTGAAATCATTCTCTATCGAAGTTTGGACTTCTACAGGAACCCCCTCAGCTAATTTTACGATCTCTGAGTAACTTACCCAATACGGCGCCGGTAGAATAACTTCATCACCTGGATTGATTACTGCCATAGCGACATTGGCTAAGGATTGTTTGGCTCCAGTAGAGACCACAATACCACTTTGACCATAGGTCAAGTTATTATCCCTTTGGAATTTCTTTATAATAGCATCTTTAAGATCAACATAACCATCCACTGGGGAATAACTACTGTAATTTTGATCAATTGCTTCCTTTGCAGCCTGTTTTACAAAATCTGGAGTATTAAAGTCTGGTTCACCCAAACTAAGTCCGATGATGTCTTTACCTTCCGCACGTAATTCTCTTGCTTTGGCTGCCATGGCAAGGGTTGCAGAAGTTGCCATGTTCAAAACTCTTTCCGATAATTGTTGTGACATAAAATTGATATTCGTTTAATTGTACACATAAGCTGGTTTTTGTCCCAGCTCCTTTAAGTGTTTAAAATGCGAAATTATAGCTTTTCTTGTAGTTTTATACTCATAATATGGTAAATCAAACTCCTGAGCGGTTTGTTTAACAATTTTAGCAATATTTGTGTAATGGACGTGGCTAATATTAGGAAAAATATGATGTTCCACTTGATGATTTAGTCCTCCAGTAAACCAATTGACCAATCTGTTATTGGTGGAAAAGTTTGTGGTAGTAAACAACTGGTGAATTGCCCAGGTATTTTTAATGGTGCCCGTCTCATCTGGAAGGAAGGTGTTCGCTTCATCTACAATATGCGCCAACTGAAAAACCACACTTAAAATAAGCCCAGCAGTATAATGCATCACAAAAAATCCAATGAGAACTTTCCACCAAGCTAGTTCGATGAAAAACATTGGAATAGCAATCCATACAACGATGTAAATGATTTTGGTAATGATCAGAACACTCCATTCCTTGGCAGGATTAGGAAATTCACCATAAGAAAGCTTCCGAGATAAGTAACGTTTCATTTGTTTAAAATCCGTAGTAATGGCCCAATTCAAGGTAAGCAAGCCATAAAGTAATATGGAGTAATAATGCTGAAAACGGTGAAAACGATGCCATTTGGAATGTTCACTAAAACGAATAATTCTACCGGCGTCTAAATCCTCATCATGCCCTGGGATATTAGTATAAGTGTGGTGAAGAACATTGTGTTGTACTTTCCAATTGTATACGTTCCCGGCAAGAATATAAATGCTCGAGCCCATCACTTTATTGATCCACTTTTTAGAAGAGTAGCATCCGTGATTCCCATCATGCATAACATTCATTCCAACTCCTGCCATTCCAATTCCAATGACTATGGTCAATAATAATTGTATCCACTGATTTAAATCTGTGGTTAGAAGTAGGAAATAAGGCGTTAGGAAAATGGCAAACATGATCGCAGTTTTGAGATATAATTTGAAATTCCCTGTCTTTTTAATTTCTTTTTCCTTGAAATATGTGTTTACTCTGGAGTTTAGTGTTTTGAAAAATTTTTTCGGATCCTTTCGCGAAAACCGAATTGTAGTTGCTGTATTCATTTGGAAGTCTGTATTAATGCCTTACCTTCAACAGGTATGTAAAAGACAAAAGTATAATAATTAATTCCAATATCCTTCGAATAGATTCAAAAGTGATTGTTAATTTTCTATTTTTGTGAAAATTTGGCATTCGCATGGCGCTCGAGATAATCAAGAACTACTTTCCATCCCTGACCCCAAAACAAGTACAGCAATTCGAACAATTAGAACCGCTGTACAAGGACTGGAATCGTAAGATCAATGTGATAAGTCGCAAAGATATAGATGAATTATATGTACGACACGTGCTTCATTCTTTGGGTATAGCTAAGGTTCAGGGTTTTGCTCCAGGTAGTGCTGTGATGGACGTGGGAACAGGAGGGGGATTTCCTGGGATCCCTTTATCGATCCTATTTCCTGAAACGGAATTCTACCTTGTAGATGCTATTGCAAAGAAAATTAAGGTCGTACAAGAAGTGGTCGATACCTTGGGGTTAAAAAATGTCACAGCTGAACAAAAGCGGGCAGAAAAAGTAAGTGCTGAATTCGACTTTATTGTAAGTCGAGCGGTCACCTCCATGCCCGATTTTGTAAAATGGGTTAGAAACAAAATTAAAAAGCAGTCGAAACACGAATTAAAAAACGGGATCCTTTATCTTAAAGGAGGAGATCTTACTCAAGAGCTGGCATTGTATCAGACCGCTACTATTTACCAGCTTACGGATTACTTTAAAGAAGACTTCTTCGAGACCAAAAAGGTGGTTCATCTCCCTTTAAAATACAAAGGATAACCTGGTATTGCACTAGAGCCTCAACATTTCCCGCTGAGTGTAGCTCCAACTTTTTATAAAATGCTTCAAATACGCCTTAACGCGTTTATAAAAAGAAGCGGGTCGATGGGGTTTTAAACTCGTTTCAAAAGCTTTAATCTGAGCTCTTAATTTTTTCTTATTAGAAGTGGCATAGAAGTGTTTTGTTTTTGTCTTCTCCGTAGAAGGGTCTAGAAAAGAATACGTAACACTTAATACTATTTTGTCGTCATCAGCTTTCATTGCAATTGTATTTAGTGATTCTGTCAAATATAAGAAGGATACATTAAATTTACAATTACATAACATTAAATTAACATTGTAGTGGAGTGAAATTTAATGAATTACATAAAAAAACCCCAGTTTTAAACCGGGGTTTTATGGTTTTATAGGGATCCTAGAGATAAGGAATCCCATTACATTATGATTCGCCCAAGAAAGGGTATCGGTAATTCTCGGGAGAAACAAAGGTTTCTTTGATTAATCTTGGCGAAACCCAGCGCAGAAGGTTCTGTGCTGAACCTGCCTTGTCATTTGTTCCAGATGCGCGAGCACCTCCAAAGGGCTGTTGACCAACAACAGCACCAGTTGGTTTGTCATTGATATAAAAGTTACCAGCACTGTTTTGAAGAGCGGTCGTAGCTTCTTCGATGGCATAACGATCATGTGAGAAGACCGCACCTGTGAGTCCGTATGCTGAAGTTGTGTCAACTAAATTTAAGGTTTCACTCCACTTATCATCCTTGTATACATAAACCGTTACCACAGGTCCGAAAAGCTCAGTGGTCATGGTTTTGTATGTAGGATCAGTGGTGACAATTACCGTTGGATGAATAAAGTACCCTTTGGATTTGTCGTAAGTTCCACCTACAAAAATTTCAGCATCCGCATCTTCTTTAGCTTGATCAATATAGCTAGCGAGTTTGTCGAATGATCCCTCGTGAATCACCGCAGTAATGAAGTTTTCCATTTGGTTCGGCGCTCCAATCTTAAAGGATTCTACGTCTTGTTTTACAAAGTCTAGGACCTCTGAAGCAATGGATTCAGGAAGGTAAACTCTGGAAGCAGCACTACATTTTTGACCTTGGAATTCGAAAGCTCCTCTACTAATAGCGGTAGCTACTTGTTTTGGGTTTGAAGTCGGGTGTGCTATTATGAAATCTTTTCCTCCAGTCTCACCAACAATTCTGGGATAGGATTTATAGATGTCAATATTCTTACCGATGCTTTTCCAAATTGATTTAAAGACACTGGTAGAACCTGTAAAGTGAATTCCGGCAAAGTCAGGACTTGCAAGCACCGTATCTGTGATCATTTGCGGATCTCCATAAACCACATTAATTACGCCATCGGGAAGGCCAGCTTCCTTGAAAATGTCGACGATTACCTTTGCAGAATAAATCTGGCTATCGCTAGGTTTCCACAGTACGACATTCCCCATCATAGCTGCACTAGCTGGAAGATTACCAGCAATAGCTGTAAAGTTAAATGGCGTAACGGCGTATATAAAACCTTCCAAAGGTCTGTATTCTACACGATTCCAAATTCCAGACTCCGATATAGGCTGGTCTTTATATATGTTGGACATGAACTCGATGTTGAAGTTCAAGAAGTCGATTAATTCACAAGCTGAATCAATCTCCGCTTGGTGAATATTTTTCGACTGAGCAATCATAGTGGCAGCATTGATTTTAGCCCTATAAGGACCAGCGATCAAAGCTGCTGCTTTTAAAAATACGGCTGCGCGCTGTTCCCAAGAAAGGGCAGCCCATTTTTCTCTGGCTTGTAGATTGTTGGTAATTGCTTTACTTACAAGTGATTTGTCAGCCAAATGATAGTGCCCAACGATGTGTTGGTGGTCATGTGGAGGAGACAGTGGTCGGGTGTTTCCCGTTCTGACCTCTTCGCTTCCAATATACATTGGAATGTCAACTGTACTGTTAAAGTACTGATCGTACTGCTCTAATACAGCCGCTCTTTCAGGTGAACCTGGCGCATATGATTTTACCGGTTCATTCACTGCCTTAGGGACATGAAAAAAGCCTTTTCCCATACTCTTTATGATTTATAGCATTAAAAAATTAAATCAAAGGTACTAAAAAGCCTATAGGTTTAAAAAGCAAATTTTTGTTAAAGGTTTTCCTTTAGTTCAAGGCGAAAGGTGCATGTAATTTGAAAGTTGGCACAAGAACTCGAAACCTTCTAGTGGATGTGAAGTTGATCATATTAAAATGACCTCGCATGGCGCCTATAGGAGAGGTTAATAAACAACCTGAATTATAACTATAGGATTCTCCTGGTTTAATCACTGGTTTTTTTCCGATAACTCCTTCACCATCAACAATTTCAACTCTATTTAAGGCGTCGAATATTTGCCAATGTCTCGTGGTGAGTTGTACGGAGTCTTTGCTTTGGTTTTCGATAGTGATACAATAACCGAAAGCAAAGTGCATCTTGTAGTTTTTAAAGAAGGTACCTTCAAAACTAGTCTTGACTGTAATTTTTATGCCTTTGGTTATTTGTGTAATCATGTTTTTTCACGCTCTTTTATCGGGACTGTGTGATTTAATAACGATGCTAAATTAATAAAAATTGTGTTATCATGAACGATTTTAACAATTGTTTACCTTGCTTTTCGCCCTATGATTCACTGTGTTAGGTTTTATTTACAATATTATCTATCGATTTACTAGATTAAAGAGCAACATAATCAATATGTTATGGTTTGATACTGGGATCTTAAACACCAGATTTGAAAATAATTTTTTACACTTAGATTTAACGATTTAATTCGAAATTGTCTGAGAACTAGCATTTCCAACTCCGATGACACTGTCATATGTTTTTCCAAATTCCCTGTAGTAAACAAGAACGGTGTAATTGTTTTCGGTTTCCCAATGGCTGCCGCTAATAAAATTGTAGTCAACCACCTGATTTTTGTCCCCCATTTTAACGTACTTGTAATTGTAAAATCCTTGTTTTAATAGAATTGGAGTTTGAAGCAATTGATTTTCATGATCAATTTTTAACCGGTTCTCTTCAGTGAGTTGATAGTTATTGAATTTTCCGTAAACATAAATCTTATCCAGACCGATCTCATTGGTGTATGGTAGGCTAAAATAAACAAAGGAGTAATCTGCTTCACGATCAGAATTGGTGGCTCCAGCATCGATGGTTCGCACTCTAAAATCTCCGTTAATATCTGGGTTATAGGTGTAGGGTTGGTCATTTCGGATCTGGTCTGGGTATAAATAATGGTAGTACCGGTTTTTAGACTCGACCATGGCGATGGAATTACTAGCGGTTCTTATTTCTTTGGTGTCGAACCACAGGTATTCATTTCCGCCCTCAAAGGAGGTTTCCTTTTCATACCTATAGAGTAATTGATTTCCCGAAATAAATTGTGGCGTAACATCTTTAATGCTATGGTTAAAGTTTCCGTTTTGGTACATGATAACATGGACATCCTGTTTTGGGTTGACTAGCTCAAAATCTGGAGCGTCTATGGTGATTTCTAGGCGTTGCATTCTATCGAAATTTTTAACCTCCTTGGCAGTTTTTACCGCTACCCCTACCTGCACCGCTTCTTTGTATACAACAAAGCGACGCGAGAAGATTGGTTCTCCTTTGCTATCGGTGATCTCCAAGATATAATTGCCAGTAATCTTGAATTTTGTTTGTGCGTTTGGAAGTTGTAGTTGGTAGTTTGTGTAGGGTTGCAGGGTTGTAATGGAATTGGCGTAATCTGAGATGCGTTGATTGTCAATCCCATCCAAGTATTGTGATTTTAAAAGCCTTGATGGGGTCCAATCGTAATTGCAGTACACGATACGATAGTAGTAATCCATTTCATCCGCATAGAGATCATCAAAGGAAAGCTGCAGGGCTTGTCCCAGCTTTACGATAGGGAATTGATCTGTTTCATTTTCTGATTTGAATACAATGGTTTTAATGTTTTCTGGCGGTTCTTTTTCTTGGATCACTTGAGAAAAACCAATGTTAAGAAAACCGAGGCAGAATAGTATAAAGGTAAATTTCACTTTCTAGTTGCGTTTTGGATTTTTGTTATAAAGGTAAACAAATTCACTTAGAGCTGTTTTGTTTGGTTCTAGGGGTCTAAATTAATACTGTTTTATTGTGCAAACTCTATTTTAATTATTAAATTTGCACGAATTTTTGAGTTAACTAATTTCATTAGATAGATAACATGTCCAACGACATTAAGATTAGAAAAGGCTTAGACATTAAGCTGAAGGGCGAAGCAGAGAAATTGATTTCCGCAGCGCCAAGATCTAAATTCTTCGCAATTAAACCTACGGATTTTCACAAAGTTACTCCTAAGATGGTTGTTAAAGAGGGTGCGACAGTTCAGGCTGGTGACACCATTTTTTATTCCAAAGCTAGTGAGCGTGTGAAGTTTGTTTCCCCAGTTAGTGGAACGATTCATGAGATTAAAAGAGGTGCAAAGCGTCGTATTTTAGAGGTGGTAATCAATGCCGATGCCACTGACACGTTCAAGGATTTTGGTCAAAAAGATGTTTCTAAAATGTCTGCTGAGCAAATAAAGGAACATTTACTTTTGAGTGGATGTTGGCCTTTTATAAAGCAACGACCATACGATATTGTGGCGAATCCAGAAGATACTCCTAAAGCAATTTTTATTTCGGGTATGTCAACAGCACCGCTGGCTGCTGATGTTGAGTTTATACTTGAGAAAAGAAAAGAGGATTTTCAGTTGGGTATCGATGCAATTTCGAAACTAACTTCTGGGAAAACGCATCTTTCAGTTGATAATCGCTCTGCGTCATTTTTCGACCAGGTAAATGGGGTGACCATCCACAAGGTTTCTGGACCGCACCCAGCTGGAAATGTAGGAGTGCAAATTCATCACATCGATCCTATTAATGCGGGAGAGCGTGTGTGGGTGATCAATCCTGAAGATGTAGCCATCATAGGGTCACTGTTTAAAACAGGGCATTATGACCCAACTCGTGTGGTGGCTGTAGCGGGAACTGAAGCGCCTAAAGCACAGTATTTCCGATTCAAAATAGGTTCCAATATCAAGGATATCGTAGGTGATATTGCTACTGATGTACGTATTATCAGTGGGGATGTTCTTACTGGAACTAAAATAGCTAGTGATGGCTTTGTTGGTTTTTACGATAACACGATTACATTAATTCCTGAAGGAGATAATTATAGAATGTTTGGATGGTTGCCATTTAAAGATAATAATATCCCAAGTATGTCGAAAACTTCATTGTCTTGGTTATTTCCAAATAAAAAGTATAAGGTTAACACAAATCTCAATGGAGAAGAACGTGCCTTAGTTGTTACAGGAGAAATGGAACAAGTGATGCCAATGGATATCTATCCTATGCAATTGTTGAAGGAGTGTATGGTAGGTAATATAGAAAAGATGGAAAATCTTGGTATCTACGAAGTGGCTCCAGAAGATTTTGCATTGATAGATTATGTGAATACCTCCAAGTTGGAAGCTCAGGCTATCATTCGTGAGGCACTAGATATAATGATAACAGAAGTTGGTTAAAAAATATTGAGATATGAACGCCTTAAGAAAAAAAATAGATCAACTAAAGAAGCCTTTTGAGAAGGGACAGAAATGGGAGAGGTTTGCTCCCGCGGTAAACGCATTTGATACCTTTTTATATGTGCCAAATCACACCACACAAAAGGGAGCCCATATCAGGGATTCTGTAGACTTAAAAAGGACGATGATAACCGTTGTCATTGCTTTAATACCAGCATTGATTTATGGGATTTATAATTCAGGATACCAGCATTTTATACAGTTAGGAGAGCAATTTACATTTTGGGATGCCTTTGCACATGGTGCTATGAAAATTGTTCCAATGCTTATTGTGTCCTATGTTGTAGGGCTTACCATTGAATTCATTTTTGCTATTTATAGAGGGCATGAGGTCAATGAAGGATTCCTGGTTACGGGTATATTAATCCCGATGATTATGCCTGTAGATTTACCGCTTTGGATGCTTGCTTTATCGGTTGCTTTTGCAGTGATTTTAGGTAAGGAAGCTTTTGGTGGTACTGGAATGAATATACTAAACCCGGCTTTAACGGCTAGGGCTTTTGCTTTCTTTGCCTATCCGACATATATGTCAGGAAATAAAATATGGGTATCGGAAGCCTCTAATATTGACGCTATCTCTGGTGAAACTATTCTAGGTTCACTGGCCGCCAATCATGAAGTGCATTACAGTGTTTGGGAAATGTTCAGCGGAGCCATTCCTGGTTCGGTTGCAGAAACATCAGTATTGTGGATTTTAGTGGGTGCTGCGATCCTAATCTTCACTGGTGTGGGTAGTTGGAGAATTATGCTAGGAGGAGTTATCGGAGCGGCATTTATGGGATTCCTATTTAACTTATGGGGAGTAAATGCACTTATGAGTTTCCCTTGGTATGAACACTTGCTTGTAGGAGGTTTGGCTTTTGGACTTGTATTTATGGCAACGGATCCGGTATCTGCTGCACAAACCTTTAAAGGGAAATGGATTTATGGAATTTTGATCGGTATCTTCTGCATCATGATTCGTGTTTTTAATCCGGCTTATCCTGAAGGAGTGATGTTGGCAATCTTACTGATGAACGTATTTGCACCAACAATTGATCATTATGTGATACATGCTAATATTAAGAGAAGAAAGAAACGTGTATCGACAGCAACTGTTAAATCCGCTTAATCATGAATAGAGAAAGTAACGCATATACATTAATTTTCGCCGTGATTATGGTAGTGGTAGTAGCATCTGCTTTGGCAATTGCTGCGACTTCACTTCAGCCACTACAGGCGCAGAATATAAAAATCGAGAAAATGCAAGACATTTTGTCGACTATTGAAATTTCTACCACTAAAGAGGATGCTGAACAGACCTATGATAAATATATTACCAAGGTTGTTGCTCTTGATCAAAATGGAGAAATTGTAGTAGAAGGACAGGAAGCCTTTGCAATTGATCTTGCAAAGGAATATAAGAAGAATATTGATCAACAACGTTTTCCGCTCTATGTGGCTGACGTAGATGGTTCTAAATACTATGTTATCCCACTTTACGGTGCTGGTCTTTGGAATTCAATATGGGGTTATATCTCCCTAGAAGAAGATGGAAATACCGTTAAAGGAACTGTTTTTTCCCATGCTGGAGAAACACCAGGACTTGGTGCTGAAATTACACAAGATTGGTTCCAAGAGCGTTTTGTTGGTGAAAAGATCAAAGATTCCAATGGTGAATTTGTTGGTATCACCGTTCAAAAGGGATATTCAGGAGGAAATAATAAAGACGATAACGCAGTAGATGCCATATCGGGAGCAACTATCACAGGGGATGGTGTGACTAATATGATTCATGAGCGTTTGGCGTACTATATTTCCTATTTAGAGAAACAGAACACTAATTTAGCTTTAAATTAAGGATAATGGCTGATATTAAAAATAAAAAAGAGAAAGATCCTATGGTGCTTTTTGTAGCTGAGGAAAAAGAGCCACTCTTCTCTAAGAAAAACCGAAAACTTATTACGGATCCACTTAATGATGATAACCCCATTACAGTTCAAGTACTTGGTATTTGTTCAGCCTTAGCGATCACAGTTCAATTGGAACCTTCCATTGTAATGGCCATTTCGGTAATGGCTGTTATGGCTGCAAGTAATGTCGTGATTTCGTTGCTTCGAAATCTAATTCCTAATCGAATTCGGATCATTGTTCAATTAGTGGTAGTGGCTGGTTTAGTTGCTCTTGTAAATGAGGTGCTTAAAGCTTATGCGTATGATGTAAGTAAACAGCTATCTGTTTTCGTTGGGCTTATTATTACCAACTGTATCGTGATGGGTAGATTGGAAGCATTTGCTTTAGGTAATGGTCCTTGGAAGTCTTTCTTGGACGGGATCGGAAACGCAGCAGGGTATGGACTCATTCTTATCCTTATCGCATTTTTCCGTGAACTATTGGGATCTGGTAAATTGTTTGGATTTGAAATTCTTGGACATAAAGGTGTAACGCTAGCTGAATCAACTGGTCTCTACGCGCTAGGGTATGAGAATAATGGACTGATGTTATTATCACCTGCGGCATTACTGGTTTTAGGTGTAATCGTATGGTTCCAACGTTCTAAAAACAGAAAATTAATCGAAAAATAAGCAATAGCATAAAAACATTAAATTATGGAATACGTAAATCTTTTTGTAAGGAGTATTTTTATAGAGAACATGATCTTTGCTTATTTTCTTGGAATGTGTTCTTATTTAGCCGTCTCTAAGACGGTGAAAACTGCGGTTGGATTAGGTGCTGCGGTGATCTTTGTATTGGCCATTACAGTGCCAATGAACTATATGATTGATAATTATTTGCTAAAACCTGGAGCCTTATCATGGTTAAGTCCTGATTTGGCAGAATTAGATTTGAGCTTTTTAAGTTTTATTCTATTTATAGCAGTAATTGCCTTTATGGTACAACTTGTTGAAATGATTGTTGAGCGATTCGCACCAGCACTTTACGGTGCTTTGGGGATCTTTTTGCCATTAATTGCGGTTAACTGTGCGATTCTGGGAGCTTCATTATTTATGCAACAAAAGGACTTTTCTTCCGTTGGAGAAGCTTCTGTTTATGGATTGGGTTCTGGTGTAGGCTGGTTTTTAGCGATTCTTGCCATAGCAAGTATACGTGAAAAGATTACGTATTCGAATGTTCCCGCTCCTCTAAGGGGCCTTGGAATTACATTTATCATCACTGGACTTATGGCCATTGGGTTTATGAGTTTTATGGGAATTAAATTATAATATAAATCTTATTTTAAGTAGGATATGGATTATTCAGTAATCATAGCAAGTTTAGTAGTCTTTCTAGCACTCATCATCATAATGGTAATAGCTCTCTTGTTCGCCAAGTCAAAGCTACTCCCTTCTGGTCCAGTGACCGTAAAGATCAATGGAGAGAAAGATTTAGAGGTTTCCTCTGGTGGCACTTTGTTGTCTACCTTGGGTAACAGTAAAATATTTTTACCTTCTGCATGTGGAGGAGGTGGAACCTGTATTCAGTGTAAATGTATCGTTAAAGAAGGAGGAGGTCAAATTCTTCCTACGGAGGAGCCACACTTTACACGAAAAGAAATCGCAGAAGGATGGCGACTCAGTTGTCAGGTAAAAATCAAACAAGATTTGGTTATACAAGTTCCTGAAGAGGTTTTCGGTATTAAAAAATGGGAAGCTGAGGTTGTTCGTAACTGGAATGTTGCTTCCTTTATTAAGGAATTTGTGGTTAGGCTACCTGAAGATATGGACTATCAACCAGGAGGATATATTCAAATTGAAATTCCTAAAGGGGAAGTTAAGTTTAAGGATATGGATATTACGGCTCACCCAGAGGAGCATGATGATCCTAATAAGTTCCAATTGGAGTGGGATAAGTTCAATCTTTGGCCTCTGGTTATGAAAAATGACGAAGTTGTGGAAAGAGCCTACTCTATGGCTTCTTATCCAGCTGAAGGAAGGGAAATCATGTTGAACGTTCGTATTGCCACCCCACCATGGGATCGTAATAAAAACGGATGGATGGATGTAAATCCTGGGATTGCTTCATCTTATATATTTTCTAAAAAACCTGGTGATAAAGTTATTATTTCAGGGCCTTATGGTGAATTCTTCATCAATCCGAGCGATGCTGAAATGGTCTACGTTGGAGGTGGAGCAGGTATGGCGCCAATGCGTTCTCACTTATACCACTTATTCAAAACACTTAAAACAGGTAGAAAAGTATCTTATTGGTATGGAGGGCGTTCAAAACGTGAGCTGTTCTATTTAGAGCACTTTAGAGAACTTGAACGTGAATTCTCCAACTTTAAATTCCACATTGTTCTTTCTGAACCTTTAGAGGAGGATAACTGGAAAGTTAAAGATTCCATGGATGCTGAAGGAGATGGTTTTGTTGGATTTGTACACCAAGCGGTTATCGACCATTACTTAAACCACCATGAAGCACCAGAGGATATTGAATTCTATTTCTGTGGTCCACCATTGATGAACAAGGCAGTTGAAAAAATGTGTGATGATTTTGGAGTACCACCTGAAAATGTTCGATTTGATGATTTCGGAGGATAAGAGACCACCCGAAATTTGGGATATAAGATAAAAAAAACCGCTAATTGGCGGTTTTTTTTATCGTGTTTATTGAACTTTACCTCGAAGGCACGGTGATGATCTTGCTATCCCCATCCGATTTAAACTCCAGGGTCTTTAGTTTGTTATCTGCTGGTAATTTAAATATCAGTGTTGGTATGGTTGAAAATGACTGTTTATCACCCTTGATGGTTTGGTAGGTGATAATAGCACCAGATCCAAATCGCTGGGCATCAGAAATCTCAATAGTAGTTTGTACATCGGTGGTTGGCATTACAATTGCACCGATTCTATTTTTTTTAAAATCAATGGTAGTTATGGAATTATTCATTGTTTTAGCTGCCCCAAATTGCTTGTCAAAGTCCTCCTGGTTATCGATGGTGAAATACTGAACTACCCTAGGCGCCATATCGTTTTTTGTAAAATAATTTTCAACTATTTCAATTTCCATAGGTGTTGTTTTTGCAGTCATCTCCATGTTACTTTCGGAGCTTTTCTTATCTTTTTTCTCCTTGTTGCAGGATAAACAGAGACTGAAAATCAATACCCCTAGTAGTGGTCTAGTGAATTTAAAAGTTTTCATATGGTTTTTGTTTTTAATGAATTAGCCTTTTAAAGATACTAATTTTGGTGGTAACTTTTTATAAGACGCACAAACTCTGCTCGGTAGCCTTGCGGGTCTTGCGCTTTATTTCCATCGGCTAAGGCAATAATTTGATCTTTGGTTGCACCATTTAAATATTCAGATTCTCTTACATACATTCCCCACATTGCTACGGCCGCTGCAAAGTTAAAGTCAGCATCTGATTTTTCAACGGTGCTTCCAACGGTATGAACAACCTCTTTACTTTTAGCCGCACCTGGTTTTTTGTATCTGAATTTTATGGTTACTAGTTCATCTTTAAAATCGGTACTTGGCGTTACTTTCGTATACTTTAAAGAGTCTATATCTTTTAAATACTTACTGTGGACTCCAACAGGAATGATTTCATATAGTGCCGTTACCGTGTGTCCACTCCCTAACTCCCCCGCATCTTTAGTATCGTCTTTAAAATCTTCATCCTCTAGAAGTCTATTCTCATAGCCTATTAGTCGGTATGCTTGTACTTGGGCAGGATTAAATTCCAATTGTAGTTTAACATCTTTGGCAATGGTGTATATGGTACCACCAAACTCAGTTCCTAAAATGCGTTGCGCCTCTTGCATGGTATCAATATAGGCATAATTACCGTTGCCCTTGTTTGCCAGAATTTCCATCTTTGAATCTTTGTAATTCCCCATCCCGAAACCTAAGCAACTTAAAAATACGCCCGATTTTCGTTTCTCAGTAATTAATTCTTCCATTTCATTGTCCGTATATGGACCAACATTAAAGTCTCCATCGGTGGCAATTATCACACGATTGTTTCCATTTTTAATAAAATGCTCTTCGGCGGTTTCATAGGCCAATTTAATTCCTGCACTTCCCGCAGTAGACCCTCCAGCCCGAAGCGCTTCTAAGGAAGCAATAATAGTTTGTTTGTCACCGCCAGAGGTGGGAGGAAGAACTTCCCTAACGGAGCCTGCGTAGGTGACTATGGCCACCTTGTCTATAGGTCTTAATTTTTCAACTAGAACCTTTAAAGCTGACTTCAATAGCGGTAATTTGTTCGGTGCATTCATGGAACCTGATACATCGATTAGAAAGACTAAATTGGAGGCTGGAAGGTGCTCTAAAGGCACTTCTTTGCCTTGTAAGCCTATTTTTAGGAGTTGATGATCTTTATTCCAAGGCGCCTTACTTAAAGTGGTTGCTATGGAAATAGGGTGTTTAGATTCGGGTTGCTTGTAATTATAAGTAAAGTAATTGATCAATTCCTCTACTTTGATAGCATCCTTGGGTATTTTAGTTCCATTGTTTATCATGCGTCTCATATTGCTATAGGAAGCCTTGTCAACATCTATAGAGAAGGTGGAAAGTGGTTTGTAGCGCACTTGCTGAAATCCATTTTCCACGATCTTTGCATAGCGCTCTGTATTTGTAGCTACAGGAATTCTATTGCCTAGAACAGGCGTACTAGTTCTGCTGACCCCTCTAATTTTACGCGGTGGCGCATAAACCTGTACAACTTCTTCACTAAGCTCATCTACATGAAGGACTTGTGGTGGGTTGTGATCTAATTGAACATCTAGTTTAGTACTGTGTTGTACAACGATCTCTACAGGGTGATATTCCTCTAAAGTAAAGCGTAGCGTGTTTCCAATTGCTGCTTTAATGGAATAGTTTCCGTTTTGATCAGTTATAGCGGTGACTTGCGTGAATTTATTGGTAACTAAGACACCCACTAAAGCCTTGTTGTTCTTTGTATCTGTAACGCGGCCGCTAATGGTGAGGTACTGGGCATTGGTCCATGAGGAACATAGTACTAATAACAAGAGGACGATTCGCATATTGGATATAATTTATTGATTTTTAAAGTGAATAAAACAAGTTTTGTGCCAAAAACACCCCCCCCTATAACAAACCCTCTAAAAGCCATCGTTTTAGTTGGTGTATTTTCGGATGAATTCAATTAAATTTATTAGATTGCATATGGAAAATTTTAAGATAGCAACAATACGATGCCTGAAGAATTTACAGAGCAGGAGCTGCATAATTTGGCGATGAATGTCGTTGGTAAAGAGCTTGAAAAAGAAGGTTTTGAGTTTATGACCGTCAATTCAAAGCTAAAGAAAGACCCGCAATTCGTATGCTTGAAGAATAAAAAGCTTCATTTTGTTGTGGTTCGAGCTATAAGGTACCCTAATAACCCTGCAACCTATGATGTCACCTATATGGAAATAGTAAAACAGCATGCACTGAACTTTAAAGCACGAACTTATTACGCTGGAGTGGGCATAGCCAATGCGAATGATTATACAAAAGGAGTATTTAAGGGTGATAAATATATAATAAACTTTAATGGAATTACCGAAATTTAATCAGTTAACCCTAGTTTTAGGGTTGTTGATGTTGCTAGGAAGTTGCTCCATAGGGAAAGCTCCAGAGGTGAAAATCGAAGAAGGCTATGTGCTGGGCTCTACCTATCAGATACGCTATGATGCCCTCGAGGATTCGTTATGCATTAGGCAGGAAATTCAAAAAGTTTTTCAGGATATTAATCAATCACTTTCTACCTATTTACCTACCTCAGATTTATCGGCTATAAACCGGGGTGATACGAATAAGGTTGTCGATGCCTATTTCAAGGAAGTGTATACCACAGCAAAGGATGTATGGCGACAAACAGAAGGCTATTTTGACCCGACTATTGGTGGTTTAATAGATGCTTGGGGATTTGGTTCTAGCAAAGCTTTAAGTAGTATGGGGAATAATCAGGTAGATAGTTTAATGGAATATATAGGATTTGGGAAAGTTTATTTGTCAAATGACAATAGGGTTATAAGAGAAAACATCCAAACAAAATTAAATTTCAACGCCTTGATAAAAGGCTACACTGTGGATCTAGTTGCCCGAGTGCTGGAGGAAAATGGGGTAGAGAATTATGCCATAGCATTAGGAGGTGAACTCATGGTAAAGGGGGATAGGGATTTTGCTAATATCACTAAAAATTGGGTGGTGGCCATAGAGAGTCCCATTCAAAGTGGAAAACAGGATGTGTTCATAGCTAAGGTTCAACTGAAAAATAAGGCCATGGCAACTAGTGGCAATTACAGAAAATTTAGAGTAGACCCGATTACTAAAGAACACTATGTGCACATTGTTGATCCACACACTGGTTATCCAAAAAAAAGCAATGTATTAAGTATTGCGATCATTGCAGATCAATGTATGATCGCGGATGCCTATGCCACGGCTTTGATGGTCATGCCTTTGGAGAAAACCAAGGCCTTTCTAAAACAAAACCCTGAAATTGAGGCCTATATTATAGTAGCTGATAAGGATGGTGATCTAAGCGAGTATAAAACAAAAGGTTTTCAGGAACGACTACTGAATTAATTACCTAAGGGCTTTCTGCAAATTGGAAGTATTTCCGAAGGGTTCAGTCCATAGCACTGGATTTGCTTAGGCGTTAGTTTATCCTGAAGCAATACTTCTTGAACCTCAAAGCCAACACCTCTGAGTTTGTTAAAATAATCCATTCCATAGACCCTTACATGGTCATATTGGCCGAATATTTTTGCCCGCTCTTTGGGATCCGTAATACGATCATCCTGAAAGGTCTTGGAGCGTTGTGTATCTAAAGGTACTTGGAAAATACCCCAGCCTCCAGGCTTCATTACACGAAATAATTCTTGCATCGCTTTTAAGTCGTCTGGGATGTGCTCTAAAACGTGGTTGCAAAAAATAACATCGTAAGAATCGTCTTCAAAGGGAAGGTCGCAGATATCGGCTTTAACGCTTGCAAGAGGAGATTCAATATCAGTAGTAGTGTACTCCAAATTCTTCTGAACTTTAAAACGTTTATAAAACGCTTGTTCTGGTGCGAAGTGTAAAAGTTTTAAAGGCTTGGTAAAAAAATCTGTTTCTGCCAAATAAAGCCATAACAAACGATGGCGCTCTAAAGACAATGTTCCAGGAGCTAGCACGTTTTCTCGCTGATTCTCGTAGCCATAAGGCAAGAAAGAACGATAGTTCTTCCCATCAATAGGATCATGATAACCTTCTCCTCGATATAAAAAGGCTACAATTGGACTGACCCAATAACTTATTTTTATAAGCAAGGGGCGTGGAACCTTATTTAAGAAAAATTTAAAAACGTGCTTCAAGGAGGTTTAGGTTGTTACATGATTTTTAAACTCATTCTCCTCATCACTCTTTATACCAAGGGCTTCATAGATATAATGAAAGGTAGATAGAATCTCAGGTTTACCATCAATAAGGGCTACATCGTGTTCAAAATGAGCACTTGGTTTGCCATCAGCCGTAACAATCGTCCAGCCATCTTTTAATTGTTTGATACGGTGCGTTCCCATATTTATCATTGGTTCAATGGCCACCACCATGCCATTTTGGAATTTTTTGCCACGCCCCCTTTTGCCATAGTTAGGCATTTCAGGATCTTCGTGCATCTTTTTTCCAAGACCATGCCCTACAAGTTCTCTAACAACACCGTATCCGTGATCTTCACAGTATTTTTGAATCGCATAACCAACATCACCCACACGGTTCCCATGCTTGAACTCCCGAATTCCGATGTATAGTGAATCTTTGGTTACCTTAAGTAGTTTCTTAGTTTCAGCTTCAACCTCACCAATTTCGAAAGTATATGCGTGATCGCCATAGAAACCATTTTTTAGTGCACCACAATCAATGGATACGACATCACCTTCTTTTAGTGGTATATCTGTCGGTAGTCCATGGACCACCGCCTCATTGGTTGATGTCAGTAGGGTAGAGGGACAGCCATATAAGCCTAAAAATCCTGGTTCGGCCCCTTGCTCTCTGATATAATCCTCTGCGATTTTATCTAAATATTTCGTCGTAACACCTGGCTTTAATTCCGTGGCTAACATACCCAGTGTTTTGGATACTATTAGGGCACTCTCTCTCATCAATTCAATTTCTTCAAGCGTTTTTAACTCAATCATATACTGTTATTTTTAGAATCTAATGCGGCTTTAATTTATCATTGGCTAGTTATGGGAGCAAAAGTAGCTATTATTTTTTGTTTTTCGCGGTTTCTCTTTATGGAGACTAAACCCACGGTAAAGAAAAAAACGAGTCCAAGACAAACCATGGACTCGTTTTTAAGATAGGTTAGGTTCAGTTATTGCACCTTTTTTTTAAAGTTGTCAAAATCAGAATCTGTTTGATCCTTTGGCCATTTATTATTGGAAGTGTCTACATCCGCTGTTTGCGCTTTTGGATCTACTTCTATACTGGTGATTTCTTTCTCGCTAGCGATTACTCTTATGTGCTGCTTATCATTTTTTCGCCAAATCTCTACAGGATAAGTAATCGTTTCTTGACTTCCATCTCCATAGGTATACTGCACAATGAGTGGCATTGGAATACCACCTGGTTTGGTGAAGGTAACTTCGTAGAAATAATTGGGCGATTTTAATTTAGACCGCTCCGATGGGGTGAAATTATCCATCAAGTATTCATTAAGCGTTTTGAAATTTTCCTTTTCGCTCCTTTTGACTACCTCATTTTTATATTCATCACTCTGCTCTGCAACCAAATATACCAAAGCTGGCAAGTCGGACTGGGTCATACCTTTTTGCTCTAATATCTCTTTCACTCGGTTGTTGGGCTTGGAAGTCACATGGAACTTTTTCACACGTTCAATACCTATATCTACATAATCGGTAGTATAGAACCAAGCTCTCCAAAACCAATCTAAATCTATACCTGAGGCGTCTTCCATGGTACGGAAAAAATCTTCAGGGGTTGGGTGTTTAAACATCCAACGTTGTGCATAGGTTCGAAAGGCATAATCAAAAAGTTCGTGTCCCATAATGGTTTCTCTAAGGATGTTTAATGCCGTAGCAGGTTTACCATAAGCATTTGCGCCGAGTTGGTGCACATTTTCTGGATTAGACATAATAGGAGAGATGAAATTTTGATCGCCTTTCATATAACTGACAATTTTACTGGGCTCGCCTCTTCTTGATGGGTAAACTCCTGAAGGAACAGCTGCTGGGTTATTTCTGGCGAACTCTTGTTCTGTTAAATACTGGCAAAAAGTATTCATGCCTTCATCCATCCAACCCCATTGTCGTTCGTCGGAATTTACAATCATTGGGAAGAAGTTGTGTCCAATCTCGTGAATAATCACACTGATCATCCCAAACTTTGTACGATCACTATAGCTTCCGTCTTCCTCTGGTCTGCCATGGTTCCAGCAGATCATTGGATATTCCATTCCTTGATTTTTGGCATGAACAGAAACCGCTTTGGGATAAGGGTAAGGAAAGGTGTGTTTAGAATACGTTTTTAGCGTTTGAATTACCGTTTTGGTAGAGAATTCTTCCCAAAGAGGATTTCCTTCTTTCGGATACATCGATACAGCCATTACGGTGCTTCCATCTTCCATTCTTACCGCTTGACGTTCCCAAATGTATTTTCTAGAAGTCGTGAATGCGAAATCGCGAACGTTCTCCGCCTTATAGACCCATGTCGCTTTATCAGTAGAATATCCTTTTTCGTTGACCATAGCCTGTTCTTCTGTGACAATAAAGACAGGACTTTTATAGGAGGATTTCGATCTTTCATACGCTTTTAGCATCTCTTCTGTGAGGACCTCTTCTGGATTTTGCAAGGTTCCGGTTGCTTCCATAATGTGATCAGAAGGCACTGTAATGCTTACTTCAAAGTTTCCAAAAGGGAGTGCAAATTCACCATCTCCCCAGAACTGATGTGTTTGCCAACCTTCTACATCGGTGTAAGCGGCCATACGAGGATAGAACTGCGCGATCACATAATTTCTGTTTCCATCAGGAAACTCTTCATATCCACTTCGTGCGCCATCGACAAGGTGGTTGTTTATTTTATACCACCACTTGATGTTAAGGACAAATTGTTCCCCTGATTTTAGTGGTTGGTCCATCTCTACTCGCATCATTGTTTGATTGATGGTGTAAGGGAGGTTCTTCCCGTTTCCATCCTTGACCTGAGTGATATTAAACCCACCATCGAAAGCAGGTTCATAATGTTTCTTTACAAAACTAGCGGTCTGCTCAGCTGGAGGCATCGCCTCACCATCTTTAATAAGCGCTTTAGAATCCTTGGTTCGTATATTTTGATCTAGTTGAAGCCATAGATAGTCTAAGGATTCTGGTGCATTGTTGGTATAGGTGATGGTTTGTTCTCCAGAGATTTCTTTGGTATCATCATTTAGGGTGATGTCCATTTTGTAATCCGCCTGTTGTTGATAATAGGCCGAACCTGGAGCTCCAGATCCAGTTCGAAATAAATTAGGAGTAGCAAACTCCTGGTACATTTGTCGGAACTTGTTGGTATTCTCATGACCTTTTTGATCTCCATTTTCGCCATCTTGTGCCATGGAAAGACCGAAAATCAAGAGTCCAAAGGTTGTTGCTAATAGTTTTATTTTTTGCATTTTTAAATAGTAAATATATTGAGTTTGAAATATAATTATAATCCAGATCTTGGGGCAGTTAATCGTATAATTTTAACACAGCACTGTGTTTTTCTTTTATCAAAACGTAACTTTTCTTTACATCCATTACTTTGATGTGAACCACATTCTTTTGTTCTGGATAAACCCCATAGAGTACCGAGCTTTGCACACCTATACTGTGGAATTTACCTTTGGCTATATTGGGTATTTCTAAATAGACTTTCATAACATCAATATCATATTGCTTGCCTATGAAGTTCCAGTCCACTTTTTTCCCGTCGATAAATATAATAAATTTATCCCTGAGGTAGGTTTCAATATAGGTGTCGATATTTTGTAGCTCTCGATCAGACATGAGCCTGGGCGTAATGTCATAACGCTCCATTAATAGCTTTTCCATATCATCTATAAAATACCTGGAAATCATTTGAATCGCTTGGTTTTCCTCGTTGTAATTGACATCTGTCACACTGAGGTAAAACTTGTGATAGGCCGTAAAACCCAACAGCGGTACTAGTATAAGCAACAGCAGGTATGTGCCTTTATAAAGCCATTTAAACAAGCGTACATTGTCACGTGATAAACTCAATTAGATCGCGTTTTTATTCTACCAAAAAGATCCTTTGTATACCAAGCAAAGGTAGAGATTGCTTCTCACAATCGGGTAAGATAATTAATCAAAAGAAGCATTTTCCATTGCTTTTTAAATAAATGATTTTTTTACAACTTAATTATCTTCAGATTCTAAGATGGCATTAAAGTTTTTACTTTCTTCAACCAGAAAGTCGATTAACTCAAATTCATGGTCTTGTCTCATCAGTTCTTGGGACGGAAGTTTGTCATCGACATAATATAGAAATGCATCAATTTTGTCTTGAGGTATCTTTAGATCAATTACAAAGAACGCATCATCGTACACCTGGCGCATTACTTGGCTAGGGAGAATAGGAGTACTTTGGTCTTTTTTAGAATTCGAATTAAAAAGGGCTTTAAAAATATTGACAAAATTGATTCCGTTAACCATACCTCTTTGGCTCAAAGGAATGGCTTCATTGGTGCGAATTGGGGTAGAATGATCCTTCTCATACACATACTCCATGAATTGCGCGTTTTTATTTTGGATCCAAGCCTCCCTTTGTTCGGGAGTTATAACAACCTCGTCAAGTTCTGTAACTTTTTCATTTACCTCCACTACCATTCTTTTGTTTTCAAAGATGTCCTGAGTGATCTCAACGGTCTTTAGTTCAAAATTTAGCGAAGTAAAAGCTAATTTGTCTCCTACACTCACCTTGATTTGAAAGGCTCCTTTCTCATTGGTAGTGGTCGCTTGCTCATTATCAATATTGATAACATTCTGATTGGGTACAGGAACGTTTTGATACAACACCACCCCGCGAATAAGGTTGGTATCATTTGATTGTCCCTGTGATAGTTGTGTAGCAAAGAGGGTGAGGCAAATTATAATGAGATATTTTTTCATGGAAATGTTGTCTAGAATTTTGCGTTTAAAACTCCTTGGAACTATAAAGGTAACTCCATAGTAGTTTTGAGTTTATATTATAAATTTACAAAAAAATAAATCTTTAGGCTTATGAAAAAGATGTTAATTGCAAGTACTTCCACCCTATATGAAGGGACTTATTTGGATTATCTACAAAAGGAATTACAGGAATTTTTTACTGGGGTGGATGAGATCATTTTTATTCCTTATGCACGCCCTGGCGGGATCTCTCATGATGCCTATACCGAAATTGCACAACAAGCCTTTAAGCATATTGGCAAAAGTATCATTGGATTACACCGTTTTGAAGACCCGCAAAAAGCACTAAAAGGTGCAAAGGGCGTATTCACCGGTGGTGGGAATACGTTTTTACTAGTATCACAACTCTATAAATTTAATGTGCTATCCAGATTACGACAACGTATTTTTGAAGGCATGCCTTATTTTGGGACAAGCGCTGGGTCCAACATCACAGGAGTGACCATGCAAACCACCAATGATATGCCTATTATTTATCCGCCGAGCTTTAAAACTCTCGGTGCAATTCCCTTTAATATCAACCCTCATTATTTGGATCCAGTTTCTGGTTTAAAGCATATGGGAGAAACCAGAGAAACTCGAATTAAAGAATTTCATACCTACAATAGCATACCAGTTGTTGGTCTTAGGGAAGGAAGTTGGCTGGATGTCAAGGGTGATCAAATTACTTTAAAGGGAGCGTTATCCGCTCGCGTATTTAAGCAAGCAGAGCAGGCGTATGAATTAGCAACAGGTAGTTTGGTAGAACTCTAAACAGCGCTATTTAGTATGAGTTTTTTTGGACCCTGCCGATAAGTCATTGATTCGATCTAATTCCGCTTTGGTGAGATAACGCCACTGACCCACTGGCACATCCAAACTCACATTCATGATTCGGATACGTTTTAAGGATGTAACTTGGTAATCGAGGTATTCACACATTCTTCGAATCTGCCTATTGAGTCCTTGGGTGAGAATGATTTTAAAGGTATGACTGTCGATTTTTTCTGCCTTACATTTTTTAGTCAGGGTATTTAAAATTGGAATTCCATTGCGCATGCGATTTAAAAAATCATCCGTGATGAGTTTGTTTACACCTACGATATACTCCTTTTCATGACCATTTTTAGCTCTGAGGATCTTGTTGACGATATCCCCATCGTTGGTTAAAAATATTAAGCCCTCACTTGGTTTATCCAATCGTCCAATAGGGAAAATACGCTTCGGGTAGTTGATGTAGTCTATGATGTTATCTTTTTCAACTCTAGTATCCGTTGTGCATACAATGCCAACAGGTTTGTTGAAGGCTATATAAACGAAGTCTTCACTTGGTTTGCCGATGGGTTTACCGTCCACTCGAATCTCATCATGGGCGCTTACTTTGGTCCCCATCTCAGGAAGCTGACCATTTACGGTGATTCGCTTTTGTAAGATGAGCTTATCGGCAGCTCTTCGAGAACAATAACCCACTTCACTTAAATACTTATTTATTCTGGTAAGTTCTTTTTCCATGGTAGTTTACAAGATACAACTTATTTACATAAAAAAAGCCCAACTTTAGTTGGGCTTCAAAGAGCGGGAGACGAGGGTCGAACTCGCGACATTCAGCTTGGAAGGCTGACGCTCTACCAACTGAGCTACTCCCGCTTTTACTATTACGTTGGCAAATATACAGAAAGTCTTAAATGCGATGCAAATATTTTTTTAGGTATTTGATGTATAATTTTTGCATTGGTAGAATTGTAAAATTTAAACTACCTTTAATCAATATACTAAAGAGACTTATGGATGTTTTAATTCAACAGGAAGAATCTGTAAGCAAGGGTCGTTTTTTTATCGAAAAAGAGGATAAGACCTTGGCAGAGATGACCTATTCCATTGCAGGACCAAGAAAAATAATAATTGATCATACGGAGGTAGATCCATCTTTGAAAGGTAAAAAAATTGGTTTTAATTTGTTTTTAGCCGTTGTCAATTACGCTAGAGAGAACAATTTAAAAGTAATACCACTTTGTCCTTTTGCCAAGGCACAGTTTGATAAAAATCAGCAGTTCAATGACTTGTTAGTCCCCTAGGTTGTGTTATTCGCAAATGCCTTTAGGTTAGTTTATGTACTGTATATCACGTAAATTTGAAAAAAAAAGTCAAACATGCATTTTATTTCAAAAGATATTGAATCCTATGTGGATAATCACAGTGAAGATGAGCCTGAGTTATTGAAAGAGCTCTCTAGGGAAACGCATCTACAGGTCCTTCGGCCTAGAATGCTAAGCGGGCATTTTCAAGGGCGGTTTTTAAGTCTTTTGTCAAAAATAATCGCGCCTAAGACCATTCTAGAAATCGGAACTTATACGGGGTATTCTGCTATTTGTATGGCCGAAGGGCTTGCAGCGGATGGGCAATTGCACACGATCGATATCAACGAAGAGCTCTATGATTTTCAAAGACGATTTTTTGATAAAAGCGGTTATGGAGCACAAATCATCCAACACCTGGGTAGTGCACTGGATATTATACCTACCCTTGATATGAGTTTTGATTTGGTATTTATCGATGCCGATAAGGAAAACTATCCCGCTTATTTTGATTTGGTGATCGATAAGGTAGCCCCTAAGGGAGTTATACTTTCCGATAATGTCCTATGGAGTGGTAAAGTGGTTGAGCCTTTGGATCCAAAAGATAAAAGCACCCCAGTATTGTTAGAATTTAATAAGAAGTTAAAAGAAGACCCTAGGGTAGATACGGTATTGTTACCTATAAGAGATGGGTTAACTCTTAGTAGAAAAGTTTGATTTAAGAGCTGCATTTGTTTTTTAAGTACACAAATCTATAGATCACCCAAGCTATTAAGACACCAACAAGAGTTCCTATTAAAATATCCGAAGGGTAGTGCACCCCTAGATACATCCGGCTATAGGCGAATAATATTGGCCAAATAAAAAGCAAGTAGACCCATTTGGTTTTTTCTCGAAGCACCAGTTGAACAAAGGTCGTTATAGCAAATGAGTTTGCCGCATGGCCAGAAAAGAAACTATAGGAGGTGGGGAAGCTTAATACGCGCAATTTATTTTGGAGGCTCACTAAATGTTCTGGACGTACGCGTCCAACAGAAATTTTTACTATGTAAGTCACTAGTCCACAAACCAAGAGCACCAGAAGCATATGAAGAAATACTGTATAGAATTTGGAAGGGGTAAAGTAAAACCAAATGACAATTAAGATGGCCAAATAAAGGGGTAACCAACTAATGGGATTGGTGACAAAAAGCCAAAACCCATCGTGATCTACAACACCAAAATTATTGATATATAACAAGAGCGCGCGATCGAGCTCTAGGAGTTTTTCAAGCATTAGAGCTTACGTTTTACCGAACCTGTAAAGTTTTCCAAGTCATCTTTAACCTTACTTACTTCTTCACCTATTCCTTTAGTGAAGTCTGCATCTAAGCCGTTTTTCTCTGCACTCTTTTGAATCTCCGATTTAACCTCATTTGTAGCGTTCTTTAACTGACGCATACCTTTTCCTAATTCTCGTGCGATTCCAGGGAGCTTATCAGCACCAAATACCATAACTACAATAAAGAGAATGAAAACAATCTCTGCTCCACTAATAAATAAAAACATATACTTTGTTATTTAATGTGGTAAATCCACTAGCACAAATATAATGAAGTTTCGATGTAAATTTAAAATACTTATGTCTTAAATGCTAAGTTTTAACGTAACAAAAACTCCAATTTGTTGCCGATTTCTATACGAGTCAATAATTCACTTAATTTTAAAATCTTTTCTCCTAGAGCGCATAAGGATTTTTATAACCTTTACCTTGGAGGATTTCTAGAAGATCTTGTTCAATGCTTGTTAGCGGATATTCTACCAGTCTATTGAGTTCTTTGCCGTCTTTGTAGATAATAAAAGTGGGAACTTGCGTGATGTTTAAATTTTGTTCAAAATCCTGAGGAGTCATTTTGTCTTCCGTCATTGAGTAGAGCTCAAAGTCGGTATACTTATAATCTGCTCGATCCATGATTTTGAAAAATGCGGGTACATGCTGTTGACTATCACTACACCAAGTCCCCATAAACACTTTAATAGTCACCCCTTTAAGTAGCGGCTCTAGTTCTGAAATTACCTTCTGATTAGTCTGATATCCCTGGTAGTTTGCGTCAAACCACTCTTTATAGGGGGCGGACTCCAGCTGTTTTCTAGTGTGCTTTCCCACTAGGATAGAATCCTCTCCCTGGTATATAGATTCTTGAGTGCTATAATCAACACTTGTTGTTTGATTCGATTTGCTTTGACAGGCCAACAGGGCTAACCCAAGGGCTACGATCAACGTAGCTGCTTTATATTTTAATAGTTCCATTACTTGAAAAATCTGTCTTTAAATTAAGTACTTCACTTTTAAAATGAGCTCCTTAAAGCTAACTTTAAAAGTGAAGTTGTTAAGGTAATTTCTCTAAAGTGGTTTACACCAAAGACGCTCTGGTCATTTCTTTAGGCTGTTCAATACCCATTAAACGAAGAATAGTTGGTGCGATATCTCCTAGAACACCATCTTTTATTTGTTTTACATCCTTATCTACCAGAATCAGTGGGACGGGGTTGGTGGTGTGAGCTGTATTAGGAGTGCCATCAGGATTTATCATGGTATCACAGTTCCCGTGATCGGCGATCACTAGGGTTGTATATCCGTTTTCCAAAGCCGTGGTAATGACATCTTTAGCGCAGATATCCACGGTTTCGCAGGCTTTGATAGCAGCTTCCATAACGCCTGTATGACCTACCATGTCTGGATTGGCAAAGTTTAAGCATACAAAATCTACCGTGCCTTTCTGTAATTCAGGAATGATTCTATCTCGGATATCAAAAGCGCTCATTTCTGGCTGGAGGTCATAGGTAGCCACCTTTGGAGATGGGCAAAGGATCCGACTTTCGTTTTCAAAAGGTTCTTCTCGACCACCGTTAAAGAAAAAGGTTACGTGAGGGTACTTTTCTGTTTCAGCTATTCTGATTTGATGTTTTCCTGCCTTGGATAAGGTCTCTCCAAGGGTGGCAGTGATGTTATCCTTTTGATATACCACATGAACGTTTTCAAAGGACTCATCATAATTGGTCATGGTTACAAAATACAAGGGTAATTTTTGCATGTTTTCCTCTGGAAAATCACGTTGAGAAAGCACTTGAGTTAGTTGACGACCTCGGTCGGTTCTAAAGTTAAAGAAAATCACCACATCGTCTTTTTCTACCTTGGCCAAGGTGTTGTTGTCTGCATTCTGCAGTGCAATAGGTCGGATGAATTCATCTGAAACTCCTTGATCATAGCTTTCCTGGATAGCTTCTAGGGCATTTTTATAAGGAGCCCCTTGGCCATTGACTATTAGGTCATAAGCTAGTTTTACGCGTTCCCATCGCTGATCTCTATCCATGGCATAATATCGACCTACAATGCTCGCTAGACGACAGTGGGTTTGTGCGCAGTGTTTTAGTAGATCATCAATAAAACCTTTGCCGCTATGGGGATCCACATCACGACCATCAGTAAAGGCGTGAATAAATACCTGCTCATCTAATCCGAAGTTGTGCGCAGCGCTCATCAGGCCCTTTAGATGATCAATATGAGAATGGACTCCACCATCACTTACCAATCCTAATAGATGGACTTTTTTATGATGCTCTTTTGCATAGGTGAAAGCGTCCTTTAATTCTTTTTCCTGAGCTAATTTGTTGTCCGCTACGGCCATATTGATCTTTGCCAAATCTTGGTATACAATTCTACCGGCGCCTAAGTTCATATGGCCTACTTCGCTATTACCCATTTGACCATCAGGTAATCCGACGTTCATTCCGTCAGTTAAAAGATTGGCATTAGGATATTGGGCGTATAAGGAATCTATAAATGGAGTGTTGGCATTTTCTATGGCTGATATTTTTGGATCAGGAGACTTACCCCAACCATCTAATATCATCAATATTACTTTTTTGTTCATCGTTTTAAAATTATTATCCTTCAAAGATACTATTATAATGGCTTTTTAAGAAAGCTACCAGGGGCTTTGTATCGGACTGTGCTGAATTACACAAAATTAAACTTTATATCATGCTTGTATAACAAGTTAGCATTGAATTTGTTAATTATATCACTTTTTGATGTTAAAGATACGTTAAACGAAATTTGTTCTGTAACAATTCACATTTACCTCTGTCTTTAAAGTTATAAACCAATAAATATTTATATTATGAAACAAGCATGTTTAATCATGCTCCTTGTCCTTACAGCAGGGAGCACCTTGGCACATTCATCAAAAAACGAAAAAAATTTTCAATGCATCCAATCAATGCATATTCTAAAAACAGCAGACCTATCTCCTTTTTGTAAGGCGATTGTAAAAGGAGATCTAGAAACCGTTCAAAAGCTACTAGCTTTAGGAGCAGATGTGAATGAGAGATCACTTGGAAGAACACCAGCTATGTATGCTGCACGTTACAACAAGGTAGAAATCTTAAAGCTTTTAATTAAGTACCAGGCGGATCTAAGTGCTAAATGTGCGGGTAAAAAATTTACCGCTTTAGAGTATGCAAAACAATCCAATGCGAAGGAGGCAGCTCGAGTTATCGAGCAAGCTATGCATTCTTAATTTAGAAATAATTGCATTAAAATTTATTTAATTTAGCTATTTCAAAATCCTGCTTTTTAGCGGGATTTTGACTGGTTAATAGTTTGGGATACAGGGTATTTGAAATAGAAACAGCAGGAAGTATATTCCCGCTGTTCCATGCTATTTCTAGATTTAATTTTTGTTTTTAAGAAACCGCTTTGAGCTTATTCACTGTGGCCTTAGTAAGTTTATCTTCCACATATTGCCTGTCGACGATAAGCTCCGTTTCTTTACTACTAGGTAGTTCAAACATGGCATCCGTAAGTACTGTTTCGCAAAGGGAACGCAATCCTCTAGCCCCTAGTCCATACTCAACAGCTTTGCTAACGATATAATCCAAGGCCTCATCCTTGATTTCGAACTTGATATCATCCATTTCGAACAACTTGGTGTATTGTTTAATAATGGCATTTTTAGGTTCGGTCAAGATGGAACGCAATGCTTTTACATCCAACGGATTCATATGGGTAAGGACTGGTAAACGACCAATGATCTCTGGAATCAATCCAAATTCTTTTAGATCCTTGGGAATAATGTACTGTAGGAGATTCTCTCGGTCCACCAATTCTTTCTTGTCGATATTATAACCAACAGCTTGCATGTTAAGCCTTTTAGAGATGTGTCTGTCAATACCATCAAAAGCACCACCAGCCACAAATAATATATTTTCAGTATTTACCTCAATAAATTTCTGATCGGGATGTTTTCTTCCGCCTTTAGGTGGAACGTTTACCGTAGTACCTTCAAGTAATTTTAGTAAAGCTTGCTGGACACCTTCTCCAGAGACATCTCTAGTGATAGAAGGGTTGTCGCTTTTGCGAGCAATTTTGTCGATCTCATCGATAAAAACAATCCCTCGCTCCGCCTTTTCTAAATTGTAGTCTGCAGCCTGTAATAAACGGGTTAAGATACTCTCTACATCCTCACCAACATAACCAGCCTCTGTTAATACCGTGGCATCTACAATAGCCAACGGTACGTTGAGCATTTTAGCAATGGTCTTTGCGATTAAGGTTTTACCAGTACCGGTTTGTCCAACCATGATGATATTGCTTTTTTGTATTTCAATATCATCTTTTGATGCCGGTTGTAGCAGTCGTTTATAGTGGTTGTATACGGCCACTGACATCACTTTTTTAGTAATGTCCTGACCAATTATATATTCATCCAAATAGGCTTTAATCTCCGCTGGCTTCTTTAGTACCAGTTCTGCAGATAACTCTTGATTCTTGGATTGTTGTAACTCCTCCAGAACAATTCCATGCGCCTGTTCGATACAACGATCACAAATATGAGCATCCAGTCCAGCTATAAGCAAGTTGGTTTCTGGTTTCTTTCGTCCACAGAAGGAGCATTCTAAATCTTCTTTCGCCATTTTTCCTTTTTTGTGAAAGCGGTAAACAATATGCTTTCTATTTAAAAATAGATTTTAAGTTGCTGTTGTGGTGGTTGGTTTTGGGTGTTATTTATTTCGAGCGAGGATCTCATCGATCATCCCATAATTTTTGGCCTCTTCAGCCTTCATCCAGAAGTCGCGATCACCATCCTCTATTACTTTCTCCATCGATTGTCCTGAGTGATTTGAAATAATTTGATATAACTCGTCTTTTAATTTCAATATCTCACGGGCAGTGATTTCAATATCACTCGCTTGACCTTGTGCACCACCAAGTGGTTGGTGAATCATCACTCTACTATGAGGTAAGGCAGAACGTTTTCCATTTTCGCCAGCGCATAATAGAACCGCACTCATAGAGGCGGCCATACCTGTACATATGGTAGCAACATCGGGTTTGATGTATTGCATGGTATCATAAATACCTAAACCGGCATATACGCTTCCCCCAGGGGAATTGATGTATATCTGAATGTCTTTTGATGCGTCGGTGCTTTCTAAAAACAACAACTGCGCTTGTATGATATTTGCTACCTGGTCGTTAATTGCAGTGCCCATGAAAATGATACGATCCATCATAAGTCTGGAGAAAACATCCATGGCCACAGCATTCATTTGACGCTCTTCAATGATATTTGGTGTAAGGCCTACAGGCGTCATAGCACTTACGATCTTATTGTAATATGCACTATTGATTCCTTGGTCTTTTATGGCAAATTCCTTAAATTCTTTATCTAAATTCATAAGATTTAATTTCTATTTATAAGACGTAAAAAGGCGTTAAAACTTACTTTTTAACGCCTTAAAGATACTTAAAAATATTTTACTTGAAATTAGCTGTATACTTCTTTAACAAAGTTTTCAAAGCTCATTTCCTTCACCTTTAAATTGGCTTTTTCCTTATAGACGTTGATAAGTTTTTCACTCATCAATTGTTCGGATAAACGCTTCGCTTCATCTTGGTTAGATAACACTCTGGAAGCGATGTCTTCTAATACCTTTTCCTCTGGATTGGTTTGTCCAAATTGTGCCATTTGGATCGCTACGTATTTTTTAGTGTAATCCTTTAGTTCCTCATAGGTGATCTGAATGTCATTATCTTTAATGATCTTCCCTTCGATGAGTTGGTAACGCAATCCCTTTTCTGATTTTTCGTATTCCTCACTAGCCTCTTCGATGCTCAGCTGGTTCTCCCCTGTAACCTGAATCCATTTTTTAAGGAATTCTGCAGGAAGGTCAAACTTGGTATCTTCAATTAACTGCTCGGTAATATCGTTCAGAAGTTTTTGATCCGACTGCTGAACAAATTGCTTCTCAGCATCTTCTTTGATCTTAGCGCGTAATTCTTCTTCAGAAGTTACCACACCTTCACCATATAATTTATCAAAAAGCTCTTGATTTAATTCTGCAGCTTCTCTTTTATTTGCTTCTTCAATGGTAAACTTAACCTCGATCTCTAAATCGTGTGCTTTATCATGATCAACTTTTAGTAGATGCATTAAGTCGTGGTCATCCTCAAATAAATTTTTAGTTTTTAGCTCTAACGTATCGCCAACCTTAGCCCCTATAAATTTATTTAAATTTCTTTTTCCTTTAAGTTTATCTAAGGTAAATGTAGCTTTGTTATCGATTCCTTCTTCTTCATTGATGAAGGTTCCAGTAACCTCGCTATCCTCACTTACTTCTTGTTGAGAGATGAGTTTTCCATATTGTTTAACGATGCTCTCAATTTGCTCATCAATCATTTTATCATCAGCAATTAGCTTGTAATGAGTGATCGGCTTTTTGGTGTTTAATTCTACCTCAAACTCAGGAGCAAGACCTAATTCAAATTCAAAAGAAAAATCTTCATTGTCCCAATCCAAATCATCTTGAGCCTTTGGAAGTGGATTTCCAAGAACGTCAAGCTTCTCCTCGGTAAGGTACTTGTTTAAAGATTCTTGAAGTAATTTGTTGACCTCGTCAACCAAAACCGCTTTACCGTATTGTTTCTTCACTAACCCCAAAGGAACGTGTCCTTTTCTAAAGCCAGGAATGTTTGCAGTTCTACGGTAATCGTTCAAAATCTTAGCGACTTTGTCGCTGTAGTCATCTTTTGTAATTGCAACCTTAACTATTGCATTTAAATCGTCTATTTGCTCTCTAGTAATATCCATGCGCAGTAAAAAAAATTTATTGGCCCCTGTAAATGGGCAGGCAAAAGTAATACATTTTAGAAAGTTAACCAAGTTTTTAAAAGGCTGAAAAACAAATTCTTATTTTTTGTTTTCAGCCTAGGTAAAATTGTAAATGCATATGAGGTTCACTAGTTATATTAGTTAGCCGTTATAACTAGGTTCTAACTAATCTGTAGTAACTAATGCATTGAATATGGATTGCAAGATGGTAAGTAGTAAACTAAAGATAAGCGCCCACCAAAAATTTTCCGCGGCAAACCCTTGCACCAAATAATCCACAATCAAAATAACAATGGCATTGATTACCAGTAAAAACAGTCCCAGTGTCAATATGGTTGCTGGCAAGGTTAGTAGAACCAAGATCGGCTTTACTAGAAAATTTAATAACGCTAAGACCACAGCTACGATAATGGCTGTGACGTAGCCGTCCACACTGATCCCTGGCAAAACATTTGCCAGAATGACCACGGCTACGGCTGTCAATAGTAGTTTGATAATCATTTTCATATTTAAAACGTTGTTAATGGTTTAAAACTAAAGGTACAAAAAATGCGTCTAAAAAATATAGCGCCTCGAATAACTAACGCCTTCAGGACGTTTACTTTACAAATATCGTCGGATAATTTCCTGGATTTACTATAGGTAAATCAGCATTGTATTTTGAATTAATTGCCTTGATAAAAGTATTGGCAACCACAGCGTAACCACGTTGTGTAGGGTGTACTCCGTCTAAAGAAAAGGCGCCACCAGTTCCAAAAGTATTGGTGATGGTCCCGCCATCGAACGAGACGCCTTCTTGAGCTAAGGTATTCATTAGCCCCTGGATGTCCACAAAGGCAATATCATATTGGTCTGCCAATGTTTTTATTGTCGTATTGTATGCTCTTTGAGCAGTCACTACTAATTCAATTTCTGAAGCGGTAAGCAGCTGACTATCATTTAATGGTACGCTCACTCCGATGACCGAATTGGGGTTTTCTGGATCCGATAGTGTCCCTAATACGGAAGAAACAGGTAGGGGAATAAGGTCTTTGTCCGTTGCTTGTCTCATATTGGTGAGTCCCTGATTGATAAAGGTTAAATCGGTGAGATCTTCATCGAGTAAAACCACTGGATTTTGACCAGCTTTAAAATTAATAGTACGGGCAGTGGCTTCTTCATCCGTAATAACACCCAATAGGGCAGCTTGTTGCAGTCCATTATTGTAGGGTTCATAGGCTTGGTTGAGCATGGCAGCGGTAGACTCATCCAATGGAATGGCATTATAAGGTACAGTGGTAAAATAAGGGATCGAGGTTACATCAGGGATGTTAGCGACTGCTCCTTTAGCGCCATTAGCAGTAAGGGCTTTGAGGAATTCATTGTAGAGGTTCGCAAATACATTTGGATCAGTGATATCAGAACTACCATAGGTAAAAGGGTCTAAATTTCCAGTTTGGTCTTCTCCTACACCTCCAGAGGTTGCAAAACTTAATATATCATTGTTACCGATCCAAAGGGTAAAGAATGTTGGGTCTTGTGCGACGGCATCACCGATAACCGTTGCTTGGTTGGAAGAGGCTATTCTTATAAAATAAGGATTGGCCGCAGGGAGGTTACCGATATTACCATAGGTGTTGGCGGTAAGATGAAAACTTTTGGCTCCTGGAATTCCCATGTTGTTAAAGCTACCTTCAAGGTGATTGGCAATATCAGTAGTTGGTGTTCCTTCTATAGGAACAGGGCTTTGTGAGCCTGCGGTCACTTCCAATACCAGACGATTGCCTTGAATTTGTTGCCCATTGACTAAAAGTCCTCCTAAGTTATCTGAAACCAAAGGTTGGTTAAAGTCTCCTCCTCCCGCTAAAGAAAATTTATTAGCAAGCATTGAAGGGAACGAGTTTAATTGTCCTTCCAAATATAGGGCGTTGTCGGCATATCCTGCCGTTAAAGAATTTCCAACCGCTACATAATTGGAGAAATCAGCCGATCCACTACTGTAAAACCCAACTTCATTTATAGGATCATTAAATTCAGGCTGACATCCAATACTTAAGCTTATAGCTAGGACCGTATATAAATATTTTTTCATGAGTATCGCTTTTTTTCAGTGTTTAAAATCCATAAGTTATCCCGAGTCCAGGTACAAATCCATTGTTCTTGTAAAGTCCACCAAAGGAAACATTTTGACCGTTTTCTTGATAGTAGTCGTATGATTCCTCAATCTCATCAAAATGAATATAGAGGAAGGACGCATCAATTGCAAATCGGTCGCTGAGTTTAAAACTAAACCCTCCAGTGAAGTTATTGGAGTCATTGCGTGGCGTTTCAGGTGCAAAATAACCGGATTGAACTGGAGATTCATCAAAATAGTATCCACCTCTTAGCACCAGTCTTGGTGTGGCGTTATACTGAATTCCGAAACGATAGGTCGATGAGTTTTTATAATTTCTTGGATTAATGGAAGATTGACCATTGCTGAATGTTACATTTAAGTTCTCATAAGCATTCCAGTACACCCTATTGTAATCAATAGCAACAAGCCATTTTTCATTGATGGTATAGGAGGCACCTACGGTTAATTCGGCTGGAAGGGGTAGGGAGGCATTGAAAGTCACCTGATCAAACTGTCCTTGAAGGTTTCCTGCCTCTGGAACATTTTGAAAATCAGCGTCTCCATTTTTAGCATCCATCTGAATTTTGGATCGATAGTTCACCCCTAACGTTAATTTTTCGGAAGGCTTTACCGTTAGACCTAGGTTGTAGCCCCAAGCCGTAATCCCTGTTTTATCGATGGTAACATTGGTTCTGTTTCCATTGACATCGGTGGTGGTACGATCGATATTTCGATTGAAATTTACATTTCCAGTAGCAAAAATGGGGCCGCCACCTATGCTTACTATATCATTGATTTTAAATGCCACAGTGGGTTGTACGAATATTGAAGCTAGACTAATGTCGTTAATCAAATGGGATCCTTCCCAATCCTTTGGATATTCTACGCCACTACCATAGGGTGTATAAATACCTAGCCCTATACTGACCCATTGGTTGACCTTATAGGCGGCGTATACATTAAAAGGGGTGGATACACCATTTTTATCCTCGGTGTGCCAACCATAGTTTTGGTTTTGAAAACTAATATTGGCAAAAACCAAATTGGCACCAACGCTCACTGTAAATTTTTCGTTTAAAAAGGTGAGTCCCGAAGGGTTAAAGAAGACCAGTTCTGAGGCGTTAATAACGGCCACTCCAGTGTGACCCATCGCTAATTGTTTCTGCCCTTGTAAGGCGATCCGATATCCCCCAGCATAGCTCGCTGTGATGCATAGCAATGAAAGGACTAGTAGTATTGTGCTTTTCATGGGCATTAAAGTTTTAGATTTAGCACTTTGATATACCAAAAATATAACATTAATACTGAAAAAACCTATAAATATTAACAAAAAAACTTGCTAAAAGTCTATGAGTGGTTATACTAAGCCTGAAGAAAGACGAGTGATTTTTCAAAAAATTGCTTCGGATTTTCAGCGTGTAGCCAATGTCCAGCATTGTCTACAGTCTCCACCTGTGCGTTGGGAAAATAGCGTAGAATTTCTGAGGTGTCATCAGGATGAATATACTCCGATTTTGACCCTCTTAGAAACAATGTCTTGCCTTTAAAAATACTACTGGAAGGCAAAGGCTCTCCAATTTCTTCTTGGGCATTGCTAAGGACCTTAAGGTTGATCCTTAAACCAAGTTGCTGCTTTGTTTTCCAATAAAGGTTCTTAAGTAAAAATTGACGTACTCCCCAATCCGTTATATATTCGGCAAGTTTTTCATCGGCTTGACCACGAGAAGAAATGGAAGAAAAATCAAGCGCATTCAAACCTTCAAGAATCCGATGATGGTGCGCAGGATAAAACTTAGGAGCGATATCAGCTACTAATAAACGTGCTACCTTATCGCTGTGGCTAACAGCTAAAAGCATGGCTACCTTGCCGCCCATGGAATGGCCTAAGACGCTTACCTTATTTAGGTTTTTAGCTAGGATATATGCTACCACATCCTCCACCATGAGCTCATAGGAGAAATCATCGGAATGAAAACTTCGCCCGTGATTTCTAAGATCTAGTAGGTGTACCTCAAAACCATTTTCAGCATATTTACCCCCCAAGGTTTTCCAATTATCTGCCATGCCTAGAAAGCCATGTAATATAAGTAGTGGTGCTCCTTGACCAAGTATTTTCGAATGTAGTAACGCCATGTTTTTATAAATTTAAATTAAGAGGATTATTTTAATAGCCCAGCTCTTTTTAACAGTGCTTCTGGTTGAGGTTCTTTGCCTCTAAATTCCTTATAGAGATCCATTGGGTCTTGGGTACCCCCTTGTGAGAGTACCGTGTTTTTAAATTTGGTAGCAACTTCTTTATTAAAGATTCCCTTTTCTTTAAACAGCTCAAAGGCATCAGCATCCAAAACCTCAGCCCATTTGTAACTATAATACCCTGCCGAATAACCGCCTTGAAAAATATGAGAGAACGACGTACTCATACAAGTCTGTGGTGTATTTGGAAATAAGTTAGTAGATTCGAAGGCCTGTTCTTCAAAGGATTTAACATCTTTAATAGCTGTTGGGTCAGTGCCATGCCAATTCATATCCAAGATGCCAAAACTCAGCTGTCTTAAGGTTTGCATTCCTTCCATAAAAGTGGAAGATTCCTTTATTTTTTGGATGTATTGCATTGGAATTACCTCACCGCTTTGGTAATGCTTGGCAAAGAGTTCTAAGGCCTCTTTTTCATAACACCAATTTTCCATCACTTGAGAAGGAAGTTCTACAAAATCCCAATAAACACTCGTGCCACTTAAACTTGGGTAAGTAGTGTTTGCTAACATACCATGTAGCGCATGACCAAACTCATGGAATAGGGTAGTAACCTCATTAAAGGTGAGCAGCGAGGGCTTGGTGGCGGTTGGTTTTGTAAAGTTACATACAATGGAAATATGAGGTCTAGAGTCCACCCCATTTTTTCTGTACTGTCGTTTATACACGGTCATCCATGCGCCATTTCTTTTTCCTGGGCGTGGATGAAAATCGGCGTAAAAAACAGCCTTAAAGGCATCGTTTTCATCCAACACCTCATAGGTTTTTACCTCTGGATGATAAGTATCAATGGTTGCGTTCTCTTTGAACCGAAGCCCGTACAATCTTTCTGCGATCGTAAAAACACCTTGGATAACATTTTCAAGCTTGAAATATGGTTTTAACTTTTCATCATCCAAATCAAAGCGTTGTTGCTTTAGTTTTTCAGTGTAATAGGCAGCATCCCATTTTTCTAACCGATCGATACCATCAGTCTTTTTGGCAAATTCTTGTAGTTCTTTAAATTCTCTTTGTGCTGCCGGTTTCGCCTTGCGAAGTAATTCGTCTAAAAAAGCGTTCACCTTTTCAGGACTTTTAGCCATACGCTCCTCTAGAATGAAATCAGCATGGGTTTTAAAGCCTAACAATGCCGCTCTTTGTTGCCTTAGTTGAACGATCTCTTTGATAATATCTTGATTGTCATGAGCGCCTGCTTTGAAGGCCTTACTACCAAAGGCTAATGAGATTTCTTTTCTTAAGTCCCTATCATCGGCATAGGTGATCATGGGGATGTAACTAGGATAATTTAAGGTGAAAATCCATCCTTCTTTATTTCTAGCTTTTGCTTCCTCAAGG
Source organism: Galbibacter sp. (assembly GCF_035306585.1). GTDB lineage: Bacteria > Bacteroidota > Bacteroidia > Flavobacteriales > Flavobacteriaceae > Galbibacter. The sequence goes on from NZ_DATGNU010000007.1 coordinate 38,918, forward strand.
GCCGTTTCGATGGCGTTCTCCGGAAGACCTTTTAAATCGGACTCTTTTGTAATGTGAAGGGTGTAGTTGTTGGTTTCGGCTAGTACATTTTCCCCAAAGGTCAGACTAAGCTTGGAAAGTTTTGAATCAATCGCTCTCAGGGTTGCTTTTTTGTCCTCTGGGAGGTTTGCACCATTTCTGGAAAAACTCTTATAGGTCTTTTCCAATAGCATGGATTGTTCCTTGTTTAAAGAAAGCTGTTGTCTGTTGTCCCAAACGGTCTTTATACGCCTAAAGAGCTTTTCGTTTAAACGAATATCATTTCCAAATTCAGAGAGTAGTGGCGATATTTTTTGAGCTAATCTTTGAATCTCCTCATTGGTCTCTGCACTGTTTAAATTAAAGAAAATAGCGGTAATTCTATCTAGTTGCTCACCAGTAAATTCCAAGGCCTCAATAGTGTTTTCAAATGTCGGTGATTCTGGATTGGTGCATATTATATCGATCTGCGTTTTTGTGTTTTGAATCTCTTTCTCAATTGCTGGAAGATAATCTTCATTTTTAATTTGTGAAAAAGGAGCAGTGGTATAAGGGGTATTGAATGTATGATTGAGTATGTTTGACATGAAAATTAATTTTATGAATGGCTAGATTAAAATAAGCTTTACCTAAAAAAGGGCTTAACCTTAACAAATAAACAGCGGATAGTGTTTTATAAAAGTACTCATTTCGTGCTTTTTTCGATCCGGATCTTTAGGAGTTAAATTCTTGGGAGCCTTTAATTACTTTTTCCTTTAGAGACTCTTTGTAATCAATAATATTCTGGCGAATCTCAAGGGTAGCCACACCCACTATTTGAGCGGCTAGGATCCCTGCGTTTTTAGCGCCATTTAAGGCCACCGTAGCCACAGGAACGCCACCAGGCATTTGCAATATCGACAATACAGAGTCCCAGCCATCAATGGAATTGCTGCTCTTTACTGGCACGCCGATTACTGGAAGAGGCGATAAGGAAGCCACCATCCCTGGTAGATGTGCGGCACCTCCTGCTCCAGCAATAATAACTGAAATACCATTGGAGTGAGCATTTTTACCGAATTCGTACATTTTATCTGGGGTTCTGTGTGCTGATACAATATCAACAAGAACCTCAATTCCCAATTCTTTTAAAACATCTATTGCATCTTGCATAATGGGAAGATCACTAGTACTTCCCATAATAACAGCTACTTTGGCCATGGTTGTCAAAATTTATTTTTTCTTACGCAAATGTACAAAGAAGCCTTAAGATGAACTCCGTAGGCGGGGTTTATTTTTAAGATGCAGTATTTTGATTGAAATACAAACTAAGCTGTCTTTAATATCGCATATTGCAATATTAATTTTGGGAATGTTATTCTTTAAGATCGTACAAGTAGTAAAATGGCTTTGCTTAGTTATAACTAACAATCTTGTTCTTTTAATAGGCAAATACGATAGTTGCTTTTTTTCTCCCTTATGCGAAATCGAGAAACAATTTTTATAAATCTAAATACCGCCACTAGATTTTCTCAGTGGCCTAGCTAAGATGATATTATAGTATTTATGTTGGCTAGTGGGTTTTTAAATATTTCCTTGTGCTGCGCTAAGAGTCCGAAATCACCCGAATACTATTTTTGACCTCTTCTGCAATTCTTCGAGCCTTGGCAACATCTTGGTTGATGATGGTGACATGCCCCATCTTACGAAAAGGTCTTGTTTCACGCTTTCCGTAGATATGAGGCGTAACACCTTCCATGGCCATGATCTTTTCAATATTCTTATAAATAACAGGACCTTTGTACTGCTCATCCCCGACAAGATTGACCATAATTCCAGCAACTTTACTTTTGGTTTCCCCTAAAGGAAGACCTAAAATGGCTCTAAGATGTTGTTCGAATTGATTGGTATAACTAGCCTCGATACTGTAATGACCACTATTATGAGGTCGTGGAGCCACTTCATTTACTAGGATATGATCGTCTTGGGTTTGAAACATTTCCACTGCAAGTAAGCCAACATGCTGAAAAGCTTGTGAGACTTTTAAAGCAACTAATTGTGCTTTTTTAGCCACCTGCGGATCAATTCTAGCAGGGCATATTACATATTCCACCTGATTGGCCTCTGGATGAAATTCCATCTCTACCACAGGATAGGTCTTGACATTGCCATGAACATCTCGGGCGACGATAACCGCCAATTCATTTTTAAAAGGAATCATCTTTTCTGCAATGCATTCCCCATTTGGAAGACCATCCAGATCAGAATAGGTGCGAATTACTTTAACCCCTTGTCCATCATACCCAAACCTTGCGCTTTTCCATACAAATGGAAATTCGATTGATTCATTTTCTACAGCGGTAAGAATCTCATCTGCATAAGCAAAACGACTAAAGTCCGCTGTAGGGATATTGTGGTCCTTATAGAACAATTTTTGCTTGGCCTTATTTTGAATTTTTTTCAGGGTAGTGGAGGATGGATATACTTTTTTACCCTTTTTCTCGAGTGCCTCTAGAGCATCGATATTTACATTTTCAATCTCTATGGTAAGAACATCTACCTCAAGGCCAAAATTATAAACCGTATCATAATCCATCAAATCTCCTAGTACAAAATCATTACAGGCAATTTTACAGGGTGCCTGGTCACTAGGATCCAGGACAGCAGTGCAAATGTCTAATTTCCGAGTTTCGTAGAGTAGCATTTTACCCAGTTGCCCTCCTCCTAAAATACCGAGTTTAAAATCTGATGAAAAATAATTCATACCTATTGTAAATATCAATTAATGTGCGCTTATCTCTTATGTTGCGACATGGCAAAAGTACAGTAAAAAGTGAAAAACTAATATTGAAACCTCCTTTAAATAATTTGTCTATGGTGAATTAAACTTAAAACCTAGTGAGAATTCACAAACATCGGAGGTTTTTTTGTGAAAATCTGAAAAAAATTACCGAAATCAATTAAATTTAAGGAGAAAACAAATATGGAATAGTATCTTTGCAACTTTATAATTTTAAGACAATTGATCAAGCTTCACGATAAATATTTTGAACCTTATATCTCTAGAGAAGAGATCGATACCGCTATTGAACGAATAGTAGCCAAAGTAAAGGTAGATTTTAAGGATGAAACTCCTATATTTATTTGTGTGCTTAACGGCGCCTTTATGTTTGCTTCTGATTTTATTAAAAAATATGATCAGCCTTGTGAGATAAGCTTTGTAAAACTTAGTTCTTACCACGGTTTCTCATCCACGGGTATTGTAAAGACGCTATTGGATGTTCCAGATAATGTTGAAGGTAGGAGCGTAGTGATATTGGAAGATATCATAGATACTGGGAAAACAGTTAAAGAACTTGTTTCCATGTTCTCCAATATCAATGTAAAACGATTTAAGATTGCATCAATGTTTTATAAACCTGAGGTCTATTCAGGGGAATATAATATTGATTATGTGGGTATTGAAATCCCAAACAAGTTTATCGTTGGATACGGGCTTGATTACGATGAATTAGGAAGAAACCTACCAGAGGTATATCAAATAAAAGAGAATTAATATGATCAATTTAGTGCTTTTCGGGAAACCGGGTGCAGGAAAAGGTACGCAAGCGAACTTTTTAAAAGAAAAATACAATTTAGAACACATTTCAACTGGTGACGTTTTTCGTTACAATATCAAAAATGGAACAGCTCTTGGGAACTTAGCTAAAACCTATATAGACAAAGGAGATCTAGTGCCAGATCAGGTAACAATTGATATGTTGAAGGATGAGGTTGAAAAGAACCCAGATGCTGCCGGATTTATTTTTGATGGTTTTCCTCGAACCGGTGCACAAGCCAAAGCACTAGATGCACTTCTTGAAGAAAAAGGCATGAAAATTCATGCGACTATCGCACTCGATGCTGATGATGAAGTTTTAATTAAAAGACTTTTAGAGCGTGGAAAAGTAAGTGGAAGAACCGATGACCAAGATGTGGTTAAAATTAAAAACCGCTTTGAGGAGTACAATGAAAAAACCGCTCCACTGATTCAGTACTACCAAAACCAAAACAAGTTTCACAGTGTCAATGGTATCGGTAGCATAGAAGAAATAACACAACGTCTTAGCGCAGTTATTGACACGCTTTAAGATCTTCGCAAAACAAATACGTAAGTTTATTTAGATGACAGAAGGGAATTTTACAGATTATGTAAAAATTAATGTTGCATCCGGCAAAGGAGGGCAAGGTTCCAGCCATTTGCGCCGGGAAAAATATGTTGCCAAAGGAGGACCGGATGGGGGAGACGGTGGTCGAGGAGGTCATGTCATCATCAGGGGAAATGAAAGTCTATGGACCCTGTTCCATTTTAAATTTAAAAAACACTTTAAAGCAGGACATGGCGAGAATGGAGGAAAACAAACCAGTACTGGGGCAGATGGGGAAGACGTCTATCTAGAAGTGCCATTAGGTACACAAGTCAAAGATCCACAGACCAATACTATTCTTTTTGAAATTACCAAGCACGATGAGGAAAGGATCTTAGCAAAAGGTGGAAAAGGCGGATTAGGGAATGTTCATTTTAAATCATCGACCAATCAAACCCCTCGATATGCTCAACCAGGATTACCAGGAGAGGAAGTAGAAGTGTTGCTGGAATTAAAACTATTAGCTGATGTAGGTTTAGTTGGTTTTCCTAACGCAGGGAAATCTACCTTGCTTTCGGTGATTACCTCTGCCAAACCGAAAATAGGCGATTATGAATTCACTACTCTAAAACCTAATTTAGGAATCGTTGAATATAGGGATTTCCGAACCTTTGTTATGGCTGATATTCCCGGAATCATTGAAGGAGCTTCAGAGGGAAAAGGTTTGGGACATTATTTTTTAAGGCATATTGAACGTAACTCTACGCTCTTATTCTTAATCCCAGCGGATGCCAAAGATATCTATCAGGAGTATAAAATACTGCTTAATGAATTGCAGAAATACAACCCAGAACTCTTGGATAAAGATCGTTTGGTGGCTATTTCTAAATCGGATATGCTAGATGATGAATTAAAGGCAGAAATGAGACAGCAGCTAGCCGATGAATTTAAAGATGTTAAATTCCTCTTTATCTCCTCTGTAGCGCAGCAAGGGATCCAATCTTTAAAAGATGAGCTATGGGAAATGCTCAACAAAGCTGGAGCAAAGATCTAAATTAGATGTTTAATTCGTATTTTTAGTACGGTAATTGTTTTGTGTTCTATAAATCAAAATGCCTTAAATTAAAAACGATGAAACCACATATTGTAATTATTATCCTATGTTTTTTTGTTTCCAGTTGTGGGGTTCAAGTGGCCTATGACTATGATAGGAATTTTGATTTTTCAAAGGCAGCGTCCTATAATTACTTCCCCTCCATGCAAAGTGGAATGAATCAATTAGACGAAAGACGCCTTATAAGAAGCATCGATAGTGTGATGCACTCGAGAGGGTATCGAAGCAGCGAATCTCCAGATTTGTATATCAATATTAAAAGCTCCAGTCGACCTAAACCTATCAATAGTGCCGTAGGGATTGGGATTGGTGGAACTAACCGAAATATTGGGGGTGGGGTTTCCGTTGGACTTCCCATAGGTCAACCAGATCAATACCATCAGATCATCTTTGATATCATCGATGTGATGAATGATGAGCTCATTTGGCAAGCAGTTAGCGAAAGTACCGTATCGGAATCTTTGACGCCAAAGGAAAGAGATGCTAAAATGAAAGCCATCGTAAATAAGGTGTTCTCTAAGTATCCACCACGCTAGTAAAATTGTTTTTTTGAACCCTTTGTCCAAGGGTGTCGAATGTGTATCTTTGCTCTTTGAGTAAACATCCGTAGAATTTCGATACTTTGAAGATACATTTTATAGCTATAGGAGGTAGTGCTATGCATAATTTAGCCTTAGCATTACAACAAAAAGGACATCACATTACCGGGAGCGATGATGTGATTTATGAACCTTCCAAATCCCGGTTAGAGGCTGCTGGACTAGCTCCAGAGAGTTTCGGTTGGTTTCCAGAAAAAATTGATGATTCACTCGATGCTGTAATCCTTGGAATGCATGCTAAAAGTGATAATCCAGAGCTTTTAAGAGCTCAAGAATTAGGGCTTCAAATCTATTCTTATCCAGAGTTTATATACCAACAAAGTAAATATAAGACGCGTGTTGTAATTGGAGGAAGTCACGGTAAAACTACCATTACGGCGATGATTCTTCATGTTTTGGACTACCATGATAAAGAAGTGGATTATATGGTCGGCGCACAATTAGACGGCTTTGATACCATGGTAAAACTTACCGAGGAAAATGATTTTATAGTATTAGAAGGAGATGAGTACCTGTCATCCCCTATTGATCGAAGACCGAAGTTCCATTTATATAAACCCAATATAGCCCTTCTTAGTGGTATTGCCTGGGATCATATCAATGTTTTTGAAACCTATCAGGAATATGTGGAGCAATTCAGGATATATGTTGATTCCATAGTAGAGGGAGGGAGCATTACCTATAATATGGAGGACCCAGAAGTGGTTAAAGTGGTAGAGGAATCCCAAAATCAAATACGTAAAATACCTTATTATACGCCAGAACATTATATAGAAGCAGGAGTCACCTATATAGAAACACCAGAGGGTGCTATGCCTATAGAGGTTTTTGGAAAACATAATTTGAGCAATATTGCCGGTGCCAAATGGATTTGTCAGCATATGGGTATTGACCAAGATGATTTCTACCAGGCGATTGCGAGTTTTAAAGGAGCTTCTAAACGATTGGATAAACTTGCCGAAAATAGTAAGACTGTAATTTATAAGGATTTTGCTCATGCTCCTAGCAAAGTAAAAGCTACCTTAGCGGCGGTAAAAGAACAGTATTCAAATAAGACTATTGTTGCCTGTTTGGAATTGCACACCTATAGTAGTTTAAATGCCACCTTTATAAAAGAATATAGGGACAGTTTAAAAGCCGCTGATACCGCTGTAGTATACTACACCCCAGAGGCGGTGAAGATTAAAAAGCTCGAGGCTCTTAGCAAAGAACAAATCAAAGAGGCTTTCGCAAGGGAAGATTTAATAATTTTCACCGACGCTCAGGATTTTAGTGACTTTATATTTACCTTAAAGCTTGAAAACACAGCACTTTTACTGATGAGTAGTGGTGCTTATGGGGGATTGGATGTGGAAAAGTTAAAGGCAAAAGTTACAGAAGCAGACTAGTCTTAAAATTTATAAATCGACCAAACTCTTAAAAGTTGAACTTTTATGCTAAAAGTTTATCACAGGGGTCGTTTTTTGTTGATAACCTTAAACTGTATGTCTAAAAAGGTAGATGGATCTTTCATACCTTTAGGATATGAAAGTGAATACTCCAAAAACAACAATCAAAGACTGGAGTGCAGATGATAGACCTAGGGAAAAGATGCTTTTGAAAGGTAAGGATGCGCTGTCAGATGCGGAACTCATTGCTATATTAATTGGCAGTGGTAATCGAAGGGAGAGTGCTGTAGACTTGTCGAAACGCATTTTAACCACTTCGAGAAATAGTCTAAGTGTACTAAGTAGACTCTCT
>NZ_DATGNU010000008.1:0-69330 GCF_035306585.1 Galbibacter sp.
GAGGATGTTATAAGGATATTTCACGGCATTCAAAAGGTCATGCCAGCGCGATTGATCATGGTAGGGGAAGGGCCTGAAAAAGAGCCTGCAGAGGATTTATGTCAAGAATTAGGTATAGCAGATAAAGTAGCCTTTTTAGGGAACAGTAATGAGGTGGATAAAATATTATGTTATTCTGATCTGTTTCTACTGCCTTCGGAGACCGAAAGTTTTGGATTGGCTGCTTTAGAAGCCATGGTCAATGAAGTGCCTGTAATCTCTAGTAATGCCGGTGGTATTCCAGAGGTGAATAAACATGGCATTAGCGGATTTTTGAGCCCCATTGGTGCTGTTGATGAAATGATATCAAACGCACTTCACATTTTAAGTGATGATCAGCGACTTGAGATGTTTAAACAACAGGCCCGTAACCAAGCCAGTATATTTGATATCAATTACGTGGTTCCACTTTATGAGGAAATCTATGAAATTGCCTATAATAAATTAATTAAAGGACAGTTATAAGGACTATTTAAGTGCTTGTACTTGGATAATATGGTACTTATAAAAAATCAAAGTTGTAACCCGATTTAAGTAATTTCTCATAGGTGTTATGGTCAAATGTATAGTAGAAAGCACCTCTTTTGGATGAACTTCTATCCTTTTCATTTAGCCTGTTTAAGATTTTAAAAGACAATATTTTCTTTCTGAAATTTCCAGGATCCAACTTTCTCTGAAAAATAGCTTCATATAAACTCTGTAATTGTGGGATGGTAAATTTCTCTGGTAAAAGCTCAAATCCAATAGGTTGATGTTTGGCCTTTCTTCTAAGGATATCTAATGCGTCAATGACCATCTGATGGTGATCCAACACCAGCTGGGGAAGTTCTTCTAATCGATACCAAAAGGCGCCGTGCTTTTCTGTAAGCTCCTTATCGTACTCGTCAATTCTAATAAGGGCAAACTGCGCTACTGAAACACAACGTGCACCCATATCGCGGTCCGCTTTTCCATAGGTTCTTGATTGCTCGAAAAATACGTTATCCAGGCCTGTGATATCATGTAGCACCCTTTTTGCAGCGTGATCTACGTCTTCGTCTAATTTTACAAAACTCCCGATAAGCGACCAGGCGCCTTTATGGGGTTCAACTCTTCTGTTAAAGATTAGTAATTTTAGCTCATCTTGATGAAAGCCAAAAACGATGCAATCGGTGGCCACATGCATCTTATCGACCTCTGTGTAGTAGGATTCTTGGTTATTTTTCATAAATAAGTAAAAAAAACAATAAAAGTGAATTGTACTTTTATTATATTTGTTTGATTAAATATATATTTGATTTGAAAAATACGACTCAATCCGAAAATAGACAAACAATAGCCCTTAATTTAGAGAATTTTGTGCATGAAGTGCTTGTTGTATCACCTGGAAGAATCAATTTAATAGGAGAACACATCGATTATAACGGAGGGCATGTGTTACCGGCAGCTATCAATAAACAGATTAAAATTTATTTTAGGCGAAATAACACTAGGCGGTGTAATGTGTGGTCTAAGAATTTTGATAATGGTTATTCATTTTCTATCGATGCGATTGGCATCAGTGATGTAGAATGGGAAAATTACATTTTAGGTGTCGTTCATTACATTGATCAAATTTACCCTGGAGCTATCCAAGGTTTTGATTGTATTGTAGAGAGTGCACTCCCGATGGGCTCTGGGTTAAGCTCTTCAGCTGCCTTAGAATGTGGAATAGCTACTGGCTTAAATACCTTGTTTTCCATAGGACTTACCAAAGATCAAATTATTCACCTCTCTAGAGATGCTGAGCACAATTATGTGGGTACGAAATGTGGAATCATGGATCAATTTACCGTGGTACGCGGGCAAAAGGATCACCTCATTTTATTGGATTGTCAGAATTTGGACTACCGGATGATTCATGCAGATATAGCTCCTTACCAATTGGTTCTTTTAAATTCTAATGTGTCTCATAATTTAGCTAGTAGTGAATACAACAATAGAAGAGCTGATTGTGAGGCGGCTCTCGCGATCATTCAAGAAAAACATCCTGAATATAAGTATTTGGTCGATGTACCTAAAGAGGTGTTGATGTCATTTGAGGAAGAATTAACCCCTACCATGTTTGATCGAGCATCGTACGTGATTCAAGAAAATAAACGGACCCTTATGGCTGCAGAAGCTTTAGAAAAGGGAAAATTTGAAGAGTTCGGGAATTTATTATGGGAATCCCATCACGGATTACGTTATAACTATCAAGTAAGTTGTGAAGAATTGGATTTTATGGTTGATTTTGCCAAAACACAAAAAGGTGTCTTAGGGGCTCGAATGATGGGAGGAGGATTTGGTGGCTGTACCATTAATATGGTACACAAAGATGTAGTACCTTCCTATACTGATGCGATTTCCAAGGCTTATAAAAAGCAATTTGGTATTGATTTATCACCAATTGAAGTTAGTATTAGCGACGGAGTTGAAGTAAAAAAGTAGTAGAAATTTTCAAAAATTATTATCATGTTAAACGATAAACCACATAGACGTTTTAATATATTAACTGGGGAATGGGTGCTTGTTTCACCACATCGAACAAAGCGTCCCTGGCAAGGGAAAAAGGATACTAAAAGCGCCTTTGAAAACAAGTCATATAATGAGACTTGTTATTTATGTCCCACCAATACTAGAGCTAGTGGAGATACCAATCCGGACTACAAAGGAACTTATAGTTTTATTAATGATTTTGCGGCCTTAGTGCCTGAGGTGCCAGTAGAAAAATATCAAAATGGCCTTCTTCAGGGCCAAACGGAAAGTGGAATTTGTAAGGTGATTTGTTTCTCACCAAACCACGCACTTACATTACCTCTTATGAGTGTTGAACAAATAACTGAAGTTGTAGGTCTTTGGAAGAAGGAGTATGCAGAATTAGGGGCTAAAGAAGGCATTAATTATGTACAGATTTTTGAGAACAAAGGGGCGATTATGGGATGCAGTAATCCACACCCTCATGGTCAAATTTGGTCACAATCTTCCATTCCCGGGGAAGTATTAAAAAAGCAAGAGAATCAACGAAATTACTGGCATACACACGGCAAGAGTCTACTTAAAGACTACCTAGAACAAGAATTGGAATTGGACGAGCGTATATTGATCACCAACGATCACTTTGTAGCTTTGATACCTTATTGGGCAGTATGGCCTTATGAGGCTATGATTGTTCCTAGAAAACACTATCAGGATATCACTCAGTTAAATGCAGCTGAAGAAATAGCCTTTGCCACTATTATCAAAGAGCTTACTACACTTTATGACAATCTCTTTGAGACCTCATTTCCATATTCCTCTGGTATTCATCAACGGCCCACCGATGGTGCTGCTTATGAGGAATGGCATTTTCATATGTCTTTTTATCCACCGCTACTTCGGTCTGCAGAGGTTAAAAAGTTTATGGTCGGATATGAAATGTTCGCAAATCCACAACGGGATATTACAGCGGAGGTTGCCGCAGAAAATCTAAGAAATTTATCAAAAGTACACTATAGCTTGAGATAGTAGTCACTCCAGTCTTCTGTAGTTTTCTGAAAACATAGGATTGCCTTCATTGTCCAATGTGATTTGACTATAGGAGTTTTGATCTATCACTAACTTAAATTTGAACTTTCTCATGGTGTCTATAATTTTCATCATGGAGCTGGACCCGTATTCCAACGTTTCTACAAGGAAACTATCCTTGGTATAATAGGATCCATACCCAAACCATTCTACGGAATCTAAGGGGACGAACCTTGTCCACATGACTTTGTCTTGGCTATACATTTTTATCTGGCGATAGCCATTGGTGTTTTCAATGGTATCTGTGACTTGATGACCATCATAGGAATAACGGTCGACAAGTTCCCAAACACCTTGAATGGAACTTTCACTTTTCTTGTTATTCGGGATTGCTGAAAGTAAAATCAATCCGAATACAATAACGACTGGATAAATTATTTTTCTCATAACAGCACATATTTTGAATCATTAATAAATAAACCTATGTTAATTTACGAATAATTGTTTGATTTTTGCAGTATTATGCGAATATTTTAAAAGTAAATTTTACGGTATCAATACTTTCTATCGACGGATAAAATGTTTTCATTAATTAAATGTTAGCTTTTTGGCAAAATGGCTACTTTTGTTATAGAGAATTAATAGAAATTAAAATTATGACTGATACAGTGGAAAGAATTAAATGTTTAATTATTGGCTCTGGTCCTGCAGGGTATACTGCGGCTATTTATGCGGCAAGGGCTGATATGAAACCAATAATGTATACAGGTATGGAACCAGGGGGACAATTGACCACCACTACCGAGGTCGATAATTTTCCAGGGTACCCAGAGGGAATTGACGGGCCTACCATGATGATTCAACTTCAACAGCAAGCGGAACGCTTTGGAACTGAGGTCCGTATGGGAATGGTAACCTCTGTGGAACTTAATAAGACACATGGAGGAATTCATAAGGTAGAAATTGACAATGGATCAACTTTGGAAGCTGAGTCAATAATCATAGCCACTGGTGCTACCGCTAAATACCTTGGTCTGCCAAGTGAACAACGCCTAAGAGGCGGTGGAGTATCTGCCTGTGCTGTATGTGATGGCTTTTTCTTTAAAGGGCAAGAAGTCGCTATTGTAGGTGGAGGAGATACCGCAGCAGAGGAGAGCACTTACTTGGCGAATATTTGTAGTAAAGTGACCCTGTTGGTTCGTAAAGGCGAAATGCGTGCCTCTAAGGCGATGCAGCACCGTGTTAATAACACGCCTAATTTAGAGGTGAAATATTTCACTGAAATCGAAGAGGTACTAGGGGATCAAGTTGTTGAAGGACTTCGTTTGGTAAACAATCAAACTGGAGAAAAAGAGGACATTAAGGTAACTGGGCTATTTATTGCTATTGGTCATAAGCCGAATACAGAAATATTTAAGGGGCAATTAGAGATGGATGAGACTGGGTATATTATTACCAAGGGTAAATCTACCAAAACTAATATACCTGGTGTATTTGCCAGTGGAGATGTCCAAGATAAAGAATACAGACAAGCTATTACCGCGGCAGGAACAGGGTGTATGGCGGCATTAGATGCTGAACGTTATTTGGCTGCGGTAGAAAGTAAAGAAGAGGTGGAGGCCTAAGAACTTTTAACGTATTGAATAAATAAAAAAGACCCCTAGGAGTATATGATTTTCTAGGGGCTTTTTTGTTCGTTTTTTGATGATCCTACTCTGGAGAAACTTCTCCAGATCCTGAAATTTTGCTATGTTCTTGTGTAGGCGTGCCACTATAAGTAACATCCCCTGAACCTGCTATTTTGACTTGCAAGGTACCGTCGCAATGCAGACTGATATCACCAGAGCCTATAAGATTTACTTGGACGTCAACCGCCTTTAAGGTAAGTGCTTCGATATCCCCCGATCCCGATAGTTTGTAGGCTACCTTTTGAGCATTTCCTTGAAGTTCCACATCTCCTGATCCGACCAGGGAGGTTTCTAAATTTTGAACATTGAGATTTAGAGCGATGTCTCCGGATCCCGTAAGCTCAGTATGAAGGTCGTCACTAGCGATAACGTCTTTTGAATAGATATTCCCTGATCCTGTCAGGGTAACCGCTGTGAGACGTTCAAAAGGAACCCTCACTAAAATGCCAGTTCTTTTGCTAGGTTGTAAGTTATACCCTTTCTCCGTTTCTATAGTGAGTGTTTTCCCTTTCACTTTGGTAACACTATGTGGAATTAAATTTTCTTCCCCAGTGATGGTAAGGGAACCTTCAGTGCCGCTGATGAGTTCGACATCGAAGAATCCTGACATTTCAATTTGGTCATATTTTGCGGTGGTTCGATTGTCTTGAATGACATTCCCGTTACCCTTAATGGTGTTTTGCCCAAACCATTGTGCAGTGGCCAATTGAGATGCAAGCAGTACATAGCTCAGTAAGATGAATCTTTTCATTTTAGTTCGTATTTAATGGATTACTTATTTTAGCGACGAAGCATTTTTAATCCGCCGTATTCGATATCTATTTCAATAGAATTTTTCCCTTTACTACCATGATAACCTTGGTAGTAGCTTTCGGAAGATTTTTCTCTTTTTATACCAAATTCGATGTTGTTATCATATTTGAAATCCGTGTACTCTAGTGTAGCGGTAATATCAAAATGATATCCCTCACTGTATCCTATTTCAACATTGGTGTAATCACCATCGATAGTTATATTCCCAGCCTTTGGAGTAATTTCTTTTATTTTGATTCCACCATAATCCCCTTCGATGTCTACAGATCCTTCAACCCGTTCAATTCTCGTGGTTAGATAATCACCGGATCCGATGACCTTGCCAACGTTTTCAATAATGACATCACCATAATCGCATGAGAAGTCAATGAGTTCTACGTTGTTGAAAATTGAATTACTATAATCGGCTTCCAATTCGATTTTTTTTGCATCGTGGATGGTAAAGTTGGAATAGTCTGCATTTATGGTCGCACCATTGATGTAATCGACACTGACATTTGAGGTGTAGTCGAAGGAAATTTCATTGAGAGTAGAATTGAGTTTGCCTAATTTCATGCTGCCATAATCGCACTTAATCTTTGTACTTCCATTGATTTGGTTTAGGTAGATGGTACCGTAGTCATTGCTTAGATCCAGCTTGTTGCCAACAGGGACTTTTACGGTGTAATTTACTTGTATGCTTACATTGTCACCGCCCCATCTCCATCTGTTATTGCTAAATATTGTCTGCGCAGAGACCAAAGTATTTGTAGCTTGGAAATCGACGCTAATTTGATCGAGCCTTTGTTGTGCTTTCTTTTCATTGTCACTGCTGGTTTGAATGTGTACCTCAATGATGGTGCTATTTTTATCCCAGGAGGTAATATGCAAATTGCCATAGCTATTTTTTAATTTCAGTAAGGCATCTGAACTTATATCAAATTGTTTTTTAATAGTCTTTTCTTTGGTGAATTTACCGTGCAATTTAGGATCGATACTTGCTGTGGTAACAAGTGGAATGCATAAGAGCACTAAGACGAATTTAAACAGTTTGTTCTTCATGTTTTGTGTTTTTTAAATTTTCTATTTCTTGAATCTTATTAAGGACCTCTTGCGCAAGCTTAATTCGGGTTTGAAAATTGATCATCATTGCATTCAAAATTTGCTTTACATCACCTTTGTTGCTAAGATCAGCTTCCAGTAACTTGTAATCGTTTTCTAGTCGTAGTAACTGCGATTTTAGATCATCGACAAGTCTTTTAGTTTTCTCACCAGAGGCTTGATCAATTTTTTCAATCTCTTGTGCAATTAACGCATAAAAATAATATTCGGTTCGTTGTACTTCCTCTGGTTTACCCTCAGGGATGTAATTAGCCACCTTAGTTTGTGTAGGTTTCTCTTGCGGTTGATTAAAGTACTGAATACCGATTGTAAACAGTAGTGCAACAGAAGCAGCAATAGAGATATACTTCCACATCTTTGCGCCCTGGTGACTGTTTTTGGTGGCTTTGTCTCTGTGAAGTTTGTTTACAAACCGTTCTTGATGACCATTACCTGGTTCTTCCATGTCCCAGTCGGATCCCAAGCGCTCAAATAATTCTTCTATTTCATCCTTTGGTCTCATATACTTTCCCATTTAATTTTTTCCTTAAAGATTCTTTAGCTCTAGAGATTAGCGTTCTACAGCTTGAATCACTGATACTCATTATTTGACAAATTTCTTGATTGTCATAGCCTTCAACTAATTTAAGGGTCAAAGCAATTCTGTAATTATCCTTGAGTAACTTCATTGTTTGTAATACCTCTTGAGCCTTCAAGTTTGTAAAACTTGCCTCTGAGTCTGGTATGTCATTGTCTTGAACCCTATATAACACATTATCCAAAGCAATGTGTTGCACCTTAGTTGATTTTCTGTATTGTTGAATGCTATTATTGATCACTATTCGTTTGAGCCAAGCACCAAAGGTCACCTCCGCACGATAGCTGTATAATTTCGAGAAAGCGTTTAAAAACGATTCCTGCATAACATCTTCAGCCTCATAAGGGTCTTTTACAATTCGCAAAGCAGTATTGTACATCGCCTTATAATAACGGTTATAAATTGCTAATTGAGCTGATTGTTTCCCATCAATACAATCTTTTATTAGCGGATTAATATGTAACTCTTGTTGGCTCAAAAAGTATATTCTTTACAATAAAGATAACACTCATTGAAGTTTGTTACAGTTACAAAAGAAAAAAATGAAAAATGAGTCACATTTTAAAAAAGGAGTAGGGGGTAGCCCCTAGGGTTATTCGAGTCTCGCCCACAGTATCTTGTTTTGATTAACTAAAAATAGTAGTCCTTTGAGATTGCTCAATAATTTTAGCTAGAATACCTGATAACCAAATGATTCTTCCACAGTGTTCAACGTGCCAAACGGCTTTAGAATCGATTATGTTCCCTGCAAGTAATGGGCCTACAACGTGTAGATTTTTGGAACATTCTAACTTGGCGTTCACTTCCAAACCAATTTGAGAGGCATTAGGGGATGCTAAACCTTGTTTAATCAGGTTTTTTAATAGCGTGGGAACTTGGTTATGGGCTCCGCCAAATTTAGTGCTACCAATGCAGTTTATCACCACATGAAATTGCATGGGAGCAGTAACCATAGTATCACTATGAGAATCTTGGTAGCGCAAGTAATATCCCTTTTTTTTCTTTATGAAGTCTTTGAATCGTCCTTTAATGTGCTCAAATCGCCCTTTTGATTTTAAATCGTCTATGACATCTAGGTAATGTTGACCTGCGCATCGTTGACGTCTGCCAATTTCATTACCGTAAAGACAAGCAAATGTTTTTAACTCTTGCTGATTTAACCTTGGTAATAGCCTGCCAACAGCATTAGATATTATGTTCACAGTGGAGGCAGCACCCAACTGGATTTTCTCTGCAGCGTCTAGATCTAAGGTGGCGGCTTGTGCGATTTGAGCCGCTGATAGAAGGTTGTGGGATTGTAGTTTATGGAGATGTTTTGGTTGATAATTAGCTTGTTTGATGGAATCGACTTCACTATCTGGCAACAACCCATGGGTTGATAGAAAGTAGTAATTAGTATTATTTTCCTGTTGATTTTCTATGTCATTGAGTTTATACAACAGTTCTAATGCACTAGCATTGGCACCAATAACCAGGATGTTACACCCTTGACTAGATGGATTCAAATTGGAAATGAAATTTGAAATTCGTTCTAAATTTTCATCCAAACTTGGGTTGTAAATTTGATTAATTACTAATAGCTGGTCATCTGAATGGATGTTCCTGTCCGTATAAATATTATGGGTGGGTAGCGATCCAATGCCAAGAATTACTTTTTTACTCTGAATTTTAAGTTCTTTTGCGTGAATGGTAAATAATGCATTATCTTTTGATACCTGGGTTACCTGAGTACAATAGTAATGAACCTTTAGCACGCCCTTTGAAGTTTGCTGATCAATTAATTGGTTTAATCTATCCTGAAGATAAATTCCAAAAAATCGTCGGGGAATAAATAAACCTCCCCACTGACCTTTACTGATACGTTCTCGATGTTTTTCGAGCCACTTTTTTGTCAGCTCCCCACCAGATGCTTTCATTCTCTTTAAAAGCGTATGGTGATTTTCATTGAGCCAATGGATGAATTTAGTGTACTCAGGCTGGGGAAGAAAATTTTTAAGCGAAGTAATCAGTAACACGGAATCGCCAGATCTTTTCCCATACGGAATTCCTGTATGGAATTCTTCATATTTCTCTATAATTGCGATCTCTAACAATGTTGGTGTTTGGACCGCTATACGATGTTCCAATAGGTGAATAAGAGTAAAGGTAGATGATAATCCAGATCCAATAAAGCATAGATCAAAAGGCCTTTTAAGGTTTGCACTGCACATCGCTGTTGTTTTTTTGATATCTTAATATTCTTCCAGGATTTCCAACCATTACAGCATTTTCTGGAACATCTTTTATAATAACGCTTCCTGCACCAAGAAGGCAATTTTTACCTAGACTTTTAACTCCTGTCATAATGGTGACTCCCATTCCGATGTATGATTTTTCTTGTACGCGTATACACGCACCAACATTGACTCCGGAAGATATAAAGGTTCCATCTTCAACGATGACATGATGGGCAATTGTACTTGCTTGATTGATCATAATATAATTTCCCAAAGAGGTATGGGGCATCACAATATTACCGACTAACATGTATATGGCTTCCCCTAGGATTACATCAGGTCCTATGGATACCGAAGGATGAATAAAACTTGGAATCTTATATCCTTCTTTGTGTAGTGCTGAAAGGTATTCAACCCGAATATGATTGTCTCCTATAGGACAATACACAGCTTGAATGGTTTCTTTAAATTTTGACGTATATAGGTCATGGTAAGAACCTATTACGGGGACACCAACTACTTTTTGCCCAAGAAGGGAGGGGTTGTCGTCAATAAAGCCAACAATATTAATACCCGCCTCAAGCAAATAAGATGCGTATATCTGACCTTGCGTTCCCGCTCCTATTATCACTGATCGATCGCTCATGCTTTGTTTCCTTTAAATGCAACCATGTTTAGGTTTGGTCCTGAGTTAATCCCATCCTTTAAGATGACCTTTTTAATGGTTAGTATCAGAATAAGGACGTCCGTTTTAAAACTCAGGTGCTCGATATACCACACATCGTATTTGAATTTTTCTTCCCATGAGATCGAATTTCTTCCATGAACTTGAGCCCAACCAGTGATTCCTGGTTTCACTAGATGACGTTGTTTTTGAAAATCGTTATAAAGGGGTAGGTATTTTATCAATAGTGGTCGTGGTCCGATCAGACTCATATCGCCCAAAAGCACGTTGAAAAGCTGTGGGATTTCATCCAAAGAGTATTTACGTATGAAACTGCCAATTCTAGTGATTCGTTTTTCATAGGTTAGCAACACACCTTTTTCATCCCTTTGATCCGTCATGGATTTAAATTTTATAAGCTTAAATACGCGTTCATCTTTCCCGGGTCTTAATTGATAAAAGAAAGGATGTCCTGAATTGACAATAAACAAACAGATCCACAAAAGAATGATCACTGGAGAAAGTAAAATCAAGGCTATCAAAGATAGAAGAATATCCATTAAGCGTTTGATGTAATTGCTATACATGAGCTATAAAGTTTTTAGGTTGGCTGATGCGGTAAAATTATTTTAAAACCTAGGCAGAATAAAAAATGTTCTACCAAAAGCAATTAAAATCGCTTAAATTATTAACGGTGCATTTCGTCCTAAATAAAAGGCCTTTAGGCTAAAAATGTATTGGAAGTTTAAAAATAAATGTATTCGCTTTGTATTGTATTTCAGCGATTTATGTTGTATTTCGGCGATCTTTAAGCTTTTTGTAGAATAAAATGGGACTTGGTAGAGCTTTGAGATATTTACCAACGATTGTTTTTAATTTTAACACCGAATTAAGCGTCCCCTTTTCAAAACCATGGTTTTATTCTCTATGATGCTACCAACCAAATGCAATTACAAATGAGAACAACCTTTACATTATTAAGTACCCTTTTACTCTCTTGCTGTTTGTGGTCCCAAGAAATCCATACACAGTCTAACGCTGTTTCTATTGAAAATGAAGCAGACGCTACAACTGGATGGACTGGTGGGGCAGTGATCTCATCCGAATCCACTGATGTAGAACATGGAAACTTCTCCATGTTAATCACCTCTACTGGAGAAACAAATGGTAGAGATGTCTCTTACACATTTAATGTTACTAGTGGACAAGTTTACTCCATTAAAATATGGGCAAAGCGGGCGCCACAAAGTTATTTACCTGCCTTTGCCAATTGGTCTGGGTTTTCAAATTTCACCCAACGATCTATTTTAACGACACAGTGGACAGAATATAGCTTTGAATTAACAGCTAATTCCAATGTGGCTGTCATACGCGCCTATACAGCTCCGATAAACAGAGGGGCTGTTTCTGGGGATGGGATTTTGCTTGATGCTGTAAGTATCACTCCTTTGGTGGATGATGTAGTAGCACCTTCAGCTATTACCGACTTAACGGCCAGTTCCATTACCTCCAATAGTGCATCCCTTTCTTGGAGCGCTTCCACCGATAATGTAGGAGTTGTAGATTATGAAGTTTTTCAAAATGGCTCCAGTATCGGACTAAGTGGTGGAACAACAAGTTTTAATGTCACCAATTTAGCTCCTGAAACCAGTTATGATTTTACTGCTATAGCTATTGATGCCGCAGGGAATACCTCCTCTGCAAGTAATACAGTTAATGTCACGACAGCTGCGCCCACTGACAACCAGGCGCCGACTGCTATTACTGATTTGATAGCGAGTGCTACTGCTACCACTAGCACTACACTTTCCTGGAGCCCCTCAACGGATAATGTAGGTGTGGTTGATTATGAGGTTTTTCAGGACGGAATCAGTATCGGTTTAAGCGGGGGAGCAACAACTTTTAATGTAACGAATCTCACTCCAGCAACCAGCTATGCTTTTACCGCTATAGCCATGGATGCAGCAGGGAATATATCCTTGGTAAGTAATACCGCAAATGTAACAACCACAACTGATACAGACACACAGGCACCCTCAGCTATTACAGACCTTACAGCGGGATCAACAACTTCAACTACTACCTTACTTTCCTGGAGCCCCTCCACAGATAATGTAGGTGTGGTTGATTATGAACTCTTCCAAGATGCTAGTAGCATTGGCCTTAGTGGGGGAGCAACAAGTTTTAATGTCACCAATTTAGCTCCTGAAACCAGTTATGATTTTACTGTTAGAGCGATGGATGGTTCTGGAAATGCTTCTGCTATTAGCAACACAGTAAGCGTAACAACTTTAGAGCAGCCTATAGGTGGAGCTACTGCTTATACCACCGAAAATGCCAATCTACCTACCATTGATTGGCAGTCCAACAATTTTGTTGCTAGCGGAAATGTTGGAGTCGGCACGGAAGTTAATCCTGCCTATAGACTCGCAGTTGCTGGTAATATAGTAGCGGAAGAAGTTCGAGTAGCATTACAGGGAAATTGGCCAGATTACGTTTTCGAAAATACCTATGAACTGCCAAGTTTAAACGAGGTAGAAGAGCACATAAAGGTTCACAAACATCTTATAAATATCCCGAGTGCTTATCAAATTCAACAGCAGGGAATAGCGCTAGGGGATATGGACGCCAAATTACTTCGGAAAATTGAAGAACTCACCTTATATGCTATTGCTCAAGAAAAACAAATACAACAGCTCCAAAACCAGAACGAGAAGTTAAAGGAATTGGTACGCAGGATTGAGATTTTAGAGCGCAAATTAAACAGTTACCCGGTAGAGCGATGAATTTTATAGCATTTAAGAGACTGGTTTTGAGCTTATTGATGCTGATGTTTTCTCAAGTCAATGCCCAAAGTATCCGTAAGGATTACCGGGAGATGACCGATTATGAAAAAACAGAATTAGTAAATGCATTTTACACGATCCGCTCAACCACTCCTGATAGGATAACGGATATGGCTAATTTTCATATGGATTTTTTCAATTATGACAATATTGACCCTGATGTATTGGATATCCATTTTAACTTACCAGATGAACCTGAAAAAGAAATTTTCTTAGCATGGCACCGCCGATTTATTTTCGAAATGGAGCAGGTGATGCAAGCAATCAATCCAAGAATTAGCATCCCTTTTTGGGATTCTTCTCAGGATCAATCGCCAAGCGCTGCTTTGTGGGATGAGGATTTTATGGGGAGTTTTAATTCTAATTGGGGCTTGGGGCGTCGTTTAGGACTCTATAATGATTTGCCCTCACCAAGTAATGTATCCAACCTGATGCTTGAGACTGATTTTTTTGAATTTTCGGATGACTTTGAACGGCAAACACCGCATTCTGGAGCCCATAGATGGGTCTCTGGTGCAATGATAACCTCGGCCTCTCCAAGAGATCCCGTATTTTACCTCCACCATGCCTATATAGATAAATTGTGGCACGATTGGGAAGAGCTTCATCATACCTCTTTTTACTTGAGAAATGATATGATCCGTTACGATGGTACGTATGTTTTCGGTGGAGAAACACTTCCGGTTGTAGACCCAAATGATATTCTAGATTCGCGTGCTTTAGGAGTGTTTTATGCCGAGAATGAATTGGCTGAGTTGGATAATTACATCATCAGTAATACCTATAATGACCCAGAATACTTTTACTATCAGTATACCATCCAAGCAGGTGCTAATTTTGTTGCTACTCCTGGAAGTAGTGCTGTTATAGAGTCGGTAAATGAAGTGGTATTGCAGCCTGGATTTCTGGCTCAAAGTGGGGCAGAGCTATTGGTTACCATTGATGATCAAAGTAGTTCTACACTACTGGCTAAGTCTACAAGTGTATCTGATAAGCGAGAAGTAAATCCTTTTGATCCCGTAGAATTAGAGCAAGTATGGCTTTGGAGTGAAGGAGATGTTGATCCTGACGATGCGGTGGTAATTATTAAGACTTTCCCTAATCCATTTGATAGTCATATCACCATCAAATTGGATAAGAAGCGTGATTGCGTAATCGAAATATACAACATGGTAGGAGCATTGATCAAACAAGTAGTCTTTGAATTTACAGACACTTTAGAGGTTAAGAATCTCTATGGATTGGCTCCTGGTACCTACGTTATAAAGGTAGTTGATTCGCATGGAAAAACCTTGGTGGTGAAAAAAGTAATTAAAATGTAATCATGTATCGAGTTTGTTATTTTATCGTTCTTGGCATGATCACCATTGTTTATGCGAAAACCTGTCAAAAAAGTTATCGCATTGAAAATAATACTCCTTATACAATTTCCAATATACAGCTCTTTGATCATAATGTAGACCATAGAATTCCGCCTTACGGTTATATTAAAGGGCATGCCGATTTTGAAAGTAAACAAGGATCGGTATTAATGTTTAGTGCCGATAGTTTGAATTTTGGTGTTTATATAAAATTTCCTAAGGAGAGTGAGCAGTTTCAAATTAAAATAGATAGCATTAACACTGCTACTCGTGCAGTAATTATCTCCCAATAAGTTTATTTAGACACTTTTTTATAAAGGGTGATTTATAAACAGCTTAGTACTAATTCAATGTAACTCCTTAGTTAAAGGATCTCTTTAGTTGTCGTTCAAGCCGATTCCCTGTAGAATTTTAGGGCTACATTTCTGAATTCTTGCCACTTTGGTCTTGGATTGTTTTGCTGAAGAGAAGTGCAGAAGGTAGGCTCGTTGGCGCCCTGGGGTTAAATTATAAAAAGCCTTTTTTAGTGCTGGATCCTTTTCCAGTGCTTGTTTAAAT
The DNA here is from genome assembly GCF_035306585.1 of Galbibacter sp. GTDB lineage: Bacteria > Bacteroidota > Bacteroidia > Flavobacteriales > Flavobacteriaceae > Galbibacter. The sequence continues at coordinate 15,368 of NZ_DATGNU010000008.1, forward strand.
TCCGTTACTATCTCAAAATCTTTCGTTTGCTTAAAAGTTACTTTAAGACCAGCTTTTTCCACTTCAATGGCCTCAAAGATATATTCTCTGATTTTTGATTCTAGTTGTCTTATATCCTCTAAATCAGTGAATCTCAAATGTCTAGCTGATTGGGTGTTTTTAGTTTGCTGTATTAAGATATTATATGGATCTTTTAATAGGACCCCCTTATGGAATAAAATGGCACAATAGTGTTTAAATCCATGGATTAGTATCAAATTGGTATTTTGATAGGAATAACAAGGTACACCCCATTTTAGATTTTCTTGTAATCCACATGCTAAAATGATTCGGCGAAGTTGTCTGTAGCACGCTTGCCATTTACTTTGTTTTTCGAAGAAAAAATCTACTTTGGGATTCATTTAGTGGTTTTTAATGGGGAGTGAGTTTAGTATTTTTATTTTTATTATAAAAATATAAAAAAACCTGGTGGCAAGCCACCAGGGAAAGTAAAGTGTAATTACTCACTATATTCAATGGCTGATTGAATATGCTTTTTTGCTAGATACTTTTTTAAAAAGAGTACACAGCAGCCAACAGGAAGGAAGCCAAATGCTCACTTGGCATGGCGTCCATATCGTAAAACACCTCTTCGGATGCAGTATCAAAGCGCAGTTCAGGCTTGAGGGTTAAGTTTTCAATGGTGTAATTCCCAGTGATGGTAAATTCAAAAACCTCTGCGTCTTGATCTGTATTTAATCCAAAAACACCAACACCCCCATCAAACTCCTTAAAATATTCTCCTCTGAGCCCAATGGCAAATCGCTCTGAAGTAGTGAGTTGTGGGTATAATGCAAATCCATAAAACCCTGAACCGTCGGTTGTGTTATAGGTTGAGTTTATCCCAAGAAAGATGCTTGGACTTAGATTCAATCCACCAGTGTAATCTACCTGAAAAGTACTACCAGGTACTGCTGTTTGTTCCCCGTATATAAAATTAAGGTATTGGCTCTTATATCCGAATTGAACACCTGCTGTATAACTACCGTCTAAGTTTATTTCGGTAAAGTCAGTGCTGTTCATTATGGCAAGCATTAAAGTGAAGTCTTCCGAGAGGGTTAAATCCATTTTAATTCCTGTATGGGAGAAAGGGCCATACGAAAACATATAGGAGGTTGAGTAATTAAAATTACCCACAGGGGAGATCACCTCATAACCTAGAAAGGTGTTGAAGTTTCCCATGGTTAATCTAAGTTTTTCAGAAAGGTTCCAATAGACGTAAAGTTGATTTACAATATTAGAAGAGCCTGTGGATAAAAATACAGCATCTTCTCCTCGAGGGCCAAATGCTAAATCCGCCACAAAACCGACTTTTTCGCCTTGATAGCTGGCCACTAAGTTGGCCATTCCTAAGGAGAATCCACTCCTGTTTGCAAATGCAGTGGCAGGGGTGTTGAAATATGAATTTTCTTGTAAATCCTCAAAGGCTTCATTGGTGCCTGTTAAATTTGTTTTCCAATAAAGATCTGCCGAACCGTGCAGGTTAAACTTTTCTCCAATTTGTCCAAAGGTGAGAAAACAGGAGAGGGAACATATGGAAAAGAGAACTTTTTTTACGTTATTTGACACAGCTAATGCTTTCATAATTTATACTTTTAAGGTGAGTTGATATTAAATGAATGTGATTTCTATGTTATCGACTTTCGAAAGCGAGCTAAGTAACGGAGCATATCGCCAAACACTGCTCCGTTACATTTTGCCCGAAATTCGACCATTAACGGTCTATCGTAAAGTCAGGATAGGCATCTCCGTGGTGCTCGTGAATGTCAAGCCCATCAATTTCTTCTTCTTTTGTAACGCGTAGACCCATGGTCTTATTAAGGATAAGTAATACTAGATAGGAACTTCCTATAGCCCAAGTAAACACACTCAAGACACCTATTGTTTGGATACCAAGTTGCGTAAAACCACCTCCGAATAAAAGACCACCTTCAGTTGCGAATACGCCTACTAGAATCGTACCTATAGCGCCACAAATACCATGAACTGATACAGCTCCGACAGGATCATCGATTTTAAACTTTTTATCCAATACCTCAATGGCAAAGATGACAGCAATCCCACACAATATTCCTATTATAGCAGCACCACCTGGACTAACCACTGAACAACCAGCAGTTACGCCTACTAGACCCGCTAAAGCACCATTTAAACTCATAGAAATTTCCGGTTTTCCATATCGAATCCAAGTCAGGGTAATTGCGGTAATTAAACCAGCGGCCGCCGAAAGATTGGTGTTTATAATGATTGCGGGGACGTTAAAGACGCTCTCACCGCTTATGGCTAACTCTGAACCTCCATTAAAACCAAACCAACCCATCCATAGAATAAAGACCCCTAATGCTCCATACATCATGTTGTGTCCTGGAATGGCGTTAGAACTTCCTTCGGTATATTTTCCGATTCTTGGACCAACCATGGCGGCCATAACTAGTGCGGCACAACCTCCTACACCATGGACTACCGTAGAACCTGCGAAGTCTATAAATCCTAAATCCGTTAACCAGCCATCTCCTTGCCATATCCAATGTCCAGAAACAGGATAAATTAACGTGGTGATTATAAGGGAAAAGATGATGTATGCTGAAAACTTGGTGCGTTCAGCAATGGCACCAGAGACGATCGTTGCTGTAGTGGCACAAAATACCGTTTGGAAAAATAAATTATGCATATCTTCCCGTACATTGTAGAACAGGGAAGGGGAACCTATAAAACTTCCGATGGACTCACCGTACATTAAGGTGTATCCAAACAACCAAAATGCAATGGCTCCAATAGAAAGATCGGCTAAGTTTTTCATCACGATGTTAATGACATTCTTACTTCTAGTAAAACCTGATTCAATTAGGGTGAACCCTGCTTGCATAAAGAAAACGAGAATTCCAGCAATAATAATCCAAAGTATGTCCAGTACTGCATTTACCTCTATAATATTTGATTCCATTCTATAATTTTTTTAAGTTATTGTTGATTAGTTCAGTGATTCTTGTCCTTTTTCTCGTGTTCTAATCCTGTAAACCTCAAGGACTTCAGACACGACTATTTTACCATCTCCTACATTACCGGTATAGGCGGACTTAAGGATGGCTTCAATGGTGCGATCTAAAAAAGCATCTGAAACAACAATGGATATGTAGCGTCTTTGAATGTCAGTGGTGCTATAGCTAACTCCACGATAGACATGGCCTTTTTTTTCATTACCAACGCCTGTGACATCCCAATAGCTAAAAAAATTTACTTCAACTTGATGAAGAGCGTCCCGCACTTGATCAAATTTTGATTTGCGAATAATAGCTTCAATTTTTTTCATAATTAAGAGTTTTGTTTGAATAAAACTATAGTAATTATGAATTACTTGATAAAATAATAGGGGTATATTTAAAATTTTTATTGAATTATTATTTTAACCCCCGTCAAAATATGGGGTATATATAAAAATTTAATGAATTTTATTAACTTGAATTTTAGAAAATGGCAAATAAAGGTGAAAAAATATGAACGAATGTTTTCTCTCCGTTAAAAATGGAATATCGTTTTGACCATGTTCGATCATGTAAATAAAATGGCCTTATGATGATTGCTAAGGTAATAGTAGAGGCTAAAAAAGGGGGGGCTTTTAAAGGAATTTGACCAGCCAAAATCCAAGGGCAACAAAACCAATCCCTAAAACTAATGAGGCAGTAGTGTAGCCGATAAAGGAGAGAAAATCACCTGATTTTAAAAATAAGGTGTTTTCATAAGAAAAAGTGGAAAATGTAGTGAATCCACCACAAAACCCAATGACAAGAAATGCCAATTGATGTGAAGATAGGTTTTGAGTTTTCAAAGAATATCCCATTAATAGACCGATTAATAAACTTCCTAAGCAGTTAACCACCAAGGTGCCGTATGGAATTATATTAATGGAATTTCTCAGTAGCTTGCTTATAGCATAGCGCAGAATACTTCCAGTTCCACCTCCAATAAATATTAGTAAAAGCTGCTTCATTTATGTTGCTTTGAAGTTATCAGCAATTATTCTGTTTCTATAATAGGAATGTAAATATCTGTTTCTAAATCAGCAGGGTTTGGGTAGTTTTCTGGGCATTTAATATAAATTTCCAGTTCGTCCCTTTGTGCATCGATAGTGTACCCGTTCTTTACCAGGTGTTCTTTTGTTTTCGCCCAAGCCTCTTTTGCGTTGGAGTAATCACCGAAAAGCGTGGCTTTGTAGTAACCTCCAGGAGGGATGTAACCGCATAGTATAGTGCTTCCTTTTGGGGTGATAATGCGATCACTTACGGGGATGGCTGCAGAGACAATAGCAGTTCGATCTACCGTGTCCCACTGTATAAATTTTACAAATGGCTTACTCGATGGTGTGATGTCATTGTGTTCCATAAAGGCGGAAACTTCAGTGAATATCCGGTCGGTACTAGTGGTGATATCATTGATTTTGGTACTAACGGTTTGATAGAGGTAAAATCCTCCTCCATACTGGGTTGGTCCCAAGATGTCAATTTTGTAGCGCTTCATGTTTTGTGTAATTACGCTATCCAAATTGTGAAGTCCTTTGGCAAAGTCCCTTGCAAAATGTTGTACTCTACTTCGATCCACTAAGGCCAGGAGTTTATCTGTAAAACCAAAAGTTCCTTCAATGCCCGAGGTTACAATGATCCCTTCCCCATTGGCGGTAGGGTTAAAAGCCCAAAATCGCCGTGCTGTTTTATCTTGTGGCTTATGAAATTCTACTTTTTGGCTGATGGAGTCATTGGAAAAGTATGTGGTGGTAATTCTACCACTTCCATAAAGTTTACTGTCCCAGCTACACGTAGCACTATCGCCTTTGAATCGATCTCCAAATGTAATTTTCAAGTCAGGATCCCTGAGGTTCCAAACGCCCCATTGTTGCCATTTGGTAAAATCACTAATATACGATCTGATTAAGGGTTGTGGCGCCTTTATTACCCGCGTCTTAATAATTTTGAAATCATCAGGTTGTACCGCAACGTATATGGCAAGTCCAATCATTGATATAAGAAGAAGAAAGATCAGATATTTTAAGATTTTCATAGAGGACAATAAAAAGAATTGTTAACAGCTAAAGTACAAAAATACTACCTTCTCTGTTAAGAACAGGAATTGACTTTTTTAAAATTTGTCGTACTAAATGGCTTTTTTATAAGCTACATCGTAATCTTTGTCCTTACCCTTGCTTCGTGAGTCCTTTGCATTAGGCTTATTGTATACTGCCTGTTGTTTCTTCGTTTTGGGTAACTTGTTGACACTAAATACTAGTAAAACCATATTAATTACCAACAAACCAAATAAAATTGAAAAGAAAATCATCATTGCCTAAGTTGATTGCTTTAGGCAAAGGTAGGCATTTTAAGTCATAAATTCTCCGTTAGAAGTAAAAAAATTACATTTTGTCAATTTTCGATACGATTTGCATGATCAATTTTAACCTTTTGCCAAGTTTTTAACCACTAATAAAAGGGCGATGAAAATTAGGAATCCAACGAGAATCCATAAGGAACCTTTGTATTGTTTTTTATGAATTTTTATATCGCGTCTATAGCTCACAAACATCACTATGATAAATACTATGGCAAATATTCCTGCGAATATCATCTGTCCCTGTGTAAACATATGGCATTAATTTTTGGCAAATTTAGTCAAATTGAATTTAGGAATTCTTAAATTGCTTACTCTTTATTAAAATCAACTCAATTAAAATGAAGGATAAATTAAAAAGCGTGGAGAAATTCCACAGGGCTTTTGGACTAGGCGTAGCCGATGCACCTCGAGCAGGTTTAGAAGGCTCTAAAATTGCCTTAAGACATAATCTTATGGCAGAAGAGAATAATGAATATTTAGAGGCCGCGAACAGTGGAGATTTAGTCGAGGTTGCCGATGCTCTTGGCGATATGTTGTATATCTTGTGTGGTACTATTTTAGAGCACGGAATGCAGGATGTGATCGAAGATGTTTTTGCTGAGATCCAATCGAGCAATATGAGTAAACTTGGTGCTGATGGAAAACCAATCTATAGAGAGGATGGAAAGGTTCTAAAAGGACCAAACTATTTTAAACCCAATATAGCCAAGCATCTAGGACAATTGAAATAGTATGTGAGAACGTTTTTTCGAGTTAAAATAGAAAAGCGGTAAAATTCTAAAGATCTTACCGCTTGCTTTTCAAATATTCTAGTTAGTTCCGATTGGATTAATCCACTTTAACTCTCCAACCGTATTTGTCTTCTATGGTATTGTATTGAATACCTAGTATAGTGTTTTTAATGGTAGCGGCATAGGAGTTTTCCAGTTTTGGTAATTCCCATTTTTCTCCCTTATATCCAAATCCTAGAATTGGATTGATTACAGCCGCTGTACCACTTCCGAAAATTTCTTTCAGTTGATTGTTTTTTGCAGCCTCAATTATTTCTGCCACTTTAATGGGGCGTATCTCGACTTCAATTCCTAGATCCTTAGCTACTTGGATGACACTTTTACGTGTAACACCGTCTAAGATTCTATCACTAATTGGGCATGTGATGAGTTTATCTCCAATTCTAAAGAACACATTCATAGTGCCCGCCTCCTCAAGATATTCGTGGGTATTTGAATCGGTCCATATAACTTGTTGGAATCCTTCTTGATTGGCAAGTGAGGTAGGGTAGAATTGTCCAGCATAATTACCAGCTGCCTTTGCAAAACCAAAACCTCCACTAGCAGATCGGCTGTAGTGATCGGCTATTTTTACGCGAACCTCACCAGCATAATATGCTTGGGCAGGGGAGCAAATTATTATAAATTTATACTCAGAGGAAGGGGATGCCGAAACGCCTGCTTCGGTAGCAATCACAAAAGGTCGTATATAAAGACTATTGCCAAATCCTTTTTTTATCCACTGCTTGTCTAGCTTTAGAAGCTGTTTGAGGCCTTCAAAGAAATATTCCTCAGGGAATTCTGGTATAGCTAATCTTGCAGAAGATTTGTTGATGCGATGAAAATTTTCATCAGGTCTAAACAACCATACCTCGTCCTGTTCATCTTTATAAGCTTTCATACCTTCAAATACGGCTTGCCCGTAGTGAAATACCTTAGCAGATGGGTCCATGGATAATTTTTGGTAAGGAACAATAGTTGGCTCCTGCCAATTTCCATTTTTATAGTCACAAATAAACATGTGATCTGTAAAAACACTTCCAAAGTTTAAGTTACTGAAATCAACTTCATTAATCCTAGAAGTTGCAGCCTTTTCTATTTTTATATTCACAACTGTATCCTTTTCCATTGCGGATCTTTATTTTGTACAAAATTAGCAAAATATTAAATGTAATTACAGATTTGTGATTGTAAAAAATACCTTATTTTGCGATGCGTTACTAATTATTAAAATTCTCTTACTCATGAGGGTGATATTTTTTGTTATTTCAATCGCAATTTTTGCTATTTCATGTCAAGTAGACAAACAGTATCAGAAATTAAAAGTGGCTGAAAACTACCACATTTATGGCGATACGATTATCGTAACCAACGGTGAGGAGTTGACAGCGGTCAATGATTTGTATAAAGAACTCGCTCTAGGGGATACCATTACTACGACAATTACTGCAAAGGTGACAGAGGTATGTAAAAAGAAAGGTTGCTGGATGAAATTAGATTTAAATCAAGACCAAGATGTAATGGTACGATTTAAAGATTACGGTTTTTTTGTTCCAGAGGACATCCTCGGTAAAGAGGTCATCCTAGAGGGGATGGCATTTGTCGACCAAGTATCTGTAGAGGACCAACAACATTATGCATCAGATGCTGGAGAGAGTAAGGAGGAAATTGCGAAGATCACTACGCCTAAGAACACCTATACTTTTCAGGCTATCGGGGTACTGACAAAAAAATAATAGGAGTAATAAGTACATGAAAAGAGAAGTCATAAATACCAATGATGGTTCGACTACCATTTATCTTGAGAAGTGGGATGAGCATTACCATTCTAAACACGGTGCTATACAAGAGGCGTATCATGTTTTTATTAAGAACGGTCTTGAACATTGGTGCAATCTGATAGATTCAAAGAATCCTCGTATTCTAGAGATAGGGTTTGGTACTGGCCTTAATGCATTTATTACTTATTTGGAACATTGCAAACATAGTCTTACGATCTCCTATCACGCAGTAGAAGCGTACCCTGTAAACCAACAAGAGGTCATACGGCTTAATTACGTACAACAGCTCCAGGCTCAAGATTTCAGTGAGGTCTTTAATCTGATGCATCAAAGTGAGTGGGACATCGATCTACAGATTGATTCTTCATTTACCCTTCGCAAGCGTAGACAGCTTTTCGAAACCATTGACGATGGTGCGGATTTTGATTTGATATATTTCGATGCCTTTGGAGCGCGTGTACAACCCGAACTCTGGGATGTGGGTATGTTTGAAAGGATGTATAAAGCCATGGATAACAATGGAATTTTAGTTACTTATGCGGCTAAGGGAAGCGTTCGAAGGGCCATGCTGGAAGTTGGATTTATAGTGGAAAAACTCCCAGGACCTCCTGGGAAGCGAGAAATGTTAAGAGCTGTTAAAAAGTAAGAGGCTTCTTTTCTTTTTGTGTTAAATATCTATAATTTAATTGTTAAAGCTTATCTAATCATCGCGCGGATGCTGTATATATTGGCTAATTTTGAAGTTCAAATAGCAATACAACAGTGAGATGAGAGTTTTAATTGCAGGAGCTAGTGGGTTAATTGGTCGTCAAATAACAAAACTATGTCACCAAAGGGGGGATGTGGTTCACTTTTTGACCACTGATAAATCCAAGCTTTGCAACGATGATAACTACAAGGGCTTTTTTTGGAACCCTCCAAAAAATGAGATTGATTTGGCATGTTTCTCTGGGATTGATGCAGTTATCAATCTTGCAGGAGAGAATATTGCTGCCCCTTGGACCCTATTTCGAAAAAAGAAAATTCTTAACAGTCGTATAACTTCCCTTGAACTGCTCAATAGGAGTATTCCTGAAGTTCATCAAATAAAAGCCTTTGCGACGGCTTCAGCTGTGGGTATTTATCCGCACTCTTTTACAAATTATTATGACGAAGATGAAAAAGAGTTCAGCAACGACTTTTTAGGTGCTGTAGTGCAAAGTTGGGAGCGGGAGGCTCAAAAATTAAATAAAAATCACCATTTCCCAGTAGCGATCATTAGAACTGGATTGGTATTATCAGAAACAGGTGGGGCGCTAAGTAAAATGAAAGCCATGACGGCCAAGTATCTTGGGGCAGTTATTGGTTCTGGTGAGCAATGGGTCAGCTGGATTCATATTCATGATGTCGCTTCGATTTATTTGTATTGTATTGATCAACAATTAAATGGGGTGTTTAACGCAGTAGCGCCTAATCCTATAAGTAATTTAAAATTAACCCGAGAACTCGGTAATATAATGGGTAAGCCAATAATTTTGCCCGCTGTGCCAGTGCCTGTTCTTAAATTATTTATTGGAGAACGCGCCTCCTTATTATGGGGTAGTCAGCGTGTAAGTTCTAAGAAAATTCAAGAGCGCGGATACACTTTTCACTTTACAAGTCTTAGGCCTGCTTTAAAGGATGTTTTATTACATGAAAAAAGCCAACTCTTTGAAGAATTGGCTTAGGGTAATTTGCTTGAGATTGCCTTTTTAAGATTTGCTTCCCTTTACACTTACTACAAGTTCGATTTCGTCATTGACAAATTTATCTCCTAGGTCATCAAAAATGCTTTTTGATCCATAATTGACATTCCATTGGGTTCTGTCGATGGTAAATGATTCAGAAGTTAAGGTAATAGACTCCGCGTCGTTTTTAACACTTACTGGAAAGGATATATTTTTCTTAATACCTTTAATAGTTAGGTTTCCACTTAAGATGGTTTTTCCTTCCTTTTCCTGGCTTGATGTCACTTCAAAGTAAGCCGTTGGATGTTCTTGAACATTAAAGAAGTGATCCTCTTTACCTTCTGCTGTACCTTTTAAGTGGGCCTCTAGATTCTCTTTTCCTTCGCCTGCTTTTAGGTCTGTTACGTTGATTGAATTCATATCAATTAGAAAATTTCCACTTTCTATCATCCCGCCTTTAATAGTAACGACACCAGATTCAATAGCGATCGTACCGGTGTGCTCTCCAGTAGGTTTAGAACCTTTCCAATTGATGGTGCTTTGATCAGCGTTGATCTTATACTTGATTGACTCTGAGCTCATTTGTGAAACTGTCTCTGCTTCTTTGGCGTTAGTTTGATTTTCTTTGTCACGCTTACATGCGGTGAAAACTACCATACAAGCCACTAAGGGTAGGGTGATAAATGCTTTTTTCATGATTGTTGTATCTAAGATTTTGAAGGCAAAAATATAAAATATAAGCACATTGCTTAGAAATATTTTTTGGAGATAATTTTTGGTGACATTTTGACATTTTTATAGAATTGGCAGTACTTTTGCCAATTGAAATACAGATAAATTATATTCAAAAGAGCAATGTCGAAGAAAGAAGATATAAATAAAGAGCCCATTTCAGAGAACGGAGTGGAGAAGGAGCAGCCAAATACAGAAACGGAAGCTGCTGTTGATCAAAAGGAAGAAGTAGTTGAAGGTCCAAGTGATTTGGAAAAGCTAGAATCCGAATTGGCCACTGAAAAGGATAAATTTTTAAGACTTTTCGCCGAGTTCGAAAACTATAAAAGACGCACCGCCAAGGAGCGTATCGAATTGTTTAAAACTGCTGGTCAAGATATTATGTCCGCTCTTTTGCCTGTACTTGATGATTTTGATAGAGCTCTATTAGAGATCTCAAAAACAAAAGAGAAGGAATTATTAAAAGGTGTTGAACTTATTCGTCAAAAGATGAAAACTGTTCTTGGCGGTCAGGGACTTTCAGAAATTGAGACAGCCACAGGAGATGATTTTGATGCAGAAATCCACGATGCCATTACTCAAATCCCAGCTCCAAGTGAAGAGTTAAAGGGAAAAATAGTTGATGTTATTGAAAAGGGGTATACTTTAAGCGATAAAATTATTCGTCATCCAAAAGTTGTCGTAGGGCAACAATAGACGTTTTGTCAGTTTAATTCCTGACAATTTTTAACTAACGGAAGTTTAAACTTTCTACACTAAAAATTACATGAAGCAAGATTTTTATGAAATATTAGGAGTTGACAAAGGAGCAACTGCTGCTGAAATTAAAAAAGCCTACCGTAAAAAAGCTATTCAATATCACCCGGATAAAAATCCAGGCGATAAAGAAGCGGAGGACATGTTTAAAAAAGCCGCAGAGGCCTATGAGGTTTTAAGCGACCCTGCCAAAAAACAGCGCTATGATCAATATGGTCATGCAGCCTTTGAAGGTGGCGGTGGCTACGGTGGTGGCGGAATGAACATGGAGGACATCTTTAGTCAATTCGGAGATATATTCGGAAGTGCCTTCGGAGGAGGCGGTTTTGGCGGATTTTCTGGTTTTGGTGGAGGTGCAAGAGGACATGTCAAGGGAAGTAACCTTCGCATACGCGTGAAGCTAAGTCTTGAAGAAGTAGCTAACGGCGTTGAGAAAAAGGTGAAAGTTCGACGTAAAGTACAGGCCAATGGAGTTACATTCAAAACCTGTCCTACCTGTCAAGGGACAGGGCAAGTGACTCGGATTACCAATACTATTTTAGGAAGAATGCAAACCGCTACAACCTGTAATAGTTGTGGTGGTGTTGGTCAAATTATAGATAAAAAGCCAGCAGATGCCGATGCACAAGGAATGGTGGTTCAAGAAGAAACAGTTTCTATAAAGATTCCTAGCGGAGTAGTTGATGGAATGCAACTTAAAGTTACTGGAAAAGGAAACGGAGCCCCAGGTAATAATGGTATCGCTGGAGATCTCTTGGTACTAATAGAAGAACTTGATCATCCTACGCTAAAGCGAGAAGGGGATAATCTACATTTCGATTTATACATCAGTATAGCAGAGGCCGTGCTAGGTACCTCCAAGGAAATTGATACGGTCTCAGGTAAAGTAAGAATTAAATTAGAAGAAGGAATTCAGTCTGGAAAAATCTTACGATTAAAAGGCAAGGGAATTCCAAGTATAAACGGTTATGGCGTTGGTGATCTTCTAGTACACATAAATGTATGGACACCAAAGACGCTAAATAAAGAACAGCGCGAATTTTTCGAGAGTATGTTAGATGATGAGAATTTCACTCCTCATCCGGAAAAGAGCGATAAATCGTTTTTTGAAAAAGTAAAAGATATGTTTTCTTAATTTAACTTTCGTGTTTTATAAAAAAACATATCTTTGCAATCACACTGGTTCTAACCTAGTGTTAATTTTTTCTTTTTCATAGCAATTTTTTCCCATCCTTGATATTTTTTAAGGGTGGGTTTTTATTTTAGCAAAAAAGTATTCAACTTAAACCTGATGTAAATGCCTAATTTAGTGGTTGCCGAGAATGTATCGAAGTCTTATGGTAACTATACTGCACTTAATAATGTTTCTTTGGAAATATCTAAAGGAGCAATTTTCGGACTCTTAGGGCCGAACGGTGCTGGTAAAACGACCTTGATACGCATCATAAATCAAATTACTTACCCCGATAATGGGCGAGTACTATTTAACAATACACCTTTAAATCCAAAGCACATCCAATCTATAGGCTACTTACCAGAGGAACGAGGATTGTACAAGAGTATGAAGGTTGGCGAGCAGGCACTCTACTTGGCACAGCTCAAAGGAATGTCCAAATCCCGAGCAAAAGATAAGCTACACTACTGGTTTGATCGGTTGGAGATAGGTCATTGGTGGGATAAAAAAATCCAAGAATTATCCAAAGGGATGGCTCAAAAGATTCAATTTGTAGTCACCGTGTTACACGAACCAGAATTGCTCATATTTGATGAGCCTTTTAGTGGCTTTGACCCCATCAACGCTAATCTAATAAAGGATGAAATTTTAAGACTTAACCAACAGGGTACAACCATCATATTCTCTACCCACCGCATGGAATCCGTGGAAGAGATGTGCGATCAAATAGCGCTTATTAACCGATCCAACAAAATCCTAGACGGAAAACTCGTCGATATCAAGCGAAGTTTTAAGAATGGCACATTTGAGATTGGGATTCACTGTGAAAATCAACTAAACCTAGAGCAACAACTCTCACAGAAGTTTAATGTAAGTCCTGGGGAATTCAAATCCTTTGACGGTGCTTCTAGCTTGCGAGTACGGCTTAATGAGAAGGACTCTCCTAATGATCTATTACATTATTTGACCAGTCTTGGAACGGTAAGTCATTTTGTGGAGGTGGTGCCAACAGTGAATGAAATTTTTATCGAATTTGTAAAAGACAACAGCAATGGATAAGCTCCTATTGATTATCAAACGAGAATATTTGGCGAAGGTTAGGAATAAGTCATTTATAGTGCTCACTGTACTTAGTCCAGTTTTGATAGTAGGGATGATAGCGCTTATTGTTTATCTGGCAAAGGTAAATAGCGATGATAAGCGAGTTATTGCTGTATTAGACCAAAGCACTTTCTTCGATTATCACTTTGAAAACAGTGTGCAAGAAAGTTATGTTGAATTTAAAGGATTAGAACTTCAAACTGCTCTAGATTCTGTACACCACGCAGGATTCTACGGTTTACTCTATATTCCTTCAGCAACACACATTGATAATGTAGCGGACCAAATTACCTTTTACACCAAAGTGTCTCCCAGTTTAGATTTTCTGTCCTCCCTGGAACAGCGAATTCAACATCGTATACGAGATGAGAAATTAAAAGAATTGGACATTTCTCCACAAGGAATAAAAGAGCTCAATGAAAGGTTCGAAATGAACATTGTTAATTTTAGTGGTCAAAAAAACGTAAAAGGAATTTCTGAAATCAAAGCGATCCTAGGGGGCGGTTTCGGCTATTTGATCATGATGTTTATCATAATCTATGGTGCCTTTGTTATGCGAAGCGTAATTGAAGAAAAAACCTCTCGAATCATTGAAGTGATCATTTCCTCTGTCAAGCCTTTTCAGTTAATGTTAGGCAAGATTATCGGCACCTCTTTAGCGGGAATTACGCAGTTTATGATTTGGATTATCTCCGCTGGACTTTTGTCATATGTGATGTTATCCTTTATGGGTATAGAGTTTGATGTCATTAATCACCAGGCCAATATTTCTAAAGGAGCTATAGAAGCGCTAGAGGCCTCTGCTTCTAGAGATACCTTGCAATTATATATCAATGAACTTGTGCAAATTCCCTGGGTTACCCTTGTGGGATCATTTATTTTGTACTTTTCACTAGGATATCTGATCTACAGCTCTATTTATGCAGCTATAGGCGCAGCGGTGGATAATGAAACCGATACACAGCAATTTGTTTTCCCAGTAATAACTCCTTTGATGCTGGCCATTTATGTGGGGTTTATTTCTGTATTCGACAATCCACATGGGCCCATAGCGGTTGGTTTTTCGTTGTTTCCATTAACCTCTCCTATTGTTATGATGATGCGACTTCCTAATGGAATAGGGGAAGGAGGAGTGCCTTGGTGGCAACTTATCACCTCTATCGGTATTTTAGCAATAACCTTTTTACTGATTGTTTGGCTGGCAGCTAAAATATACAGAGTAGGAATCTTAATGTATGGTAGAAAACCATCTTATAAGGAGCTATATAAATGGCTTAGGTATTAAGACTCTCCGTTTTAAATGGAGATCAGAGGTTTTGTTGTGGTGTATTTGTAAAAGAATGCTACCTTCGTAAGTGATGAAATATTTAAATTATACGCATGTCAAAGATTTTAGTGGTAGAAGATGAAGCAGCAATCCGTAGAGTACTTATAAAGATATTAACCGAGGAGAATGACTCCTACCAGGTCAGTGAGGCTGAAGATGGTTTAAAGGCCATGGAATTCCTTAAAAAGGAGGATTTTGACCTGATTATTTGTGATATCAAAATGCCAAAAATGGATGGTGTAGAAGTGCTGCAAGCTTCAAAAAAAATTAAACCTGAGGTGCCTTTTGTGATGATTTCTGGTCATGGTGATTTGGAAACAGCTGTGAACACCATGCGTTACGGTGCCTTTGATTACATTTCTAAACCGCCAGATCTGAACCGTCTACTCAACACAGTTCGCAATGCTTTGGATAGAAATGCTTTAGTGAGTGAGAATAAAAGACTCAAAAAGAAGGTCAGTAAAAATTATCAGATGATTGGGGAGAGTAAAGCGATTTCTTTCATTATTGATATGATTGAAAAGGTTGCCCCAACGGAGGCGAGGGTGATGATTACAGGACCAAATGGAACTGGTAAGGAATTAGTAGCGCACTGGATTCACGAAAAAAGTGCGCGCTCCAAAAAGCCGATGATTGAGGTCAATTGTGCGGCGATTCCTTCTGAACTCATAGAAAGTGAACTTTTTGGGCACATAAAGGGAGCTTTTACATCAGCGGTAAAGGACAGAGCTGGTAAGTTTGAGGCTGCCAATGGAGGAACCTTATTTTTAGATGAAATTGGAGATATGAGCTTATCTGCCCAAGCAAAGGTTTTAAGAGCGCTACAGGAAAATAAAATATCTAGAGTAGGTAGCGATAAGGATATCAGCGTAAATGTACGTGTTATTGCAGCCACGAATAAAGATTTAAAGAAAGAAATTGCGGCAGGTAATTTCCGTGAAGATCTCTACCATAGGTTGGCCGTCATTGTAATAGATGTTCCTTCTTTAAGTGATAGAAGGGATGACATTCCACTTTTAATCGAACACTTTGCAAAGAAAATTGCAGAAGAACAGGGTAGTGTACCTAAAGTTTTTACAGATAAAGCAGTAAAACTACTCCAGGAATACAACTGGACTGGAAATGTTCGGGAACTCAGAAACGTAGTTGAAAGGCTTATCATTCTTGGTGGAACTGAAATAAGCGAAGAAGAAGTGAAATTATTTGCTAGAAAATAACGAGTTGCAAAAGAGAACCCAACTTTATTACATAAAACAATTAAATGCAACTCAATTCGCAAGAGTCTTACCATTTTTAACCGCTAT
The DNA here is from genome assembly GCF_035306585.1 of Galbibacter sp. Classification (GTDB taxonomy): domain Bacteria; phylum Bacteroidota; class Bacteroidia; order Flavobacteriales; family Flavobacteriaceae; genus Galbibacter. The sequence continues at coordinate 31,437 of NZ_DATGNU010000008.1, forward strand.
ATGGGCTATATGGGCTATATTGGTAAGCTTGGAAAGAATATCTTCTAAAATTTAAAAAGGAGTGCTTTGCATTTAATTTTAAAAGACGAAAACATGATCCGCTAAGAAACAGTTTATTTCACTAAATGTACAAGTTCTTTCCAATACATTTTTTAGCTGTCACACCTATGGTGGTCGGAAAATTATGGAAGCTCAAAATGCCACCACGGAATCAATGATTATTGATTCTGCCTCATTTTATCTAACCCTCTATGGTTCGCCTTAATCCCTTAAATACTCCCGTGAAGATAAGGGGGACAAGTTCTAAAATTGAAGGGCGAACTATATCCCTTGATGTCGCAGTGATCATTCCTGTTGAGCATTAGAATATTCTGACCGAGACCTTAATGAATTCTTCAGAAGAATTTTGAATTTAAAGCTAGTTGAGATGATCGATGAAGGTTGAATTAGCAAGTGGTATATATGGTCAAGGGGAATGTATTTTGCAATTTAGTGATCGTTAGCTAATGGTGACCAAAGCTGATTTATTTTACAAAAGTAACAGCGCTATCTATTTCAAATTAGTTAAATAGGTAGCGCTGTGAATTTTTAAAGTTCTTTTTGAGCACATTTCTTAAGGGCTTCAAGTAATTTTTCTTGAGTTGCGATGGTAAGTTGAAGATAATGATTTCTGGTCTGTGATAGGTTTTCTGAGTTTAGAACTTCATCTTCTCGAGCATATCCACCATGGAGTACTTGTTGAATGTCAGTACATCCAAAACTTTTAAAAAGTTGTATATAATCTTTCTCGAGGTCAAACAACTTTTGCTCTGCTAGATGCTTTAATTTTATCTGCTGCTCGAGTTCTAATTGTCTATTTACTCTTGCTTGTTCTGCTAATTGACGTTGTTTCGCTATCTTTTCTTCTAACTCCCTTTGTTGTTCCAAAAGGCGTTGTTTTTCCTGTTCAAGCTTTTTTTGCTCTTGCAAGTAATTAATTGTTTCTGTAGAATTGTCGGCTTGAGTGTTCGTTGTTTCTGGGGTGTAATTAATAGAGGCGGAGACGCCACCACTGGTGCAAATATCTAATTTTGACATTAAGAACTGCAAGTGCTCATAAGCATGTTGGGAGTAGAATCTTCCTGCTTCCCAATCCACAGGATCCGTAGCTTGTTTTAAATTGTCTAAACCATCTAAGATAGGAGGGACAGCCTCTGAGCAACCACAGGTTTCAACGAGTGATTTAGTTTTTTCCAAGGCTTCTAAAGCTCTATCTGCATAATACTTTTGGTGATCAAAGTTATCTGAGCTTAAGGATTTTTTGGTATGAGAAAGGGCATAGGTGGCTTGTGAGTAAGCAGAATTGCATTGGGCAATACTGTACTGGGTAATAAAAATAAGGAGAAAAAACAATGTTGTTTTCTTCATGACAATATGTAATTAAGTTCAATTATTTTGGGTGAAACAATAATACAACTTAAATTGTAATTCGAAAAACCTTTGTGGTGAACATCCTTTAAATAGTGGCTAAAGTTAGCTTTTAAAAGGTTTAGTCCTTTTGGATTGTTAATGGTATAACGAAAGCCTTTACGATATTAAATTTTAGTATATGGATAAAATTAAAACTTCAGATTATCGCGTAGATAATACAATTCATCTTAAAGATCTACCTACGCTTAACATGTTAAACACTACGGAAAAAAAGTTAAAAAAGCGTCTGCGTGATACCCGTGATAAACTAAGTAAATTACAAGATGTCTTTTATGCTCATAACAAGTACAGTGTCCTGGTATGTTTTCAAGGTATGGATACTGCAGGAAAGGATAGTCTTATTCGGGAGGTGTTTCAGGATTTTAACTCACGAGGTGTTGTGGTTCACAGTTTTAAAACACCGACCTTTAAAGAAAAGCAACACGACTATTTATGGCGTCACTATAGAGCCCTTCCTGATCGAGGGAAGTTTGGTGTTTTTAACCGAACTCATTATGAGAATGTCCTCGTAACCAGGGTACATCCAGAATATATCCTTGGGGAGAATATCCCAGGGATCAATAGTGTGGATGATATTGATGAAAACTTCTGGGAAGCTCGATTTGAGCAAATCAATAACTTTGAAAAACACCTAGTGGCCAATGGTACAATAATTTTTAAATTTTTTCTTCATATTTCCAAAGAGGAGCAAAAAAACAGACTGCTAAGAAGATTGATTCGAGTGGATAAAAACTGGAAGTTTTCCCCTGGCGATTTGGAGGAAAGAGAATTGTGGGATCAGTATCAGGACTGTTATGAGAAAGCCATCAATAACACCTCTACAAAAGTGGCACCTTGGTATATCATCCCTTCTGATAATAAAAAAGCAGCACGAACAATAGTAGCGGACATTCTTTATGACGAATTAAAAGTTATTGAGGAAGTACGTTATCCAACTCTGGACCCGAACATCAAATCGCAAATTGAACATTACAAACAACTATTAAATGAGTCATAGCATTTTTAGACCGCTTTGTAGGATGATCTAAGGAGGTTGGGATTTAGAAGTTCTAATAGGACCATAAACTACGGCATGTATGTTATAATATCTTAGATGTTAAAATCTCAACATTTTTGTCTGGTATTGAGAAAATTCTAGGTTTCTTAAGTTCACAAACTACAAATAAGTTTATCTTCGCAAGATAACTTAAACTTAAACTAAATTTATTTGGCATGGCAATAATTACTTTTGTAGGCTTTACCCTTCTAGTAGCGGTAATAGCTTATTTTGCTACACGTAAAACAAATGAAAAGACTTCAGATGGCTATTTTCTAGGCGGAAGGAGCCTTACCGCTGGTGTGGTTGCTGGTTCACTATTGCTGACCAATCTATCCACCGAACAAATCGTCGGACTTAACGGACAAGCCTTCTCTGAGGGGCTCTCTGTAATGGCTTGGGAAACATTGGCAGCTATATCGATCGTAGTTACCGCGATTTTTTTATTACCTAAATATTTAAAAGGAGGACTCACTACAGTTCCACAATTCTTAGAAATACGGTATGATAAGACCACCAAATCTATTGCTTCTGGATTGTTTTTATTAGGCTATGTAGTTATTCTTTTACCAATTGTATTGTATTCTGGATCCATCGCCATTTCTGATATGTTTAATGTTCCAGCTCTTCTGGGTGTTTCTCATGAGGTTTCTATTTGGATTTGTGTATGGGGAATTGGGGTTATTGGATCCATATATGCCATTTTTGGTGGGTTAAAGGCCGTTGCAGTCTCCGATACTGTCAATGCTATTGGACTTTTAATTGGAGGGTTAATGATCCCTGTGTTTGGGTTAATGGCTATAGGTGATGGTTCTGTGACCGAGGGAATCACAACATTGATGGCGGAGGCACCTGAGAAGTTCAAATCCATGGGGACACCTACTAATTCCGTTCCTTTTAGTACAATATTCACTGGGATGATGCTTGTTCAGTTATTTTACTGGGGAACCAATCAAGCGATTATCCAACGTGCGTTGGCAGCCAAAAATCTGAAAGAAGGACAGAAAGGACTTTTGTTAGCAGCATTTTTTAAGATATTAGGGCCGCTCATTGTTGTGCTTCCAGGTATTATTGCATATTACCTTTTAGGAAATGAAATTGATACTCCTGATAGAGCGTATGCTTTACTTGTCAGTGCTGTTTTACCAAAAGTATTTTTAGGTTTTTTTGCAGCCGTTTTGTTTGGTGCCATTTTAAGTTCTTTCAATAGTGCTTTAAATAGTTCGGTAACACTATTTTCCATCGATTTCTACACAGAGTATATTAAAAAGGATGCCTCCGAACTTGATGTGATCCGCAAAGGAAAATACTTCGGAATTGTCCTTGCTATTCTCTCGATGCTAATTGCGCCTCTGATTGCAAAGGCTCCTCAAGGATTGTTTGGTTATCTTCAAGAGGTAAACGGTTGTTATAGTATACCAATTCTTACCATCATCGTTGTGGGGTATTTGACAAAAAGGGTTCCCGCATTGGCTGCCAAAGTTGGAATTCTTTCAGGAAGTTTACTTTATATCATTAGCCAATTCATCATAAAACCAATTGTGTCCAATAACGCTGTTGAAGCAGCTATGGCCTCAGGTGTTACGGATGCCACCGAATTGGCCCTTGTGGAATCGCAGGCATACCCACACTATCTGCATGTGATGGCAATTCTGTTTGTTACAAACATTATCATCATGTTAGTGATCGGGAAATTATATCCAAGGAAAACTGAATTTGTTCTTGAATATACTGAGAAAGTAAATATTGAGCCCTATAAGTATTTGGTGCCAGTTGGATTGTTCATCTGTGCGATCGTAGTGGGTATATATTACTACTTCTCATAAAAGCCATAAAACTATTTACAGATAGAAAGATACGCCCGATTGGCGTATCTTTTTGGTTATAAACCCATAGGCGGTTTAACTAAGTACGTGGATTTTTAGTATTTTTATTCAAAATGCTAGAAACACGAAATATTTATGTTCAGACCAGCCCTGAATTGCGACTTAGGTGAGGGAACTAATAATGAAGCACACATCATGCCTTGGATAAATTCATGTAGCATTGCATGTGGAGGACATGCTGGTAATCTTAAGAGTATGGAAAGGGCAATCATGCTTGCCAAAGAAAATAATATTTTTGCCGGTGCGCATCCTTCTTATCCAGATCGAGAAAATTTCGGCAGAGTCCCAATGAAAATGGCGGATCACGAATTTATTTTCAGTATTAGAGGTCAACTTGAAGATTTTAATCTTATGCTCGAAAAGCATCAAGTACCGCTACATCACATTAAGCCTCATGGCGCATTATACAATCAAATTGCGATAGATCTCCAGGCCTCCTACAGATTTTTAGAGGCTATTGAAAACTATAAATCCATTTGTTTTTTGTATGTGCCATTTGGATCCATAATCGCAGAAGTTGCAATAAAACAAGGTTTCTCTATAAAATATGAAGCCTTTGGTGATCGTTGTTACATGGACGATCTTAGTCTTATGCCGCGAAACCGTCCTGGTGCAGTAATTCAGGACAAACAGCAGGTATACGATCAGATTTTTAACATTTATACAAAAGGTAGGGTGATAACTAATACGGGAAACAAGGTGGAATTAAGGGCTGATACCTTTTGTATTCACTCAGATACCGCCGATGCCTTTATGATACTTAAATTTTTACAAGAACAATTTCAAAAATCTGAATTTGGATAAATTTAAACTTTCATATAAGCCTTATGGCCAAAATGCACTGTTGATTGAATGGCCAAGGATGATAAATGAGTCGGTTTTGCAGGATATATTGAGGTTCAAACAGCTCATCGCAGTTGATTATCCTGAATTAGAACAGATTCCTGCGTATAATTCCCTTTGCCTTGTGGCGCGTAGACCGATAGATTTTGAAAAACTTACCGCTGGTATTAAAGCTATATATGCCAAAGGTTTTATCCTTCCCAAGCGCAATAAAAAAGTATGGAGGATTCCAGTGTGTTATGACTTGGATTTTGGAATCGATATGGAAGAATTTTCTCTGGAAAAGAAAATGCCAATACGTCACATTATTGATCTACATACCGAGCCTGTTTATACGGTATATTGTATAGGGTTCTTACCGGGTTTCATGTATTTAGGAGGGTTAAACAGCGCCTTAATTCAACCACGAAGATCTGAACCGCGCCTTAGCATACCCAAGGGATCTGTTGGTATTGGAGGAACACAAACTGGAGTATATCCACAAGAATCTCCTGGAGGATGGAATATTATTGGGAATTCTCCAGTGCCGTTATTTAACCCATCTAGTAAGAAACCTTGCATGATTTCCGTTGGGGATGGGATTAAGTTTTATCCAATTGATAAATCAGAACACCAGTTAATGACAATCCAAGTAGAAACAAAGATTTTTGAATTTAAATCTTACCAGAGCAATGATTGAGGTACTTAAGACAGGTTTTTTAACCAGCATACAGGATAGTGGGCGTTATGGGCACAGACATCATGGTGTACCAATAAGTGGTGCTATGGATGAGGTATCCGCTAATATGGCCAATGCATTACTTGGAAATAATAAAGAGGACGCAGTAATGGAAATTACTCTTAGTGGACCTGAATTATTGTTTGAATCCGATGCTAGCATCGCTATTAGCGGAGCTTTTATGTCACCAACAATTAATGAGCAAGAATTACTCAATGATGAAGTTTATCATGTGACGGCGGGTTCGATATTAAAATTTGGAAGGCCTAGACGCGGGATCCGGTGTTATCTAGCGGTTTTAGGTGGATTTAAAACAGTACGTGTTCTAGGGAGTCGTTCGTGGTATAGTTCGGTAACTCCAGTGGATCGTCTATCGGTAGGGATGCATTTACCACTGGCTGACAAGCCTGTGTTAAAGAAAAAACCTAAATTACCAGTTAATTCTGCTCATAATTATAATTCAAATATTATAGAAGTGGAGAAGGGGCCAGAGTTTGATCTTTTATCCAAGCATCAAAAGGCACAACTTCTCAACGGCATTTTCAATATTGCCAAACAAAATAACCGGATGGCCTACCAACTTAAGCAACAGATCCTAAAACATTCATATTCTATTTTAACTTCGTCAACTTTACCAGGTACAGTGCAATTGACACCTTCTGGTAGGTTAATTATCTTGATGAAGGATGCTCAGACCACTGGGGGGTATCCAAGGATCCTACAGTTAACAGATGCTGCTATAGCACTTCTTTCACAAAAAAGCACCTCAGAAGAAATAGATTTTGTCTTAAAACAATAATTTGAAAGCATCTTTGGTAGGATTTTCGAAAGAACTATTCTTTTAAAGGATGGCATGATGGTAAAGTCACTTAGCAGACATAGGAATGTTTTTACTTGATTTTAAGGGCTTTTACTTAATTCATTGAGCAAATGTTTAACTTCTGTATTAAAAAGATCCTGCTTTACAAATAAATTGAATATTTTTGAAGTGTTTTTAAAACGAAAGAATTAATCTTGAAGTATATGTCACATAATTTATTAAAAGGAAAAAGAGGAATCATTTTTGGAGCTTTGGATGAGAATTCCATTGCTTGGAAAACTGCAGTAAAAGCTCATGAAGAAGGTGCTGTTTTTGTATTGTCCAACGCGCCGATCGCAATGAGAATGGGGCAAATTAACGAGCTTGCAGAGCAAACTAGTTCACAAATTATTCCAGCTGATGCCACTAACATCGAAGATCTTGAGAACTTAGTGGATCAGGCCGTTGAGATTCTTGGTGGTAAAATCGACTTTGTATTACATTCCATCGGAATGTCTATAAACGTTAGAAAAGGAAGACATTATACCGACCAGAACTACGATTTCACCCAAAAAGGTTGGGATGTGTCGGCGTTATCTTTCCATAAGGTTTGTCAAACATTGTATAAAAAAGATGCAATGAACCAGTGGGGTAGTATTGTAGCACTTACCTATATGGCAGCTCAACGTGTTTTTCCAGATTACAATGATATGGCAGACAACAAGGCTTATTTGGAATCTATCGCAAGAAGTTTTGGATATTACTTTGGAAAAGAAAAGAATGTTAGGGTAAATACCATTTCACAATCACCAACGCCAACTACAGCTGGTAAAGGCGTAAAAGGTTTTGATGGGTTTATTGCTTACGCAGAAATGATGTCTCCACTTGGAAATGCAACTGCGGAGGATTGTGCTAACTATACCGTGAGTTTGTTCTCGGATTTCACGCGAAAAGTAACCATGCAGAATCTATATCACGATGGTGGCTTTACAAGTACTGGGGTGAGCAATGATGTGATGGAAAAATTTATGAAGGAAGATTAATTCATAAATAGCAATACGATTTGAGCTGTTTAAAGGTTATATCAATGGATGATTACTTTAAACAGCTTTTTTAATTTTATAACTTCGGTATGAAACTTCAGTTTTCATTTATAATCCCGGTATATAACAGACCTGAAGAAGTTGAAGAACTTCTTGCAAGCATGGTACATTTAAAAGAGGGTGGGGACTTTGAGGTAGTGCTGGTAGAGGATGGCTCTACCAGACCCTGTAAGGATGTTACTGATCGCTATAGCAATCAGTTGAATATCGCCTATTACTTCAAGGCTAATTCTGGCCCTGGAGATTCTCGTAATTACGGCATGGGGAAAGCTAAAGGAAATTACTTTATTATACTGGATTCTGATTGTATTTTACCCAGTACGTATCTGGAGAGTGTGAAAAAAGGCCTTTCAAAGAAGTATACCGATTGTTTCGGCGGGCCGGATACAGCTCATGAATCTTTCTCTGCAATTCAAAAGGCCATTAACTACAGTATGACCTCTTGGCTAACCACTGGAGGGATCCGTGGAAAAAGTGGAAGTGTTAACAAATTTCAGCCCAGGAGTTTCAATATGGGGCTTTCAAAAAAGGCTTTTTTAACCACTGGGGGATTTGGTAAAATCCACCCAGGGGAGGATCCTGATTTAACACTGCGCTTATGGAAGGCTGGATTTGAAACGAAACTTATTCCGAATGCTTTTGTTTATCACAAAAGAAGGATTTCCTGGGAGAAGTTTTATATACAGGTAAATAAGTTTGGGATGACCCGACCTATTTTAAATCAATGGCACCCTGAGTCACGTAAAATCACCTATTGGTTTCCCAGTTTGTTTATTTTTGGATTTTTGATCGCTCTATTATTTTGGTGTGCAGGTTTTAACTGGTTTTTAGGGGTTTATGGTCTATTTGCACTCCTGATTTTTATAGACGCGCTAAGAAGTACCAAAAGCCTTTATATAGCTGTGATGTCTGTATACGCTAGTGCTATCCAATTTCTAGGCTACGGTTTAGGCTTTGCTAAATCCACAATTTTAATTACCTTTTCAAAGAAAAAACCTGAAGTGCTTTTTCCAAATCTCTTTTTTAAATAATGTTAAGAAAAGTCGGTAAAAAAATCAAAAAGCTCTTAAGCAGACCAAAGGCATCCATGTTTTTAATGTTTTTGGTCATTTCATTTTTTATATGGTTTTTAATTACACTATCCGATACATATGTATCTCAGCTGAATTTCAAAGTCACCTATTCCGGTATCCCAAAGGAAAAATTAGTGTTAGGCAAACCTACCAATTCTATTGAAGCTACCGTTCAGGCTACTGGCTTTAAATTATTGACATACAGACTATTTAGGCAAAGTGTTGATCTTCCCTATGCAGACTTTAGAAAGCAAAAAGACATCAATTACATGCTTGCTATCGATTTAGAATCCGCGATAAATAGACAATACAGTTCTCTAGTGGTTAAACGTCTGGATTTGGATTCTTTAAAATTAACCTTAGGTGAAAATATCAAAAGAATCGTACCTGTGATTTCTCGGTTGTTATTCTCCTTTGAAGAGGATTTTAATTTAAGCGATTCCATTTCTATCGAACCTGATAGTATCTGGGTTCGTGGGCCAGAGGATGTTGTTTCTAAAATGGATCGAGTTCATACCGAAATTAAAAATTATAAAAATGTTCATAATTCCATTAATACTACCGTAAGACTTTCCTTACCAGATTCTCTTAATAACCTGGAATATCAGACCAAACAAGTGAATATTGTGGTGCCTGTGGAGCGTTATTCTGAAAAAGTATTAAAGTTAAATGTGCAGGTAAAAAACCTACCGTCAAACATCAGCATAAAGCTTTATCCTCCTATGGTTGAGGTGTTATGTAAAGCCCCTATTTCTCAACTTAAAAATATTCAGATGACCGATTTTGAAGTGGAATGTGATTTTAATGATACCAATGATCAGATCCCTTATCTTATTCCAAGGATCACCAAAAAGCCATCATTTGTTAGTTCCGTCAAACTTATAGATCAAAAGATTGAATTTTTAACCAAAACTACAGCACAATGATCATAGGACTAACTGGAGGTATTGGTAGTGGCAAATCTACAATCGCCTCTTTTTTTAAGGAATTGGGAGTGCCTGTCTATATTGCGGATGACAGAGCAAAGCAGCTTATGGAAGATGATGAAAGTATTAAAAAACGCATCATAGAGGAATTTGGGGAAAAAGCATATGATGAATCTAAACCGAACCGATACTACATTGCTCAAATCGTGTTTAACAACCCTAGTAAACTTGCTGTTTTAAACGGAATCATTCATCCTGCGGTAAGAGCTGATTTTGATTCTTGGTACAAAAGGCAGGATGCTCCCTATGTGATAAAAGAAGTAGCCATACTTTTTGAATCTGGTGGAGATCAGTTGTGTGATGCTATCATTAGTGTAACGGCGCCAGAGGAAATTCGTATTGACCGTGTCGTTAACAGAGATCAAACTACTAGAGAGGCCGTAAAGGATCGCATCAAAAATCAGTGGACCGATCAGCAGCGGATCGAAAAATCCACCTATGTCATTGAGAACATTGATCTAGACTCCACAAAAGAAAAAGTATATAAAATCCACGATCATATACTTAAAAAAACGATTTGAAACAAAAAATTTAACATTTTTGTTAAGGTTAGGTTAAAACCTTAACCTACCTTATTACAAAGCCTTAATTTTGAGCAAATGAGTAGACGCTTATTAGTACTTCTTGTTATCCTTATGAGCTTGTCCTTAATTGGAATTATTTTTGTTCAGGGATATTGGATAAAAACGGCAGTGGAGGATAAAGAGGAGCAATTTTCGAATACCATTTTTTTGGTATTGCATACTGTGACTAATAAAATCGAGAAGAGGGAGATGAAGGATTACTTCAACAAATCTTTGCGATTAAAGGACAGTATTGGAGAATTAAAGGAATCGAATTTAAAAGAGATTTTCTATGTTGAACGCGATGGAAATAACAATGAAACTTTCATCTATTCACATGGAATCTTAGAGGAAGATTACGGTATATCTTCAACGTTCTTTGATAACAATGCAGCTGATTCTTCTACCATAAAGAATTATACCAGTAGGAGGACTACGCAGATTTTTAAAGAGGAGTACGGTATTGATGGGAAGATATATTCACCCGTTGAGCGTATTGAAAAAATTGGTGGGTTTTCTGCTATTGAAAAGGCCGCTTTTGAAGATGTGTTTAAAGAGGCAGCCAACAGAGTGCCAATTCATAAAAGGGTCAGCCCTCAAGAGATCGAGCTTTTGATGCAAAAGGAGCTTAGAGATAGGGGAATTGATTTGAAATTTGATTACGGTATTTACAGCAAAGGTTTAGCCACAAGGGTACGCTCGAGTAACTCTATGGATCTAATACAATCGCGCTATAGAGCTCAGATTTTCTCGGATAGTGAAGGTAAGAGTAACTACAACCTTGTGGTAAGCTTCCCGGATAAGAAGAAGTTTTTAATTTCTTCGGTTATTGAAATGGCCATTTTATCCATGGTGTTCACCCTTGTGATTCTAATTGCTTATGCAAGTGCGATTTATCAATTGATTAAGCAAAAGCAGATTTCAGAGATAAAGACCGATTTCATCAATAATATGACCCATGAGTTTAAAACTCCAATTGCCACAATAAACTTGGCTTTGGATGCTTTAAAAAATCCGAAAGCCTCGCAAGATTCTGATATGGTCAATCGTTATATGCAAATGATCCGAGATGAGAATAAACGGATGCACGCACAGGTGGAGAATGTACTGCGAATATCCAAATTGGAGAAAAATCAATTGGATATAAAGAAGGATCGGGTGGATATTCACGAAGTTTTGGAAGAAGCTTTGGCGCATGTTGAATTGATGGTTGAAAATAGAGGGGGGTATATTAAATCACATTTGGACGCCAAAAGATCAGAGATATTGGGTAATGAATTTCATTTGACTAATATTTTTGTCAACATCTTGGATAATGCGAATAAGTATTCCCCAGATGAACCAAAAATTGAGGTGTTTACCGAGATAGTGAAAAATAGCATTGTTATTAAAATAACTGATAAAGGAGCTGGGATGAGCAAAGCGGTATTGAAACGAATATTTGAAAAATTTTATCGTGAAACTACCGGAAACATACATAATATAAAAGGGCATGGTCTTGGTTTGGCCTACGTTAAAAGTATTGTTGAGGACCACCAAGGAGAAGTATATGCCGAGAGTGAAAAAGATAAAGGAAGTACCTTTTTTGTAAAGTTACCTTTAATATAAAAGCATGGAAACAGTAAATAAAAAAATTCTATTGGTAGAAGATGATCCTAATTTTGGAATTGTCCTAAAAGATTATTTGTCAATGAATGACTTTGATGTGACATTGGCCAAAAACGGGATGGAAGGTTTTGAGAAATTCAGAAAAGATAATTTTGATTTATGTATTCTGGATGTGATGATGCCTTATAAAGACGGGTTTACATTAGCAAAGGAAATAAGAGAGAAGGATGATAACGTTCCGATTATATTTCTTACTGCAAAGACAATGAAAGAGGATGTACTCAAAGGCTATAAAGTGGGTGCAGATGATTATTTAAATAAGCCTTTTGATTCCGAGGTGTTGTTGTTTAAAATCAAAGCAATTATTCAGCGTAAATCTACCGAGTCATTGGCCGATAGCAAACAATTTGAATTTGAGATTGGAAATTTCCATTTGAATTCAAAACTACGTTTCTTAACATTTAAAGATGAAGAACCTATTAAGCTATCTCCTAAAGAAAATGAACTTCTTAGATTACTGGCCTTGCACGAGAATGATTTGATGCCTAGAGAATTAGCGCTGACCAAAATTTGGAGAGACGATAATTATTTTACCTCTAGAAGTATGGATGTGTATATTGCCAAGCTTCGTAAATACCTTAAAAGAGATGAGGATGTAGAAATACTTAACATTCACGGAGAAGGATTTAGATTAGTTGTTAAAAGCCAAGCTGATAAATAGAACATATACTGTAATATAAGGTGATGTTCTTGTGACGCACTTTTTATTATGTTAAGATAAAATTCAAATATAACCTCCTTAACGATTTGTTTGGGAGGTTTTTTTATAGCTGTTTAGCACCTTAGCCAAGGTTTTTATATCCTCTACGGTGTGAAAAGCACTCACTACAATTCTACTCATTATAGGGGATGTCTTAGTAGGATAATTAAAGCTAGTGACAATAATGTTGTGATTATACAAGTAATTGGTTAATTCCTCATTGGTAAAAGCGAAGGTCGGGTGAGTGCCATGGTATCTAAAAATTTCTGGAGTATCTAACAAGCCGCTAAGCAAGGTAGCGTTTTTATGAAGCTTTTCTCTTTGCTTGGTTATTATATGTTGGGTTTGGATCAATGTCGCCATGGTTGCTGGGCTAGCGGGTGAGCTTCCTCCAAAGATTGGGGATTGGCAAAGGGTTTCAATTCTTTTCTTCGTGCCGAAGATACCTCCAAATTGTAATCCGAATCCTTTACCTAGAGAACCACATACGATAAGTTCCATCATTCCAAGGGACTTTAGTTCTTGAAAGACACCTGCTCCATTAGGTCCAATAACTCCTAGACCATGGGAATCATCTACTACTACAATAGCATTTTTAAGATTTAGCAATTTAAGTCCCTTAAAGTCAGGATAGTTTAATCCTATAAAATCTATGGAGTCAAGGTAAATCACCACCGGTTGATCCTGAGGGGTTTGATCCATAAGGCCTTTTAGCTGTTGGTAACTTTTTACTTTAATTTGACCTGCAGCCCCTAGAGCTTCATGAGTATTTGGAGTTCGATAACTTGTGACTTGGGAATTTGAAAAATATTGACTTACCAGTTGAGAGGCCATAAAACCAGAGGATAAGGTAACAGATGCCTCACTACCGATATAATCTGCTAGGTAATGCTCGGCTTTATCATATATCGAAAATCGGACATTAGAGGTTCTAGAGGCGCCGTAATGTGTTCCGTAGAGAACTATGTTGTTTGTGAAGTATTTAAGGAATTCTTTGTGCGTTTGTAAACCTAAATAGGCTGTACCACCAAAATATAGGTAGTCACCCTTGTCTGTGGTTATGATGCGATCTGGAAATTTGTCAATATATTCAACCATATCGCTTAACTTAGTAATCGTACTCCTGTACCGCCGATGGAAGGAAAATTCAATTTACCACCTTCTTGGATCTGTATCCCTGTTGCGATATCATTTTTTAATAACATCGCCCCATCCATATCGACATAATCGAGTTGGGGGGTTAATTGTGCAATTGCTGATATGCCCACAGTGGATTCTGTCATGCAACCCACCATAACCTTCATCTTTAGTGATTTTGCCTTTTGAATCATGCGTAGGGCAGGGGTGAGACCCCCACATTTGGTAAGTTTGATGTTGACACCATCAAATAACCCAGCACATCGCGCTACGTCTTGTTCCACAATACAACTTTCGTCGGCGATAATTGGTAGTTCACATTTTCCTCTAAGAGCTCTGTAGCCTTCGATATTCTCCGCATGCAGTGGTTGTTCGAGAAATTCTACTTGCAAATCCTTAAGACGGGGAGCTAATTGAAGCGTTTGTTCAACCGACCAAGCGTTGTTGGCATCGATTCTGAAGGTGGCGTCTGTATGGTTCCTTAGGGCTTCTATGATCTGAAGATCGTAGGCTGTTCCTAATTTAATTTTGTAAAGTGGCCAGGGTTTCTTTACCATCTTTTCTACCATCTTCTCAATGGTATCTATGCCTATGGTGTAATTGGTAATCGGATAGTGCTCGTTGGAGGTGTTCCATAACTGGTAGAGCGGCATCCCTTTTAATTTTCCATAAAGATCATGCGCTGCAACATCTAATGCACAAATAGCAAACTGACTAAGATTTTTACTGGTTAAATAGTGGTGGAATTCTGATGGATCAATACAAGTGATGGTGTTTATGTAGGGCTCGACTTCTGAAATCTCAGCCATCATAGACTCAACAGTGACATTATAGTATGAATTGGTAGTGGCTTCCCCATAACCAGTTTCACCGTTTAAACTCAAACACACCACTAGAGAATCCTGTGTATCACGAGATTCCCTAGATATTCTAAAGGTGTATCCGAGTTCAAGTACGTATTTCTTTAATTCGAGTTCCATCTGTAATTTTTGCTTTGGAGCGAATTTACATATTAGCCAAGAAAAAAAGCGAGACTTGCATGAAAAGTTAATGTACTAGCTAATTCGGACTAGGCAAACTTACAATGGAATTGTTATTGATTGGTTCTTACGTGACCTCCAGAGCTTTCCTCTATGGAGATCTGCTCTGTTTTTATCACTTTAATAACTGCGCCAGATGAGGCTTTTGCACGAATGTTTTCCACCAAGAGATCATCTGCATTAATATGCCCACCGGAAGATGCCTTGGCATTTAAAAAGTTTGCATTGCCTTCCACTTCTAAATTACCTCCACTGCTGGCACTTAATTGTATTGAATTGGCAGCTAATTTAAGTGATGTATGGCTACCACTACTGACGGTAATATCCAAGTCCTTAGCCTCGATGGTGTCTTTGCTCCATAGGTATGCCCCAGCTCTGGTTTGTATGCTGGATATATCTTTGACCCCAACTAGAATTTTTTTGGATGTTGCGTGGCCAATGTTTTGCGTGGCATTTATGTGCAAGGTATTATCTTTTATTTCTGTAGTAATGATATCCAATAAATTTTCATCGGCAATAACCACTACTTTTTCGTTTTGATCCATCATAAGTTCCACTTCGATCCCAGTGGAAGCTTCAATGGCATTAAAAGGTTGATCGAGGGTTCTCTGGTCATTGACAACATTTCCGTTTCCATCAATAACTGCGAAATTAAATTCACATGAACAAAGAAATAAGGAAATGACAATAGTTACGATTACTTTAATTAAGGTGTTCATTTTTGGTTGGTTTTTGATTGATATTAAAATTAAATACTATCTTTTTGAAATTCATCTTGGGTTTTTCTTACCGATATAGTGTCTAACTGAGGTGATTTTGTTTCTTTTGGAGTTGTACTGCTTGGGCAATCCACACAAATTAAGGTTCCATCAGTATCAAGTCTCCAGAATTGTTTGGATACTTTATTAAAGCCATAGTCCATATTGTTTTGCGTTCTAAAATGATGTTTTACAGAAGGATCAAATTTAAGGATCAAGCCTGAAGGTATCATTATAGTCACATCCACTTCTTGATCTCTGTAACCATGGTCCACTGCAGTTCTTAAGTAATCATCCAGTGTCAGCACACCTGAATTTAGCGTATAGTCATATATAATGGCTTCTGCTCTTTGCCGTGCCTCGGATTGACTCGCGCCTTTAGATTCTTTCCTGATCTCAATTTTTAACTGATCATTATCAGAGGGTCTAATCCGAAAATCCACTTCATCACTATAGATCGATTTGCCTGCTTTATCCTTGGAAAGATCGCTAATTATAAAACCATTGGAGTCAAATACAGTTTGATGTAATACTTCTGTTGAAGCCATTTTAATAATCAAGGTGTCCGTCCCATTTACAAGCGGATGATCAATTTTGGTAGACGATCCATGAAAGGCATAACTACTGGCCGTTTTAATGCCCAGGATGCTGATACCTATCACCGATAATATCCAAAGTCCTATTAGACTAAATTTAGCGACGTTTCCGATCGATTTTAAATTGCTGAAAATGATCTTTAAACCTAAGTAAAATAGAAAAAACAAAGGAATTCCAATGACTAAAAAGCTCAATAGCGAGATCATCCAAATAGGAGCATCAACGGTCGCATGAAAATAATCATTCCACGGTGCACCCCAAATTTCCATTGTTCCAGCTGTAAAGAGTCCATAGAAAATGGAAATTAAAGTGATGGCAGCGGTAATCAAAATAATCATTCCTATTAGTTTGGCACCTATTCTAAAGAGGCTTAAAATTACTGCCAGGATCGAATCAAAAATATTTTTTGAATTTTTTTTTACAGAAGCCCCCATCTTATCATAATCCACGTTTTTTACCTTTTCGGTCACATCTTCAAATCCTTCTCGAATTTTCTTCTCAATATTGCTGATATTGATAGGGTCTCCGGCCATAGAAATTTTTTGAGCTGTAGTGACGGCCTCTGGAACTAGAATCCAAAGGCTTAGATAAATAATACTACCTGTACCAAGACTTAGGATACTTATGATAATAAATAATAAACGGACCCATAATACATCTATACCCAGGTAATGACTTAACCCAGCACAGACTCCACCGACGTACTTTCGATCGATATCACGATATAGAGTTTTGTGTGTTTTTGTGCTGTGGCTGCCACGAGGTTCATCTTCAAATAGCTCCTCATCTACTAGATAATCTTCAGGCTGTCCCATAATGCTGATGATCTCTTCCACTTCTTTTGTGGTAATCACCTGTCGATCGTGCTCTAATCGCTCTGTGAAAAGTTCGGCAATCCGGGCTTCAACATCTGCGATGATCTCATCTTTGCCTTGGGATTTTGTAAAGGATCGTTTGACCGCCTCTAAATAGCGATGTAATTTCAAATAAGCATCCTCATCAATGTGAAAAAATGTATTTGCTAAATTTATATTGATTGTCTTATTCATCGTTCGTGTTTTATTTTGTTACAAGGTTAACTGCATTTCTTAATTCTTCCCAAGTACTATTTAGCTCCTTTAGAAACAGCTTTCCATTTTCAGTAAGCGTATAGTATTTTCGTGGCGGGCCAGAGGTGGATTCCTCCCATCGATAATTCAATAATCCTGCATTTTTTAATCTTGTAAGTAAAGGGTAAATCGTTCCTTCTACTACAAGCATTTTTGCATCTTTTAAAGTTTCTAGAATCTCGGATGCATACTTATCTTGGTCTTGTATGATAGATAAGATACAAAACTCTAGAACCCCTTTACGCATTTGTGCTTTTGTGTTTTCTATCTTCATGGTTACATAATTCTTTTATTTAACTGTTCGTTTTTTGATTGTTGATGTATGATGAATTTTATAATATACTTTAAATGATTATTTTAAAAACTTGATACTCAATGGGTAGGTGTACAAAACACCCTCATTGGATCTTAAGGTAGCAAGGATCGTGCATACGATATCCATAAGGGCTAGCACAATTGCTAATACTCCAATAATCCCTAATATAACTACATTAGTTCCTATAGTTGGTAAACGAACTAAGTTAAAGTCCACATGTTGTCCATTGTATTGCCAAAAATTAATAAGCTCAGCGAATTCCCAACCGGTCATCAAAAGGATTGGGATGGTGATGGTACCTAAAATAATTCCATAGAGTAGCAGGCTAATCTGAAAATTAATGGCCTGTTTTCCATTTTGATCTACATAGGCATCTTTGTCCTTATTTAGAACCCAAAGCATTAAAGGGAAAATAAAATTTCCAAAAGGAAAGATGTATTTGGTAAATGTAGACAGATGGATGAAAGCTGCCAAGTTTCGTTGATGTTTAGTAATGGTGTTTTCCATTTTGTTTTGATTGATGATTTTAAATATTGATATCCAATACATACTAATGTCTAATGCAAATATATATACTTAGGAAGGTAGTTTGCAAAACATAGTACTGTATTTAACAAAAAATTAATACTATTTAAAAGAGCTTAAATTGTCGAATATTCAATATCTTACAGCCTATAATCAACAATTCACATGATGTTAACGGCTTCAAAACTTAATAGATTTGCAATGATCAAGTTGCCTTCCGCATGGATTTGTGGAGTACGAGTTCAACAGATAAATGATACTAAATGTGTGACTTCGGTTCGTCACCGATGGGTGAATCAGAACCCATTTAACTCTATATTTTGGGCTGTACAAGGGATGGCTGCAGAGTTGTCAACAGGCGCCTTAGTTATTGGTAAAATAAAGGATAGTAACCAGCGTATTTCCATGTTGGTGGCACAAAACAAAGCGACCTTTACAAAAAAAGCAAAAGGGAGAATTACCTTTGAATGTGAGCAAGGTGCTGCGGTTGATCATGCTATAACCAAAGCCATTAGCACAGGGGAAGGCCAAACTTTTTGGATGCAATCCACTGGAAGGGATAGTCATGGAGATGTGGTAAGTGTCTTTGATTTTATGTGGACCATAAAATTAAAGCGTCCAGTGTAATAAGTAGTGTAACAATTAATTTAATGGAGCTACTAATGAAAATGAAACAATCAAATAACAATAAATTATGACAGCACACGAAATTGATTACCAGATTTACGGTGAAGAAATGCAATATGTGGAAATAGAATTAGATCCACAGGAAGCAGTAATCGCAGAGGCGGGGAGTTTTATGATGATGGAGGACGGATTGAACATGGATACGATTTTTGGAGATGGTTCTAACCAGGATCGTGGGGTATTAGGGAAGTTGTTCTCCGCTGGTAAACGTATGCTAACTGGGGAGAGTCTATTTATGACTGCTTATTTAAATACCACCGTGGTAAAGAAAAAAGTGAGTTTTGCAGCGCCCTATCCTGGTAAAATAGTTCCTATTGATCTTACGCAATACCAAGGGAAATTCATCTGTCAAAAAGATGCTTTTCTTTGTGCGGCTAAAGGGGTCTCAGTTGGGATTGAATTTTCCAAACGTTTAGGTAGAGGTTTTTTCGGAGGAGAGGGTTTTATAATGCAAAAACTACAAGGCGACGGAATGGCTTTTGTTCACGCTGGAGGGACCTTGGCTAGAAAAGAACTGGCTCAAGGGGAGGTCTTAAAGGTAGATACAGGTTGTATAGTAGGCTTTACAAAGGATGTAGATTACAATATTGAATTTGTTGGAGGAATTAAAAATACCGTCTTTGGTGGCGAAGGATTATTCTATGCTACCTTAAGAGGGCCTGGTGTGGTATACATTCAGTCGCTGCCTTTTAGCCGTCTTGCAAGTCGCGTATTTGCCGCCATTCCACAACAAGGAGGAAAAAGTAAAGGAGAAGGAAGTGTTCTAGGCGGATTAGGAAATCTTCTCGATGGTGATAATCGGTTCTAATCTAAAGACTTTCCATTGACATACACAGTATCAATGTTATTGTTACCAAAGTCATACATTAAATAACCATAAGAGGGCAAAGCCTTGGTTATGATGAAATTAGCCATCTTTCCGGGAGTGATACTTCCATGGGTTGCGCCAATTCCCATGGCATGAGCTGCATTTATAGTAGCGGCGTTTATGGCCTCCTCTGGATTTAATTTCATTTTGATGCATGCGGTTGATACAACCTGATTCATGTTTCCACTTGGGGAGGAACCTGGATTATAATCACTTGCTATTGCAAAGGGTATGCCAGCTCTGATGAGCTGCTTTGCAGGGCTATAAGGAATGCCGAGGAAAAAGGAACAAAGCGGTAGTGCTACTGCAATGGTATTTGAATTTTGCAGCGCGGTAATATCTTCTTCTTTTATGACCTCTAAGTGGTCTACAGTTAAGGCATTGTATTTTAATGCGGCCTTAATGCCCCCAATGGAATTAAATTGATTGACATGCACCTTTGGAATGAGTCCGTAAGCTGTAGCAGCATCTAGGATTCTTTCCATATCAGATGTGGAAAAATATCCTTTTTCACAGAACACATCGATGTACTGAGCAAGTCCTTGTGAAACCACTTGAGGTAATACGGTTTGGATGATGTAATCTATATAGGCTTG
Source organism: Galbibacter sp. (assembly GCF_035306585.1). Lineage (GTDB taxonomy): Bacteria > Bacteroidota > Bacteroidia > Flavobacteriales > Flavobacteriaceae > Galbibacter. The sequence goes on from NZ_DATGNU010000008.1 coordinate 51,915, forward strand.
TTGGTTACTCTTGTATGCTAAAGGAACTGCATGAGCGCCTAAAAATGTACTTTTTATGGTGAGACTACTAGATTCTTTCAGTCGTTTTATCACGCGAAGCATTTTTAGCTCACCTTCCAGGGAAAGTCCATAACCACTTTTAATTTCTACTGCTCCTGTGCCTAAACGGGCTATGGCCTCCAATCGTTTTAAAGATTGTTGATATAAGTCATCCTCGGAGGTGTTCTCTAATGTTTTTGCCGAATTGAGGATTCCACCGCCTTTAGCAGCAATTTCTTCATAACTCAATCCATTAATGCGATCTATGAATTCCTGTTCACGGTTGCCGGCATATACCAAATGTGTATGACTATCACACCAAGAGGGAAGAACCATCTTGCCGCTTAGATCAACCGTATTATCAACTTGCAGTGTAGGGAGCTCCTCCATGGGGCCGTATTGAGATATCTTCTGATCTTCTATAAGTAGATAGGCGTTTTTAATAGTTGGAAGCTCTTTCATAGCTCCTGCTTTAAGAACAGCTGTAGGGGAGTCTCTTGTTTGTAGAAGTTCTTTTATGTTGGTAAATAGTACTTTCATTTTGACATCTGGTTTAACGGTTCTTAATTGAAATACGGGTGAAATTTAAAACAAAATTATACTTTATTTCTATAACTTTTCGAACGTAACTTCGGATTATATTATTATATAATGGCAAATTAACAAATTATTATACAAAAAATAGCGCGTTAATGAAATAGCTCTCAATGGATGGATTGATGATTTTTTACCACTGTTTTTAAAGGAATGACTTTTATAATTCAGTAAAGGAATACGGCGTTTAAATTTGAAAAATAATTCCTAGATAAAGACCTTAAACATTTAGGATAGCAGGGTAATATCTAGTATTTTTGATAGCAATTAGCGCCATAAGAGTAATGGCTCTAAAAATTTGACTTTAATTAGGATGAATAAAGGAATATATATTGCTACACTAGAATCAGATAGCGGAAAATCATTAATAACCTTAGGTTTAATGCGAACCTTTTTAGGGAAAACTGCTAAGGTGGGTTATTTTAGACCTATTATCAATGCTACAAAGAGGAAGAAAGATAATCATATAGAAACTGTGCTTTCTTATTTTAATGTGGAGATGAACTATGAGGATGCTTATGCTTTTACCTCCCATCAGGTGATTGAAATGCAAAACAACAATAAGGTTGGTCAGGTCTTCGATTTAATTATTCAAAAATACAAGGCCTTAGAACAACGCTTTGATTTTGTATTAGTCGAAGGTTCGGATTTTGCAGGAGAGAGTAGTGTGTTTGAGTTTGATCTCAATGTGATGATTGCTAAAAATCTTGGACTCCCGACAATATTAGTTTCCACGGGTGTTGGTAAGACCAAGGAAGATTTGGCATTAAGCCTTCGCATGGCTTACAACACATATCGCCATAAGGATGTCAATGTGATGGCTATTGTGGCCAATAAGATCAATGTACAAAACTTAGAAATTGCAGAGAGTGTCTTACGGGATTTTTTGCCTGAGGAAGTAGATGTTTTTACTATTCCAAGAATAGAGTCTTTGGCCCATCCAACCATGAAAGAAATTGTTGCCAATTTAGATGGCAAGGTATTATTTGGCGAGGATTTCTTGGACAATCAAACGGCTAGCTTTGGCGTAGGAGCCATGCAACTTAGAAATTACATCACCAATCTAAAAGAGAATAGTTTGGTTATTACTCCTGGGGATCGAGGCGATATTATATTAGGGGCACTTGTGGCCAATACCTCTAGTAACTATCCTCGTATCTCTGGAATTATACTCACTGGTGGATTAATCCCAGAGGTTTCTATATTGAAACTCATCGAAGGTCTGAGTCAAGTAGTGCCAATTGTCTCTGTAAAGCAAGGTACTTTTAATGTGGCTAATAAAGTAGGGAGTATTAAAGCTAATATATATAAGGAGAGTATCTCAAAAATTGAAACCTCCATAAGTACCTTCCAGAATCATGTTAAGTTTGATTCCCTTGCCGAGCGTCTTATTAGTTTCAAACCAAAAGGAATTACCCCTAGAATGTTTCAATACGATTTAATTACTCGTGCCAAAGAGCATAAAAAGCGAATCGTATTACCAGAAGGTACTGATGAGAGAATTCTTCAGGCCACAGCTCATCTTAGGGCGATTGACATTGTGGATATAACCCTTTTAGGTGATCGGGCAAAGATCATTGAAAAGATCAATAATTTAGGTCTACAAATAGACTTGAATGATATTGAGATCATCGATCCAACTACTTCAGAAAAGTTTCTTGATTACGTAGAAACATTTTATGAATTACGTAAACACAAGAATGTCAATATGGATATTGCAAAAGACTGGATGAGTGATGTGTCCTATTATGGCACCATGATGATTTACAAAGGTGATGCTGATGGTATGGTATCTGGAGCAGCACATACTACACAACATACTATTCGACCAGCATTGCAATTTATCAAAACTAAGCCTGGTGTTTCAGTGGTTTCTTCAGTATTCTTTATGTGTTTGGAGGATCGGGTTTCGGTCTTTGGAGACTGTGCCATTAACCCAAATCCAAATGCGCAAGAGCTAGCAGAAATTGCAATATCTTCTGCAGATAGTAGCCAATCTTTTGGTATTGAGCCGAGAGTGGCCATGCTTTCCTATTCATCAGGAAGTTCGGGTAAAGGAGAGGATGTGGATGTGGTACGAGAGGCTACAGCAATTGTCAAGTCCAAAAGGCCTGATTTAAAAGTAGAAGGCCCGATTCAGTATGATGCCGCCGTGGATATCACAGTAGCACAGAGTAAACTTCCAGATTCTGAAGTGGCTGGGCAGGCTAGTGTATTAATATTCCCCGATTTAAATACCGGTAATAACACCTATAAAGCCGTACAAAGAGAAACAGGAGCCCTTGCCATTGGACCTATGCTACAAGGGTTAAACAAACCTGTTAATGATCTCAGTAGAGGATGTACGGTAGATGATATTTTTAATACGGTTATCATTACCGCAATTCAAGCACAAGGATTATAAAAGAGTGTAAAGACAAAAATTAGAAGTTAAAAGTTTTAGTTAGTTATGAAAAAAATATTAGTCATCAATGCAGGTAGTTCTTCCATCAAATTTCAATTAATTCGTATGCCAGGGGAAATTGTGATAGCCTCTGGACTGGTTGAAAGTATTGGTCTTCCAAATGCCGCCATTCACTATAAATCTAAGAAGATGAATATTTCTGAAACTGTGGCGATTGAAAATCATCAAATTGGTTTAGAGCGCATTGCATCCTTGTTGATGGATCCTGATAGAGGAGCGATTAAGAGTGTCGATGAGATCGATGTGGTTGGGCATAGGGTCGTTCATGGCGGTAAGGACTTTTCGAGTACTGTATTTATTGACGATAATGTGAAGGCAACCATAAAACAATTATTTAGTCTCGCGCCACTTCATAATCCACATAATTATACTGGAATCGAGGTAGCGGAAAAGGTCTTTCCCAATGCGAAGAAGGTAGCAGTTTTTGATACGGCTTTTCATCAAACCATTCCAGAGCGTGCCTATAAATATGCCATCCCTGATTCCTTTCTAAAGGAAAATCACATACGATTATACGGTTTTCATGGGACTAGTCATAAGTATGTAAGTAATAAGGCGAAAGATTTTATTAGTAAGAAGAAATCTAAGCTTATTTCCATTCACTTAGGAAATGGTTGTAGTATTACAGCGGTTCAAAATGGAAAAAGTGTTGACCATTCCATGGGATTTGGTCCAGTGAATGGCCTTATTATGGGGACCAGAAGTGGGGATATTGATCAATCTGTGATATTCTATATGGTAAAAACCCTAGGATATACTTTAGAGGAGGTTTCAGAAATACTCCACAAAAAGAGTGGAATGATCGGAATGACCGGATTTAGTGATTTACGAGAAATTGAAGATAAAGCGGAGAAAGGCGATCGAAGATGTCAGCTCGCATTAGAGATGAATGCTTACCGAATTAAAAAGTATATCGGCTCTTATGCTGCAGCAATGAATGGTGTTGATGTTATTGTATTTACCGCTGGAATAGGGGAGAATAGTAGTGTGCTTCGACGTATGATTTGTGATGATATGGATTATTTAGGAATTGAGCTAGAAGATTACAAAAACAACGTACGATCCACCGAAAATAGAATTATAAGTAAGGAGTCTTCCAAAGTATTAGTTCTAGTGGTTCCGACCAACGAAGAACTAGAAATTGCCAAGGATTGTTTTGAGATGATCAGCTAAACGGTGTCAAGGAATTTTGATTTAAGGGCAGGGGTGGGAATCATGCAACTGTCCTTTTTTCCAAACCATTTATATCGGTTTTTTGCGATAAATTCGTATATAGAGTCTCTTATACCTTCGGGTAATAAATAAGAAAACACCTGTAATACAGGCCATAATCCGCCAAGTTCTTTTGCAATTTCAATAGCAGCGGTAGATTTTACATAGTAAGCCACTTGTGGTTCAATGACTATTATGGAGTTGTTACTAGATGGGTCAATATGACGTTCTTCCATTAATTGTTTTCCGACCTCACTTTGCAGTGATGCAAAACGAAATTTATCTTTACCATCGCGTTTGATTATAAAAGTAACGGTTCCTGTGCAAAGGTTGCAGATCCCGTCAAAAAGTACTATTTTTTTATTCGCTAAATCTTCCATTTTCAGTTTTTTAAGCCATGGTCAGTTTGTAATTGAACGAGTTTGTGGCACCATTTAAATCTAATACAAGGACATGAACTCTACCGTGCTTAACGGCAGGCATTCCATAAGGGATCCTCTGGTAATGGTGCAGTAAAGGTGAATTCTTCCTTTTTTACGGGATGGATTAATGTTAACTTATGTGCATGTAAATGGATGCTACCGTCTTTATTACTACGATCAAATCCGTATTTTAGGTCACCTTTAATTGGACAGCCAATAGCCGATAGTTGTGATCGTATTTGGTGGTGTCTACCTGTTTCTAGATCAACCTTTAATAGGTAATAATTATTCAACTCCTTTTGTAGCTCATAGTGTAAAATGGCTTTTTTGCTATCATTTACCTGCTTTTCATAAGCATACGACTTATTTTGTTTCGGATTTCTTTTCATCCAATGCACCAAGGTGTCCGTAGGCAAAGGAGGTTTGGCTTTTGTGATAGCTAAATAGGTTTTATGAGCTTTTTTTTCTTTAAAAAGCTTGTTTAATCTTGGCAAGGCTTTCGAAGTTTTTGCGAACAACACAACACCAGTGGTAGGCCTATCAAGACGATGTACCACCCCGAGAAATACATTTCCAGGCTTCTGATACTTTTCTTTGATATACGATTTAACAATATCCGCTAAGGGTGCATCACCTGTTTTATCTCCTTGAACCAGATCTCCTGCACGTTTATTGATGACAATAATATGATTGTCCTCGTATATTACTTGGAGATTATCCTTAGTTGATAAACGCTTTATCATAAATCACTAATACTGCTCTTGATCACTAGGGAAATCTCTAGACTTAACATCAGATACATAGCTAGATATAGCCGCTGTCATCTCTTGATATAAGTTCATATAACGACGCAAAAAGCGAGGATTAAATTCATGGGTCATCCCTAAAAGATCATGTAGCACCAGCACCTGACCATCAACACCATTCCCAGCTCCAATTCCTATGACGGGGATTGAAACAGTCTCGGCCACTTCCTTTGCTAATTTAGCGGGAATTTTTTCCAGTACAATTGCAAAGCAACCAGCCCTTTCCAGGAATTTAGCATCTTCTTTTAATTTATTCGCTTCTTCCTCTTCTTTCGCTCTAACGGTATAGGTTCCGAATTTGTAAATGGATTGCGGGGTCAGACCCAAATGCCCCATTACTGGAATACCAGCATTTAAAATTTTCTTTATGGATTCTTTAATTTCTTTTCCCCCTTCTAATTTAATAGCGTGTGCACCACTTTCTTTCATAATTCTAATGGCAGAGCGCAAGGCTTCTTTAGGATCAGACTGATAACTACCAAAAGGCAGGTCCACCACAACCAATGCCCTTTGAACACCTCTTATAACCGAGCTTGCATGGTAAATCATTTGGTCCAGTGTGATGGGTAGGGTGGTTTCGTGTCCTGCCATAACGTTACTGGCAGAATCACCAACTAAAATACAATCCACATCGGCTCCATCTACGATTTTAGCCATGGAATAATCGTATGCCGTTAACATGGAGATTTTTTCTCCATGCTGTTTCATCTCGATTAATGATTTAACCGTTACTCTTTTATATTCTTTTTTTGCTACTGACATTGTCGTTTAATTTTCAGGTAAAAATACAGTTAAAAATAGATATTCCCGTGCGTTATGCTAAGGAATTTGTAATGGTTCGGCTTATTGGTTAATGGTATTAGTTTTTCTTTTTGCCCTCTACAAGTTCTAATTGATCCAAACTGACCTTTGTGGTGAAAATGCCATAGTTAACCGTTGCTTTATTTTTCTCAATTTGGTCGATACTTCCTACTGATTTACTGTCTAGTAGTCGAACTCTGTCTCCTATCTTTAAGGTAGGTCCTGATTTTGGCGTAGCTGTTTCCTGGGCGGTTTTCTGCGCTTTTTCCTTTTTCTTTCGCTCGCGAATTTGATCCACTTGTTTTTGAACCTCCAATTCCACAACCTTTTTTTTAGCGCGTTGCTTCTTTTTCATAGCCGCAGATTCCTGTTTTCGCTTCGAGTTCTCCGTTTCTACAATACGCAAGAATTCTGAAATTAAGGGTCTTTTTTTCTTGTTAATGAAATAATCCTCGGCAATGGTATTAATCTTATTCCCAAGGTATATCATGCGCTGGTTATGATCATATAGCAGTTGATATTGCTCAAGTTTGTCTTTTATTCGTGCGTTGAGCTCTTTTAATTTTTTTGCCTCCTGTTTTGCTTTGGATTGTTGATCCACTAGATCAGTGGAAGTTTTCTCCATTTGATTTCGTTGCTTTTGCAGTTTGGCAATAGTAGCGTCAAAGCGGACTTTTCCGCGTTCAATTTTCTTCTTGGCCCGATTAATCAAGCTATATGGGATGCCATTTTTCTGAGCAACCTCAAATGTAAAGGAACTTCCAGCTTCCCCCAGAACTAATTTAAATACTGGTTCAAGGGTTTTATTGTCAAATCTCATATTTGCATTGGTGGCATAGGGGAGTTCATTGGCCAATATTTTTAGATTGGAATAATGGGTTGTAATAATCCCAAAAGCTTCTTTTTCGTAGAAAACTTCTAAGAAAGTCTCGGCTAGCGCTCCACCGAGCTCAGGATCACTTCCTGTCCCAAACTCATCTATTAAAAACAAGGTTTTATCAGTACACTTGCGTAGAAAGAAATTCATGTTTTTTAACCGATAGCTGTAGGTGCTCAGGTGATTTTCTATAGACTGATTATCCCCAATATCTGTTAAAATGCGCTCGAAAAGACACATAGTAGATTTTGGATGAACAGGAACCAATAAACCACTTTGAAGCATTAGTTGCAATAGACCCACGGTCTTTAACGTAATACTTTTTCCACCAGCGTTGGGTCCTGAGATCACGATAATGCGATTCTTTTGATGCAGTTCAATGGTTTGTGGGTAAGTGGTCTTTAAAGCAGCCTTATTGGAACGATAGAGCAGCGGGTGATAAGCATCCACAAGGTTGAAATGGCGATCGGTGGTGATCTCTGGTAGCACTGCATTAAGTTCTCGTGCATATCTTGCCTTGGCCGCCACCGTGTCGATCCGAATCAAAAACTCCTGATAATCGATCAACAATGCTCTAAAGGGACGTAAAAAATTAGTAAGCTCCCTTAAAATTTTTTGAATTTCTTCTTGCTCATCGTACTCTAAATTGGTAAGGGTATGGCTATACTGACGCGTAGCTTCAGGTTCTATATATACAATACTTCCTGTTTTAGAATTACCCAAAATAGCTCCCTTTACGCGTTTTCGATACATTGCAGTAACGGCTAGGACTCGACGGTTGTCAATAACTGTTTCTCGGATATCATCCAAATACCCAGCAGCGGTATAGGTACTTAATGCTCCACCGAAACTCTGGTTAATTTTTGTACGCACCTGAGCGATGTCTCGTCTTATTTTCTGTAAATTAGAGGAAGCTGAATCTTTAATTTCACCAAAACGATCGATGATCCGATGGATTTCATTCTGTATAGCTTTTGTGTATTCTATGTGATGGACACTTTTGTGTAGTTCAGGATAGTAATTAGCAAATTTCTTATAACAAACAATATGGCTATTGACCGTTTCAGATATTATTGCAATATTCCGAAACCCTTGAATATCTATAAGGCTATTTTCAACCTTCAGTAAACTAATCTCAGGAGTAATAGATTCAAAATAATGATTTGGTATGGTGTTGTCATTCTCAAATGAAGATAGATATTCGTTGGTTTGCTTTAGTGCGCTTTGGAGCGCTTCTTTGCTGGTAAACGGCGTGATTTCCAAAGCAGCTTCTTTTCCCAGTGCAGTTATACATAGCGTAGAAATCTGTTCTAGGACAGTGTGAAATTCTAGATCTTGTAAAGTTTTTGAATATATTTTGTGCATAAAACGTGAGCCAATAGCTAATTTAGCATGCAAATTTACTAATATTCACCTGTTTTTAAAGTAGCTTTTTAGCTATTTTAATAATTGTCCCGAATGAACTGAAGAATCTGTGCCATTTTTTCTTTTAGGCTATTGGAGCTTTGTCTATAATGATTATTCATAAAACTAAAGATCAAGGTTTTTCCTGAATCCGTCACAAGATAACCACTAAGGCAATAATTGTTACTTAAGCTACCGGTCTTTGCATATATATAAGGATGCGGATTACCTTTGAAGTAATGTTTCAACGTACCGCTTTGTCCACCAGTTGGAAAAATTGCATAAAGGGTTTGCTTTGGCGTCATTTCATACAATTCCTTAAGGACATATACTATAGAGGAGGGCGTAAAGAGATTGTATCTTGATAAGCCCGAACCATCTACCCATCTAGGTGGTTGCGCAAGACCTTTTAATTGGTTTTCCAAAATTTGCTGGCGTGATTTGGAACTATTAAGCTGGTCTCCAAGGGTAGCGGAGGCCATAATAAGTAGTTGCTCTGCTATGAAGTTATCGCTGACCTGCATGAGCTGTTTGTAGACTGAATCAGCTGCAATACCATAGATGGTTTTTACTTCTGATGTGGGGAAACGATTTACTACGGTAATAGACTTCCCAGTTTGGTTTTCTAAGATCTTTCTAATAAGGTTACTATCGGAAATAAAGGGTACTTCTATAGTATCCTTTTGGCTAGCTGGAAGATAAAATTCATTTTCATCAATAGCCCGCCTATAAGGAGCTTCTTGTAATTTTACATGCTTTTTCAACGCCTCAATAGAGACATATAAGGAGTCGTGGTTTGACAATCTGACAACATTCCCATATACAGGTAAGGGACTTCGCTCGGGCGAATAGTAAGCATCATAATCATCCCAAGCCCAACCAGGTCCCAGTGGGGTGTCTTCTAGATTATCATAATAAAGCTGTATGTTTTGTTGATTTTTAAGGAAATTAATAAGTGAGCTATCCTTTAGAATCGGATGTAGTGTTGCTGGATTTCCCAGGCCACGAATATAGGTTTTACCATCAGAGATGGTGTATTGAATACTAGGCAGAAAGTCGGGCAACAGGCTCATCGCGGTGTAGAGGGTAAATATTTTCGTATTACTGGCTGGAATGAAATATTTATCTCCGTTGTAATTAATAAGGGTATCACCAGAGATAGGATCATAGAGAAAGAGACCACTAAATTGGCTCTCAAAAAATGAAGTATCAAATTCGGACACCACCTTTTTTGAAAGAGATTTATATCCAGAACAACTAATAAAACTCGCTATCAAAAAAATTAAAATGAACTTTTTCATGAAGAATGAATTTTCGAAGTACAAAATACTAAAATACTATATGTTAGCTCTGTTAAAGTAAATTTAATAGGAAAATTACAAGTAATTCGATGAATTTTAGGATTAATGTTAAAAATTATTATATATTTACAATTGCCTAAATCTTAAAAATTATGTTTAAAAACCCCTTTTCCTTCAGCGGAAGGATACGTCGAACCGAGTTCGGTTTAAGCGTATTGCTCTGTGTTCTTGGTTATTTTTTATGTTATTTATTGTCAAGCATATCCGCTGCAATATTACAAATACAACTTGGTAATTACTCCTTTATTTTTTGGCTATTTTTTATTCCTTTTCTGTTTTTTATAACGGCACAAGGAGTCAAGAGATGTCATGATATGGGACATAGTGGATGGTATCAATTGATCCCTTTTTATTGTTTTCGACAGTTGTTTAAAGAAGGTGAATCATCTATTAATAAGTTTGGTTCAAATCCTAAAGAACTTGGGAATTATGAAACCTTGACAAAAATAGAAAACACGCACTAAATGCTTTTTAACAATTAAACCTTGATTTTAACGGAAAGACAACAATTTTATGTCGACCTATTCGTTACTTTTAAGTCAACCTAATAAATTTTTAAACCAATGGCTAGAGCTATGTTTGAGTACACTAAAATGGTGTTGCATAAGGTGAGCTTTGATCCTAAATTATTCTGTAAAGAATTAGAAAAAGCTGCCTCAAGATTACTACCTTACGAAATCGATGAATTACGAATTTGGCTTACAGCCTACGTCCAAGGTAGACCCGAGTTATCACAATGTTTAATTTATATTAAGTAATAAGCTACAAAGCATCCTATTAAAAGAGAGGAGCTTGTCTTTGTCTTCTCTTTTAATAGGATTAAATAACTTGCTACGACTCTAGTAAAGTTCCTTAAAACTATAGTAGGATTATTCTAAATGTTTCTGTGGGACACAGGACTAATAATCTTTACATCCTGAAAAGCAATAGCCCCCCTGATGACCCCTGTTATGATATCTTTTAGTGCATGTGTGATATGCATTTTCAATTCGCTTTTATGATAGATTAAACTAACCTCTCGAGCAGGATTAGGTTCATTGAAAAATCGGAGATTTAGTTTTTGACTCTCACTAAGATCCATCGTGTGTAAATAGGGAAGTAATGTCATACCCATTCCTTCATCTGCAAGTTTCATCATGGTCTCAAAACTTCCGCTCTCTAAATGAAAGCGATCATTCTTGAAATTTTTGTTCTTACATAGGTTGATGACACCTTCTCTAAAACAGTGACCATCTTCAAGAAGAAGAATATCCTCTAAATCCAGGTCTTCCATCATAATTTTTTTAACCTGATGCAATCGGTGGTTCTGTGGAATATAAGCCACAAAAGGTTCATAATATAACACACTTTCTTTTATTGTTGGATTCTCTAGTGGCGTAGCCGCTATAGCAGCATCAAGGTACCCATCCTCTAATCGCTCAATAAGAACATCGGTGTTTTGTTCTTCAATTTTTAAATTGACTTTCGGATATTTATTTACAAAGTTCTTTAAAAACAAAGGCAGAAGGGTTGGCATTATAGTGGGTATGATTCCAATTCTGTATTCCCCACCAATAAAGCCTTTTTCTTGATCTACTATATCTTGTATCCGGTGGGATTCATTGACGATATTTTTTGCTTGTTCTACTATTTTCTCTCCAACTGCGGTAAGTTGGATCGGTTTCTTACTGCGATCAAAAATTAGAATATCGAGCTCATCTTCAAGTTTTTGTATCTGCATACTCAAGGTGGGTTGCGTTACAAAACTTTTTTCCGCGGCATGTGTGAAATTTTGGTGCTCAGCAACGGCTAGCACGTATTGTAATTGGGTAATGGTCATCGTTATTTTTTAAATACCAAAGATACAAAACTATTGTTAAAATTTATAACGGCTTTGTGTTTGATATATATAACCAATAAAATTAGAACAAGTGATTAAAAAATTTATAAGAACAGTGCTCCATTGTTTATCGTTAACATCCGATGATATTAATCTATCACGACGATAGAATCTATAATTACATTGGTTAATGGCCATTCATCAGAACCTGTTTCGACGTGGTTGATTTTGTCTACTACATCCATTCCAGAGGTAACCATTCCAAATGCTGTAAATTTACCATTCAGGTGTGGTGCACCTGTTTTGGTAGTAACGATGAAAAACTCATATGGAGACGCGAGTTTATGAGGGTTAGTTACATCATCACTACTGGGCATAGATACCGTTCCTCTAACATGTTTATGACCTTTTCTAGTATCGGGAGGTAATAGATAAAAACCAATACTATCACGTTTTTCAGCAGTCATTTTTAAATCAGTATTGCCTCCTTGAATAATAAAATCCTTTACCACTCTGTGAAAAAACGTGTTGTTGAAATATTTCTTAGAACTAAGATATATCATGTTGGCTCTATGATAGGGTGTATTATCATATAAATCAATGACGAAATCTCCCATAGATGTGTATACTTTAACTTTGGATTGTTTGTGTGTCTTTTGGTACTCAAAGAAAAAAGGAATTGCGTTTTCTTCGGTAAGAACAAATGGCTTTTCTTCCTCTTGTTCTTCTTTGGCCAAATTAGCTGCACGCTCTTTGGCCTGTGCAATGCTGTCCTTTACAGGGGTAGTGGTAGGGGTCTTTTTTGACTTTGGTTGTTGGTTGCAAGCAGTTAAAATAATTAGTAGTAATATTGTAGAAGTTCTTAAAAAATACTGCATATGGAATTTTCTGATTTTCATGATTTAGTTTCAAAAATAAAAAATATGCCATTACCAGGAGAAGAATCTCATAATAAAATGGCACCAGAGGTTAGAATACAGGAAATTGATAAATGGAAGTTAACGAAAAAGGTTCCCCGTAAAGCTGGGGTGATCAGCTTATTCTATCCCGATTTAAATAACCAGACACGTCTTTTGTTGATCCTTAGAAAAACGTATAATGGGGTGCATTCGAATCAGGTTGGTTTTCCAGGAGGCAAAGTGGAACTTCCAGATCGAAATATCCAAGAGACTGCCCTTAGAGAAACTTGGGAAGAGGTCGGGGTTAAGCCGCAACAAATTCAACTCATAAAATCGGTAACGGAACTTTTTATTCCACCGAGTAATTTTATGGTACATCCATTTATTGGTTTAACAACTTCCACTCCAGAGTTTGTAGCACAACCCTCCGAGGTGGAACAAATTATTGAAGTACTGTTCTCGGATTTTATGGACGATCGTCTGGAGACCTCACAAACTTTGACAACTTCATATGCTCAAAACATAACCGTTCCATCCTTTATCTTTAATGACTTTATCGTCTGGGGAGCCACCGCAATGATATTAAGTGAAATAAAAGACCTTTTTAAAAAGTCAATTGAACGGTAAGTTTTGTACTTTTGAAAATCCTATTAATGATAACGATTTAAGATGGCTTTATTCAAAAGAAACCCTTTTGGACACATACTATTTTTCAAGAAATGGTTGATTCGGATTGCTGGTGTACTTACCCATAGGCGGTATAGAGGATTTAATGAACTTCAAATTGAAGGATCAGAAATCATCAAAAATCTACCAGATTCTGGGGTGTTGTTTATATCAAATCACCAAACCTATTTTGCAGACGTGGTGGCCATGTTTCACGTTTTTAATGCGAGTTTAAGTGGGCGAGTGGATTCGATAAAAAATGTGGGATACCTGTGGCAACCAAAGTTGAATTTATATTATGTAGCAGCCAAGGAAACCATGAAATCTGGACTATTACCAAAGATATTAGCCTATGCAGGTTCTATAAGTATTGAACGTACCTGGAGAGCAGCTGGAAAGGATGTCAATAGGAAAGTGAAGTTTAGTGACATTTCAAATATCAGTAAAGCGTTGGAAGATGGATGGGTGATTACTTTCCCGCAAGGGACAACCAAACCTTGGAAACCAATACGCAAAGGAACTGCTCATATCATAAAGCATTATAAGCCGATCGTTATCCCAGTAGTTATTGATGGTTTCAGGCGTTCCTTTGATCGAAAAGGACTTCGTATTAAAAAGAAGGGAATCCTACAATCTATGGTTATTAAAGAACCTTTGGATATTGATTATGATAATGAAACGATCGAGGAAATTGTGGAGAAAATTGAGTATTCTATCGAGCAACATCCTTCGTTTTTAAAAGTAATTCCCCAAGAGGAAATAGCTGAAATGGAGCGTTTAAATAAAAAGCGTGCTTGGTAATTTAATTCGGTTAATGGTTCATTACACTTCCATTTTCTTAAGCTCCTTGTAATTGAGTTTTAGGCGTCTCATTAAAAATCCGTAGAGTAGGAGGTATATGCCTAAAAGCGCGGCTAATACAATCAGTGTTGCAATTACCGCAACAACAAAAATGATGAGATAGTCCTTTATTTGAGCTTTTTGAACAAAGATATTCCAACCACCTTGTTGGTCAACATATACATATATAAAAGTGATAATAGAGGCTAGACCTCCCAGGACTAGGTTTAAGATAATATAGAGTCGAACAGTCCTACGAGCTTTCATAATACTTTCCAATAAATCCTTTACTGAAGATGTGGTAGAGATGTTTCTGTAGTTTTGGAAGAATCGGTATGCAAAATACAATAACACTGGTATAGAGATATAAGAGAAGAAATCGATAAAGCCTGGTAATTGTATTTGTTTACCTATGTTTGGGTGGTAGAATAAAATAATTAGGAGTCCTAAACCTAGTTCAAGTAAACTGATATAAAAAATCCACCGCACTGAAGAAGATGATTTCTTAAGTATCATCTTATAAATATCCTCATAGGATAGTTTTGGGAGATTCTTCTCCCTTTTCTTCCAATCCTTTTTTAATAAATCAAGCTCTTTCATTAGGGATTAAGTATATTTTTTAGTTTCTTTTTAATTCTATTCATTTTAACTCGTGCATTAATCTCTGTAATACCCATCGTCTCTGAAATTTCATAGTAATTCTTATCCTCTAAGTACAAGAAAACTAATGCCTTTTCGATATCATTGAGCTGTTTGATTGCTTCATACATAAGGGCTAATTGCTGTTCTTCTGTATCATCATAATCAACTGCTTTGACCTTATAGATCACAGGATCCAACTTATTTGTAGGCACATGTCTTTTGGATTTACGATAAAGGGTAATGGCTGTATTGAGCGCTATGCGGTACATCCAAGTGCTAAACTTAGCGTCCCCTCGAAACTTAGGATAAGCTTTCCATAACTGGATGGTGATCTCCTGGAACAAGTCCTTATGCGCATCAGGACAATCCGTATAGATCTTACATATTTTATGTACGATATTCTGGTTCGCTTCTAATTCGCTTACAAATTTATGCTCTAAGTCTTGTGTCAAAGTTGAGGTTGTTGTTTTAAGTATTAGTTGCCAACTTGCCTGTAATGTTACAAAAAGATTTAGCTTTAATGAGTCACCATTAGGAATTAAGTTGTATTATCTCTAGTGATGCACAGTAGTTTGTCTTGATTTGGCGTCAGGGACGGGTTGTAGTGACAGTGGCTTAACCGAATAATAATATGGTGTCATCAATTTATTGTGACAGTTTGTCATTTTTAAATCCATGGCACAAAGATTGAATTTTATATTGCGAATTAAAAGAATTTTCAAACACTATAAAAATATAAACATGAGTAAAATTATTGGTATAGACTTAGGTACGACCAACTCTTGCGTTTCTGTGATGGAAGGAAGCGAGCCAGTTGTAATACCTAATGCTGAAGGTAAACGAACTACTCCTTCTGTAATCGCTTTTGTTGATGGTGGGGAAATAAAGGTTGGGGATCCAGCTAAACGTCAGGCGGTAACCAACCCTAATAAGACCATATATTCCATCAAGCGTTTTATGGGGAATAAGTATTCAGAATCTGAAAATGAAGCCTCCAGAGTGCCTTATAAAGTAGTTAAAGGAGATAATAATACCCCGAGAGTAGATATTGATGGTCGTTTATATACACCACAAGAATTGTCTGCTATGATTCTTCAAAAAATGAAAAAGACAGCTGAAGATTATCTTGGGCAAGATGTAACTGGAGCTGTAATTACGGTTCCTGCTTATTTTAATGACTCTCAACGTCAAGCAACCAAAGAAGCTGGTGAGATCGCTGGATTAAAGGTGGAGCGTATTATTAATGAACCAACTGCAGCGGCACTTGCATACGGGCTTGATAAAAAAGGGAAAGATCAAAAAATCGTTGTTTTTGACTTTGGTGGAGGAACACATGATGTATCCATTTTAGAGTTAGGAGATGGCGTATTTGAAGTATTGTCAACTGATGGAGATACGCACCTTGGTGGTGATGATGTTGATGAGAAAATTATCGATTGGTTGGCTGATGAATTCAAGGCTGAAGAGGATGTTGATCTAAGGAAAGATTCCATTGCTTTACAACGTTTAAAAGAAGCGGCTGAGAAAGCTAAAATTGAACTTTCCTCTGCAAGTCAAACAGAGATTAACTTACCATATATTACGGCGACTGCTAGCGGACCTAAGCACTTAGTGAAAAGTCTTTCACGTTCTAAATTCGAGCAGCTAATCAGTGATTTGGTTGAAAGAACAATCAAGCCATGTGAGTCAGCTTTGAAAAATGCTGGTGTTTCCAAAAGTGAAATTGATGAAATTATACTTGTTGGAGGATCAACCAGAATTCCAGCAGTTGTGGAAGCGGTTGAGAGGTTCTTCGGAAAGAAACCTTCTAAAGGTGTGAACCCTGATGAGGTTGTAGCCGTAGGTGCTGCGATTCAAGGAGGTGTATTAACTGGAGACGTGAAGGATGTATTGTTATTGGATGTTACACCACTATCTTTGGGAATTGAAACTATGGGTGGCGTGATGACAAAACTTATTGAAGCCAATACCACTATTCCTACTAAAAAGTCTCAAATATTCTCAACAGCAGCAGACAATCAGCCTTCTGTTGAAATTCACGTACTACAAGGGGAACGTTCTATGGCAGCGGACAATAAAACTATTGGGCGCTTCCACTTAGATGGTATTCCACCAGCACAACGGGGAGTTCCTCAGATTGAAGTTACCTTTGATATCGATGCTAACGGTATTATCAATGTTTCTGCAAAAGATAAAGGAACTAATAAAGAACAGAATATTAGAATCGAAGCGTCTTCTGGATTAACAGAGGAGGAAATCGAGAAAATGAAAAAAGAAGCAGAAGCAAATGCTGATGCTGATAAAAAAGCAAAGGAAAAAGTTGATAAACTCAACGAGGCAGACAGTATGGTTTTCCAAACGGAAAAACAGCTGAAAGAATTTGGGGATAAGTTATCAGCAGATAAGAAAAAACCTATTGAAGATGCTTTAGAGGAGCTGAAAAAAGCACATGCTTCTCAGGATGTTGAACAAATTCAACCTGCTTTGGATAAGATCAACGAAGCTTGGAAAGCTGCTTCTGAAGAAATGTATAAGGCAACAGCGGATGCACAGCAAAACGGTGCAGCAAC
>NZ_DATGNU010000009.1:0-16095 GCF_035306585.1 Galbibacter sp.
GGTAATCACATGATTAATTTTATCGATAGCGCTTTCTTGGGTATTTTTAATGTCCTCTAGTTTGTTTAAAATTTTTTGCATGTGCTCTAATTTTCCCTCAGCCATAATATTAAAGTTTTGATTTTTAGCAAAATACGAAAAAAAATTCACTTTTGCTGGGTAGCTATTCAAAGTCTAGTCTTAAGAGGTTAGATCATCGCCTTGATGCAACACTTTTTTGCTTTGTGCAAGCAAGCTATTTGAATTTTCTTAACTTTGACCGATTTCCTGTAACTTCACAGGGATTATTAGATACAATTTACCCATGCAAACACCAAAGAAAGTTGGGATCACAGGTAGTGGCCTTGTCGGTAGTTTATTAGCTATCTATTTAAAAAAGCAAGGACATGATGTGGATATATATGATAGAAGGCCTGATATTAGAGAAACGGAATTCTCGGGAAGATCCATCAACTTAGCCGTCTCCACAAGAGGGTGGAAGGCCTTAGAATATGTTGGAATCCGAAAAGAAATAGAAGCGCTCGCTATTCCTATGGACAAGCGAGCGATCCATGTTGAAGGTAAGCCAGTTTATTATCAATACTACGGTAAAGAAGGTGAAGCCATTTATTCCATTTCACGAGGTGTTCTAAATAAAAAAATGATTGATTTGGCAGAGGGTGAAGGAGCACGTTTTATATTTAATTCTAAGGTATGGGATGTATCACTAACAGAGGCTATTCTATATACAGGAAAAAGTGAAAGGGAAACCCTAGAACCACACCAATATGATTTAATTTTTGGTGCGGACGGTGCATTTTCAAGGATTCGCCATAAGATGCAGCGTAGTAGCATGTTTAATTACAGTCAGAAGTTTTTAAAAACAGGCTATAAAGAATTGTCCATCCCCGCGGGTCCTGGAAATGTTCATAGAATGGATAAGAATTCCCTTCACATATGGCCTAGGGGATCGTTTATGTTGATCGCCCTACCGAATTTAGATGGCAGTTTTACCTGTACTTTGTTTATGCCGTATCATGGTGTTAACTCATTCGAAGAGCTGGATACCGAGGCCAAAGTGACCGTATTTTTTCAAAAATACTTTGATGATGTGATTCAAGAGATGCCAGATTTACTTACAGAGTTTTTTAAAAACCCCACAAGTTCTTTAGTGACCATTAAATGTGAGCCTTGGACTAGTCATGATAAAGTAGCGTTAATAGGAGATGCAGCTCATGCCATAGTACCTTTTTATGGACAAGGGATGAATGTAGGATTTGAAGATATCACTGTACTTAACTCACTTATCGAACAATATGGTGACGACTGGGGAACTATTTTTGAATATTATCAAACCCAGCGTAAACCAAATACAGATGCAGTGGCAGAGCTTAGTTATCGCAATTTTATAGAAATGAGCTCGAAGACCGCAGATGAAAAG
The DNA here is from genome assembly GCF_035306585.1 of Galbibacter sp. GTDB lineage: Bacteria > Bacteroidota > Bacteroidia > Flavobacteriales > Flavobacteriaceae > Galbibacter. Next base: position 1,421 of record NZ_DATGNU010000009.1, read on the forward strand.
TTTATTTTAAGAAAGAATATAGAAAAGCGATTTTCAGAAAAGCATCCCGATAAATGGATGCCTTTATACAGCCGGGTTACTTTCTCAACAGATCCATATGTAAAGGCCTTAGAACAAGGGGATTTTCAGAAAGCAATTATGGATGAGATTATGGAAATGGATCACATCGAGAAAATATGGAATCAAGAAGAAGTTGAGCAGAAGATTCTTCAAATGCTTGCTCAGAAGGTATCCGTTTAATTTTTTGCTATCTAAAGTTATAAGATTTTACCTTTTAGCAAAAGAGGTTTCATTTGGAGCCTAGGGCAGCATTATAGGGAGTAAGATAAAATCTGATCTTAAAGCCATGAGTCCATTGTAATATTTTCGCTACCTTTAATGGTAACCAAATGGTAATGTAATAGGTTTATGGATGTATTAATTATTGGTGCAACAGGAAGAACAGGTCGTTTGATCATGAAACAGGCGCTAGAGGAAGGTCATCACGTCACTGCATTTGTGCGATCAGCTGAAAAATTAATCAGACCGCTCACGGGTGTCCGTATAATACAGGGAGACGCTACTGATGAAATGACCATCCATAATGTAATATTCCAACATAAATTTGATGCGGTCGTTATTGCCGTTGGGGTGCATACTTTCACCTGTTCCAAGGTGAGAACTCAAACGACCAAAAATGTCATAGTGGCTCTTGAGAATAGAAGTCCGTCAACTCGATTATGGGTCATTAGCTCCGCAGGAAGTAATGAAAGCATAGGTCAATTAGGTTTTTTTAGTCGAACCTTTATAAATAACATTTTAAAAGGACATATCGCAGACCATTCCGATCAAGAAAACCTGGTGAAAAAAAGTATTCTTCCATACACCATTGTGCGGCCTACAGGACTTCGCGGTACTGGGGCGCTCTATGAACATAATTATATGGTAGTGACAGATCAAAGAATTCCTACAAGTCATATAGAAAGAGGGGATTTAGCACACTTTATTGTGAGCAATCTACTCAATGATGCTTACCTTGGAAAAGCGGTCATTGTGACCTCAAAACCATTACCTAACTCTTAAAAATACAGTCTATTACTATAAGTGATTTGGAGAACCCTTTGCTGATTATATGATGTTTTTTAATCATTGGCAGTGCTACTAATTTTTGAGATGTTATCTTTAACCATTATTATTGCATTTGATAGGAAAATATTATGCTCTCACGCAAAGCAAAATACGCCATTAAGGCACTCTTGTTCATTTACGATCACCAAGATAAAATACCGATTTCGGTAAAGGAAATTTCAGAAGCAAAGAAGATTCCTTATAAATTTTTAGAGTCTATAATGAATAGTCTAAAACAAAACCGGATAATCAGAAGCCATCGAGGGTCAAAAGGCGGGTATAGTTTTGCAATCGAACCTTCTGGAATTACGGTAGCCTCCATTGTGAGAATGATGGATGGACCTATAGCATTAACCACATGTACCTCTGAGAATTTCTACGAAAAGTGTGAAGAATGCATCGATGAGGATACCTGTAAAGTTCGTAGAATATTCCTGGACCTGAGAACACAAATGATCCCTGTCCTAGAACGATCCATTACCGATCTTTAAAGCCAGCTCCTAGAGATTAAAACTGTAATATATATTCAAACCTGATGTTAGTATAATTACCAAACTCACCACAATCATTAACAATCGTTTGTTTATTCTAGAGGCTACCATGGCGCCAAAGGGCGCTGCCATTACTCCTCCAATAATAAGGCCTAAAACGACTTGCCAGCTGTCGACTCCCACATAAAAGAGAAAGATTCCAGTGGCAAAAAAAGTAACAAAGAATTCAGCCGTATTTACCGTTCCAATTGTTAACCTAGGATCTTTTCCTTGGTTGAGAATATTAGAAGTAACAATAGGCCCCCAACCACCACCGCCAAGAGCATCGAACATTCCTCCAAGCAATGCCAAAAGACCAGCTCTTTTAACCCGCTTGTGCTTATTGAAATTGTTTCGGATACCCTTTAGTAAAATGATAACTCCTAAAATCAAAAGGTATGCGGAGATATAGGGCTTTATCACCTCACCCTCCAATACCGCTGATAGTAAGTAAGCACCAACAACAGCACCAATGACTCCAGGTACCACAAGTTTTATTAAAAGTTTTTTGTCAATGTTTTTAAATTTTAGATGTGCTAATCCTGAAACTCCTGTTGTAAATACTTCAGCCATATGTACACTAGCCGAGGCAATTTTTGGTGATACCCCGAAATGTAGTAATAGCGAACTGCTACTAGCGCCATAAGCCATACCCAAAGCGCCATCTATTAATTGGGCACAAAAGCCTATAGCGATAAATGTGTAAAAAGTCTTGTCAAAAGCGAAAAGGAATTCATCGCTCTGGAGTATAATGAATAAAAAATAGCCTATCAACGCAAGGTTTAAAGTCAAAATAGTCCAACCGATTTGCTTAAGGCTGATGTTTTCAATTTGGTGTCGTAGGAGTTTAATAGTACTCATGTTGGCGTTTGTAACAATTAATTTAGGCGCTAAGATATAAAAACAATTAATTCTATAGAGTTAGTAGGAATTAAAAAAATGATAAAATTTTAAGCAGTTGTTTCCAATTCCTTTATCCAATTGCGCCACGGTGGTATGTGTCCTTTTTTGACCAAACCTTCAGGCACTTTAAATTTTGTGTTACGGGCTGTAAGGGCGCTCATTATGTCGTGATCGCTAAGGTTGGATTTTTAACTTCGGAATTAATCTGCAGTGACATACTGGTATGTAACCATCGTAAAAAACAACTGTTCTGTTAACATGATGCAGTCCTGGTCTTGTAAACTAGCTACTGGTGGTTAATTTCCGTTACCATTTCTTGATAAGAAACTAAAATATACGCGTTATCACATTGGTGGCTACTTAATTTTATACAAAAAAGGGACCGATCAAGTAGGGGTGAAATTAAAAATGAATTTATCAGGGTTATTTTATGGCTTTTAAGGATTTTAGGATTCCGCTAATTCTTTTAGTTTTTTTAAAGCTTTTGGCCAAGAGTCATCAAAGTAATCAATATAGTCTTTATGGGTGTTCATTTCAATGGTGACTTTAGTTAAACCATTATTATGTTTGAAAGTGTAATTTTAAGTAAATCCGGCCCACTGTTCTACCGCTGCTCCTTGAGTGATTTCTTGATCATTTTTAATGATGCCATAGTGTAGTATGGAAACAAATTCGTTGGGTTTGTTTTCTACGATTTTGGATAACATTCCAGAGGTTTGGCCTTTCTGATCAGTTCCAATAAAACGTATTTCAGAACCCTTTTCCCAACTTCCTTCAAAGGTGGATGTTGGATTAAATATACTGACCCAGGCCTGATACGTTTTTTTATAAGTAAGACCTAGCATGATGTCATAGACCTTCTCTACTGCTGCCTTTATGCTAATAGTATATGTTTTTGTTTTCATTTTCAGTATGTTAACTATAGCGGTGTAGGCGCAATTTGTTATATCAAGACGCCATAGCCATAATATGAAATTACAAAAAACGATTGGTTTATTTTGTAGCATCAGGCAAAAAATTGCGTCCTAATGAGAAATTTTTTTCCTAGTTTTCAGGGGAAGGAGCCTGGCTAAAGACGATTATGTTTTTACCACATAGCAATGCTTGGTGGTACATGAGCAAAGGTGTAATTGGGTGAATTATAAGTCATTGATATTTAAGAATGTTCTTTGAATGCTTTTGGGAGTTTTAGCCCATTTTTTTTCGCGGATATTAGATTTTGGTCATTTTAAAAAAAATTATGGTTAGCCAATAGGTGTACTAGCGCCATAATTTTGTTCCTATTAAAAAACCGTAGAAGAACCATAGAGATGAAAAAGAAACCAAGCACAAAGAAGATTGGCATTTTTGCCACGATAGGGGTTCTAGTAGCCCTACTAGTCTTTGCATTTGCTCCAGATGGCGTTAATGCACAAGAAGAAGAACAGCAAGCTGCAGCGCCAGTATTGGAAGTAGAAACTTCACTACCACTATATGAAACCATTACCGAATGGGATGAATATACTGGGCGATTTCAAGCAAGTAACCACGTAGATGTTAGAGCAAGGGTAAGTGGCTTTTTAGAAAAGGTAAATTTCAAAGATGGCCAATATGTTCATAAAGGACAGGTGTTATTTGTGATTGATCAACGACCCTATCAAATTGCACTAGCACAGGCCAAGGCAAATTATGCCCAGACGCTGACTACTGTTAAAACAGCTGAAGACAATTACAAAAGGGTAGAAACCTTAAGGGCAACCGGTGCGGTCTCCATAGAGGAATACGATCAAAGAAAGCAGGCACTTGCGCACGCTAAAGCTAGTCTGAAGTTGGCAGAAGCCAAAGTAGATCAAGCTCAGCTCGATTTAGAATTCACCAAGGTAAAAGCACCTATCTCAGGACTTGTAAGTAGAGATCGGGTAAACGAGGGCAATTTGATAGATGGGGGTAGTGCAAATTCCACCTTGTTAACTACTATCGTAGCCACAAACCCAATTCATTTTTATTTTACCTCTAGTGAGTCAAATTATTTAAAATACGTTCGTTTGGCTAAAGATGGCAAACGAAACAATCCACGAGAACAAGGGATTCCAGTAGAGATTCAACTCTTAGATGAGACGGATTTCGTTCACAAAGGAAAACTCGATTTTATCGATAACCAGATTGATATGCAATCAGGAACAATTGAAAGTCGGGCAGTCCTTGCCAATGAGAACAATTTATTGGAACCCGGAATGTTTGGAAAAGCTCGAATTATAGGAAGTGCAGAGCACAAGGCCATTATGATTCCTGATCACATTATAGGAACCAATCAATCGGTTAGGTTTGTTTATGTACTTAATGATAGTAGTGAGGTGGTTAGTAAACCAGTTGAATTAGGGCCATTGCACTCTAATGGTCTGAGAATTGTAAGAGAAGGGTTGAGTAAAGATGATAAACTCATCACCAACAACCTTCAGAAAATTAGACCCGGAATGTTAGTGCATACCTCGCAGACTAATGTGGTTAGTGGAGAATCCGAATTAGCTTCTTTGGAGCATTCACAAAACCTCTAAAAGCAGGACCCATAGACTGTTAGGGGAGTTTTTCTCCTGACAGTGAAAACGATAAAACTGTTCATTTTTAATTTTGTTCTCATAGAAATCATCCCCTAGTCTATAGTGGAATACTTTTAATGAAACTGCTCCCTTTAATTTAAACAGAAAGGAAGGAGCATGGGACAGCTATTTTAAAATTTGAAACAATAGAAATAATGAAATTTAGTCACATATTTATACATAGACCCATTTTTGCAGCGGTATTGAGCGTACTGATCCTTATAGTGGGTGGGTTGGCATATTTTACCCTGCCGACTTCGCAATTCCCAGATGTGGCACCACCCACCATTCAGGTTGTGGCAAACTATCCAGGAGCGAACCCAGAAACCCTTTCTCAGACTGTTGCAGGTCCTATCGAGAAGGAGATCAATGGGGTAGAAAACATGATCTATATGACCTCCCAATCCACATCCGATGGAAGAGTAACGATTCAAATCGCATTTGAATTGGGTACCGATCTAGACAAAGCTCAGGTTCAGGTGCAAAATAGGGTGGCTGTCGCGGAACCTCGTTTGCCAGAAACAGTCAAACGATTAGGGATCACCACCAAGAAGGTATCTCCAGATATTCTTATGGTAGTGAACCTCTTTTCACCCAACCAAACTTATGACCCAACCTTTATTGGGAACTATGCAGTATTGCAAATAAAGGATCAGTTAGCACGTATCAAAGGTATTGGAGATATCCAACTTTTTGGTGCCGCAGAGTACGCGATGCGTATTTGGTTGGATCCTGATAAAATATCAAGTTTGGATCTGACAGCTTCCGAAGTGGTTGCTGCATTAAGGGCTCAAAACGTCCAGATTGCAAGTGGAACACTAAATGCGTTACCCTCAGGTAAACAAACCGCCTTTGAGGTTAACATACAAACGCAAGGGAAACTCAATACGATCGAACAATTTGAAAATGTTATTATCAAGGCCGAGGACAACGGTCGAATTGTGCGATTGAAAGATATCGGAAGAGCTGAATTAGGGGCACAAAACTATGCCACTAAAGGATACCTAGGTAAGATGCCAGCTATTGCGATACCTATTCTTCAACAACCTGGAGGAAACGCTTTGCAGACTTCTGCATCTGTAGAAGAGGCTATGGAGGAAATATCAAAGAATTTTCCACCAGACCTCGAATATAAAATTGCTTATAATCCAACAAAATTTATTCAGAAAAACATTGATCAGGTATATCATACCATTTTTGAGGCTGTCATTTTGGTGGTACTGGTTATTTTACTGTTCTTACAATCTTGGAGGGCGGCAATTATACCGATTTTGGCTATACCTGTATCGCTTATTGGGACTTTTGCAGTGATGCAAGCCATCGGGTTTTCATTAAATACCCTAACCCTTTTTGGTTTGGTGTTAGCCATTGGAATCGTGGTGGATGATGCAATTGTGGTGGTGGAGAATATGGAACGATACCTGCAAAAGGGTTTATCACCGAAACAGGCCGCTTTAAAGACCATGGATGAAGTTGGTGGAGCTTTAGTAGCCATTGGCTTAGTGCTAATTGCAGTATTCATTCCTACGGCATTTTTAGATGGAATCTCAGGGCAGTTTTATAAACAGTTTGGAATCACCATTGCCGTGGCGACCTCTATTTCAGTATTTGTGTCTCTTACTTTGAGTCCTGCTATGGCAGCACTGCTGATGAGACACGAAGAAAAAAAAGAAGTTAAAGATAGTTTTATACTTTTTAGGCCCTTTGTTTATATAGGAGCGAAATTTAATGTGTTCATGGAATTTCTCTCTGAAACCTATGGAAACAGCGTTCGGAAATTAGTCCGTACCGCTATGATGGTAATGATCGTTTATTTTGGCCTTATTCTACTTACAGGATTTGAATTCAATAAGGTGCCCAAAGGATTTATTCCTTCCATGGACCAACAATACTTTATTACCGTAGTACAGTTACCCCCAGGATCATCCCTCTCTAGAACGGATGCTGTAGTGCATCAGGTACTGGACCGAACTTTAGATATCGACGGGGTAGAAACGGCTATTTCATTTACAGGTCTTGATCCCATTTCATTTACAAACGCCTCCAATGCGGCTGTGGTGTTCTTGACCCTGGAAGATTTTGATTTACGTGTTGATAAGGGGATCGAGTACATGGATCTTTTGACGACCATTCAAGGAAAATTGGCCGCAGTGGACGATGCTATTGTATTAGTTATTCCGCCACCATCGGTTAGTGGGATCGGTAATGCAGGTGGATTTAAGATGATGGTTCAAGATAGAGCAAATCTAGGTACAGATCAGCTATTAGAGGCAACCAATGCCTTGGCGATGGCTGCCAATCAGGACCCCATGCTAAACAATGTGTTTACCTTTTTCAATAACCAAAGCCCACAATTGTATTTGGATATCGATCGGGTAAAAGCACAGAAGTTAGGGGTTGATGTGCAAAGTGTTTTTCAGTCGCTAGAGATTTTTATGGGATCTGTCTTTGTGAATGAATTTAATTATTTAGGTAGAACCTTTCAGGTAACCGCTCAGGCCGATGCACCTAACCGACTTACCCCTGAGGATCTCACTAAAATAAAAATACGAAATAGGGATGGTGCCATGGTGCCTCTAGGTTCAATCGCCACCCAAAGAGATATTTCTGGCCCAGCGAGGATTCCTAGATTTAATATGTACCCATCAGCTGCTATTAACGGGGATATCACACCAGGATTTAGTTCTGGCCAGGCCATGGAGCGTATGGAACGATTGGCAGATGAGGTTTTACCTGATGGTATTTCTTACCAATGGACAGAATTAGCGTATCAAGAGAAGACTGCTGGGAATACTGCAGGAATGGCATTTTTTATGGCGGTGGTATTTGTCTTCTTATTACTGGCAGCTCAGTTTGAGAGTCTGGTCCTACCACTATCAGTAATCCTAATTGTACCCATGGTATTATTGTTTGCGATGATAGGAGTTGATCTTGCAGGACTGGATAACAATATCATGGTGCAAATTGGTCTGGTGGTGCTTGTTGGACTTGCCAGTAAAAATGCCATTCTAATTGTGGAGTTTGCCAAACAATTAGAAGAACAAGGCATGGAACTTAAAGCCGCAGTAGTTGAGGCCTCGAAACTACGATTGCGTCCAATTTTAATGACCGCTATGGCATTTATCTTAGGGGTAGTTCCACTTGCCCTCTCCACAGGTGCTGGAGCGGAACTTCGGGTTGCCCTTGGAGTCGCCGTATTTAGTGGAATGTTAGGGGTAACCATATTCGGAGTATTCTTAACACCAGTATTTTATTACTTGGGTAGAAAATGGAGTCGATCAAAAGAAAAAGTGTCATCAGATAGTGAATTAACCGCATTAAAACCCACAACAAAATGAATACAATAGTTAAAATTCTTGTACTATTTCTAGGATGGTTCGTTGTTTCCTGTGGCGTACAAAAAAGGGATTACGAAGTTGTACTTCCACTGACTGTTAACGAGGATTTACTCAAATCAAAGGTAGTTGATTCCTTGTTTAATCAATCAAAAATTTCGATCAGTTGGTGGTTGGCATTCGAGGATCCAATTTTGGATAGCCTAATTAAAAAGGCGCAACAACACAATCTAGATATTAACACGGCGGTTGCGAATTATCAAGCCGCCAAGGCTTTGGTCAAAGCACGAAAATTTGACCGATGGCCAACCATCACAGCCAATGGTGAGTATGCCAGAACACGTATGGGAGAAAATGTTTTCGCACAAGGAAAAAACCCGACATACAGTACCTATAGTGGAAGCTTAGATACTAGCTGGGAGGCAGATCTTTTTGGAAGAGTTACCAATAGAATTAAAGGAGCCTATGCCACTAAACAACAGGCTGTGGCTGACATGCACGGAGTATACCTCAGTATTTATGCTGAGGTAGCCTCCAACTATTTAGCTTTAAGAGGAACTCAATACCGTATCGATATTGCTAAAAGGAACCTTAAAGGACAACAGGAAACCTATGAGTTGACCCAACAACTTGCTCAAGCAGGCACAAGCAATCAGCTGGATGTTTCAAGAGCCCTTGCGCAACTTGAAGCCACGCGTGCTACAATACCACAACTTCAAGCACAATTAGAGGCACTAAAGAACAGTCTAAGTGTACTTGTGGGAGAAGTTCCAGGTAGTTTGGATGCCGATATTATATCACCACAACCACTTCCAAGTTTACCCACAACGGTATCCTTGGGAAAAATTGAAGAATTGCTACGAAGGAGACCTGATATTAGAAGGGCGGAGGCAGCCTTGCAAATAAGAATTTCCGAATATAATATTTCCGTAGCTGATTTATACCCTCAAATTAGCTTCAACGGATCCATTGGATTTTCTGCGGTAGATTTTTCTAATTTTGGAAGTAACTCCTCCTTTACCTGGAGTGTACTGCCAAGAATAACCTGGGCTGCCTTTAACCTTGGTAGAGTTAAACAACAGATAAATCACAATGACGCTAAAACACTTGCAGCTTTAAGTCAGTATGAGAAAACTGTTTTACAAGCACTAGAAGATATAAGGACGGCTATGAGTTCTTATAGCTATGAGTTAAAAAGAAGAGCAATTTTAAAGACTTCTTTCCAGGCAAGTGCTCAGGCTGCTCAAATTGCAGAGCAGCGCTATCAAGCTGGTCTGGATAATTTCATTGATTATCTAAATGCGGAGAACACCTTACTGGTATCGGAAAATGCATTGGCCTTAAGTGAAATCGCCTCCGCCACCTCACTTGTGAATATTTATAAAGTCCTTGGTGGTGGATGGGAATTGCTAAGTCCAGACGACTTAGATGATAAATATGAGTCCTTAAAAGTGGCTGAAAATAAGCACAATGATACCTAGTAATGTAAGTGTTGGAATAAAAATTAGACCAATAAAAGAAGTTGTTTGAATGTAACTGTGCTGGTCACAGGTGTATAAGGGAAATAATAATAAGTTGTAAGTATTATTAATGATTAAGACCAAAATTCCAATTTTTGAAACCTTTAATGATTTTTACCAAGGTATTGGCCTAGAGCATCAGAGCCAAATACCAGACTTCGATATTGTCACAATCGAAAGTTTAGAGCCCACTGCAAGGAGGTGTATGCCTCCTTACAGACAGGGGTTTTACCAGATTGCACTGATGAGTAATTATGGGAAAACACAGTTCAATCTCAACACAGATTTACTTAATTTAGAAGGTTTTCCTATGGTGTTTGTGGTACCAGGACAGGTGTTTTCCTGGGTGAGAGATAAGCGTATGACGGGATACTTTATTATGTTTAGAAAAGAATTCCTAGGGAATTCATTTTCCGATTTAATCAGTGATTTTCCATTTTTGAAAATCTCAGAAAAGAATATGCTATTGCTCACAGAGGAAGAACACAAATCTTTGGTCTTTGATATGGAGCGGATGTATTCCGTTTCTAGGAACCCGCACCCCTATCAGGGAAAGATGTTAGAGGGAATGTTAGCTTCTTTATTGTATTATTGCAAAGCTATATTTGAACGAAGTAAAAGCGAGGAATATCAGCTCTCGAGATCACAAATTATCGCTAACAAATTTGAGGTATTGGTGGATAAAATGTATGTTGATACCAAAAACGTTAGTAGTTACGCAGAGGCTTTAAATATAACACCAAATTATTTGACCACCACTGTAAAGAATCTCACTGGTAAGAGTGCTAAGGATATCATAAATGAGCGATTGTTTACAGAGAGTAAAAGTTTATTGAAGTATTCAGATTTAGATATCGCTGAGATCTCACATCGATTAAACTTTGATGAACCTACCCATTTTACGAGGTTCTTTAAAAAGCAATCGGGCTCAACGCCTAATCAATTTAGAAAATCATAGGCTGTAATATTTAAGACTATGACCAAGAGTCGAACCATTATACAAGCCAACTATTAAAACAAAAGTAGATCGATATGGACAAGCATTTGATAAATTTGTAAATTAAAACATGGGAATGTTATGGAAGAAAATAGGATAGCGTTGGTGACCGAGGCTGGAAATGGCCTTGGAGGGATGTTTGCCGACCTGCTGCTGGAACATAACTATAAGGTTATTCTTGCGGCTGCAAAAAAAAGTTATCAGTCGCTTGCAAAACAGTGTGAGGAGGTTGAAGATTGTAAAGTCATTGAGGTGGATTTCACCTCTAATGAAAGTTTATGTCGATTAAAGCATGTGTTGTATTCCTATTATGGGAAATTAGACCTTCTTCTCAACAATGCGGAGGTGGTAAATGGTTTTGGACAAAAAATTAATCAATTAGTGCTTGAGGATGTAAAATATCAATTCGATGTTAACTTTTTTGCGGTTCTAAAATTGGTCCAAATGACCAAGCCGTTACTGGAGAAAAGTAACAACCCTAAAATAATTAATGTCACCAGTGGTTTAGGGGATATCAATAAAATGAAGGATAAAACCTTTTGTTATTCTGACTACAGCCTTACTGCATATGCCACTTCAAAAGCAGCATTAAACATGTATACTGTCCTGCAGGCTAGGGAATTTAAACCTACTAAAATTAGCATTCATTCTTTTGATCCAGTGGTTCGTAAATACTGTACCTATAATTCGGTTATTTTAGGAGAAGATGTAAGGAATGCCTTTATGGAGTTAATAGTTTAATCCAAATGCCAACGTATCCCAAAAAAGCCTCGAATACCTTGGTTTGGACCATAAACATAGGAAGGGTCAAAGGTTAACCCGTACGGATTCTCTGGTGTAGGCACAGCATTGCCATGGGAATCAAAGACCACATTCTTGTCAAAAGGGTCATGGGAACGGGCAATGATAAATGGATTGTCTTTTGCAGGAGTCCAATTCAATAAATTTTTCACCCCAGTATAAAGTTCAAAATTTTCTCGGAACACCTTAGTGAGCTGTATATTTTGAATGGACCACCAAGGAGAATGCGATTTTCTTGGATCTGTATCACTCAAGAGGGGTAGTTGCATCGGCCCATAAAGATTTCCCGTATAATCAATTTTCAAATTTAAATTATCAAGGGAATAACTAGCATTCCATACCGCAGTGAATTGTTCGGTGAATAATTGCCTAGTACGCTTGGATTGGGCTACACTGTAAACGTCCATTAAAGTTGCTCCAGCTAAGACTTTTAGCCCATTGGCAAACACCCAATCGGTATTTAAAGAAATGCCTTTAGATATCGCATAACCATCCAGATTATCGTATATAATTTTATTGGGATCACTCTGGTAATCAGCGATGATTTTGTTGTCAAAATAGGTGTAGAATAAAGTGGTGTCGAACTTAATATAAGTACCTTGGTCGGTATATATTTTTTTTACAAAATTGATGTTGCCATTCCACGATTTCTCCGGTTTTAAATCATTTAAGAACACCACAGATCTAGCTCCAGTTAGTGCGGCATGATCTTCTGTAAATATATGCGCTACGCGGTAACCATTTCCGATGCCTATTCTTAGGATATTATTACTGTCTTCTGAATTCCACTTATAGTTTAGTCGTGGGGTTAAAATACTTCCGTGAATAGAATTGTAATCGTAGCGCAATCCAGCTAGAAGTTTATGATTTGGAGCAAGTGTGATCTCATCCTGGATAAAGATTCCAGGTAGATGAGTGTTGTCAGGGTTGTTGATCTCAAGATTTTCTGAGGAAGCTGTGGCAGGAGTATTATCATCATAATACGTATATCGATAGGTGAGTCCGGCGAGCCAATCATGATTTTTATAGTCTTTATTCCAAGTGAGTTGCCCAAAAGCTATTTTTTGATCAGCTAAGTATCTTACATCCCCATAGACACTATTTTGGTTGTGGCCATTTAAGCTAAATTGCACAAGTATATTTTCATCAAAGGGTAGCTGGTAATTTCCAAAAAGCTCCCATCGACTCGTATAGATACTTTCTCCATAAACTTCAGAACTGCCTCTAAATTCTTTCGACCAATTCATTTCGCCTCCCCATCGATCCTCATACACATACCGCCCTGCAAAGGAAAATTGACGATTATGCTCTCTGGCAATATTCCATTTATTAAATACAGAAATACGGTCTTGTAGTGTAAGGTCTGTGAAATGATCATCGTTATTATCAATGGGGTTTTGATACTTAAAATAATTGATTCCTACCAGGGATTCTATCTTGTTATTTATTCGAATTTTGGATGCCATATCTAGATTGAATTCACCCCAACTACTTGCAAATGTATCCACGGATAATCCAGGAGTATTTGAGGGTTTTTTAGTAATAATATTAATAAGACCACCCACGGCTTCACTACCGTAGAGTGTTGAGGCTGGACCTTTGACGATTTCTACCCGCTCAATTAATGATTGCGGAATTCCGCTTAGACCGTAAACAGTAGCTAGCCCACTGACCACTGGCATTCCATCGATTAGCACCATGGTATATGGTCCCTCCAATCCATTGATGTGTATATCACCTGTATTACATACATTACAGTTTATTTGTGGACGTACGCCATTTACATTTTGTAGTGCATCAAAAATGGAGGTGGATGGATTAGTTTTTAAAAATTTGGCAGAATAGACCTCTACAGGCACTGGACTCTCTAATTTCGATACTTCTTTCATAGTTGCTGTGACAACCACCTCATTTAATTGCGCATCTTCTTCGGTTAAGATAAATACCAAGGAAGGGTTTTTCTCTTGGAGAAGTTTAATTCTTTGAACCTTTGTTTTAAACCCAATAGAGGAAACAATGACTTTATATTCGCCCAGAGGGATGTTTGCTATAGTGAACAAGCCATTTTGATCAGTGGAACTCCCAAGAGTGGTGCCTTCAAGATGAATGTTTGCAAAAGGCAGTGGGGTTTGATTGGAAAGAACCTTTCCAGATAAAGTCGCCTGAGCATGTATGCTTTGGCTCAAACAAAAGCAAATAACCACATTAAAGAGTAAATAGGAGGATAAGTTTCTCATAGCTCAAAATTTAATTAGCTTGGCGAAATTAAGAAGTTAGATTAATCTAACAAATTTATTTTAACTATTTAACTTTTGTTTTTTTACAAAGGTTTATATTTGTCTTATGAATTCATTAGTTGAAGAGAATTATCTCAAAGCATTGTTTTTACTTTCTAATAGGGAAGGAGAGGTAAGCGTAAATGACCTATCTAGGCATTTGGATATCAAAATGCCTACGGTGACAAGTATGATCAAGAAGCTTTCAGATAAGCAGCTTGTTGATTACCAAAAATACAAGCCTGTTAAATTGACCATTAAAGGCAGAGACGTTGCCGCTCAAATTATCAGAAAACATCGCTTGACAGAAATGTTTTTGGTTGAGATTATGGGTTTTGGATGGGAAGAAGTACACGATATAGCAGAGCAGATTGAGCATGTAAAATCTCCACGATTCTTTTCAAAAATGGATGAGCTCCTTCATTACCCAACCTATGATCCTCATGGTTCTCCGATTCCGGATGCCAACGGTCATATCCCAGATAAGGAATTTCGTCAGCTTAGCAAATGTGAAATTGGGGACACCGTAATATTTAAGGCAGTTACTAATTCTTCCACTGCTTTTTTGAAATATTTAAATTCTAAAGAACTCTCCTTGGACACTAGACTTAAAATAGTTGACATCGAACC
>NZ_DATGNU010000010.1:0-103919 GCF_035306585.1 Galbibacter sp.
GATTGCTTTCCATTCTAGTCCTAGATCCATGACTTGACGGGCGCCTTTGACATCTAACTTTAAATCGTCAATTACATTATCCTGATAGTTCAAATGGGGCGCATCCACATGCGCTAATAACGTTTGCTTGTTTTGATCAAAATCCAAAGCCAAACTAATTGTATCCATGGCCTTCAGCCCTGGCAAAAGCACTTCACTTAGCAGCGGTCCATTTTTTAGGTGCAATTGTAGATCCACTACTGCATTTTTCCCCATCAAAGTAGAATCCGCGACAATGGAGTCCGTAGTGTAGTCTTTAAAGTAAGCTTCCAAGGCGCTGCTGAGTAGCTGTGGATTCACATTGGAACGCAGGGCTCCTTTGATAATATCATGATTGATCTTAAGACGAGTCTGACTTTCAGAAATCCTAGCACTTAGTTCCATCAACCCAATATCATA
Organism: Galbibacter sp.; assembly: GCF_035306585.1. GTDB lineage: Bacteria > Bacteroidota > Bacteroidia > Flavobacteriales > Flavobacteriaceae > Galbibacter. The sequence continues at coordinate 439 of NZ_DATGNU010000010.1, forward strand.
GGAACTATTTTGTACAACCACCACACCGTCCTTCAAATAACTATCGAAGGTAAAATCCTCTAAATTTCCAAGAAATTTTGCGTTCAGGTTAAAAGCGGTTCTAACATCTTTATGTGTTAAACCAAGTTTATACAAATTAGCACCCTCCACTTCCAACACAAGGTTAACCGCAGAATTCACAGTGTCCAATTTCATATCAACATCAGTACGCAAGTCTAAATTGTCATCCTTGAAAGCCATTTGAATGGAGCCTTTTCCATTGGTTATTTGACCAAGTAATTTTAGGGGACTAAGGTCATATCCGTTATAGTAAAGTGAATCAAATTCAGAAGTCAATGAAGCTGTTAGGTTATTTAAGGAACTTCCACCTCCCATACTTTTTAAAGAAACCGTAAGCGGTTTTAAGAGCGTGTCACCAACAATACGACCTAGGTTGAATTCTTGGGTTCGAAGATCCATAGCGTACTTGATGGTATCTGCGTATACTAAATTCCCTGCCAAAGACACATCGCCTTGGGTAGAGTGCAAAAGCAGATCGGCTATTACATGCTCGAGTCCCCCTGACAAACTCCCACTTAATTGTAGACTATCGGGTAATTCTAAAGCCAACTCTTCTTTGGAGATGAATCGGTACATATCAGTCCTATTGGACTGCAGCATCAATGCTGGAAGCTCTACATGCAGTTTTTCGGTTTCCATAACCGAAGTCGCTAGTCCTTGGAGATTTACCAGACTGTTATGCCATTGTACTACAAAGGATTCGATAGTAAGACTATCCAAACTACCTTTGGAGGTTAGTTTTCCACTTAACCCATCAGTGCTCAGGGTCTGCATATATGGGTTTTCTAAAAGTTCCGGTTGGAAATAACCAAGATCCTTTACATCCAACTCAAAAGGGAGATTTAAAGAAAATAGCGCAGATTCAGGATGCTTTAAAAACGTCTCAACAGAGGTATAGGTTAGATCAATATCTCCCTGTACTCGTGTAGACCCAGTAGAAAATTCAAGTCCAGATAAACTGGCGGATTCCTTTTGTATTCCTAGGTCAAAAGCTAAGTTTTTCAGCCAAAAGCGATTGGCATCCTTAAAGGTGAAGGCTTCTAAATTCGCCTTCAGTTCCCCTGGTGCATAATGTAATTCATCTGCCTTTAATGTTAGAGCTTCAATTTGAAAGTCGGAGGCATTAAAATGTTGATGTGGCTCCACCAAGGCGTCCTTATAATATATCTCATTATTGATTAGAGAGAGTTCTTGAACATCCACCTGGTAGTCTGGCCATAGAAGTGGTGTATCCACACCTTGAGAAGTAGTATCTATTGTAACTTCAGTAGTAGAAAGATCTGTATACCCAATATGAGTATCCTCCAAAACAAATGAATTCAAAGCTATCTTTGCTTTCGGGAGGTCGAAATCTGCATCTTTTAAGGCAGAATTACCCAGCTCCAAATCAAGGGATACCCGCTCCAATGGCAAGTCATAAGCTACCTTGAGGTTTTTCAAATGAAGTTCCTGTATTTTTAATTTGGGAACAGTAGATGAAGCATCAGTAGAGGCCGTACTGTTTGGTGTAGCTTTGCTTTGTTTATAAACCATTTTGCTATCGCTAAGCTCAAGGGAGGCCACATCAAAATTCATTTGGTCCAAGTCAAACACATCCATTTCCAGTAGCAAACTCCCCAGATCGAGATCCGCTAACATTCCCTTTTGTAAATCCTGATAACGCAATTTTATATCACTTAAAGCTAAGGCATCTATCAAAAACACCGTGGAAGAAGTCGTATCTACTGTCGTAGTATCCCCGCTATCAAAAGCCTCCACGATATAATCAAAATTAAACGACCCCGCCTGATCGCTATGGATGTTTGCCCTAAGTCCTGTCCATTCGAGATTTTTAATATGAACCGTACTGCCTTGGATTAGTGGCATTAAAGCCACTGATACCTGCAAGTTCTTTGAATAGATCAAACTGTCCCCTTTTTGATCTTCCATATACAATCCTTCTAGGGACAAATCACCGGAAAATGTGAGATACAACTTCTCAATACTGACCGGTGTTCCAATTTTATCCTCAATGTAAGTGACTGCTTTGGAAACTATGATATCCTGACCCCATTTGCTTTGTATGAAAATGATAAGAATTACAAATAACAAAATGAGTGACAGCGCTATTCGCAGCAGTATGCTTAGCCATTTGGGTCTTGTAATCTTTTTTTTATCTAACATACTGCTTTTTGACCTTAGAAAGAGGCAGTTCAGGGTACTGACAAATATACGCAGGTAATTGCGGAATCAAAAAGACCAAGACAGTTTTGGCTACAATAAAACTTAAGTCTATCGTTTTATAATACCGTCAAGGTAATACGCAGCGCAAACAATTGTACCTGTCCTTATAAAGCAAGCCTTAGCACAAGACCATAGAGAAGCGCAAATTATCAGTAAATCATTCCTTACAAAAACGAAAACAGTCAATTTTAACAAGTAATTAGGTCAAAAATTACCAATATATCAAAGAGTCAACTTATATTTGAAAAATAACACGCTAAATAACAATCTAAAGATGAATAAAGTTTTATTCGCAGGGCTATTTATAGCCATGTCATGTAATAGTGCGCAACACACTCAAAGCACTACGAGCAGCAATGAGGCTCAAAATGAAGTTGCTACTCATAAGCAAAGGGTTGCCTATGGAGAAACCATTACCGAGGCTGATTTAAAAAAACACCTTTACATCTATGCCTCTGATGAATTTGAAGGAAGAAACACAGGAGAACCAGGTCAGAAAAAGGCTGTGGAGTATATTAAAAATTACTACCAAGATATAAATGTTGCCGCTGCACAAGGAGGCGAGAAGTATTTCCAAAAAGTTCCTATGGAAATCAATGGAATCCCAAGTGGGACTATCACTGTTGGAGATACTGATTACACTTTAGGGGAAGGTATCATTACCTTTTCTACCATACCAAACCAATCCTTTGATATCGTTTATGCGGGTTATGGTATTGAAACTGAAGATTACTCAGATTACAAGGATCTTGATGTAAAAGGAAAATACATCCTTTTCAAAATAGGAGAGCCAAAAGATGCCAATGGAAATTACATCCTAACTGGAAGTGATCAACCAAGTGTTTGGTCCAACTGGAGAGAGACCCTAAGTCAACGTGTCGATATTGCAACGGCCAAAGGTGCTGAAGGAATTATCTACTATGACGATCAATACTACGAGCGTTCAAAACGTAGATATGATTATTTCATCCAATCAGAAACTGGTGGAAATATGGCACTAAAAAGTGATGAAAAGAAACTTCCTTACATCTTCGTTAATAAAGCTGTTGCAACCAGTATATTCCCAGAGATCGACAGCAATAACACAGCTCAAGATTTAGAAGAACAAATTACCTTAAACGTAAAAAGCGTTACTAAAGACGTCGATTCTGAAAACGTAGTTGCTTTTATTAAAGGGAAAAGCAAACCAAATGAATATGTGGTTATTTCTTCTCACCTAGATCACGTAGGTGTTGATCCAAGTGGAGATGTATTTAACGGTGCTGATGATGATGGTAGTGGTACCGTTGCCATGTTAGAAATAGCTGAGGCATTTAAAAAAGCCGAAGCAGATGGAAATGGTCCAGAAAGATCTATTGTATTCCTTCACGTTACCGCTGAAGAAAAAGGATTATTTGGATCACAATACTACACAGATCACCCAATTTTCCCATTAGCAAACACTGTTGCTGATCTAAATATTGATATGATTGGTAGAATCGATCCAGAAAGAGAAGGAGACAGAAACTACATCTACCTTATCGGTTCTGATAAACTAAGTACAGAATTACATGAATTATCGGAAGCAGTAAACAAGGAGTATACTCAAATAGAACTGGATTACACCTATAATGATGAGAACGATCCGAACCGTTTCTACTACAGAAGTGACCACTATAACTTTGCAAAACACAACATTCCAATTATATTTTACTTTAACGGAACCCATGAGGACTACCACAAGGTAACTGATACTCCAGATAAGATCAATTACGATCTATTGAGAAACAGGGCTAGATTGGTATTCCAAACTGCTTGGGAAGTTGCTAACAGACCTGATCGTCTTGTTGTAGACAAAGCTACTCCACAAGAGTAAGAAAAGCATAAAAAATCAGATTACTGATTATTTGATCAAAGTGTTTCTTCTAGCAATAGAGGAAGCACTTTTTTTATGGGGTTAATGGTAGTTCCCGATCCGTGTTAAGTGAGCGATTTTGAGAGGCAACTACAACTCTAAATTGTTTAGTAAGATTAAAGAGGTCTCCAAGTATTCTTATTTTGATGTGACAAAAGTCGAAATAACAGTTATCACTCATATCCCCCAATAAAAAAAGCTCCTTAAAAAAGGAGCTTTTAAAAGCATTCGGGTGGAAGACCGGGTTCGAACCGGCGACCTCTGGAACCACAATCCAGCGCTCTAACCAGCTGAGCTACAACCACCGTATAATTGCGGATGCAAATGTAAATTAATTTACCTCATTTGCAAAGAAAATTATCAACTTTTTTAGATAATATCACCTAACTCATTCACTCCCAACAATCGCTCTACAGTAAACCCTTCTGCGTGACTCACTCCAATGAGCCTTCCAAGGTCCTGAGCCCTGTAATCAACGCTGTCAAAAAAGTTCTTACTCGTTATTGGAGTTTCAGGTTCTTCACTATTGGGATCGTAAAATTGCGAAGAATATGCCTTGATGGATGCCATCTTTGTATCGATAAAACCGCTAACATCCACCACAAAATCAGGCTCCAAGTTTTGCCATTGTATATAGTGAAACACCTGTTTTGGTCTCCACTGATTTTGAGACACACCTTGATGGCTGGTCTGAATCTTTAAAAGTCCACTCAAAAAACAAGCATCACTGACAAGCTTACTCCCCTTGCCATGATCGATATGTCGATCCTCGACAGCATTACACAAAACAATTTCTGGTTGATACTTACGGATCATCTCAATAATTTTCAATTGATGCGCTCTATCATTGACAAAGAAGCCGTCTGCGAAGCCTAAATTCTCCCGCGTAGCTACACCAAGTATTTTAGCAGATTGCTCCGCCTCGGTTGCTCTAATAGCCGCTGACCCCCTAGTACCTAACTCGCCTCTTGTCAAATCGACAATACCCACGGACTTTCCCAGTGAAATTTCTTTGGCTATAGTTGCTCCACAGCCCAACTCTACATCGTCAGGGTGTGCTCCAAATGCCAGAATATCTAATTTCATTTAAATTTTGATTTTTTAATGTAATGTATCGCAATACAATTATTCCTTACAGCTAATCTATGCCTGTAGTTGTTCTGCTCTTACCTTTGCAATGGCCTGTTCAAAATCGGCAATCAAGTCCTTCCTATCCTCGATTCCTACTGAAAACCTTAAAACACGATCACTAATCCCTTGAGCCTCTCTTTCCTCAGCGCTCAACAAAGCGTGAGAAGTTTGTGCCGGAGATAGTATTGTACTCTCTACCCCTGCCAAGCTCATTGCAGGTTTTATAATCTGTAGTGCATCCATGAAGCTGGAAACATCGATATCTTCATTTAATTCGAAGGACATCATACCTCCATACCCCTTCATCTGTTTTTTGGCAATATCGTGATCTGGATGAGATGAAAGTCCAGGATAGAACACCTTTGAAATCGCTTCGTTCTTACTGAGGTATTTGGCGAGTTTTTTAGCATTCCTATTCTGAGCCTTAACTCGAACGCCAAGAGTCTTGATGCTACGCTCAAGAAGCCATACCGTATAATCACTTAAGGTTCCTCCTAGGTTTTTCGCTAGAGAATAAATCTGTTGTATATGTGCTTCGCTCCCACACACCGCTCCCGCAAGAATATCACTATGTCCACCTAAATATTTAGTTGCACTGTGAATTACAAGATCCACTCCGAGTTTAATTGGGTTCTGATTTACAGGAGAAGCGAAGGTATTATCGATCATTGATAGCACTCCTTTTGATTTTGCCATCTTAGCAATGGCCTGAATATCTACCACTGATAATAATGGATTCGAAGGAGATTCTAAATAAACAACCTTGGTATTGGGCTGCATGACTTTTTCAAATTCATCGACATGTCTCCCTTGCGCAAAACTATAGTTGATTCCAAAACGCTTGAATTCCTCAACGATGAAGTTATGGGTTCCTCCGTAGAGTTCCTTTTGAAGTACAACATGATCACCAGATTTTAGAAATGCCAATACGGTGGTGCTAATGGCAGCCATACCGCTCCCAAAAATAAGGGCAGATTCTGCATATTCTAAAGCCGCCAATTTCTTAGCTAAAGCCTGTTGGTTAGGTGTATTAAAGTACCTTGGATAACGTTTTTGGTCCACATGTTCAAAAGGGTAAGCGGTTGAAGGAAATAGAGGAGAAACTACTCCTCCAAATTGTTTATCTTCAAGCTCACCCACATGTGTACAGATGGTGTTGAGTTTAAAATTTTCCGTTTTCATAAGTTTTTTTGCTTAAAGTTCAAAGTTAAAGCTTTTGTCTTTAATTCAATATCCAACTTACAAGAACATCTGTTATATTATTTCAACGATCAATCGATGTTTTTCTTTTTATACATCTTCTTAAAGCGCCAGTAACTGATTGCACCAACAATAACAACAAAGGCTACTGAGTAATATACCGAGTTTGGCGTGATCACCTTGTCTCCACTAGCATAAGAATGCAGTCCAACGAGGTAGAAGTTCACTCCAAAATACGTCATCATAATACTGAAATAAGCAACAACACTAGCAAAACTAAATGCCCACTTACTTCTTAGCCCTGGCACAAGACGCATATGGATTACAAAAGCATAAACCATAATACTAACAAGTGCCCAAGTTTCTTTTGGATCCCATCCCCAATAGCGTCCCCAACTCTCATTAGCCCATTGTCCACCAAGGAAATTCCCGATAGTTAACATCACTAAACCTACAGTTAAGGCCATTTCATTGATAATGATAAGCTCTTGGACATTGATGCCCATACGTTTTTTGTTTTTCTCCGTGGTGAAAATCATTAAGAACAATGTAACTAGTCCTAAGATCATCCCAAGGGTGAAAGGGCCATAGCTTCCAACAATCACAGATACGTGGATCATTAGCCAGTAGCTATCCAAAACAGGTTGCAGATTGGCAATCGATGGATCGATCCAGTTCAGGTGTGCTCCAAACAATATAATAGCTGTCACAAAAGCCGTTGAAGCTATTGTTAAGTCACTTTTACGTCCAAATATCAATCCCAAAGCCGCAGTACTCCAACCCACAAATAAAATACTTTCATAAGCATCACTCCAAGGTGCATGTCCGCTGATATACCAACGCGCAATCAATCCTGCTGTATGCAGTAGGAAACAAACAAAGAGTGCGATTTTACCGAGCTTAATGATAGTTGTGTACACGGACTTCTCCTTGAATATTTGCAAGATAATCACCGTGAACAATAGGATACCGATAAGACCATACCAATTCAGAAGCTCTTCAAAAATATTGAATTGATTATACTTTAGCTCAACTTCAATTTTACGATCCGACGGCATAACCTCAGCACCATAGTTTTTTTGGTTTTGCTTAAATGCCTCAAGTAACTTATCCGCTTGACTGTAGTCTCCAGTGCGTTTCGCATTCTCCAAGGTCATTAGGTAAAATGACAAAGACTTGTTGATAAAGTTGGCATAAAGACTATCACTTACATGGAAATCCCCTTTCTGGTAATCCGTTAGCGAAATCCACTTATTATTTTCGTCTTCTGGTAAAGGAAAAATACGTAGAATGTTCCCACCTAAGGCCTGATTTAAAAGACCCAGTTTTAAATCAAAGTTTTTGAAATCCGTTTGAAACTGATTAGGTGTATTGGTGCTATAGGCCTCCTCTAAATATGGACCTAACTTATAATCAAGGCCTTCAAAGAAATCAACAGCTTTGAGGTACTTTTGACCCTCTGGCGCATTGACTATCTTACGAATACTATCATTCTTCTTTGTGATATAGACAAACTCCACATTATACCACAGTGGAGGGTTTTGTAACATGGAGAGTAGGATCTGATTTTCATCCATACCGTTGAATGTTTCAGAACCATGTATTTTACGCATCAATTGAGATGCAAATGTGTTTACAGGCTTCATTCTTCCTTCGTAATCCTGAATCACCAAGGCTCCAAATTTGGCAGCGTGTTCTTTGCTTACTATGGTCGTTTTTAAAATAGAATCAACCTCATGCTTGGTCGGTGCTCTATGGAGGTGGGCATTGTCAACAGCCTCTACTTCCTCTTGCTGAACATGCGCATGTTCGTGCTCATCCTTGTTGGGTTCATTCTCATAAACCTGGGCCCAAGTATTTCCTACAAGAAATAGTGCAAGAACAGCAGTCATAGTTGCTTTCTTAGCCTTAACTTTTTTAAGCATTTTTCCTAATTTTCTAAATCTTGTGTTCCCTACAAACATAATGGCGATAAGACCGATATACAATATTGTGTAACCGAGGTATGTTATCCAAGTTCCCCACCAGTCGTGATTCACAGAAAGTATGGTTCCTTTTTCATCAGGATTAAAACTTGCTTGGAAGAAACGGTGACCACCGTGATCAAGCACGTGGTTCATATAAATATCAAAATCAAAAGTACGCTCATCATTTACGGTAATTCTACTCATATAAGAAGAATAGCCTTTTTCAGTCCCAGGATATTTCTCAGCGACAAAGTCGTTTAATGTAATACTAAATGGTAATTCTACCTTAATAGAACCAAAACTCAGGTGAAAGTCTAAACCTCCAACAGAAATAGATTCTGGTTTACTAATAATCCCACTACCTCCTAGAAGTCGTACTTGTTTCGTTTCACCGTTGGTAGTGACATCTAAAATCAAAGCATCAGCCTGATTCGCCATTTTTTGCTCCGTCTCTACAATTCCGTAGTATCCCTTAACCACAGGGTCTGGTAGCACAAACTGCATTCCAGCCATGGAATATAGCGAACGATACATTAGCGGTTGTACACTATCCTTAGTCACCTCCCCTTGGAATTGGTCTGCCATACGCAAATAGGTGCCTTCAAATGGAGGTTCAATAGTACTTAAAGTATCTGTAATGGTGATATTGACAGCTCCTGGTGTGTGCTTGTTTAAAGCAAATAAGATATTGTGGACATTGGCAACTTCGCCTTCTTTTAAATAATGATCATGGCGATCTCCTCCACCAGCTTCAACAAGCTTGAGGTAAGTCTCACCATTTTCGTCTTCAACAAGCCCCTCTTCGGCTCCTTGAATAAAACCGGCATAGGAAATTTCAAAATCCTGTCCGTTGAAATCCGACTTCCAAGGAAGGGATGTTTTGCGTCCCATTTTGGAAACCATTATTTCGTCTTGCAACGATTTTCTTTTTGGCTCACCATTGATCTCCCCGTCAACCAGTACAGTCACATACTTTTTCTGGGTTAACATGTAGTCTACAGTTTGCCCCTCACGTATCGGCATGATTCCTTCATAACCTATATAACGAGTAACGCCTGCTCCTATCAGTATGATAATAAATGAAAGGTGAAGCATTAAAACGGGCCAGTTTTCTTTTTTGGCCAAGTTATAACGCTTGATGTTACCGCAGAAGTTGATCACAAAGAATAACATGATCAATTCAAACCACCAGGTGTTATATATCCAAATTTTTGAGGTTTCTGTATTGTACCAACTTTCGATAAAGGTACCCATGGCCAAGGCTACTGCAAATACTACAAACAAGATGGCCATTAAACGCGTAGAGAATAGTATTTTCTTAAGGGAGTCTAACATTAGATATTCTGATTTTACCAATTGATTTTCCGACGGCAAAAATAAGGCCTTTTTAGGAGTTTAAACGTTAAAAATTCATTTAATTATGGGGATTTGAGAGGAATCCGACAATATTGCCCTAATTAGAACCACAGCAGTCAAATTCAGTGTATCGTTAAAAAAAAAGTTCAAGAAAGTTCAGCAGATTTTGCCCCCCTAAACAAACTTTAAAAGCAGTACAATTTGACCAAGATGATAGGCGTCATGTTGTAATATGCCATGGATATGTTTGTAATAATTCATCTGGTTTGGGGCATATACTTTTGCCAAATCATCTTCAGTGATCGTCTCCAAGTATAGTATCCATGCTTGTTGGCTTTGCTGAAAGGCTTCCAATGTTTTTATCCATGCTCTATCAGAGGTGTCCATAATTTCTTTAAAATAATTATTCTTTGGAGTCTTCAACACCTCTCCATTAACGCGCTTCAAGACATTTTCCCTCCAGTTTATCATGTGATAAACAATCTCCCATATGGTATTACAATTATCAAGTGGTCTTGCCGCAGCCTTGCTTGCGGTAAGACTATTCAATTTTGAAACAATGGTCACATCCAACCATGGCTCTTGGTTATACAAATCTTCAAAAAGACTACTCATTCGCATTCCTTCGGCTGATTGATCCATGAGGTTTGATTTTTTTGCTTTAATTTATCAGTAGATTTATAGTATAAGTAGCCTTATACAGCAATTCAGCAAAACGCCTCTACTCACAGTCCCAACGAAAGTTGGCTATCGGATATCCCAAAGTGGGGCGGTAATTATAATGCCACCATTCAGATGTAATTGCTCCAAAACCATAGGCTTCCATTCCCGACTTCAAGAGCTTTCTATTATCCAACACCTGCTTAGGAAGTTCTTGATAAGCATGTCTTGCCTTTCTTCCAAAAAAGTCAAATGTAGTTCCCATATCGAGTTGCTCCCCCTCTAAGGTAGTCAAGGTGATATCTACCGCTCCACCTTTATTGTGTATGGAACCCTTTGCCGGGTTTGCCACATAAGTAGCATTTGGAACAATCTCCCACATTTTCTTTTGCACGTCATGAGGGCGGTAACAATCAAAAAACTTGATACGATACCCTTGCTCCATAAAGGCTTTGTTTGCTTTTATTAGAGCCTTGGCGGTAATCGCCCGAACGTAGCACTCCCCACATTGATATACCTGAGCTTTTAAAAAATTATTTTCAGTAGCATAGCGCATGTCGTACACAAAGTCATCACTATAATCTGCTAGTCGTACAAAGGTGGTATCGGCAAGGGTACTTAAATCGGGCACTTGTTTTTTCACCACCTCAGGCAACTTTGCAACGGTATCTACTGCTGCAACTGTGTCAACTGTTGCAAGGTTCAGCTGCTGGATTGATTTCTTTTGCGAGGGCTCTTTACAACTCATAAAGAGGCCAACTATACTAAGTACTAAAAATAACTTCATGTAAAAAACTTGTTTTTCAAATGTAGAAAAAATTTAGGGATCCCCATTTGATCGAACATTCAAATCGGAAGTTCAACCCCCTTAATTTTAAACAATCCTTAAAATGAGCGCTCAAATTTTCAATATCCTTAAAAATAGATACTCTACGTAGTTTTAACCTCTATTATCAAACTACAAATAAGTATTTATACGTATATTTGATACGTAAATCACTTATATATGAAAAAACTTATTGTAATCGGAAATGGTATGGTCGGGTATAAGTTCTGTGAAAAACTGGTGAGCTCCGACAGAAGTGATGAATTTGACATTACGGTTTTTGGAGAAGAATCAAGACCGGCATATGATAGAGTTCATTTAAGTGAATATATGAATGAAAAATCCGCGGAGCAGCTTTTGCTCGCTTCGGCAGATTGGTACAAAGAAAACAATATCAAATTACACACCTCTTCCTTGGTGTCAGAAATTGATACCAAGAACAAGCAAATTATCACCTATAAAAATGAAGCCTTCCCTTATGACTCCCTTATCATTGCAACAGGATCTTCAGCTTTTATCCCCCCTATAGAGGGACTCGATAAAAAAGGAGTGTTTGTCTACAGAACATTAGAGGATTTGGAGGCCATCAAAACCTATGTAAAACAACTCAAAAAACAGGGACGAAATGAAGCCGCTGTTTTAGGCGGTGGTCTTCTGGGATTAGAGGCGGCAAACGCGGCCAAGGCCTTAGGACTGAACACCAATGTTATAGAATTTGCTTCACGTCTAATGCCAAGACAGCTCGATGAGGCCGCTAGCACTTTATTGGTCTCAAAAATTCAACATTTAGGCATAAGTGTCCTATTAGAAAAATCTACCAAAGCTATCCTAGGTGACTCCGCCATAGCAGCTATGGAGTTTAGTGATAACACCCAATTAAAATCTGATATCTTAATCATTTCTGCAGGAATACGCCCTAGAGATGAATTGGCTAGAGCTGCTGGGATTGCCGTTGGTGATCGCGGAGGAATCCAAGTGAACAACAAAATGCAAACCTCAGAAAAAGATATTTATGCCATTGGAGAGGTTGCGCTCTACAACCAATCCATCTATGGTTTGGTAGCGCCAGGCTATGACATGGCAAAGGTGGCTGTAGCACAGCTACTGGAAGACCCGAAGCACACTATGGACTCCGAAATCGACATGTCCACGCAATTAAAACTCATAGGAACTGAAGTAGGGAGTTTTGGCGATCCTTTTATCTCAGATAAAAGTGTTTCTGTGATTACCTATGAAAACAAGTTCAAGGGCATCTACAAACGAATTAACATAAGTAAAGATGGCCAAAAACTATTGGGAGGAATCCTAGTTGGAGACACCTCAGACTACCACGCTCTTTTCCAATTGTACAGCAACCAAATAAAGCTTCCAGAAAACCCAGAAGACCTCATTTTAGGGTCTCGTGGTGCTGAAACTAGCAGCTCAGCCAATGTACTAGACCTACCGGATACTGCACAGATTTGCTCCTGTGAGAGTGTCAGCAAAGGACAAATATGCGGAGTACTTAAAGATGGAAGCTGTAGTAGCCTCTCTGATGTGATAAGCGCAACTAAAGCCACAACAGGTTGTGGTGGCTGCAAACCCATGGTAAGCGACCTTGTGGAAAGCACATTGAAATCCTTTGGTAAAGAAGTGAAACAAACCATTTGTGAACACTTTAATTATAATAGACAAGAACTCTATGACCTGATCAAAATTAATAAAATCATCACTTTTGATCAAGCTTTGAACCTATTTGGCAGCGGCAATGGATGCGAAACTTGCAAGCCATTATTGGCCTCTCTTTTTTCAAGTATCTATATGGAAACAGCCAATAGACAAGTCGAAATTCAAGATTCTAATGATCGCTTTTTAGCGAATATTCAAAGAAATGGCACCTATTCGGTTGTTCCTCGAGTAGCTGGTGGTGAAATTACCCCAGAAAAACTGATCGTTCTGGGAGAGGTCGCTCAAAAATTTAACCTCTACACCAAAATTACCGGGGGACAACGAATCGATTTGTTCGGAGCTCAATTACATGAGCTCCCCCTTATATGGAAAGAACTTATCGAGGCTGGATTTGAAAGTGGACATGCTTATGGCAAATCATTGCGCACCGTTAAAAGTTGTGTAGGTTCTACCTGGTGTCGTTTTGGTATGCACGAAAGCGTGTCCTTTGCCATTGAAATTGAGAACAGGTATAGAGGCCTAAGATCACCACACAAACTCAAAGGTGGTGTTTCCGGGTGTATACGGGAATGTGCGGAGGCTAGAGGTAAAGATTTTGGACTTATTGCTGTGGAAGGCGGTTGGAACCTTTACGTATGTGGCAATGGGGGCGCAAACCCTAAACATGCCATACTACTAGCGCAGCAATTAGATGAAAAGACGTGTATCCAATACTTAGACCGCTTTTTGATGTACTATATTCGAACTGCAGCACCGCTGATGCGAACGGCTGCATGGCTTGAGAAATTAGACGGAGGAATATCCTATCTTAAAAAAGTGATAGTAGATGATGCTCTAGGACTAGCTACAGAACTAGAAAATGAAATGCAAGGCCTGGTAAATCACTATGAGTGTGAATGGAAACAAGCTATAGAAGACCCAGAGATGAGTAAGCGCTTTAAACATTTTGTCAACTCTGACCACAGCGATGACACTCTTACTTTTATACCCTTAAGAGACCAGAAGATGCCCAGGGCATGGACTTAATTTGAGATGATAACACCCATAAATTGATTGTGATTTTAAAACATTTTCAAAACATAAATAGTAGACTATGGAACAACTACTCCAACAATACGACACCGTCCCTGAACACAAAGTTATGCATTGGTTTAAAGCGGGAATAGTTTCTGATTTTCCAGAAAATGCCGGTGCATGTGTGAAATACAAATTCAAACAAATAGCCGTCTATAATTTTGGTCGAGGTAAACAGTGGTATGCCTGTCAAAATCTGTGTCCTCATAAAATGGAAATGGTGCTATCCAGGGGAATGATTGGTGATCTTAGTGGAATTCCCAAGGTAGCTTGCCCCTTGCACAAAAAAACCTTCTCTCTAGAAAATGGTGAAAGTTTATGTGGAGATCATCTCAAATTAGCCACCTATCCCATCAAAATTGAAAACGAAAATGTGTATATTGGCTTTGTGGATTAATTACACCAACAAATGAGTCAAGAGAAATTTCAACAAGCCATTCAACAGATCGATCAACTCAATGCCGAGGATCCAAATACTGAATCTTATAATGGCATAGACTATCCTAAAGAATTGTTATATGCCCAACGTATGAGTGAGGCACTTGACCAATTTGAACCCCAGGCCAAAGAAAGCCTGAAAATTGCAGCACGAGCACAGCATATTGCACGTTGGAAGATTGATCGTCAGTCCTACCCTATGGATCGTGCAGGGTACTTAAAATGGCGTACAGATCTCAAAAAAATGCACGCGGAACTTACGGCATCGATTTTAGAAAAAGTAGGCTATAACACAGAGTTCATTAAAGAAGTTGGTGATTTAATTCAAAAAAAACTACTCAAGAAAAACAATGATGCTCAAACCCTTGAAGATGTGGTTTGCCTGGTGTTCTTGAACTATTACTTTGTTGATTTTTCTGAAAAACACACCCAAGAAAAACTCATCGGCATTATTCAAAAAACTTGGGCCAAAATGTCCGAAAAAGGACAAGCTTCAGCCTTAGCTTTGGACCTTGGCACCCCTACTCGTGCCTTGATTGAAAAAGCTTTGTCTTAGAAATCGAATACGCAATAGCACAAAGGGATGAATGTGGAGACAAAAAAACTAGATCAGACAACTTTTGTGAGATTGGAAAGACTATTCTTGATCACCATTACTTGTATTGGTATTTGTTTTTTCGTTGGCTACGGCATTGTCAACACTCAGTTAAAGGATCAAAAAAAAGACATCAGCTTACTAAGCACAACCCTAAAGCAGCGGGTTCTAAGTCAGAGCATAAGTAAAGCCCTAGTCACTATACCCTATAAATCACCAGAGAAAATAACGAAAGTAGAGTTAGGCACCGCTATAGCACAATGGAAAACCATACACAATTCTTTAATTCATAAACTACAAGATTTAAAAACCGAAGACAGGGAGTTCATCCTAGCCTTAGATGAATCATTCCAAGGATTTTATACGGGCATCAAATCAACCATTGATCAACTTGAGACACCAAGTCAAACTTCGACCCTGCAAGCCAAGGTAGAGGGTGTTTTAAAACTTGAAGAAAAGTATTTAAGCGAGCTCGATCCTCTTATCAAACATTACCAAAATCGTATCACACAACATACAGAAAGTCTTCAAACCCTTCTGATAGTTCTACTTGCCCTTGGAGTCGTGATGCTTCTAGTTGGCTTTTTCATCATCCTAAGACCAGCGGCAAAATACAGTAGTAAAATCATTAAGGAACTACTATCATCGGAAAAGAACGCCCAAGATAAAGCCCGGAATGCTGCTATTCTTAGTCAAGAAAAACAACACTCCATCAATGAGTTACAGACCATTAATTCCGCAGTGGAGCAGAGTTTGCTCTTCGCTAGAATTGATCCACTGGGATATATCATCAGTGCAGGGAGCAAATTTTCAAGGTTTTTTAATTACAACCCTAGTGATACTGAAACTCAATTTTCACAACTCATAGCTCAAGAAGAAAAGGATCAAGAGCATTTTAACAACATTCTCAAGACCCACAAAAATACAGGTTGGCAGGGAGAGGTCCAGGGAAGCAATGCTAAAGGAGAACCGTGCTGGTTCGAGATATCCATTACCCCCTACCATGGAGAAGATAACCAAGAAGCTTTACTAGTTATTTGTTTTGATATTACTCAGCGAAAAAAAGCCGAGCAACAGATCAACCAACTCACTAAAGAACACTTTGAATTGGAGATGAACCGTCAAAAAGAACTCTCATCTAAAATTATAGAGAATCAAGAACAGGAACAGAACCGCATAGCTAAAGATATACATGATGGTATTGGACAAATGCTTACGGGCTTAAAATATACCATCGAGAGTGTTCAACCTCACCATATAGAAACCACCCAGGAGAAAATCGAACAATTAAAAACCTTGACCTCTGAAATCATCAAAGGAGTCCGTACCGCGACATTTAACCTATCACCACCTGAACTTGCCGATTACGGTATCGCTGCCTCGCTTTCAAAGTTAAGCCAAGAACTCTCAAAATTTACAGCTAAAGAAATTGTCACTATAAATAAAACAGACTTTAACTTACGCCTCGAACCTTTGGTAGAAATCAACATCTACAGAATCGTTCAAGAGGCCGTTAACAACGCCATTAAATACGCAGAATCTTCCCAGATCATAATCAGCATATCTCATAGTGAAGATATGTTAAGTATTGTCATCGACGACAATGGAAAAGGCTTCGATCCTCAGGATGCTAAAACCCAAGATGCACACCAAGGCATGGGACTCACCTTTATGAAAGAACGCATTTCATACATCAACGGTCGTTTATATATCTCCTCTAGTGAAAAAGTTGGTACTCGAGTGACTTTAAACATTCCTATGTAGATCAACTGCCTTAAAGTACGTATTTTACACTACTTTTGTACTTAGAATCCAATAAGATGAAAAAACATACACTAATCCTTGTAGACGATCACCCACTTGTTATCTCTGGAATCAAAGCCATGTTAGCAGACTCCACTGAATTTGAAATTATTGGTGATGCCAACGATGGTGAGCAGGCATTAGCATTAGTACAAACCATGGTGCCGGATCTACTGGTTCTCGATATTCGTATGCCTAAGCTTACAGGCATTGAAGTAGTTCAAAAATTAAAAGACCAGGGCTCTTCAATAAAGACATTACTACTCTCTATGCATGATTCTGAAGGGTATGTCCTAAATTCCATTAGGGCTGGTGCAGATGGTTATCTGCTCAAAGGGGCTACAAAAGAAGAAATAATCAAAGCCTTTCGCATTATTGTAAAGGGCGGTAAATTCTTCACCGGAGAGGTTTCCTCAAGTATTATCAGCAATTTTATAGATCAAAAACCACTGCAGTCTAAAAACGATTTTAACTTAACCAAGCGCGAATTGCAAATCTTAAACTTGGTTTTACAAGGCATGAGCAATCAAGAAATTGCTGATGAATTAGAAATCAGTAAACGCACCGCGGAGGTGCATCGTTTTAATCTGATGAAAAAGATGGATGTTAAGAACCCTGTGGAACTCGCCAACAAAGCGCGTGAATATCAATTGACTTAAGGGCTATTCTGAAATTGTGAATTTCAACCACTTAAATTTTCCAGAAACGCATTTCAAAACGCTGCTGTTTCTAATTTGATAATTCTTCTAAAATAAGCACTTATCACTTCTACAAATTAAGTATTTCTACTTAATTTTAAATAAAAAACACGAACTATACTGAGCATTAATTGCCATCAAATTGAACTACAGTTTGAGCGTGGACATGCCTGTAAGAGTCCTATCGATACTCTTAAGTTTTACGCTATGCTATGCTCCCTTGAACTCAATTTAATGTTGCGCAGTCTTGTTCAAACGCGTTCGAAAAACCAGGCGCACCAAAAGCCTAATATCATCAAAATCAATGGGGTAAATTTAGGAATATCAAAAATTACACCCTCTTAATTTTGAGCATTGGCAAATCGTATTGCAGTTATTTTTATTGTAAAAATATTTATTGAACTTAGTAAAAAATCACACATATGAGAGGGAAAGAAACAGTAAAAACAACGTGTTCCTATTGCGGAGTTGGCTGTGGGATACTAGTGACAAAAGACCCTCAAGGAAAGGTTGAAGTTAAGGGAGACCCCGACCATGTGGTAAACAAAGGAATGTTGTGTTCAAAGGGGATGAATTTGCATTATGTCGCCAATGATATCTCTGACAGAATTCTCTATCCAGAAATGCGATGGAGCAAATCACATCCGAGAGAACGTGTTTCTTGGGATGACGCTCTAAAAAGAGCTTCTGCAGTGTTCCGCTCCATTATAAAAAAATATGGGCCGGATAGTGTTGGCTTTTACATCTCAGGACAGTGTTTAACCGAAGAATACTATATTGCTAATAAATTAACCAAAGGCTTTTTAGGCACCAACAACATAGACACCAATTCTAGATTATGCATGAGTTCTAGTGTGGTTGGTTATAAAAAAACATTTGGTGAGGATACCGTTCCCACATCCTACCAAGATATAGAACTTGCAGATTGTTTTTTACTTGCAGGTGCCAATCCCGCCTGGTGCCATCCTATTCTATTTAGGCGAATCGAAAAACACAAAGAGCAGAATCCGAGTGTAAAAATCATCGTTGTTGATCCTAGAAAAACAGATACTGCAAATTTTGCAGATCTCCACCTCCAACTCATACCTGGTACAGATATAGTCCTGTATAATGCCATTGGTAGGCGGTTATTAGAACGCGGACTAATCGACTATGAATTCATTAAAAACCATACAGACAACTATCAAGACTACAGAGAGCAAATACTTTCGGTGAGTTTAAAACAAGCCTCTAGAATATGTGGAGTACCTGAAAAGGATATTAAAAAGGCTGCCGATATGATCGGTTTATCAGAAGGATTTATCAGCATGTGGGCCATGGGTCTGAATCAAAGTGTCATTGGAACTGATAAAAATACCGCCCTGATCAACCTCTCCCTTATTACGGGCCAGATTGGTAAGCTCGGAGCCGGTCCTTTTTCACTTACAGGACAACCCAATGCTATGGGGGGACGTGAGGTTGGTGGTATGGCTAGTTTACTCGCTGTTCATAAAGAGTTAAGCAATCCAATACACCGAAAAGAAGTTGCTGACTTTTGGGGCGTCAGTAAGATATCTCCTAAACCAGGTTTGTCTGCCACCGAAATGTTTGAAGCCTTAGAAAAAGGTAGCCTAAAGGCGATCTGGATCGTCGGCACCAACCCTCTAGTAAGCATGCCTAATGTAAGAAGGGTTGAAAAGGCGTTAGCTAATGCGAAATTCGTGGTGGTACAAGACATCTCGCATAAATCAGACACAACAAAATTTGCTGATTTACTTCTACCAGCTGCTGCTTGGTTGGAAAAACAAGGCACCATGACCAATTCTGAGCGGAGGATTAGTTATCTACCTAAGGTGATCGAAGCGCCCGAAGAAGCACGAGCAGATGTAGAGATTCTGTGCGATTTTGCCGCTCATATGGGCTTTAGAGGATTCAACTATCAGTCCAGTGAGGAGATTTACAGAGAATACTGTAGGATGACAAAAAACACAAACATTGATATCTCTGGGCTAACTTACGATCGACTTAAAACCCAGGGGAGCATCCAATGGCCAGTTCCCACCCATACGCACCCTGGCACTCCAAGGCTGTTTGAAGACCATAAATTTTACACCCCGAATCAAAAGGCTAAATTCAATGTTCCATATAGTGTCAATAACGCCTCTATAGCTACCAGCGCTGAGTACCCTCTAATTCTGATCACCGGACGTATAAGAGATCAGTGGCACAGCATGACAAGAACTGGAAAGGTGGCACGGTTACAAACCCATTATGCCCAACCCAAAATTGAGATTCATCCAGTGGATGCCTACATCCACCACATCAAGCAAGGAGATATTTGTGAACTAAAAAGTAGGAACGGCAACATTCGATTAAAAGTTAAGATTACCGATGCGGTACGCGAGGGTGTTTTGTTTGTCCCCATGCACTGGGGAAAAATATTACAAAGTGACCTCGGCAGAGTAAACAACCTTACCAACACCATTATCGACCCTCAATCCAAAGAACCTGATTTCAAATTTACTGCGGTTTCCATTGCAAAGTACGTAAAGCCCGTAGAAAAAATATTGGTCATTGGGGCAGGCGCTGCAGCCTTTCGGTTTGTTCAAAATTTCAGAGACTTAAACTCCACAGACCACATTGAAGTCTTCTCGCAAGAACCCCATCCTTTTTACAATCGGGTGCTTTTGCCAGAATACATTACCGAGGAATTATCATGGGAGCAATTGAAAAAAATAAAACAAGAACAGCTCGATAAACTCAAAATTAAAATTCATCACAACAGCAGTATTGTGGCCATAGATAGAAACAACAAAACCATTGTCGATATCAACGGAAATCAATATCGTTATGACAAACTCATACTAGCCACCGGAAGTAGTTCTTTTATTCCTTCAGAGGCACAGTTGGAATTGCCTGGTAGATTTACCATGAGAACCAAAGCTGATGCAGACCGTTTTAAAGAACACCTGAATCAAATCCAGCTTCCAACACCACAAAAACATGTCGTTATCGTCGGTGGTGGACTCCTGGGGCTTGAATTGGCAGCAGCCTTAAAACATCAAGGTTTGAAAATCACCATCATTCAAAGGTCATCTCGTCTTATGGAAAGGCAGTTGGACAAGACCTCTAGCAAGCTACTTGCCTTGGATGTTCAAGAGCGTGGAGTTCAAATCTATTTTGATAATGAAGTAAGTACGGTATTTGATCATGCTGAGCATCAGGAATTGTCCATCACCCTTAAAAGTGGAAAATCATTTACAGCTCATGCTGTGGTATATGCTATTGGAACCCTTCCCAATATAGCGATAGCTAGACAAGCAAAATTAGATTGTGGTAGAGGGGTCAAAGTAAATGAGCATTTACAAAGCTCTGACCCCTCTATTTTTGGAATCGGCGAAATTGCCCAATTTAAGGATCAGTTATTTGGCATTACAGCGGCAGCCGAAGAACAGGCAGATGTATTGTCTAATTATCTCGCAGGAGACATTAGCAGTGTCTATAGTGGTTCAGTGCCCATGAACATCTTAAAGTTCAATGACCTTAACCTCTGTAGTATTGGGACACTTAAAGTTCCAGAAAATGATCCTTCCTATGAAGAGATCGTATTTTCAGATTTCAAGAAGCGCTATTATAAAAAATGTATTGTTAAGGATGATCTTTTGATAGGCGCCATCCTTATGGGAGATAAAAATGAGTTCGCAGAATTCAAGGAAATGATTTCAAAGGGAATTGAGTTATCCGATAAGAGAAACCATTTGTTACGATCCACTGCTTTAAATAAAGAAGTTAAAGGTGCACTAGTCTGCTCTTGTGGACAAGTGGGACTTGGCAATCTTCAAGAAGCCATAGCATCGGGACAGACGGATTTTACAGCATTATGTCAGCAGACGGGAGCAGGTTTGGGTTGTGGCAGCTGTAAAACAGAAATTAGAGAACTGCTAAAGAAACAAGTCGCATTAATTTAACGGCTATTAACAAAGGGGGTTGCTGCTTTTCCTCCTATTGACTACAGAGCAATAGGTTTACGCAGTATTTTTATGAAAAAGGACTATTACAGATTGCTGATAAAGGGCGGGGTTCTTTCACCTGGGGAGTTAAAAATGATTGTCACTGCACTTATGGAAGCTGGATTAAACCATATCAGTTTTGGTTCCAGACAAGATATTCTATTTTCAACCGACCTATCGAAAGAAAATATAGCGTTCAATGCTGATCTATACCCCATAGACCCACATCAAAAAGAAGAGGAGAACATTATGTGCTCTTATGTATCCACTGATATTCTGACCACTACACCCTGGCTTACTGGTGACCGTTACTTATACATCTTAGAGCAGTTTAAATTCCATCCAAAACTTAAAGTAAACATCGTTGACCCGCTACAGCGACTAGTTCCTTTATTTAGTGGCCATATTAACTTTATAGCCTCCAAGCACGAGGATTACTGGTATTGCTATCTTCAAATGCCGAATTGGGATGCCCCAGAGCTTTATCCCGCATTAATATACAGCTGGGACATTGCCACCATATCCAAAAGTATTGAAAACCTAATCCAGGAGGAATTAGAATCTATAGACACCCTTTTTGAACTCATTAACGATAGCACAGAGACCAACAATAGAACCTTTGACACCCCACTAAAGAATCCCTTTCAACCCTTCCCCTATTATGAGGGGATGAATAAAATGAGTACAGACAAATACTGGTTAGGCTTATACTGGCGAAACAACAACTATGACCTCCCATTCTTACTTGGTTTATGCGAGCTTTGCGGGGAGTCCAAAATTGGCAAAATATGCATCACCCCTTGGAAGTCCTTTATCATTAAAGGAATCCCTGCTTCTTCCAAATTAAAATGGGAAAAATACCTAGGCAGCCATGGGATTAATGTGCGTCACTCGCAACTAGAACTTAACTGGCATCTTCCTGTTGGAGACATTCAAGCGCTCAAACTGAAAAACTTTCTGGTCTCTAAATTGGATAGTTTTGACATCAGTACCTATGGACTTACCATTGGCATATCGATGGGCGGCAGCACGATATTTCACTTCACTTCCATTGTCATTCAGTGCAATCCACCCACCGCTGATCAAGCACATCTCAAACTAAGGGCTACCTATAATTTACGCTACGCAAAAAATTTCGATCCTAACAACAGGACCTATATAACCTATGCTTTAGATGTAGATAAAATAGAATTGCCTGGATTGTTAATAGAACTCAGTAAACAGTATTTTCAAGGCCTGGGTGAACTTGAAGAAATCTCTAAAAAAGAATCTAAAGAAGTAAACGCTCCCAAGGTAAAAACCCTTAGTGAACGACTGGTTTATCAGTGTACAGATTGCCTTACTGTATATGATCAAAGCTACGGCGATCCGAGTCAGAATATTCAAAAAGGCACTCCATTTGAACAATTACCAGTGGCGTATCATTGCAGTTTGTGCGAGGCGTCAAAATCAAATTTCACTCCAATACAACTGCCAAAGGTATCCACAACCTAAATTCGGAGTACAGCTGGCAAATTAATGCTGGGTTTGTCCTCTTAGGATTTTAAAGACATGAAGTAAGTGTGGGAAAACTGCTTGCATAGATTCTCGAGCACCATTAGTAGAACCGGGAAGGGCCATTACTAAACAGTTCCCTATGGTTCCCACGACACTTCTGGAAAGCATCGCATAGGGTACCCGCTGTTGACCATAAGCTCTGATGGTCTCCTCGATACCTGGAATTCTTCTTTCCAATAGTGGTTCTAGGGATTCTGGTGTAACATCTCTTAAGGAAAGACCTGTCCCGCCAGTATATATTAACAAATGATGGGTCTTGGAAAGATTGCGTGCACGCTGAGAAATAACGGTGCTCTGATCAGGGATTACCTCGTAGTGATTCACTTTCACTTGATACTTCTCTAATTCAGCAATAATAGCCTTACCTGCAGCATCAGATTTAGATCCCGCAGAAATACTGTCTGAACAAACCACCACAGCTGCGCTAAGTCCACTAGGAAACATGCGCTTATCTGTTAGATAAGGATGCTTACTTTTAATAATTTCAGCGGCGCCAAAACTTACACTTCCATTTGAACCGACCAACTGCAGAAGACTTACAGCCGCAACTGAAAGCCCATACAAGGCTTGAGTATCTAGGGAGGTTTTGTGGATGGCTTGCAGACTGAGCTGATAGACCAAGGCATCCTCAATTCGCTCTTGTGAGAGGGTAATGGCATCAAATGCTGCCATATGTACTCCAGGAATCACCCCAGATGCATTTTTAACCGCCAACTCTACGGCTACTTTTACAGCAGCAAAAACGGCTTCATTATACACTTGCCAAGCCATTTCATTCATCTGAATTTCGACCTGTGCGATGGTTTCACAATTTGCTGTAATATGCTGTCCTATATTGTCCATACCTCTGAAGAAATTAACCCTTATAATACCCTATTAGTTATTGACCTTCCACTGATGGGTTTGATCCTCAAATAGCTCTTTGCCAAAAATTGGGACTTCAGATTTGATGCGGTTAACGATTTCTTCTGTAGCCTGATATACCCCTGTTCGATGTGGAGAAGAAACAAAAACAAAAAAGCAGATCTCTCCCACTTCTACCCTACCTAAACTGTGGTAAATATGCATACAGCTAAGGTCATATTTTGCAAAGGCATCCTCTCGAATTTCGTGAAACTTTTCATCAGCCATCGACTCATAGGTCGTGTATTCAATCGCCGCAACAGTTTTGTCGTCTTTCTGATCCGCCCTGATTTGACCTAAAAAGATATTGTGTGCTCCGATACTGTGTTTGGATTGATGTTTAGCAATCGATGCTGCAATAAACTCTGGTTGGATTGCCCCTTGTATAAATACATTTTTCTTCTTCCGTTCCATACTGGTCTTTTTTTGCTTTTCGTAAAATTACTGAACTATATCCAAATAGTGAACCTCATCTCCAATTTCAATACCTTGAACCTCTTCTGGTATGTATAAAAGCACATTGGCATTGATTAAACTCTGAAGTAAAGAGGAACTTTGATTTTCAAACACTTCTAGATGCCCGTTAGTGCATACTCCCCTTAAAAACAACGCTTTATTTGAGGTGTTTACAATCTGTTGGTCACAAACCCCCTTTTTGAAACCCAAAGAGGTTTCTCCGAACATTCGCCCAAGCGCAGGCACAACATAAACCTGGAAGTTAATAAAACAGGCCGCTGGGTTTCCAGGAAGCCCAAATACCACCTTATCACCTTTAGAACCAAAATAAATTGGTTTGCCAGGTCTTTGATTGATTTTATAAAAATGTTCTTTTACAGCGTTAGCCTCAAATGCTGTTCGCATTAAGTCGTAATCCCCAACGGATATTCCGCCAGTAGCTATGATGAAATCTTGATCTTTAAGTAGATTTCGAACTGCAGCAATAGTCGCTTGGCGATCATCCTTTACATAGTGCAATACGATTTGTTCTACTCCCATCCGCTTAAGCAAGAATTGTAGCATGAACGAATTACTATCATAGGTTTTTGCTTGCTCCCAAGGTTCTCCAGGCTGCAGCAGCTCATTTCCGCTGATCAGAACCCCAAC
The DNA here is from genome assembly GCF_035306585.1 of Galbibacter sp. GTDB lineage: Bacteria > Bacteroidota > Bacteroidia > Flavobacteriales > Flavobacteriaceae > Galbibacter. The sequence goes on from NZ_DATGNU010000010.1 coordinate 25,585, forward strand.
ACTTGGTTTTTTATATACTTTTATTCTTGCGATTCCCAAGCCGGCCAAAAAGGAAAGAGCAGCGGTATTGAGCACCGCTCCTTTTGACAGTACAACATCACCACGCTTGACTTGTTCTCCTTGCGCCTTGATATTGGTCTTCTCTTGGAATTTAACTACCTGTATATGCGTCTTTAAATCCTCCACATGTTCCTTCATAATCACCTTATCGGCATCCTCGGGAACTCGTGCACCTGTATAGATTCGGACTGCTTCTCCTTTTTGCAGTGGAATCTGCTGACTTGCTCCAGCTTGAATTTCACCCGTAATGCTGTATGTATTGGCCTCCCATACGCGAACCGCAAATCCATCCATGGCGGATTGTCGAAAAGGAGGTAAATCTAGTTCACAAATCACATCCTGGGCTAGGACATAACCTAAAGCCTCTGTGATGCTTAACTCACAAAAATTATTGGATTTAACATGCTTCTCGATAAGGGATAACGCCTGCGTAACAGCAATCATGTGATTCGATTTAGACAAACAAATTTAAGGAATACTTCAGTGATCTTTAGCTAATTTACATAAAGATATTCACCAGTAACCCGCCCTAACTTTTGTGATTTTTATTGGGATTAAACTGCAACTAGGATCACAGTTTGTCTACTGTTCTATCCAGTCTATAACGCTCTGGTCAGTTGGCAAAGTAGTAGGTGGAATCACTTGGGAGAGTTGTCCATTTTCATCGATTAAATATTTCTGAAAGTTCCATGCCACCTCAGAATCTTCAACGCCATTTTTTCCTTTCTGGGTTAAAAACTCATAAAGCGGATCCATATCATCGCCTTTCACTGAAATCTTACTCATCATTGGAAAACTAACACCATAGTTGGCTTGGCAGAATTCTGCAATTTCCTCATTGCTTCCAGGTTCTTGATTCCCAAAATTATTAGCAGGAAACCCAACAATGATGAAGTTTTGATTTTTATAGGTATTGTACAAACTCTCCAATTGTTCATACTGCGGTGTTAATCCACATTTACTTGCGGTATTTACAATCATGACCTTTTTACCTTCTAAGTCACTTAAAGCAAAGTCATCGCCATTGATATCTTTAACGGTAAATTGATAGATTGAAGTGTCGTTCATTTCTTTTTCATTTTGAGCACTCACTACGGTAGAACACCACAATAAGCACAAGAGGATTATATTTCTCACAGGTTTATTATTTAAAAACAAGGTACAAAACTTTACAGAAAAATGATCTTTAATTCCTCCCAAATTTCAGCACTACAATCTCGAGCTTACATTAGATAAGATCTCCCGTACTCTTTCTCTCAAAGATTCAGGTTCTACAATAGTTGCGTACTCCGCGAACATTAAATACCAACGAGCAAAATCGTTTTCTATATTAGAAGTCATAAAGGTCATCTCTACTTTGTCCCCTTTTGGAGCCTCTTGTAACAGGCCATGGTAATTCGCATTGCTTTTCATATAACGCGCCACTCGTTTGTCTACAAGAATTACAATTTTAGTTTTCTCCTTTTCAGGCCGTTCCAACCTGTAATCCTCAATAGATCCATGCTGGTATAAAAAGGGTGTCGTTGTTCTTTTAATGAGCCTCATTCGGTCTGTTCTAAATTGCCTATAATTCTTTCGAAGATGGCAATAAGCCATTAAATACCAATAATTGTGCTCATGGAAAAGACCTACAGGTTCGATGTTTCTCTCGCTAGGATTGTCCGCCTCAAGGGACTGATAGATTAGAAACAATTGTGTGTTTTCTGCTATACTCTCAAAGATGATCTCCAGCGCGTCAGGAATATCCTTGTTAAACAAATCCCTAGTTTGATTGATACTAACTTTAGATTCAATGGCATCTATCCAGTCACGTTCCCCACCTCGGAGCACTGATTTAATCTTATACATCGCTGATTTAAAATAAGCCCCAAGAGTATCATCGGTAAATTGATCCATGAGTTTCTCGGCCGCCACAAAACTACCCGCTTCTTCCCTGGTAAACATTACTGGTGGCAGTCGATAACCTTCCATAATACTATAGCCCACGCCAGGCTCACTGACAATGGGAACCCCTGAAGATTCTAGGGTACGGATATCCCTATAAATTGTCCTTAAACTCACTTGAAAACGATCTGCTAGATCTTGGGCGCGAACAATTTTTTTGGACTGCAATTGAATATGTATGGATACGATTCTATCGAAGCGTTTAACGGTTTCATCACTCATAACTGATTGGCTGATAGCCCAAAGATAAAACATCCATTGAAAGTATCGCTCTTCAAAAGACATGAGTTTCAATATTATGTATTGAATTAAATTCCAGAGAAGCCCTCAAGGGTGAGGTGGCTGTTGATTGTTTTACTGTTGACACTAATATTCCCATAACGATTTGATTTTAAATCCTTCGCAAAGAAAACACCACCTTGTGACAGCCTAATGTCATCATCATTTACATTTTTTTAAATTATTTTTTTTACTACTGACACACCCTTGTCATACACCCGTTCTACTTTTGAAAAAGAAATCAAAATCACACAAATCTATTTATTATGGAAAATTCAAAAACACAAACGCAATTAGCCACAGTAATCACCCCTGATGAATTATTAAAACACTGGCAAGCACATCGCGATTTAACCCGTAGAACCATCGTGGCGTTTCCTGAAAAAGAATTCTTCACCCACACCATAGGTGGCATGAGAACCTACGCCAAGTTAATTCAAGAAATGTTAGCTATTGCTGGGCCTGGGATTAAAGAAATTGTCGAAGGGAAAACCGTGAAATTCGAGGAGGATGAGCTTCAAAACAAAAAAGAGAATTATTTAAAAGCCTGGGATGAGACCACAGCATACCTAAATGAAAACTTCCCAAAAATCAAGTTAGAGGACTTCCACCGAAAAATTAAAGCATTTGGTCAATTCGAAGGTACGGTGATCTCCACTATATTTTATTTTATGGACAATGAAATCCACCATAGAGGACAAGGCTATGTGTACTTAAGAAGTCTTAATATCGAACCGCCATTTTTTTGGGAGCGTTAATTGACATCATCTATGCCCGTATATATCTTTAAGACAAACGTCATCAATCAATCACAAGTCAAAAGGTTAAAACGTGATTTAAATCATTTGGCTAAAAAAAACGAACGGTGGAATTTTGATTTGGAGGATTGTGATAAGATCCTCCGGATTGAAACCAGAGAACCATCTGCAATTAAATTTGCTAAAGCTCTTGAAGTAAATGGCTTTCTATGTAAAGAATTATAATGGAAATAATTTCTAACATCGATCAATAACCAACCATTAAAATCTAACCAGTAAGACTTCAGGGTCAGGGTCAGATTGTTTAGTTCTGAATATTGAAATATTTTCAATCCAACCATCCTTTAACACCCATAGAACAGCATGAACAATTTGGCCTCAGATCCTGATATCCTATCACTTCACCTCTAGATCTATTGATCAGTAATATGTATCCAAAAATATTGATTCACGAAACTGCCATACCAAATGCCTAGTTTCAAAATTAAATGATGAAGTTACTAGTACGTACATTCTATTATTTGGAGTGTTTTAGCATCTTTACTAGGGATTTAGAAATATTTTGGACAGCTGTGAATTGCTTTCAGAATACTATCTTTATTGATAGCCGCAGCTTTCCTAACGATCTTTTGATCTCCTCGCTAGTTAGTAATACTGGATACTATGGCGTTTTTCTCCTAATTAATCATATAGACTAGAAATGAATTCCACACACGGATAAGGCTGATCGGTATTAATAAAGCTTACACCTAGACCTGCAAAGGTCTCCCATGCAGACTCATGATCAGGAGTAGCCCAAAAACGAAATGGCTTATGATGACTCTGAGCTATCGCTATGGCATGCTTTATTGCAGCTATCTCATCCGAAGTCATCCCTCCGTTACCATCCCAGCTAGAAAATTGCCTAAAACTCATACTCACTAGAGCTACTTTGTTCATGGCCTGTTCTGAAATAGGAGATAAATCCTGGTGATCGAACCAAATAAAATCTGGATACGTACTATATTTTTCTGGGTCGGGACGATTTCCCGAGATTACAAAACGAAGCTTAGGATGATTTATAAGTTCAGGGTAATGCCCTAATAAATTCACCAAGACATTTAGGCTAGTTTCTGCCTCAGCCTTTATATCAATTAAAATCTGTAACCCTCTATTTTTCCCAGGATCTTGAACCTTCTTTGTAGTCCCGTATTCCTCTTTAAGAGGCTTCAAATATAATTCTTCTAAAGTATGCTCTAGTATAATTTCACTTTTAGAATGGGTTACATACAAGACGCCTTGCCGTAAATACACATCAGTCTCTATGCTGTGCGCACCGCTAGTATAGGCATTCCAAAACGGACTCTCTTGCCTGTAATCATTATGGGAATGAACTCTTGCCTGTTGAAATTCTTGTGCAAAGATTCCAACAGAAAACAAAAGAAAACAAAAATATATAATTCGGCTACTTTTCATTTTACTTCCCTAACAAAACAAAAATCGATAAAATATACAAGATATCCTTACTCCAAAGATTAAAAAAGAATCAATAGATTGTAAAGGATTTACAAAATCAGATGCTCCTAAAGCAATTAGCGCTTTAGCTTTTCTATTAAATCCGTTAGATTAAGTTTATCTTGGGTCCCTGACGCCATATCTTTCAAGGTATATGTACCTTGCTCCATCTCAGATTCTCCAGCTAGAACTACAAAAGGGATCCCCCTTTTGTTTGCGTAATTCATTTGCTTTTTCATCTTGGCATCATCTGGGTATAATTCAGATTTAACTCCATTTTCTCTTAAAGCTTTAACACCCTTAAGACCATATAAAGCTTCATTTTGACCAAAGTTCAAGAATAGAACCTCACTTGGTGTAGTCACTGATGGCGGGAACAAACCAAGCTCTTCTAGCACTAGATATATGCGATCCAGACCAAAAGAAATACCAACACCACTCACATCTTTAAGTCCAAAAATACCAGTCAAATCATCATAACGTCCACCACCACCGATAGAACCAATCTTAACGCTTTGCGGTGCGGCAACCTCTATGATAGCGCCTGTATAATAGTTAAGTCCTCTAGCTAAGGTTACATCCAAATCTAAATTCGCCTTCTTAAGACCTAAAGCCTCTGTAGCTGATAGGATAAAACTAAGCTCTTCAACACCTTTAAGTCCTTCTTCAGAAGTGGCTAACATGGATTGAAGACTTTCTAATTTAGAGGTATTACTCCCTTTAAAATCAAACAAAGGCTGTACCTTTTCAATCGCAGATGCTGTAATCCCCTTCTCAAGCATTTCTTTCTTCACACCATCTTCACCAATCTTATCCAATTTATCCAAAGCAACTGTAAAATCAATCAGCTTGTCTTTGGCACCAATCACCTCAGCAATACCAGAAAGAATTTTCCGGTTATTTAGCTTAATCGTTACTCCATCAACACCTAAACTAGCAAACACAGTATCATAAAGCTGAACAAACTCTACTTCTTGCCACAATGAGGTTGAACCAACCACGTCAGCATCACATTGAAAGAACTCTCTAAAACGACCCTTTTGTGGACGGTCAGCTCTCCAAACTGGCTGTATTTGATAGCGCTTGAAAGGAAGATCAATCTCATTTTGGTGCATCACCACGTAACGTGCAAAAGGCACCGTTAAATCATAGCGTAATGCTTTTTCTGAAATCTTAGAGGTCAAGGCGGCAGCTTCTTTCTTCTGATACAACTCATCACCTACCTTAGCTAAATAATCACCAGAGTTTAGAATTTTAAAAATTAAGCGATCTCCTTCATCTCCATATTTCCCCATCAAAGTCTCTGAATTTTCAAAGCTAGGGGTTTCAATAGGCATAAACCCAAAGGTTTCAAAATGTCCTTTTATAGTACTGATAATATAGTTTCGCTTACTGACCTCTTCTGGTCCAAAGTCTCTAGTTCCTTTTGCTATGCTTGGTTTTTGTGCCATTATTGTTATGTGTTTGGAGATTTACACTAAGTTATGCCTTTGTTCTTTATTGGGCAGTGATCAATACAATACTTGCATTCTACGAGTTATACTACGCCTTATTCGATAATATCATCAAAGTAACGGAATAACTCTCCCTTGGTAATTATCGCGCCTTTTTCGATCAGTTCAAAACGATCCATCAGCTTATCATCGGAATAAGCCTTGGTTGCCGTCATGATTTCAACATTGTCACCCATATAGTTTTGTTTGAACCAAGCAAATCCATGTTTGGTCCTCAAATCAATCCCAGGTTGACCTACTCGAACAGCAATAAGATTCATTCGCTTATCGGTAAGATGAAACAAATGCATCTGTGTCGCTGATATGTTTTCAAGATACTCTATTTTAGATAGCACCCCTTCCCAGACTAAATCACTAAAGATGTCTATTTCTTCTTCAGCAACCTCTGGTTTGTTTTCTTTAATGCTTTTCCATTCCTGTGCAGTAATAGATTGGGTAGCCAAAAAGTTGATGAACTCTTGGTGCATTTCCACTAACTGCTCTTTTGTTAATCTTCTGTACTTCACTTCTACTCCGTATTTATCTGTGTACAAAAATCGAAAAGAGGTTGCAAAAAAATAAATTTTTTAACAACCTCCTCGTATGATGAAATAATTTCTTCTAATTAAGCCTCAGCTATTACTTCAAATGGGAAGTTAACAACTACTTCTCTGTGAAGTCTAATAGTAGCTTCGTAAGGACCAGCAACTTTGATGTTACCTCCTAAGATGCTAATAAATTTCTTCTCGATAGCTACTTTTGATTCTTTTTGAATTGCTTCAGCAAGATCAGCGTTAGTTACAGAACCGAAAAGTTTGTTTCCAGCACCAGATTTAGCTGTAATTTTAATCTCAAGACCTTTAAGTTGATCAGCAATTTTTTGCGCATCGTCAACAATTCTCTTCTCTTTAAAGGCTCTTTGCTTTAAATTCTCAGCCAATACTTTTTTAGCAGAAGTGGTAGCTAGAATAGCGTATCCTTGAGGGATCAAATAATTTCTGCCGTAACCATTTTTAACGGTTACCACATCATCTTTAAAACCTAAGTTTTCGACGTCGTTCTTTAATATTAATTCCATGGTTACCTTCCTTTTATTTTAATAAATCTGCTACGTATGGCATAAGTGCTAAGTGACGCGATCTTTTGATTGCTACAGACACTTTTCTTTGATATTTCAATGAAGTTCCAGTTAGTCTTCTTGGAAGAATCTTACCTTGCTCATTTACTAACTTCAATAAGAAATCTGGATCCTTATAATCGATATATTTAATACCTGATTTTTTAAAACGACAGTATTTCTTTGTTTTGTTAGTCTCTATATTCAGTGGAGTTAGATATCTGATCTCTCCATCTTTTTTACCTTTTGCTTGTTGCTCTATAGATGTTGCCATGATAATTAAGCTTTTTCGTTAAGTTTTTTTCTTCTTTTTTCTGCCCAAGCAATTGCATGTTTATCCAACTTAACAGTTAAATAACGCATTACACGCTCATCACGTCTAAATTCCAATTCGAATGGCTCAATTGCTTCTCCAGCAACTTTAAATTCAAAAAGGTGATAAAAACCACTTTTTTTGTTTTGGATAGGGTACGCCAATTTTTTAAGGCCCCAATCCTCTTTAGCTACAAACTCTGCCCCTTTTGAGGTTAAGAAATTCTCAAACTTCTTAACTGTTTCCTTTATCTGTGTATCAGATAAAACGGGATTTAAAATGAAAACAGTTTCATATTGATTCATAATATTGAATAAATTATTATTATTTTTAAGGCTGCAAAAGTAGAATTAATTATTATATTTACAAAGTGAAGCTTGAAGATTTCGATAAACTTAGGTGAAAAATACCCTTTTCGCCAACATATTTCCCCATTTTGCATCAATTCTTTGCTTCAGTGAGGTATTTTGATTAAAATTGTACACGTTAAAAACCAATCGATCACCTTTTTAGAATATGAAAATGAATTGTATCATAGTAGATGACTCAAGTATCCAGCGGATGTCTGTGGCTAGGTTGATCAAAAATCATCCGATGCTGAATTTGGTAGCTGAATACAGTAATGCCATTGAGGCAAAGAACGGTCTAAAGAAACAGGCTATAGATTTAATTTTCCTTGATATTGAGATGCCCGTGGTAAACGGCTTTGACCTTTTAGAAGCCCTTAGTGAACCACCACAAGTCATTCTCATCACAGGTAGCGCACAATATGCCTTAAAAGCATTTGACTACGATGTTACAGATTATCTGCACAAACCCATCACTCAGGAGCGCTTCGAGGCTTCCATTAAGAGAGCACAGGAAAATTTCAAGCTCAAAGTTGCCTCCAAAGAAGATGATGATCACATTTTCGTGAAAAGTAACCTAAAAAAGCGAAAAGTCTTTTTAAATCAAATAAATTGGGTAGAAGCCCTTGGAGATTACATCAAACTGGTCACTGAGGACGCCAATATTGTCATTCTATCTACCATGAAGGCATTTGAAAACGAACTTCCACCAGAGCGATTCTTACGAATTCACAAATCCTATATCGTAAACCTGGATAAGGTTCAAAAGTTCAACAGTAAGAATGTTGAAGTTAATGGTAAGCTAATCCCACTTAGCCGAAATAAGAAACAAGACCTATCTGAGGCCCTTAGCAATTCATAGTATACTGGCACATTACTGGGCGTCCACATTATAAACAATCCTTACGCTTCTATAAGCTGCTATGGCCTGAAAACTTTTATCTATTTTTAATATGGCGCGCTTACTTTTAGACAAAGACTGATGCCTTGGCAGCTTTATGATAATATGTTTGTGATACTCATTTCGAATTCGAGCAATTGCCGGGAAAACAGGACCTAAAATCTCCGTTCCACTGCCGTTAAAGACCGTTTTTAACGATTGTGCAAACCAATCACTGGACTCATTTACTTTACTAAACTCTCTGTGACGAAATACAATCTTTATGAGCCTGATAAAAGGGGGGTATTTAAATTGATATCGCTCATTAATTTGATCGGTATACATGCCTTTATAATCATTCATAGAGGCTTGCTGAAGAATCTGATGATACGGGTTATAGGTCTGAACAATCACCTTCCCCCTTTTTTGAGTACGCCCTGCCCTTCCAGAGACCTGTTGTATCAACTGAAAACTACGTTCATGGGCTCTAAAATCAGGAAAGTTCAACAAATTATCGGCATTCATCACCCCTACTAAACTCACCTTTCTAAAATCCAATCCCTTGGTGAGCATCTGCGTGCCCACCAAAATATCAATTTCCAATTGTTCAAAAGAGCGCAGTAGTTTTTCATAGCTATATTTTCCACGAGTTGTATCGGAGTCCATACGACCAACTTTTGCTTTAGGAAAGAGGTCTGCTAACTCATGGGCAATCTGCTCCGTACCAAACCCCTTGGTATCTAACTCACTACTACCACAGGCAATACAACTCTGTTGCATAGCCATAGCATGACCACAATAATGACAACGCAATTGATCCCGATAATGGTGATAGGTCAAACTCACATCACAATTTGGACACTGCGGCGAGTTCCCACATACCTGACATTCTAAAATTGGTGCATATCCCCTTCGATTTTGAAAAAGTATTACCTGCTCTCCCAGCTCTAAAGCATCCGATATAGCTTCGATCAATCGATCAGAGAAATGCCCTTTCATACGCTTTTTTCGATGCTTTTCTTTTATATCGGTTAATTCCATATCAGGCATTAAAACCCCAGCGTGTCGTCTATTAATCTCCACCAGCCCATATTTATCCCTTTGGGCATTATAATAAGATTCAACACTCGGTGTTGCCGTACCCAGGAGGACCTTGGCTTGATGTAATTTCCCGAGAACCACCGCTGCATCTCTAGCGTGGTAACGTGGGGCAGGATCAAATTGTTTAAAAGACTGTTCATGCTCCTCATCCACTACGATGAGCCCAAGATTACTAAAAGGCAATAATACAGCAGAACGCGCTCCGAGAACAATTTGAGCTTTGCTATCTGACTTTAAGATATGATTCCAAACCTCCACACGTTCATTGTTGGAATACTTGGAATGATAAACACTTACCTTTTCCCCAAAATACTGCTGAAGCCTTTTAATAAGCTGAGTGGTAAGTGCAATCTCAGGAAGCAAATAAAGTACCTGCTGGCCTTTCTCAATGGCCTGCTCAATTAATTTGACATAGACTTCAGTCTTTCCCGAAGAGGTCACCCCATGTAAAAGAACAACATCTTTTCTAAGAAACTGATCTTTAATCTGGGAAAGAGCCTTAGACTGGTATTCATTTAAGGTTTTACTCTCAAGAGTCTCCTTTCCATCGTACCGAACACGATCCGTTTGTAAATAATACACCTCCAATATTCCTTTATCGACAAGGGACTTTACCACTGCAGAAGAGACCTTACTTTCGGCCTCCAATTCTTTGATCGTAATAGGCTTTTGTGTTACAGCTTCCATGGAAAAGAGTTTAAGGATCACTTCACGCTGCTTTTTAGCCCTAGAGAGTGTTTGCATTAATTCACTTAGCGCTTCATCAGAGCCGTAATCCTGGTGCATTTTCACATACTTGATAAGTTTAGGCTTGTAGGTCTGATAAACCTCCTCCTTGAGATGAATAACCTTCTTATCTATCAAGGACTTTAAAATAGGAAGTACGTTTTTTCGATCAATGATATCACTGACTTCTTGTATCTTTAAAGAGGATTGAAATTGCAGCGCTTCATAAACCAAAGACTCTTGATCGCTAAAGAACTCCTCTCCTTGCCATTGAAATTTTTTATTTGGAAGAATAATGGTTTCACTCTCCAAAAGTAAGGCAGCTGGAATGGCCGCTCTAAACACCTCTCCCAGACTACACATATAATAGGAAGCAATCCACTCCCAAAATTGTATTTGACGCTCACAAACCACTGGAAAACGATCCAAGATCTGATCGATTTCTTTTGCCTTATAGGCCGTAGGGGCATTTTGATGAATCGCATACACTAAAGCAGTGTAAATTTTCGATTTCCCAAAGGGCACAGCCACGCGCATCCCCCTTTCCAAAAAGGCAGCCTCCCGCTCACTAACCTGATACACAAAAGTCTTGGTCAGCGGAATCGGTAATATGACATCGATAAAATGCATTTAATTGTATGGTATATTAAGAGAAAGTGATTACGGTCTTGCACCTGGTTTAAATATTAAGATGTTTATTCCACCCTTTTCCAATACTGTGTACGATATAAAAAGGCAATATAACCACGAACGTTTAAGATATTGGGATTATCCTCATCCACCCAAAGCTTACATTTGTATTGCTTACCATTCTCGGGATCTAGTATGGTCCCACCACTGTACTTATCCCCATCTTTTTCCATATCCTCAATGATAACCATCCCTTGAACTGGCTGCCCTCTTCTCTCGCCTTCACAGCGATCACAAACCACGTCCGTTCTATCTTTATTTAAAATTTCTTTGACTTTTCCGTAGATTCTCCCATCCTGCTTATAGATCTCAACAATAGATTTTTCAGCTCCTGTATCATCATCAATTGTTTTCCACAGACCAGTAACTGATTGTGCTTGTACCCCACCGATAAACAGAACTAGTATAAAATACAATAGTGCTTTCATAATTTTAGGTTTTTAATATATCTAATTTAAAGTTAGAAATTTCTACGCAAACTTCTTAATGATGCATTGAGCTCAAAACCAAGCAATACTATATTTGAATTCAACCAGATGTACAGCATAAGAATCAGTAAAGCACCAATGGAACCATACAACTCATTATACTTGGAAAAATTCTCAATGTAAATTCCAAAAAAATAAGTAGTCATAATAATAAGGATCGTGGACATGACAGCTCCTGGAGAAAAAAACTTTGTTTGTTTCCCTTCAGAGGTACCAAAATAATACAACATGGCTGTGGTGAAAAATATAATGACCACAAAAAAGAAAAAACGTCCGAGTTTCACCCCAAGCGTTTCACCCGAACCCACGGGCCCATTAGAGGCACTTGTCACCAAATCGGTCACGATATGTCCCACGTAAATTTCATAAACTACAAAACCAACCACAGAACTCAACAGTACTAGGGCCATTAACATAGCCACTCCCACAGCCACTAAATATTGCCGTACCATATTGCGCGTATTGACGGAGTGATAAGAATTTTCAAATCCTCCAAAAATGGCATTGATCCCATTGGCCATGGTGAAGATGGAGAGTAAAAATGCAGAAGATAATAACCCTCCTCGCTGATTTTTCCCAATATCTTCAATAATAGTATCGAAGAACCCTACTGTTTGTGGTGGAAGTAAACTCTCGATAAATACGATAAAATTTTCTTGAAACCCTTCCATGGGTACGTAGGGAATCAAGTTCAATATGAAAAGTAGAAAAGGAAAAAGCGCCAGGAAAAAACTGTAGGCAATAGCACTAGCCCTATCCGTAAGTGCTCCTTTGATAACGCCAATGAAGTACATTTCGGTCAAGTCATATATAGACAAACCTTCAAAGCCAGGCAGCCGAATTTTTTTCAGTAAACCTACTAAGTAGCCTACTATAGGAATTTTATCTAAGCGTTCTTCAATTTCTATGGACATACTAGAGGGCTTTTAGACTAAGGTCCAAATTCGATACGGAGTGGGTAAGGGCTCCAGAAGAAATATAATCAACTCCACATTCAGCATAGAGACGAATGGTTGATTCGTCTATCCCACCAGAGGACTCCGTTTGACATTGATCACCAATAAGAGCCACCGCTCTTTTACTCTCTTGGTAATTAAAATTATCTAATAAAATTCTATGAACCCCACCACAATCTAGGATCGTTTGTACTTCATTTAAGTCTCTAGCCTCAACGATAATTTTTAGATCCTTCTTCGTTGTTTTTAAATAATCCTTTGTCTTTTGAATAGCCTGGGGTATGCCCCCTGCAAAATCAATATGATTATCTTTCAACATGATCATATCATAAAGTGCGAACCGATGATTCTCTCCTCCTCCAATTTTAACAGCCCATTTCTCCAGTGCCCGTATCCCTGGGGTCGTTTTACGGGTATCCAGTATCTTTGTGCCTGTGCCCTCTAGCAGTTTTACATATTTGGCGGTTTTAGTAGCTATAGCACTCATACGTTGCATTGCATTAAGCACCAATCGCTCTGCTTTTAAAATTGACTGCGATGCCCCTTCCACATAAAAAGCAATATCTTCATGGTTGACCTTTGCCCCATCTTCTAGTAAAATCTCCATTTTTAAATCGGGATCCACATAGGTAAAAACCCTTTTTGCAAAGGCTACCCCTGCTAAAACACCAGTGTCCTTTACCAATAACTTTGCCTTCCCTTGTGCACTTGATGGTATACAAGCCAGAGAACTATGATCCCCATCCCCTACATCCTCTCGCACAGCATTGGCTATAATTAAATCCAATTCATTCTCAAATTGAAGTTTTGATATCATGGTACTAATTTTTTCGCTAAGTTAAAAAAATATTAGGGGGGAATGATCACAAATCACAAACACTTTACCCGTAAAATTAAAAGACTGAACATTATTTTTTCCCTTAAAGCTACTACTCTTACCGTGGATTTTAAAACAGATACCGCAGCAAAAAAAGGCAATTTTAAATAAGATCATTACAATATTTTACTAGGAGTTTCCTACATTTACCCCATGAATATTAAACTCATCGTAGTTGGGAAAACAGATGATTCACACCTTACTGAACTCATTGCACAATATACCAAACGTTTATCGCATTATGTGAATTTCAGTATAGAAATCATTCCAGACATCAAACAAACAAAGAACCTTTCAGAGTCTAAGCAAAAGACAAAGGAAGGCGCTCAAATATTATCCAAAGTCACCCCTGGGGATACTTTAATTCTCCTAGATGAAAAAGGTAAGCAATTTTCTTCAGTTGATTTTGCTGCCCAACTTCAAAAGCGAATGAATAGTAGCATCAAGCAACTGGTATATGTCATTGGAGGTCCATACGGATTTTCGGAAGAAGTTTACCAAAAATCACAAGGGAAGATCTCTTTATCCATGATGACTTTTTCCCATCAAATGATCCGATTGTTTTTTATAGAACAACTCTACAGAGGATTTACCATATTAAGAAATGAACCTTACCATCATCGCTAAAGGGTCAATAAAAGATAATTATGAAATTAGTATTTGCCACGCACAATCTCCATAAGTTAGCTGAAATAAAAGCCTTACTTCCTACTCATATTGAGCTTGTTAGCCTATCTGATATTGGTTGCGATGAACCCATCGAAGAATGGGGAGAAACCATTGAACAGAACGCTCTGATAAAAGCGAAATATATTTGGGATCACTACCAGCTAGATTGTTTTTCGGATGATACTGGTCTAGAGGTCCAGGCCTTAGATAATGCACCTGGTGTTTACTCGGCACGTTACGCTGGCCCAGAGAATAATGCCCAGAAAAATATAGCAAAGCTTTTAGAAGCACTTAAGGACAAAACCAATAGAAAGGCTCGTTTTAAAACAGTAATTGCCCTTATAATCGAAGGAAAAACCTATCAATTCGAAGGCATTGTAAATGGTAAAATCGCTGAAATACCCTCTGGAGAAGGTGGTTTTGGGTACGATCCTATTTTTGTTGCAGATGATCACAATCGCACTTTTGCAGCCCTAAGTAAAGAAGAAAAAAACAGTATTAGTCACAGAGGACGTGCCTTTGAAAAACTGGTTAACTTCCTAAAGTAATTTGCCTAAAATCATCCTTAAATCAAGCGACTTACAATCGACTTTTACACCTTCGTTACAGCTACCTAAACACAGTTAATTAATTACCAGATAATTACAAATTGATATCTACTGTAATTTATCGAAATATTTATAACTATAAATACCTAACAATCCAATAATTAAGTTTACCTTTGCCCCCTTATTTTAAATACATATATGAATAAATTTGAACAATTAGGACTGAACGAACAGCTATTAAAAGCCATTCACGATATGGGCTTTGAGTCGCCGTCTGAGGTACAGGAAAAAGCTATTCCGGTCCTATTAAGCCAAGAAACAGACATCGTGGCCTTGGCACAAACAGGAACGGGAAAAACGGCTGCTTTCGGCTTTCCTATGATTCAAAAGATCGACACAAAAAGCAAAACTACACAAGGGCTAATACTATCGCCCACACGCGAGCTTTGTTTACAAATCGCTCATGAATTAAAACAATATTCTAAATACTACCCTTGGTTAAATGTCACTGCCATCTATGGTGGTGCGAGTATTACAGAACAAGCAAGTCAGGTCAAAAGAGGATCGCAAATTGTGGTGGCTACCCCTGGACGAATGAAGGATATGATCAGCAGAAAAATGGTAGACATTTCTAAAATACAGTACTGTGTTTTAGACGAGGCTGACGAGATGTTGAACATGGGGTTCTATGAAGACATAAAAGATATTTTGTCCCATACACCCAAAGAAAAAAGCACTTGGTTATTTTCGGCTACTATGCCAAAGGAGGTTTCAAACATCGCTAAGAAGTTCATGAACCAACCATATGAAATTACGGTAGGTACGAAGAACTCCGCCTCTGAAAACGTACAACATGAGTACTACGTTGTTGGTGGAAGAGACCGTTACTTAGCCTTAAAGAGATTAGCGGACACAAACCCAGACATTTTTTCGGTAGTTTTCTGTAGAACCAAAAGAGATACCCAAAAGGTAGCTGAGAAACTTATAGAAGACGGTTACAACGCCGGGGCATTACACGGAGATTTAAGTCAAAATCAGCGTGATATGGTCATGAAATCTTTCCGTAACAAACAAATACAAATGTTAGTTGCAACAGATGTTGCGGCTCGTGGAATCGACGTGGATGACATCACCCATGTGATCAACTATCAGTTACCAGACGAAATTGAAACATACACACACAGAAGTGGTCGTACAGGTCGTGCTGGCAAGTCGGGAATTTCCATGGTAATCATTACCAAAAGTGAACTTCGCAAGATCAGTGCTATAGAACGTATTATCAAACAAAAGTTTGATGCTAAAAAGATTCCATCTGCAGATGAGATCTGTGAGATACAATTATATCACTTGGCTAGCAAGATTAAAAATACGGAGGTAAACAAAGAGGTTGAGGCCTATCTTCCAGCTATTGAAGATGTTTTAGAGGGTATTGACCGTGAGGAACTCATCAAAAAAATGGTTTCTGTTGAATTCGGACGTTTTGCGGAATATTATAAAAAAGCAGGGGATATCAATGTATCCAATAACGGACGCAGTGAGGACTTCTCCTCAGAAGGCAAAGTGCGTTATTTTATAAACGTTGGTTCAAGAGACGGATACGATTGGATGATATTAAAGGACTTCCTTAAGGAACAGTTAGGATTAGGAAAGGATGATGTCTTTAAGGTAGATGTTAAAGAGAGTTTCTCATTCTTCAACACCGATGCTACGCATACAGAAAACGTATTAGCGACATTTTCAGAATTTAAACTTGACGGTCGCTTTATTAATGTGGAAGTCTCTAAGAACGCTCATGAGAACAGAAATCGTAATGATCGTTCTGGCAAAAGGTCTCGAAAAGGAGGACGAGACTTCAACAAGGGTAAAGATCGAAACTTCAAATCTAAAAGTCATAGAGGGAAAGGAAAACCTAAAAAGAGGTTTTAGTTAATAATAAATTAAAAATGCGTCTTATAGGCGCATTTTTTGCTTTAGTTTGCTATTTTTAGCCCCACTATTTATTGCTAATTTTGTCTAAACCTAAAGAACAGAGAAACCAACTATTAAATACCACACTATGTTTAGGCGCAGGAATACTTTTTTAGTATGTTTGATTTGATGAAAAAATTTATATGTTTACTGATTCTCTTAACCAATGGTATCGGATTTTCACAAGATGACACCACCGGAGAGCTCCAAGGGGTCGTTTTTAACACCTCAGATGAATCTGTTATGGGGAATGTACACGTATTAAACCTCAATCAAGTCATAGGGACCATTACGGATGAAAATGGACAATTCAACATTAGCGCTCGTGTAAATGACACTTTATATTTATCGTATATCGGTTTTAAAGCTGTTAAGGTAAGAGTCTCCAATGACATGATAAAATATCAAAACACTAAGATAGGCTTGACAGAATTGGCGTTTGCTTTGGAAGAAGTAGTAGTACGCCCCTATCAACTCACTGGCTACCTGGACATCGATTCAAAAAATATTCCTATTAATCAATCTGCACGTTATAGTATTTCAGGATTGAGCATAGGTTATGAGGCCGGTAGCGGAAATCCAAATGCCTTTTCAAATATTTTAGGATCCATATTTAACCCTGCTGATTTTCTGCACAACCTCTTTGGCAAAAAACCAAAGCAAATGCGCAAATTGCGCAAGATGCAAGAAGATGATAAAATCCGCAGTTTACTGTCCTCAAAATTTGATCGTGAAACCCTGATGGCGCTCTTACAAGTAGATAAAGTAGATATCGAAGAAATTTTGAGAAACTGCAA
This sequence comes from Galbibacter sp., assembly GCF_035306585.1. Taxonomy (GTDB): domain Bacteria; phylum Bacteroidota; class Bacteroidia; order Flavobacteriales; family Flavobacteriaceae; genus Galbibacter. Next base: position 43,090 of record NZ_DATGNU010000010.1, read on the forward strand.
TTACTCAGACAGCTTTATCGAAACAGCTAATGATTTACAGATCCTCGATGCCATTAGCAATTGTTACGAAGAATACAAAGTATTAAACAGAAACAAATAAGCCCATCTACAAGGTCTTGTTTTCCTGGTTATAGCGTTTGATAATATCATCTATACTCCTAATGGATTTCATGGTCCAATTAAGGCGTTTGGCTTCGAACTCCTTTTTATTTAACTGCCAAGGAATTTCAGATTGATTTAATCGTCTTCGCAACTGGTAAAGGATAATTGCCGCAGACACGGAGATATTTAAACTCTCAGCAAAGCCCTCCATGGGAATGTGGATATAGCCATCAGCTTGTTCCATGATTACAGGAGATAGTCCAGATTTCTCAGTACCAAAGCATATCACAGACTTCTGACTAATATCAAATTCTTCTAAGGGGGTGCTCGATTGAACTGGTGTAGTGGCAATGATCCGATAGCCATCTGATTTAAGTTGGTCAATACATCGCCTTGCAGTATCAAAACGATGAACATCCACCCACTTCTCGGATCCCATGGCAATATTTTTGTCCAACCTTTTGCCAAATTGTTCCTCGATCACATAAAGCTGCTGAATACCAAAAACATCACAACTACGAAGTACCGCACTTGTATTGTGCAACTGGTATACATCCTCTATGCAAACCGCAATATGATTGGTACGCCTATGGAGCACCTGCTCAATACGCGCTCTTCGATCGCTGGTAATAAATCCATTTAAATAATCAATTAATGACATTGAAAAAGTAAGATTTAATCAGATTTGTTTACGTAATTAACTGCTTAGACAAGTAGACTACCCGATTTTTGCTTTGGCTACTACAGATGTTGAAAAAACTAAAATACAACAAATTATATCATTTTAAAAAGTAGGCAGTCTAGCTAGATTCCTTGTATTAGGATCCAAAGATTCCCGAAATGGTGAATTTGGTCTGAATATTGTGGCAAAATAAATACCATTAATAACTTTTAGTTAAAAGGTATTAACAAAAAACTATTCTTTCTATATTTGAAAGGTCACCTAAAAACAAAAGCATGTATTCAAGAGTATCCATTTTTATTATTGGATTTTTATGTACACTTCTCACACATGGCCAAGAACCAAAAACCTACACTTCCTCTGAAATTTATCAGGCAGTACAGAAACTTAATTTTTTAGGCACTGCACTTTATATAGCGGCTCATCCTGATGATGAAAACACCCAGCTAATCTCCTATTTATCCAATGGCGTTAAAGCACGCACCGCCTATTTATCCATTACAAGAGGTGATGGGGGACAAAACCTCATTGGACCAGAGCTTAGAGAACTTCTAGGGGTGCTGCGAACCGAGGAACTCTTGGCCGCTCGATCCATCGATGGTGGCAAACAATTTTTCACTCGTGCCAACGATTTTGGCTATTCAAAACATCCCGATGAAACCCTTCAGATTTGGAATAAAGAAGAGGTATTATCTGATGTGGTTTGGGTAATTAGAAATTTCAAACCAGATGTCATCATAAATCGATTTGATCATAGAAGCCCAGGATCTACCCATGGTCACCATACTTCATCCGCCATGTTAAGTATGGAAGCCTTTGATAAAGCTAATGATAAAAGTGCCTTTTCAGAACAGCTTAAACATACCGACTTATGGCAGCCAAAAAAGTTATTTTTCAACACCTCATGGTGGTTTTATGGTAGTGAAGAGGAGTTTCTAAAGGCCGACAAATCTAATATGATTTCGGTAGATGTAGGGACCTTCTACCCTAACTTAGGAAAAAGTAACAATGAAATTGCCTCTGTAGCTAGGAGCCAACATTTAAGTCAAGGATTCGGTACCCTTACCTCAAGAGGAACACATCGTGACTACCTCGAACTTTTAAAAGGTGAATTAGGTGGTGACCAAATTTTCGACGGCATCAATACCAGCTGGACTAGAATCAAAGCAGGCGAAGAAATTGCAAAAATTCTTTTACCCATTGAGAAGGATTTTAACTTCACCAATCCTTCGACGCATATTCCAGAACTTTTAAAAGCGTATAAGCTAATTGATGCTATAGAGGATAAGTACTGGCGAGCCGTCAAACTAGAACAAATCAGAAACGTTATAGCCGCATGCAGTGGATTATTTTTTGAAACCACTACCAATATTGCGCGGGCAGTACCAGGATCTAAAATTGAGATTCGGGCAAATATTCTCAACAGATCGCCATTTAACATGGAGGTATCTAAAATTAACATCCAACCTAGCAACACTGAAATTAGCTTAGAAAAAGTACTAAAGAACAATCAACTAGAAAACATTCCAATAGCTTATAAAATCCCAAACGACAGTGAATATTCCAATCCATATTGGCTCCAAAATCCAAGTACGCTAGGAATGTATAAGGCTCCCTTAAAACTTCGGGGTAAGGCGCAAAGTCCTGCAGCCATACCAGTGGTCTTAACGATCACGATCCAAGGTGTCCCAATTGATTTTAAGACCGCAGTGGTGTATAAATATGCGAAGCCAGAGGAAGGTGAATCATATCAACCCTTTGAAATCCTACCGAAGGTTACCGTTAAAGCTGCCAGTAAAGTAATGGTTTTCGCAAATCAAGAATCAAAACCCTTATCCTTAGCCATCACCGCTGCCACCAATGACATTCATGGTGTAGTGTCCTTAGATTCACCAAAGGGATGGAAAGTAACACCAAGAGAGCATAAGTTTCACATTCCTACTAAAGGAGCGGTAAAAAAAGTGACCTTTACCATTGATCCTCCTACGAAAGAAAGTAACGCGACGATCACACCCGTGGTGACCATTAACCATCAACGCTATTCAAAAGAATTAAACACCATCGATTACCAGCATATTCCAAGACAGAGCGTCTTGTTAGACCCGAGCGTTAAGGTAGTGCGCTCCAATATCGGAATAAAAGGTAGCCGCATTGCTTATATCCAGGGTGCTGGGGATGCTATACCAGAAAACTTAGAACAAATCGGGTATAAGGTCGATTTAATAGAGGCCAAAGAAATAACACCTAGTTTACTTAAAAACTACCATGCAGTAATTATCGGCATTAGAGCCTATAATATTAACAAGACACTACAATTCAAACAACACCTCTTATTTGATTTTGTAAAAAACGGAGGAAATTTAATTGTACAATACAATACTGTTAATCGACAAGGAAAAGGACCATCGAACTTAGCGCCTTTTCCTTTGGAGCTTTCTAGAGAGCGCGTAACGGATGAAAACGCCAAAGTAACATTCCTTGCCCCCAACCATCCTGTACTTAACAGTCCTAATAAAATTACAGCCAAAGATTTTCAGGGATGGGTCCAAGAAAGAGGATTGTACTTTGCCCACAAATGGGCTAATGAATTTGAACCCATATTAGCGATGAATGATACAGGAGAGAGTCCAAAAGAAGGTAGTCTTTTAGTGGCTGCATATGGAAAAGGTCACTATATTTATACAGGCCTGAGCTTCTTTAGAGAACTCCCTGCAGGGGTTAGTGGTGCATACAAGCTTCTGGCCAACATAATCTCCTTGGGAGAAGAAGAGAAAACGAACATCAACGCATTAAATAACTAATCATGCTAAAAAAATTTGAATGGAAGCGCGCTTATACCCTTGTACTGGTGTTAAATGCAATCTATATTTTTATTTTTTATTTCATAATGTTCTCTAACAAGTAGCCCTACTATGGAAATTATCGATTGGATTATTTTAGTAGGTACCTTACTCTTTATTGTAGTCTATGGCTATTGGAAAACCAAAGGTAGCCGAGATGTCAATGACTACATCCTTGGAGGAAAGGAGGCGAAATGGTGGACTGTTGGGCTATCAGTGATGGCCACGCAAGCCAGCGCTATCACCTTTTTATCCACCCCTGGACAAGCCTTCCACGATGGAATGGGATTTGTCCAATTCTATTTTGGACTCCCTTTGGCTATGATTATTATTTGTATGGTATTTATCCCCATTTACCATAAATTAAAAGTCTATACTGCCTATGAATTTTTGGAATCGCGATTTGATCTAAAAACTAGATCCTTAGGCGCTTTACTGTTTTTAATCCAGCGAGGGTTAGCCGCTGGGATCACTATATACGCTCCTTCCATTATACTTTCGGCGGTACTTGGCTGGAAAATTGAAACTCTTAATATTATCATTGGAATATTGGTAATCATTTACACGGTATCTGGAGGAACAAAGGCAGTAAGTGTGACGCAAAAGCAACAAATGTTTGTCATTATGGTTGGAATGTTCACGGCATTTTATCTAGTGATGAGCTATCTTCCAGATGACATTAACTTTGGCAAAGCTTTAAAGATTGCTGGGGCAAATGACAAGCTAAATATTCTAGATTTTTCGTTGGATTTCACCAGTCGTTATACCTTTTGGAGTGGAATTACTGGAGGGCTTTTTCTCGCCCTAGCCTATTTTGGGACCGATCAAAGTCAAGTACAGCGTTATTTAACAGGGAAATCTGTCAGAGAAAGTCAACTAGGCCTAATCTTTAACGGCCTATTAAAAGTACCAATGCAGTTCTTTATCCTTCTGGTTGGAGTTATGGTATTTGTTTTTTATCAGTACAACCACTCGCCACTGAATTTCAATCCTGCGGCGGTCCAAGCAGTTCAAAACTCGGAGTACGCTCAGCAGTACCAAACCATGGAAAAGGAGCACTTAATTTTAGAAAAGGAAAAGAAAATTGCACAGGAGCGATTCTCCGCCATGCTAGATATGAAGGACTATGCATTAATCATGTCGGCAAAAAATAGTATTCACGATATTAATATAGAAGAACGGCAAAACCGTGAACAGGCTAGAGCACTGATTCAACAAGTCGACAAAGACTTAGAGACCAACGATAAGGATTATGTGTTTATCCACTTTATATTAAACAACTTACCAACGGGTCTGATTGGACTTCTACTAGCGGTGATCTTCTCAGCCGCCATGTCCTCTACTTCATCCGAACTCAATGCTTTAGGAACCATTACCACTATGGATTTATTTAAACGGCAACAAAAGAAACAACACAATGAGCGCTATTATTTAAATGCGACTAAATGGTTTACACTTGCTTGGGGAATTATTGCCATTTGCTTTGCGAATTTCGCTACCCTACTAGATAATCTCATCCAACTGGTCAATATTATAGGGTCCATCTTTTACGGCAATGTATTAGGAATCTTCCTCATTGCTTTCTTTATCAAATTTATCCGTGGGAACGCCGTGTTTATCGCGGCTATTATCACCCAAATATTAGTGATTCTACTCTATTATTTCACGATATACCAATACGACACAGGAGAAGAGAAACTAGGCTACATGTGGCTCAATTTCATAGGTTGTGCCCTTGTTATCCTTTTAGCCCTGCTATTTGAAATTATAAATCGATCTGCCCATGTCATCAAAAAGTAAACACATAAAATGGGGCATCCTTGCCCCAGGACGCATTGCTAGAAAATTTGCGAGTGATCTCGCTACTCTTAAAGATGCCGAACTATACGCTGTGGCCTCAAGAAATATGGAGAACGCGATAGCTTTTAAAAACACCTACAACGCCAAGGTTGCCTACGGAAATTACATGGATCTAATGAATGACCCTAAGGTCGATGCCATCTATATTGCAACACCCCATGCATTTCATAAAATATACACCATTGATTGTCTTAGAAGAAAAAAGGCTGTACTTTGCGAGAAGCCTCTGGCCTTAAACAGTGCTGATGTGGATCAAATGATCCAAGTAGCACAACAAGAGAACGTTCTTCTTATGGAAGCCTTGTGGACTTGCTTTTTACCGCACTTTAAAAACGTGCTTTCCTTTATAGACTCTGGTGCCTATGGAACGGTACTTTCCATAGAAGCAGATTTTGGATTTTTACCTGAATTTAAAGCGGGCGGAAGACTATTCGACAAACAACTCGGTGGAGGAAGTTTATTGGATATTGGCATCTATCCCATCTTACTAGCTCTTAGCGTGCTAGGAGTCCCAGATCGTATCGAGGCCAACGCCCAATTCTTTGAAACAGGTGTGGACTCCGAATGTAAAATGAAGTTCCACTACCAACAAGGCAAATCAGCACAATTACGCTCTACCTTATTAGAGCAAACTCCTACACATGGTATCATACAATGTGAAAAAGGAAAAATCGTTATTCACCCTTCCTTCCACAAGCCGAGCAAGGTAAGTTTTATCGATCACATGGGTAAAGAAACCTTAAAAGACTTTGGGGTAGGCACTTTGGGGTATAATTTTGAAATTTCACACTTTAATGATCTACTCCGAAGAGGAAAAACCCAGAGCCCCATTGCATCATTTAAATTTAGTAAGGACCTGATGCAAACCATAGATAAGGTCAAAGAAATCATAGGTCTGAGTTACTTTGAATAATCCAAATAAACAGTATATTTGCGCCATGCTTTTAAGAAAAGGAAATAGCGTATTGGCATCAATACTTCTTATATGGATGCTTTTATACTTATCTGATCATGTTCCATCTACCTATCAGCTAAAGACTAGCGCTACTCTCAGTCAAACCATTCAAGAAAGCAATTTAAATTCTCGAATTAAAATCCAATTTCAATTCCAGGCGCTTACCAATATTTATCAGAAATTTGATATTAAAACGGAAACGCATAACCTTATAAGGCCATTTCAAGGGATTATAAGATTTACCACCCCACACTATAAGACGGTACTGCTCACCCAAAACAAGGAATTCGAATTAAGTAGTTTATGGGCGAGAAATAAAAACATTCTACATTTATTTCCCTTTCACGGCTTCTCTTAAGTCAGTAGGTTAGTTTGCTTAGACAAATCGACAGACATCACGTTGCGCTTTACGCCAACTATGGCATGCAGGCGATACTACATTATTTTATTACCATCTAGGCAACCCATGGGGCAAAGTAGTCCCTTGGACTTTGCAATTTTAAAACAATACCACAAAGTATATAGGAGCAGACCATCATGTATTGGCTTAAAAGTATACATCTTAATTTGATTAGTTTATCAGTACTCCTTGCTGTACAGTACTGCTGTACCAAGAGCGCTAATCCTATGGAAGGTTTCAAGAATTGGGATCCAGTTTCTTCTGTAGTAATCACTTCATCAAATCCCACACAACAACATGGAATAGAACCATTAACGCAACATTACAACTCTTGCCATCAGCTTGACAACAATCCCAACTCACCCTTTAAGTTAGTTATTAACGCTGATATCAAGCAAAATAACCGAGCAAGCAACAAGGTGAAGAAGATGAATTTTAATGGTCATCAAGGCACTAGAGGGATCATCGAATTACTTTTTCCTTTTCATGGTTTCACCTAATATAACTGATTCCACACAAGAATAATTAAAGCAAATTAAAAAATCAATTATATACGAAAATCATGAATTCAAATGCCACTTTAATTGGAATCTTATTACTACTGGTTTTTATCGTTCCAATTTTCTATGCCATCATAAAATCGAATGCTAAAAAACGAAAAAGTGAAGGTATAACCCAGAAGTTAATTAATCAACATCAACTTAGTCCCACTTACTCTTTCAACGATCTTGGAGAGCAGCAATTTATCCTGGATGCGAAGGCTAAGAAATTATTGCATTTTAAAATTGAAAAATCAAATGAACCAGCAGGAACGCTTTGGTCAATCGATGAGATAAAGGCTATAAATCCTCATTACAGCTATTATACCTCCCCATCGAATCAACGTATTATCGATAAGATAAACCTCGATGTCGTAGAGAAAAATGGCGATAAAAAGACCATTCAAATATATGATGAGACCACAGGCAATATAAATGAAGTGGATCATTATAAAGCCGCTTTAGAAAATTTAGTCAGCAAAGTCAATTCTTTGCGACACTAGAGAAATGTTTTGTTCATGGTTGAAAAGCATCCTGATGAAAGATCGTTGTATTTCTTTGATCAAGGGTGCTTTTCTTATCCCATAAATAATGGTTTAAACTTAGCTTTCTCACTTATAAATATCCATATTAATATGGCTAGCAAAACAAGTACAAGGGGTAACCCAGAGGGTGCGACCAAGGCGTTGGTAAGTATAATACCTATAAAAACTGGAAGAATGATAAGTGCTCCAAGGGCCCGTGTCTTAGGAAAGATAATTAATAATCCTCCCAGAATTTCTGCACCCCCCACCAGTGGAGTAAGCCAAACGATCTCGGCCATAGCCGTCATGTCCTTAACCAGTTCAGCGGGCAAATCCTCAGGAGTTGGCATATAATTATAAAACTTGCTTAATCCTGCATTGACAAACATGAGTCCAAACAAGGCGGACACTACCATGAGTACTTTTTTAATCATAGACACCTATATTTTAAAATAGACAATCAAATTCTTTCAAAGCAAGAGCACATATCTAACAGATAATACACTAGCCAATGCCCAGAAAAAACATCTAAATTTACTTTTTTCTTGTCACGCCCACAGGGGTATAAAACGACAAACTAAAGTGCCAAATCCGTCATCTTTTAAAAAAAATGATTTTTGAAGTACAATGGTCATTATTCTTTGAGATGATTTTTAAGATCAGTTGTTGTAGCGCAACCACATTGTTCCATGACTTGTTGAAGTTGTACCTTTAAGAGTGATATTGTATGATCTCCACCCTTTTCACCTAGCGCGGCTACTCCATACATAAAACTACGTCCCAGAAATGTAAATTCTGCTCCACTAGCCAAGCACCTGGCAATATCTGGCCCCTCTCGCAGTCCGCTATCCATCATCACTTTAATTTGATCACCATATTGTTGAACAATACGCTTCATGGGCATCAATGTAGACTCCCCGGCGTCTAATTGCCTTCCACCATGGTTGGATACAATAAGACCATCCAACCCTAAAGAAATAGCACCCTCAGCATCTCTTTCATTGGCTACCCCTTTTAACACCAGCTTTCCTTTCCATTTATCGCGTATGGGTTTAATACGCTCTTGTGTCAATCGCCCTGAGAAGGTATCATCCATAAATTTACCTAGTTGCGCCAAATCTAAATTCTTAGGCATATAAGGTCTTAAAGTTTCAAAATTGGGTTGGCCATACTTTAAGGTCCTTAACGCCCACTCGGGTCGCTTGAGAATTTGAATTATATTATTTAAAGACATCTTCGGGGGCATAGCTAAGCCATTTCGGATATCTCGAGGACGAAATCCGAAAGTAGGAACATCACAAAGTATCACCAGCACACGATAACCAGCTGCCCAAGCACGATCCAAAATATCCAGGCGTACTTGCTCATCTGCTGGGTAATACAACTGAAACCACGCCTTTCCTTGCGTTATTTCTCCAATTTTTTCAATGCTACTAGTAGTTACCGTACTAAGTATAAAAGGAATGTTATGTTCAAAAGCCGACTGCGCAAGAATCTCGGGTGCGTTAGGCCACATCAATCCTTGTAAACCTACCGGAGCAACACCAAATGGAGCATCGTAGATATGCCCAAACAGTTCGGTTTTCATATCGGAACCCAGGTGTTGATCTAAATAAGATGGTATCAACTCAACATCCCTAATTTCCTTGGTGTTCTTAATTAAATTAACATCATTATTACACCCACCATCCAAATATTCAAAAGCAAATTTTGGAATTTTTTTTATCGCGCGATCCCTAAGGTCATCGACACTTGGATAACGCCCATCGAATTTAATTTCTTTCATTTCCATTGTACGCCTAGGGCAATTGAAATATTGTATTCATCAGAAGCCATTTCTCCCCTTTATGAGCAAAAGGTAATGCCTGCTGATATTCCCACATAAGTTCTTCCCATCGTTGAACCTCAGGATGGGTCGGATCACCAATCGGGTCCGTTTCAATTGAAAAATCATCATCCACTTTGACAATCATAAATAATCTATTAGCTAACTGGTAAATCCTCATATCTCTGACCCCTGATTCCTTTATTTTTTCAATAACAATCGGCCAAACATTTTTATGATGAACAATGTAAGAAACGATCTTCTCCGGATCATTTTGTAGGTCTAAAGCAAATGCATATTCTTTCATTTTTTAGCGATTTTATATGTTTTGATAATTTTTCTGTACCCATAAACCATAATATAAGATGAAGACAAAACAAATTAAGGGAAGCACAAAAGAGAAATTGACCTCTGAGACCCCTAAAATAGTCATATCATTCACTGCCACACCACCAAGATCGATTACCATTCCCTGAAGTTTGGGCATTAAAGCCCCACCGACAATAGCCATCACCAAGCCAGCTGCTCCAACTTTGGATTCTTCCTCCGATAGTCGATCCAATGCAATTCCATAAATGGTTGGGAACATGACGGACATGCAAAAAGAGACTAGTATTAGTGCATAGAGCCCTGGGACTCCTACTAAAAATATAGTTGCCAGAACACATATGACAGCAGAAATACCAAAATACATCAGCATTTTCGATGCTGTGATATATTTTAAAACCCATGTCCCAATAACCCTTCCCAGTAGGAACAACACAAAGGCACCGAATTGGTAATTGGCCGCTTCTTCACTAGACATTCCAAAGGCTTCCGCATATTGATAAATATAAGTCCAGCACATAATCTGTGCGCCTACATATAAGACTTGAGCAATCACACCATAGCTGTACCTTTTATTTCTAAAGAGTGTTTTAAAGGTGCTCCCAAGACTTGGTATGCTACCCTGGTCTTTCACTTGTGGCATTTTACTAAGAAGAATTATAAAAAAAAACGCCAAGATAACCAGGCCTAGGATCACATAAGGATCCCTTATAACCACTAAATCCGTAGTTCGAATGAGCGCTTTTTTGGCCTCTTCCAAAACCGAAAAATCTGTAATATCGTCAGAGCGGAGTTCTTCCAATACAAATTGCTGAGCAACCAATAGTCCCAGCAGCAATCCTACAGGATTAAAAGCTTGCGCTAAATTTAGTCGGCGTGTTGCTGTTAGCGGATGACCCATAGCTAAAATATAAGGATTAGCAGTGGTTTCCAAAAATGCTAATCCAAAGGTCAGTATATAAAGCCCCAAACAAAAAAACCAAAACTCTTCAGCAATCGCTGCAGGGTAGAAAAGTAACGCCCCAAAAGCATAGAGCACCAGCCCAATGAGCACCCCGGTTTTATAAGAGTATTTACGTACAAATAAAGCGGCAGGTAGTGCCATACAAAAATAACCTCCATAAAAGGCCATCTGCACCCAGGCAGCCTCGGAGTTAGACAACTCCAACACTTTTTTAAAGGCTTGAACCATAGGATCAGTTACCGAATTGGCAAATCCCCAAAGTGCAAATAATGATGTGATTAAAATAAAAGGTTTTAAGTTCTTTTTGTCTACAATTTTTATTTTTTCAGTTTCCATTTAGTTGTTTGGTTTAATGGCGCGATCTAAGTGAGTGTATCCCCCATCCACATACAGCAATTGCCCAGTGGTATGACTAGATTTCGAAGATAATAAAAAAGCGGTGGTATTTGCTATTTCTTCTGCCGTGGTCATTCGATTTTCTAGCGGAATGTTGTCGATGATTCCTCGGAGCTTCTGCTCAGGGTTTTCAAAGCCTTGAATCCACCTTTTGTATAAAGGAGTATAGCATTCGGCTACTATAATGGCATTTACCCTAATTTTATATGGCAATAGCTCAACCGCCCATTCACGCGTAAGGGCATTCCGACCACCGTTTGCAGCGGCATATCCTGAAGTTCCACCCTGTCCAGTACTGGCTGTTTTAGAGCTAATATTAACAATGGAACCTTGATTTCTTTTAAGCTCATCAAGGCATAGGTGAGCCATCATATAATAATGCGTTAGATTCTTATTAATCGACTGAATAAACTTTTCGTAGCTTCCCCCGGCAAGGGAAACACCGTCATTCACCCCAGCATTATTCACCAGGCTGTCAATACGCTGGTGTTTTTTAATTACCGAGGACACCACACGCTTACAAGCCTTCGAATCAGTTAGTTCAGCAATTTCATAATCCACAGATCCACCCTGAGATTTTAAAGTATCGACCGCGGTACGCACATCCCGCTCAGTTCGACCGATAATGATCACTTTAGCACCTTCCTGGGCAAGAACCTGGCTAATACCAAATCCAATTCCCTTATCGCCCCCAGTTACTATAATTACCTTGTCCTTTAGTTCTAAATCCATTGTTCTAGTTTTGTAAAATTCCTATTTCTCCAAAAGTGGCATTGGGTTTTTCTCCTGCTACTTTAAGTGCTTTTAATTTTATAAACCGTGCCGTAGAAGGCTCAAAATAAATTTCCTGTCGAATTCTATTATTAACAATATTACCAAACTCTCCCTGGGATAAGACTGTCCAATTTTTCCCATCCTTGGAGGCCGAAAATTCATAGTCGGTGATAATGCCATGTGGGAATCGGGCCTGCATTGGGGTATACGAAAAGCCTTTAAGACCCATCTCACTTCCAAGATCCACGATCACCTGATTTTGATCCTCTTTTAAAGCCGTATAAAAACTATCACTTTTGGCATCGATAGCCAAAACTGATTTTTCGCCCCCTTGTACAATGCTCCAGTTCTCTTTTGAGACCTCTAATTTATGTTCGGTAATTCCAGTTCGTTGCTCGGTTTCTGGGTTAAAGGCAAACATTTTAAGCATTGCCTGCTGCTGCACAACAAAAGGAGCTGTATATTTGGAGGAATTCAGATCGGGTGTTGAACCATCAAGGGTATAATACACCTGAACATTGGGATCTGGCACCTCAAGAGTGAGGGTTCCATCTTTATCTCTTTTTATCTCTGGATCAACTAAAAGGGTAGGCGCATTATAAAGACTGATATTGGACAGAAGAATCTCTCCTTTGGAAGCCGTAATACGCACCCTAATTTTAGAGGTTCGTACCGTATCAAAGCGGAGTATCCTCTTATTTCCGATGGTGGTCTGGGTATCGATCAATTGCCATTTATCACCCACTTGAGCCTCCACTGTAAATTCAGAGACTCGTTGACCCAGCCGAATATACTCCTGAAGTAAAATTCTATTGACAGCAGTTGGTTCTTTAAAGCTTAAGACCACACTAGCGGTATCCACCCCTTGCCCACTGGCCCAATAACTCTTGTCGGATGAGTCATTTAAATTATCCGCTTTATATCCACGGCCTCTTGTACTAGAAACCTCGACTTGTGCATTTAAAGCGAGATCCTGAGCAAAATCTTTGTCGATCTGTTCTTTTAATCGCATCAGTTGGAGGGAATCTTTTGGATGTATTAATCCTCGGGTATCCACAGGTATATTTAGAAGTAAATTAGAATTTCGCCCAACGGATTTGTAATAAATATCCAATAAATGCGCCAAACTTTTCACTTGATGATCCTCTGAAGCATGATAATACCATCCTGGTCGAATAGATACGTCACATTCAGCAGGTAACCAATGTGTTCCATCGTAATGTCCTCCTCTGAGTTCTTTGTAGCGTGGCCAACCTGGATAGATTTCATCTCTTCTCATCACACTCCAATTCGTCTCATTGGCCCATCCTTCTTCGTTTCCAACCCAACGAATATCGGGTCCATTGTCCGAGAAAATGACCGCATTAGGTTGTAATTCTCGAACGATGGCTGTGGTTTGATCCCACTTGTAGTATGTTTTATTATCGATTTGTCGCTTTTCATTGGCTCCACCATAATATCCCGTTCCACCGTTAGCACCATCAAACCAAACCTCGAAAATAGGTCCATAGTTGGTCAAAAGCTCTCTTAGCTGCTCATGGAATATCTCTACATACCTATCGGTTCCATAGTATTCATTGTTTCGATCCCATGGAGAAAGATATACCCCGAACTTTAGCCCATGGCGCCTACTTGCCTCTGCCAACTCCTTTACCAGATCTCCTTCTCCATTTTTGTAAGGAGAATTTTTAATAGAATGTTCTGTTGTTTTTGTAGGCCATAAACAAAAACCGTCATGATGTTTTGCCGTAATTATCACTCCTTTCATACCAGCATTCTTCACTGTTTCAACCCATTGATCCACGTCTAATTCTGTAGGATTAAAAAGGGAAGGATCTTCTGCTCCTAGTCCCCACTCCATATCGGTAAAAGTGTTCATATTAAAGTGAAAAAATGCATAATACTCCATCTCCTGCCATTGGAGCTGACGCTCTGATGGAACTGGGCCTAAGGCCTGTGGAGGGGCTTCTGCGCAGCTTGTCAAGAACAGTGCTAAGGACAAGATAAAAAGATAATGTTTGCTCATATACGGTTGTATTTAATTGTTTGCTATAGGGGTCAGAGACGCATCCAACATAAGTGGTTGATTTGCCTCTAAAGAGAGTTTTTTCATTATATCACCATATTTGACATCAATAGTTTTAGCCACAGGTGATACTAAGCTAAGTTTTGTTAACTGATTTTGAGTCCAATCCATAGCGACTTCAATATTTCCCCTTGCTTTGATTCCACTAATGGATCCTTGATGCCAATTCTCTGGTAAACTAGGTAATATTCTAAGAAAGCCCTCGTGGGATTGAAGTAACAGTTCGATCACCCCTGCAGTATATCCGAAATTACCGTCAATTTGAAAAGGTGGGTGTTCATCAAATAAATTATCGGCTATAGAAATTTGAAAAAATTTATTAATGTTTTCTTCGGCAGAAACCCCATCAAACAAACGCGCATTAAAACTGATCATCCAAGCACGACTCCAACCAGTGCCTGCTCCTCCATGCTCCAAGCGGTAGTCAAGGGTCTTCTTGGCTGCTTTAAAGGCCTCTGGTGTAGCCTCTGTAATGGCATCTCCTGGATGCAGCGCATAGAGGTGTGAAAGATGTCGATGTCCTTTTTCCGGCTCCTGGTAAGGCTTGTCCCACTCCAGTATTCGTCCATCTTCTCCAATGACAATACCTGGTGAAAGATTTGCTCGTTTTTCCTTGAGTTCCCTTATAAAATCATCCTCAATGTTTAGTACTTGGGCTGCTGAGAGGACATTATCAAAAACTTCCGCGATAATTTGATGCCCCATAGCCGCACCTTTGGAAACTGCAGCTGGATTCCCATCCGAGGCAAAGTATGAATTTTCAGGTGATGTTTCTGGATACGAAATCCATTTTCCAGTAGCAGGATCCATTTGTAACCAATCCATATAAAATAACGCAATTTCTTTTAAAAATGGAAAAGCCCTATTTTTTAAGAAATCTTCATCTTGTGTAAAACGATATTGCTCCCAATAGTGTTGGGCTAACCACCCACCTCCATGGATCCAAGAGCCCCAATAAGGTTGAGAGGAAAACATAAAAGCTGGTGCCCATAGATCAGTGGTATGATGCATCACAGCACCTCTTTGTATTCCATATTGCTCCTTGGCTGTCTTTTTACCGCGTTCCAATAGTCGATCTGAAAAATCAAATAAGGGCTGCTGCAATTCACTTAGATTCGCCACCATCGATGGCCAATAATTCATCTGAAGGTTCACATTAAGATGATAGTCTGCATTCCAAGGGGCAGCAATATGATTGTTCCAAATGCCTTGTAAATTAGCTGGATTCGTTCCTTCTCTAGAACTGGAGATTAACAGGTACCGTCCATAGTCGAACAACTTGGTTTGTAGATCCAAATCTACCTGTCCGTCTTTATATCGTTGTAATCTTTTATCCGTTGGCAAAGAATCTAAGGCAGCATCCCCAAGGCTAAAGTGTACTCGGTCGTAGAACTCACCAAAATCTTCGCTGTGCCTTTGGAGGAGCTGCTCAAAAGATTTGGAGGTGACCGCACTTAAATTCTCCTGCGCTTTTGTCTTATAATCCTGATGATAAAAAGAGGTTTTTGTCACTAAATAAATAACTGCACTTTTAACTCCTCTTAGCTCTAAATGCCTATCGGAGGCTGAAATAGTCCCCCCTTGGGAGGTCGCCTTTAGTCGTGTTTGAAATTTAACACCATCCTCCATGGGATAGGGTTTATTCTCAACTATTCCCCCGCGTTGAGTGACCATACCATCCATGATCAGTTCATTATTATTATCAGTGGTAACTTGTACGGTAGGAATATCCTGGTCCTTGGGGCGAGAGAGTCGTATATCAAAATCAAGTCCTTTTTCGGCAGTAGTTTCAAGGGAAATAATCAAGGCATCATCCACATGGGAAGCGAAGATTTTTTCAGTAAACTGAGCGCCATCTACTTTATAGGATACTGTAGCCATAGCCTTATCGAAATCGAGTCCACGATAGTAATCCGATACCTTGCCATTGCGTTTAAAATCCAGAAAAAGATCTCCAGCTGTTTGATGGGATCTTTTGACCTCGAGATGAGAAAACTTATCTACTATAAATTTATCCGCCTGATGAACTTTACCCTGATCAATCAAAGCGCGTAAAGTCGCCAAATCCTCTGGCGTTCCTTTGCTATCACCTAAAGTAGGTCCTCCAGGCCACATGGAATCTTCATTGAGCTGTAGATGTTCAACATCCGTGTTTCCAAAAATCATAGCGCCCAGTCGACCGTTGCCAACTGGCAAAGCTTGCATCCAATTTTCGGCTGTTTGCTCATACCATAGTTCATCAACTGAATCCTTCTTGGGTGGCGCTTCTGATTGGTTACACCCAACACCTAGCATGGTCAATAAAGCCAGTGTTATAGATCGTTTCATCACACTCATATTTGTTTTTTTATTATAATTTATAAAATCGCACCGCGTTTTCACCCATAATCTTATCTAATTCTAAAGGTGAATAAAAATCGGTGATAATAGATTTCACCTGCTGATAACTGGCCGCCAATAAACAGACAGGCCAGTCGGATCCAAACATAATTCGATCCGTTCCAAAAGTAGCTGTTATGAATTCTAAAAAGACCGTAAAATCGCCAGAGTCCCAATTAAAATCATCGGTTTCTGTTACCATACCCGAAACCTTACAATACAGGTTTGTATGGCTGGCCAATTCCCGTATCTCACTTGCCCACTTTTGATTCAGGCCCTTGGATATCCTAGGTTTGGCAATATGATCGAGTACAAATTTTTGATCCGGAAACTTTTCAACCAGCCTTATGGCTTCCGCTAACTGCGGTGGTTTAATTAAAATATCATACGTTTTATCAAAAGCATCTAAAGAACGAATACCCTCTACGAACTCTGGCCTATCCATAAATCCTAAAGGCTCCTCCTGAACAATATGCCGTATCCCTTTGAATTTTTCAAAGCCAGAAAAATAAGACAATCGGCCCGTTAGGTTCTCTGCATGTAGATCCACCCAACCAACCACGCCTTTGATAAAGTCATATTTATCGGCTAAGGACAACAAAAAGTGCGTTTCCTCTTCCGATTGGTCGGATTGTACGGCAACACATCCGTCAATATTGTTTTGCTTTAACAACCCCTCAAGATCCTCAGGTGTAAAATCGCGTTGTATGGCACTCATCTGATCGGTAATCCAGGCATCGCGCTTGGGGTCGTAATTCCAAAAATGTTGGTGGCTATCGATATACATGTTTTAACTTTCCTTGTAGGCTCTAGCTGTTTGTTTTGAAACTCCCAATCCCTCGATTCCTAACTCCACGACATCCCCAGGTTTTAGGTAACGTTGCGGGTTGAAGCCCATTCCTACCCCGGCTGGTGTTCCTGTGGAAATCACATCTCCAGGAAGTAGGGTCATAAACTCACTGATGTAACTCACCAGGGTCTGAACATCAAATACAAAATCTTCCGTATTACTATTTTGCAGAAGCTCCCCGTTGAGTTTTAACCATAATTGTAAATTATTTGGATTCTTTATCTCATCGGCGGTAGCAATAAAGGGCCCTAAGGGTGCAAAAGTGTCACATGATTTTCCTTTCACCCATTGTCCACCGCGCTCGATTTGATATTCGCGCTCACTATAATCATTGTGTAACACATAACCCGCCACATGTTCCATTGCATTCTCTTTAGAAACATAGGAGGCTTTTTTTCCAATAACCACAGCTAATTCTACCTCCCAATCTGTTTTTACGCTATTTTTAGGGATAACCACATCATCAAAAGGCCCAACAATGGCAGAAGTTGCCTTAAAAAACAGTACGGGTTCCTTCGGGGTTTCCATTCCGCTTTCTGCTGCATGTTTTGCGTAGTTCAATCCCACACAAATCAGTTTAGAAGGACGAACAAGTGGAGCCCCCAATCGAACCTTATCCGAAACCTCTGGACACGAATCCAAATGGTCCTTTAACCATTCACGCAATCGATTGACGCCTGAGTTACCAAAAAAATTTTCATTGTAATCTTCTCCAAAAGCGCTCACATCAATACGCTTACCACTTTCAAGTTGCAGTCCTGGCTTTTCCTGTCCTACTGCTCCAAATCGAATTAATTTCATTTTTATGTTTTTACTCGTTGTATGTTTAATACTTTCTTTTCTTTCTCTTAACCGTTTAATTTGATAAATCCACCATCAATCGGAAAATTAGTTCCGGTGATAAACGAGGCGGATTCACTACACAAATAAAGCGCTAAATTGGCAACTTCCTCCGGAGTTCCCATGCGGCCTATAGGTTGTGTTTTAGATAGCTTCTCAAAGGTTTCCTCTTCTTTTCCTGGGTAATTCTTTGCGATAAACCCATCGACAAACGGGGTGTGTACTCTTGCCGGTGATATACAGTTACACCTTATATTATCCGAAAGATAATCTTTCGCAACAGAATAAGTCATTGTTAAAACTGCTCCTTTGGACATCGAGTACGCAAAACGATCTGAAATCCCAACAACAGAAGCAATGGAAGCCATATTTAAAATCACACCTTCACCATTACGTTTAAAATGTGGAAGGATACCATAGATACAATTATACACCCCTTTTACATTTACCTCATAGATGCGATCCAGGTCTTCTTCTGTAGTTTGTTCAATAGTCCCTACATGGGCAATACCAGCATTGTTTATTAAAATATCTACTTTGCGCTCAGCACTGATTTCATCTAAAATGGAAACAACTTGCTTATGATTGGAAACATCACATTTTCTCCAATCTCCCTGACCTCCACGAGCGGTGATTTCCTTTAAAGTTTCAATAGCATTATCTTTGTTATATTCCAAAATATACACAAAGGCACCACTTTTGGCAAAAATATGAGCAATTGCTTTTCCTATCCCACTACCACCTCCTGTTACTATGGCTGTCTTATTTTTTAAACTAAATTCTGACATCTTACTTCTTTCAAATTATTAGGTTAAATACCTTTTTTTTATTTTAAAACAACCTCTACTACGGTGACTATGGAGTCCTGTTTCTCCTGGGGAATCTCCAAAGTAACACCTTGTTTGGTCTTTTTATATGTAATCTTAGATTGGTCCTTATAAAGAAGCACCTTCGTTACTTTTGCATCCAACCCTTCGAGCAAAACTTCGGATTTAATTGGCTTATAAAAATGCAAAAATATGCGCTTATCTTTCTGAGTAGAGGTCATTACACCTTCAATACTAACAGGGCCTTTTTGACTTTGGTAAATCGTTTCTCCATATCGATCCATCCATTGCCCTATGAATTTTAGATTTTCGACATGCTGTGGTTGGATCTTGCCGTTTGGCATCGGCCCAACATTGAGTAGTAGGTTGGCACCATTTCCAAAGGTCTGCACCATAAAATGAATCAACTCCTTTTTAGATTTCTCTTTGGTATCCTGCAAATTAAAACCCCAAGAAGTATTCATCGTTTGACAGCTTTCCAAGGGTAGTTGACTAATATCAGCACCACCAAAACCAGTGGTATTTTCTCCAGGTAAATCCTTTTCAAACATCTGAAAGTCTTCACCATCAAAAGGCATCTCGTGGTGATTATTCCCAATTAACAACGCTGAATTGATCTGATGGATCATCTGGTAGGTTTCACTGAGCCTCCAGTCATTCCCACTAATTCTGTAATCCACCTCACGATGCCAATCCTCTTTATGGGGTGCCTGGTCCCACCACCCATCAAACCAGAATCCAGCGATATCATAGTTCTCTGCAAGCTCTCTGATTTGCGCATTCTGATAGTCCAGGTAGGCATCCCAATCTCCAGCTTCTGGTCGCCCTGTTTTTCTTCCGGTCCAACCTCTTGGATAGAAGTCTGGATGATCCCAATCCAATTGAGAATAATAAACAAACAACTTAAGGCCATGCTTCTTACACGCCTCTTCCAACATCCTAAGAACATCTTTTTTATAAGGAGTGGATTTCACTATTGTATAATCAGACACCTTAGAATCATACATGGCCAATCCATCATGATGTTTGGAGGTAAAGGTGATGTATTTCATCCCAGCTTCTTTAGCAAGGGAGACGATGGCATCCGCATCAAAGTCAGTGGGATTAAAAAAAGAAGGCAACATTCGGTACCGATCCTTTGGTATATCCTGGTTATTCATAACCCATTCCCCATCACCAAGTAAACTATATACCCCCCAGTGAATAAACATTCCAAATCGGGCATCTTCAAACCATGCTCTAGCTTCTAAGTTTTCCTTTGACGGCACATACTTCTCTTGAGCCACTGCAGCGATAAACGATCCTAAAAGGCATATATAAAGGCAAATAGTTTTCATCTTTTTGGTTTTTAATGGAATGTATAATTTTAAAATTTATGAACTCATCCAAACTTCGCCATCTGGGAAGGTATAATTCTTAATTGATTCTTGTTTCATTGTAATGCTATATCCGGGCATTTTGGGAGGCATATAAGCCCCATCTTTTATCTGAACGGGATCTAAAAAATGCTCGTGTAAATGATCCACAAATTCAATAACCCGATCTTCCATACTACCACTAATAGCAATAAAATCGATCATTGAAAGATGTTGAACATACTCACATAATCCAACGCCACCAGCATGAGGACAAACGGGAATTCCAAATTTAGCAGCCATTAACATAATAGCCAAATTCTCATTCACTCCGCCCACTCTACAGCTATCGATCTGACAGACCTGCATAGCTCCAGCTTGCATAAGCTGTTTAAATATAACCCTATTTTGACAATGCTCCCCTGTGGCAACCTTAATAGGAGTTACCGCTTGGGCAATTTTCGCATGCCCTAAAATATCATCTGGACTCGTAGGTTCTTCAATCCACCACGGATTAAATTGCTTAAGGGATTCCATATTTTCAATGGCTTGATCCACATCCCACTTCTGATTGGCATCCATCATTAATTTCAGATCGTCTCCGATTTCTTCTCTAATAATTGCGGCACGTCTTATATCATCTTGCAGATTAGATCCCACCTTAATTTTCATATGCTTAAAACCTTCCACTTTGGCCTCCCTGCAAAGCCTTCTCATTTTCTCATCCGAATATCCCAACCAACCTGCAGAGGTGGTGTAGGCTGGGTACCCATGTGTTTGCAAGTACTCCATACGGGCAGCCTTACCAGATTCTTTGGATTTTAAAATTTCTGTAGCTTGCTGTGGTGTTATCACATCAGTGATATAAGTAAAGTCAATACAACGAACAAGTTCCTCTGGGCTCATATCAGCGAGAAGCCTCCAAAGTGGTTTACCTTCCACCTTGGCATAAAGGTCCCAAACTGCATTGACAATCGCCCCAGTAGCCAAATGAATCACCCCTTTTTCAGGGCCTAACCAACGCAGCTGACTATCTCCAGTAATCATCCTCCAGAAAGCGCCCATATCTGCTGTGAATTCTTCTAGCTTTTTCCCCTTAATCAAAGGTGCCAAACTAGCGATGGCAGCGGTGCATAATTCATTCCCCCTTCCAATAGTGAAGGTTAGACCATGTCCTTGAAAATCGGGATGGTCTGTTTGTAAAATCACATAAGCAGCTGAATAATCGGGGTCCGTATTCATAGCGTCCGATCCATCCAAAGTTTTACTAGTTGGAAATCGAACGTCTTTAATAATAATATCAGTTATGATCATTTCTTTGAAATGCTAAAATTGCTTTTTTCCAAATGTATTAGCAATTCCTTCATTTAACCACCAAAGAATTCACAAAATATGATACTATTTTTGCCCTTAACTTCTAACGGCGTGTTTTTTTGTGAACTCAGAAGGTGTCATGCCTTTGATAAGCTTAAATTGTCGATTGAAATTAGAGAGATTATTAAACCCCGATTCATAGCATATATGAGTGATCTTCATATTGTTTTCTATTAACAACATCTTACAGGCATACCCTACTCTAATTTCGTTGAGGTAGTTGGTAAAGGTCGTTCGGTGTATTCTTTTAAAAAATCGGCTAAAGGCGGCCTTGTTCATATGTACTGCCTCCGCCACATCCGAAGCACTGATCGGCCGGGTGAAGTTTTCAAATATAAACTCGTAAATCCTTTTAAGATTGCTATTTTCCACCTTGTCAAAGGAATTCTTAAACCCAGCGCTTGATAGGATTTTGTAATTTTCATGTTCGGATAACGCACCGAGAATTCTCAGTAGAAGGAGCGTCTTTTGAAGCGGAGTGCGATTGGTATTCTCAGAAAGACTTATAAACTTATTTAGGAGTCTTTTTGGAAGTTTTCGAAAACATATTCCAAGGGCTGATCGCTGCAAAAGATCCTTTAACGGCTTCATTTCATATGCATTGAAAAAATGTTCTCCTAAAAAGTCCTGACGGAAATGCACTGAAATAGCGTCAGCATAATTGGTATTAGTTTTACTATCAAAGTAATGCTCATCATTCATCCACATATGGGGTAGGTTCGCTCCAATGAGCACCACATCCCCTTTCTTAAAAGGTTCTATACTGTCTCCGATAAACCGTGTCCCAGTACTCTCAAGAATAATCACCAATTCGAGCTCTGGATGATAATGCCATACTTTTAAAAAATGAGGATGCCTATTTCTAGTAACAGAAAAAGAATTTAATTGGGAGTTGGTACGATCTAAATAATGAAGTTTCATCGATGCAATAACATTAGCTCTAAGATACAAAAAATTCAATTCGACAGAAGTCAATCTCACATTTAGGCCACTCTTGAAAGCCTACGTTATGGAGCGCTAGACTATTTTCAGCCAACCTGCAACACCAATTTTCTTACCCAGCACATTGCTTTTATAGATTACCAATTTTTAAAACCCACAAATTTTCTATTTTTGTAGAAAAATATAACGGATGCTTATTATAGGAATAGCTGGTGGGACTGGCTGTGGTAAAACAACAGTAGTCAATCAAATTATCAATGAACTTCCAGAGAACGAGGTTGGTGTAATCTCTCAAGATTCCTATTATAAGGACACCTCTCACCTGAGCTTCGAGGAACGGACAAAAATTAATTTTGACCATCCGCGAACCATCGATTTTGACTTACTTTACGAGCATCTACTGCTGTTAAAAGATAATCAAGTGATTGAGCAACCAGTGTATTCCTTTGTAAAACACAACCGTACAAAGGATACCATATTAACCCAGCCAAGAAAGGTGATGATTGTCGAAGGAATCCTTATATTGACCCATCCAAAGTTACGTGAGTTATTTGATATTAAGATTTTTGTGCACGCCGATTCGGATGAGCGTCTAATACGAAGAATTAAGAGGGATATAACAGAACGCGGAAGAGATGTCAACGAGGTACTTACCCGATATCAAACCACGCTTAAACCAATGCACCAACAATTCATAGAACCATCGAAAGAGTTTGCAGATATTATTATACCAAACAATAAATACAACACTGTAGCTATTAACATAGTACGTACTATTATTAACGAGCGTTTGATATAAGCATGACAATTAAAGAGATTAGAAAATCCAGATGGTTTAAATTTTTTTCCAATATATATGTATTGGTGCTCACACTGTTTGTTATTTGGATGCTCTTTTTCGACACCAATTCTTGGTGGTTTACCCATAGGGAGCTCAATAATGAAATTAAAAAACTCCAACAACAAAAAATTCATCTGCAAAAAGAAATTGCAAATGATAAAAGGATTTTAAAGAATCTTAAAAGTAAGGAGGATCTCGAGAAATACGCCCGTGAAAAATATTACCTCAAAAAGGACGGCGAGGAAATCTACTTGATAGAATATCAAGATAGTATCAATAAGGATTAACAACCAATCGCATGGCTTATCATTGATAATTCATCTGGTGTGTTGCAAAAGGTTGTGAATTCAATACAAGATTATATCTTTAATCTCTAAAACTAACAACAATGCAAAATTCTCTATTTAGCGACTTTGATGAGATTACCGCAAAACAATGGAAACAAAAAATCCAATACGAATTAGAAGGAGAGGATTATAACCAGAGGCTTGTACATAAAACCGCAGAGGATATTAATATCAAGCCTTTTTACCAAGGTGTAAAAGAAGATGCGATTACCATGCTGCATCAAGGTTGGAAAATCACAGAAAAAATATATGTAAAAAACCCAAGCGCTTCCAGAGCTACGATCCTCAAAGCCATTGAAAATGGCGCGGAGAGCCTTTACCTAATTGTACCTAGCAAAGACATCTCCATCGAAGAGGTACTCCATCAAGTACCCTTAGCAGGGCTCGAGATAGATTTTGAATTTGAATTTCTCTCCGTTGATTTTATAGAGGCACTAATAAGTTTTTTCTCAGATAAAAAAGTTAAACTACATTTAAACTTAGACATTATCGGCCGATTAGCAAGGGAAGGAAATTGGTTTGACAACCAGAAGAATGATTTTGAGCAGCTCTCATTAATTCTTAAAAGAATTCAAGGAAGTAGCCAGGTTCAGAGTTCCATTGGTATCGATATAAGTCTATATCAAAATGCAGGAGGTACGATGGTACAACAATTGGCCTATGGGCTTTCTCATGCTAATGAGTACCTAAATTATTTTAGGGACGCTGCATTACATGTTAGCTTTCACAATAGCGTTTCGGGAAATTATTTCTTTGAAATCGCGAAACTTAGAGCGATACGTGTGTTATGGGAAAATTTGATCTCGGCCTATCAAATATCTGCTGAATTATCTATACACAGTACGCCTTCCAAGCGAAATAAAACTTTGTATGATTACAACCTCAACATGTTGCGTACTACCACGGAATACATGAGTGCTATTCTTGGAGGATCTGATCGCATTTCATTTCTCCCCTATGATGCGGTATATCACAAAGACAATGAATTTTCCAGAAGGATCGCACGCAACCAGCTGTTGATTTTAAAACATGAAAGTTATTTTGATACGGTAAACAATCCAGCCGATGGCACCTACTATATCGAAGAACTTTGCCGTGAGTTATGCCAAAAAGCATTTAAGCTCTTTAAGCAATTAGAGAAAGGTGGAGGATTTTTATCGCAACTAAAATCGCATCAGATTCAAAAGAAAATAAAAGAGAGTGCCAGCAAAGAAAACGCTAGTTTTAAGAAAAAGTCTACGGTATTAGTAGGCACCAACTTTTATGAGAATCCACAGGATAAGATGTCCGAGGATTTAGAGCTTTATCCATTTGTAAAGACCAATTCGAGAAAGACACTCATCGAACCCATTATAGAGAGACGCCTATCAGAGCAGCTAGAAAAACAACGCCTAAAGACTGAAATACTATGAATAGGAAAGACCTCCAAGAGCTTGAATTAAGCTTTGACAAGTTTTATAACCAAAAACCCACACAGGTTTCCAAGTTCAACACCGCTGAAGACATCCCTATAAAGAAACACTATACAAAGCAAGATGTTGCTGGGTTAGATCATTTAAATTTTGCCGCAGGTTTCCCTCCTTATCTACGGGGACCATATACCACCATGTATGTGAGAAAACCATGGACCATACGGCAGTATGCGGGGTTTTCCACAGCTGAAGAAAGCAATGCCTTTTACAGAAGAAATCTAGCAGCAGGTCAACGAGGGCTATCCGTTGCATTTGACCTTGCCACCCATAGAGGATATGATTCCGATCACCCTAGGGTCAATGCGGATGTTGGAAAGGCAGGGGTCGCCATCGATAGTGTGGAAGATATGAAGATCCTATTTGACCAAATTCCGCTGGATCAAATTTCAGTATCCATGACCATGAATGGTGCAGTGCTTCCCATTATGGCATTTTATATCATTGCCGCACGGGAACAAGGCGTAAGTGAAGATAAACTATCTGGTACGATACAAAATGATATTTTGAAAGAATTTATGGTTCGTAATACCTATATCTATCCTCCAGATCCCTCGATGCGAATTATTGCTGATATTTTTAAGTATACCAGTGGACATATGCCAAAATTTAACAGTATCAGCATATCAGGCTACCATATGCAAGAGGCAGGAGCTACCGCAGATATTGAACTTGCGTACACCTTGGCCAATGGACTAGAATACATTAAAACAGGACTATCCCAAGGGATGGATATTGATGAATTTGCTCCGAGACTTTCATTTTTCTGGGGAATTGGAATGAACCATTTTATGGAAATCGCCAAATTAAGAGCTGGCAGAATGCTATGGGCAAAACTACTAAGGCAGTTTCATCCAAAAAAAGATAAATCTAGCTCCCTTAGAGCTCATAGTCAAACCAGTGGATGGAGTCTAACCGAACAAGACCCCTTTAACAATGTGGCTAGAACGTGTATTGAAGCGGCTGCAGCAGCTTTTGGTGGCACGCAATCCCTACATACCAACGCTTTAGATGAGGCCATTGCTCTTCCAAGTGATTTTTCCGCTCGTATTGCGAGAAATACCCAATTATATTTACAACACGAAACAGGAATTACCAAAACCGTGGATCCATGGGCGGGAAGTTATTATCTCGAACGGCTAACGGCTGACATTGCCCAAAAAGCCTGGCAGCACATCAAAGAAATTGAGTCCCTCGGGGGAATGACCAAGGCTATAAGTTCTGGCATTCCAAAAATGCGAATCGAACAGGCAGCAGCTCGTAAACAAGCTCGCATCGATAGTGATCAAGATCTCATTATAGGAGTCAATAAATACCAGTCTCCTGAGGATGACTTTTTAGAAGTGCTCGAGGTTGACAACCACATGGTACGTCAAAGTCAAATCGAGCGATTACAACAACTCAAACAACACAGGAACCACGCCAGGGTTCAGGAGTGTTTAAAGAAAATTGAACAGGCAGCGCAATTAGGCGAAGGAAATTTATTAGCTTTAAGCATTGATGCAGCAAAAGAGCGTGCTACTTTAGGTGAAATATCCACGGCCTTAGAGAAGAGCTTTGGCCGATATAAGGCCGAAGTACAAACTTTTAGCGGAGTATACGCAAAGGAAGTGAACAAAGACACCAATTTTGAAAAAGCAAGAGCATTAGCGGATCGTTTTGCCCAGCAGGACGGCCGAAGACCCCGCATTATGATCGCCAAAATGGGACAAGATGGTCATGACAGAGGGGCGAAAGTAGTGGCAACTGGCTATGCGGACATAGGATTTGATGTGGATATTGGCGCCTTGTTTCAAAGTCCAGAAGAAGCGGTCAAACAAGCTGTTGAAAACGATGTTCACATTTTGGGTATCTCCTCCTTGGCTGGAGGGCACAAGACCCTTGTTCCAGAAATCATGAAAGCTTTAGAGGCCTATCAACGCGAGGACATTATGGTAATTGTTGGCGGGGTTATTCCGAAGAAGGATTATGAATTTTTGTTTGATAACGGTGTGGTGGCCGTATTTGGTCCCGGCACTAAAATAAGTGAGGCTGCCATTACCATATTAGAGATATTAATGGGCTAATTATTAATTAAGATATTTTTGTCCTAATTAAATTTTTCAATGTATATTTGTACCCAATAAAACGAGATATTTATGTTTTCAAAGGCATGTGAATACGGAATTAAAGCTGCAATCTACATAACGCAAAACTCGCTTCAAAACAATCGAGTGAGCCTAAAGGAGATAGCAGCTGAAATTGATTCACCTGTAGCATTTACAGCTAAGATCTTACAAGACTTAGCAAGAAATCAGGTAGTCACTTCCATTAAGGGCGCCCGTGGAGGTTTTGAAATTCACAATCCCGGAGAACTTAAATTATCCCAAATTGTCAATGCTATTGATAGCGATGATGTGTACAAGGGATGTGGTTTGGGTCTAGTTAAGTGTGATGAACTTAACCCCTGCCCTATTCATGATAAATTCAAAATCGTTCGCGAAAAATTAAAAGAAATGTTGGAAAATACTTCTTTAAAAGAACTCGCTCTTAAGCTTGATGATGGGACCACTGTTTTAAAGATTTAACAACGATTAAAAAAAAATTTAAACAGAAATAGGATATAATTGTCCTAATTAATAATACATAAGCAATGAACAAAGAACGAAAACTATGGATATTATTTTCGGCTGTAATGGTACTCTCTTTCGCAGTACTTGGTTACTACGGTTTCGAAATTTACCAACAGATGCCCCCTGTCCCCAAATCGGTTCAGACAGAAGATGGGACAGTAATATTCACCGAAAAAGAAATTTTAGATGGTCAAAATGTATGGCAAAGTATAGGAGGACAAGAAGTAGGATCCATTTGGGGTCACGGTGCGTATCAGGCACCTGATTGGACGGCTGACTGGCTTCACCGTGAGGCTTTACTGATACTTGATCAGTATGCCCAGGAACAATACAAGGTGAATTATCAGCAAGCAAACCCAGCGCAGCAAGCTGCCCTTGAGGTAAAACTTCAAGAATATATTAGAGAAAACACCTATGATCCAGCCAGTGAGGTAATATACATCTCCAAGGAGCGCGTCCTTGCAATAGAAAAATTATCACAATATTACTCCTCTCTTTTTACCGACGATCCTGAATTTGAAAAGCTCCGCCACGATTATGCTATCCCAAAGAACTCCATTAAAGATCCACAAAAGTTAAAGCAACTCAATGCCTTTTTCTTTTGGGCCACTTGGGCTACCGTTACAGAACGTCCAGATTCGCAAGTGAGTTATACCCACAACTGGCCAGCAGAGGATCTAGTAGGCAACAAGGCAACCACTGAATTATTATCATGGTCAGGAGTGAGTATCATTTTGCTTATTCTTTGTATCGGTATTATGGTGTTCTATCACGTAAGATCTGGTGGAGAAGAGGAAGTATTAGCCCCTGCCAGGGATCCGCTTTTAAAGCAGGGTATTACCCCTTCCATGCGACTTACTAAAAATTATTTCTGGGTGGTTTGTTTACTTATGGTTCTTCAAATGGTACTAGGTATCATCACTGCACACTACGGTGTTGAAGGTGACGGCCTTTACGGCATACCCCTAGATCAGTTCCTGCCCTATTCTGTATCGCGAACATGGCACACCCAATTGGCTATTTTCTGGATCGCTACAGCTTGGCTAGCTACTGGCCTTTACATTGCTCCAGCGGTCTCTGGAAAAGATCCAAAGTATCAAAGCCTAGGGGTAAACTTATTATTTATTTCCCTTTTGGTTATTGTGGTGGGTTCCATGATCGGTCAATGGATGGGAATCATGCAAAAATTAGATCTAATTGATAATTTTTGGTTTGGACATCAAGGTTATGAATATGTTGATCTTGGAAGATTCTGGCAGCTGTTCTTATTTGTGGGCCTATTTATATGGTTAGCCCTTATGATTCGGCCACTTATTGCTATAGTTAGACAAAAAACAGCCGAAAAGAACCTTATCATTTTATTCCTTATTTCTTGTTGTGCTATTGCGTTGTTCTACGGTGCAGGTCTTATGTGGGGTAGACAAACCAACTTAGCAATTGCAGAATACTGGAGATGGTGGGTAGTTCACCTTTGGGTAGAAGGATTTTTCGAGGTTTTTGCAACGGTAGTGATTGCATTCCTATTTGTGAGACTCGGTCTCTTAAAACCCAAAACTGCAACCTTAAATGTGCTTATTGCAACGATTGTATTTATGTCTGGAGGAATTCTTGGAACCTTCCATCACTTGTACTTCAGTGGAACTCCAACCGCTGTTATGGCACTCGGTGCGACCTTTAGCGCTTTAGAGGTGGTACCTTTAACGCTTATTGGATACGAGGCTTATCACAACTATAGAGTGACCAAATCAACCCAGTGGATTAAGGATTATAAATGGCCTATCTATTTTATGATCGCCGTGGCATTTTGGAACTTCCTAGGAGCTGGGGTCTTTGGATTCATCATTAACCCTCCAATTGCGTTGTATTACATTCAAGGTTTGAACACAACTGCTCTGCATGCACACACGGCCCTATTTGGTGTCTATGGAATGTTAGGTATCGGTTTAATGCTCTTTGTCCTTAGAAGCTTATACAGAAATGTAAAATGGAATGATCGTCTGATAGGCATTACTTTTTGGACATTAAATATCGGATTACTCGCTATGGCTCTTTTAAGTCTACTTCCTATTGGAATTTGGCAAGCCGTTGAGAGTATAGAAAAAGGTATGTGGTATGCGAGGTCTTCCGAACTTATGCAACACCCGACAATGATCACACTTAAGTGGCTCAGAACCATTGGGGATGTAGTATTTGCAGTTGGAATTCTTAGTTGTTGTTATTTCGTTTTCGATCTAACTATTAAAAATAAAATAAATTCAAAATAGAACAGTCATGGAAAATTTAATGAATGAAACCATTGGTCAAGTTGTAGCAGAAAATTTTAGAACTGCTGCCGTATTCTACAACCACGGAATCGATTTTTGCTGCCGAGGTAATAGAGTTATAAATGATGTATGTGAGAAGAAGAATATCGATCCCAGTAAATTGGAAGCCGAATTAAGAGAAGCGCTAAATACCGCTGGAAGAGGTGTGGATGATCCAAAGACTTGGACATTGGCAAAGCTCATCGATCATATCGTTCCTACACACCACAGATACGTTGAGGAAAAGACTCCAATCCTATTGCAATTCCTAGCCAAGCTTTGCAAAGTGCATGGAGAGGCTCATCCAGAACTTTTTGAAATCAACGAGCATTTTCAATACACTGCAAGTGACCTTGCCGCACATATGAAAAAAGAAGAACTCATGCTCTTCCCACAGATCAAAAAATTGGAAAATGCCAAAGAAACTGGAACTTCATGGACTCCTCCAGGATTTGGAACAGTAAAAAACCCAATTGCAATGATGATGCAAGAGCACGAGGATGAGGGCGATCGATTTGTGAAGATTAGTGAACTATCCAATAATTATACTCCACCAGCGGATGCGTGTAATACCTATAGAATTACCTATGCCATGTTGGATGAGTTTGAAAAAGACCTTCACAGACATATCCACTTGGAAAACAACATTCTGTTTCCAAGAGCTATTGAATTAGAAAGTGCTGTGGTTTAAAACCCATCTAAGCCTCATTAAAAGCGCTCTAATTTAATAGAAGCTTCAAACGAACAA
Source organism: Galbibacter sp. (assembly GCF_035306585.1). Taxonomy (GTDB): domain Bacteria; phylum Bacteroidota; class Bacteroidia; order Flavobacteriales; family Flavobacteriaceae; genus Galbibacter. The sequence continues at coordinate 74,251 of NZ_DATGNU010000010.1, forward strand.
ATTAGTTTTGAGTTTTTGTTCCAAGGTTTGTTCTGCCATAAGTGATTCTATTTTTACCCTAGAATCACTTATGGTTTTCTAATTTAAATTAAAAACTCCTGGTCTAAAAAGAAATCTTTTGGGCTGCCACTGAACCACTATAAAGGTAACTTTCATACCTTTATAGCTACTGTAAATCATCCTGAAATCTCATTGTAATGGAAAAGAAATTTATGGGTCTGTGTTTTAGTAATTTTCTAATTGCTGCAACACTAGGACTATTTCTTAGGTTCTTGTATATCTATCCCACCACTGGTTTTAATTTTAAATTTTTAACCCATGCGCATTCGCATATCGCTATGTTAGGTTGGGTTTATTTATCCATTCAATGTTTTGTAGTGGGTTGGTATATCAAAGGTTCCTTAAAAAAATACAAGCGATTATTCTGGGTCACCCAACTAGCTGTTGTAGGGATGCTTTTAAGTTTCCCTTTTCAAGGATATGCTGCCATATCGATTAGCTTCTCCACCCTTCACATCTTCTGCAGTTATTTCCTGGCCTATTATTGCTTAAAAGAAATCAAACCTATAAATCCCGCCAATAAATTCATGCGCTGGGCGTTTATCTTTATGATACTCTCTACCATAGGAGTCTGGTGTCTAGGGCCAACGGTTTCTCAACTTGGAAAATCCTCCCCATTTTATCAATTGGCCATTCAATATTTCTTGCATTTTCAATTCAATGGATGGTTTTTATTTGCAGTGCTTTCCATACTATTGAAAATACTAAAGGTACCCAATGGGACACTGACTGGTAAAGTGTACATTCTTGGGATTGTATCCACCATACTGACCTTTGCTTTTCCAGCAAGCTGGTATTTGGATTTTGACATCCTTTATTGGGTCAACGCCCTTGGAGTGGTATTGCAACTTATTATGCTATATTACCTTGTTAAGTTACTAAAACAGCCTCTCTCTACTTACCTAAGAAACAAAAGTACGCTGACAAAAAACTTATACCAATTTGCTATTTTTAGTTTTATGATAAAGGTCGTGACCCAAGTATTTTCAATGGTGCCCTTTATTGCAGAACAGGCACATCTGTACAGAAATTTAGTTATTGGCTTTATTCACCTTTTTATGCTAGGAATCATCAGTAGTTTGCTTTTTGCATATTTCTACCGAAGCCTAAAAATATCCGCCCCATATTGTTTTAATTGGGGGTCTTATTTATTTCTTTTAGGAATCGTAATAACAGAACTATTACTATTCACTCAAGGATTAATCTATATCCTTAGATTAGGTGCCGGATTACCCCAATATTATTTGTGGTTATTTATAGGAAGCGCCATATTGGTGCTCGGCATCCTTTTAATGCTGATCAGTGTACTGCAAAGTTCAGTACTAAAGGGCAGCCTTGATAAGGCATCACAAACAACCTAATCTAAAGAAATAGAGACATTATTACATAGCAGAAATCGCTTTTTCTACTTGCTTGACAATGGCATCTGGACCTACGTTGATTCCTTCCTGCTGAAAAACTAGTTCTCCTTTATCATTAAAGACACTGATAATATTGGAGTGCGAGAAATCGATGGGTGAAATTCTGCGATAATTAACCGCTAACACCGCTGCGAATTCACGCGTATTTGCCTCGGATGAACGCAGAAACACCCATGGCTCCTGATCCATATGGTTTTCAATAGCAAAGGACTTTAAACGCTCTGGGGTATCTGTTTCTGGGTCGATACTGATCAGTAGCATTGTTACCTTATCCAATTGATCCTCTGGCAGACGCTCCTTTATAGTTCTCATATCCGCCACCAAACGTGGACAGGCTATTTGGCATGAGGTGTAAATCATTACAGTAACCAATACTTTTCCACGGTAATCTAAAAAATTAACAGCCTCACCGTCTTGGTTGGTCCACTGTGATGGTAAATTGTATATAGACATATCAGAGATCGCCTCATCATTACTGACCACATAGGTAGGTTGATCATCGTTTTGTCCTTTTTTATCTGTTGCAGTGTTGCATGAGACAAGTAAACTCATCAACACTAAAACCATCATTTTATATCGATTCTTCATAATATTATTTTCAACCACTTAATTAATATCTGAGGCACACCGAAACCCTAGGTTCTTTACCGCATAGCGCGCCTTAATACTTCCTCTAAAAGCATAGCGCATAAAGGCAGCATAGTTCATCAAATCGGTAGCACCAATGGATGCCGCCCCACAGAAAAGATTCTGATCACTATCTACATCACGACGAGACTCACCTGAGAGCATCACAGAATTATAATCCATGGTCCATTCCCATACCAAATCATGCATATCATAGACGCCCCAATAGTTCGGTTGCCCTTGTCCAACACTGCGTTGAGCGGTGTTTGGCGTTTCATACCAGGATAAGATTTCCTCGGTGTATTTCACATCCTTTCTTGCATCCTTTTTAAACGCATCAGCCATTGCTACATACTCCCATTCGTCTAGGGTTGGCAGCCGTTTACCTTGACATTCACAATAAGCCTTAGCGGCAAACCAGGACACATAATTAACTGCCGCGTTTTCATTGAGCTCATCTCCTAGCACTATATCACTTTCCCAACTCTTTAAATACCCATTATCCGCGAAAATTGATTTGACATTCGAGCGTTTCCACATAGGATTCTTCTTTACAAATTGAAGGTAATCTTTTAACCTAACAGGATACTTATCAAGAAGAAAAGCATCTACTTGAACAGCCACCGTATCATTGCCGTAAAGTGGGATATACGTTCCCGTTTCAATACGCGCCATAGTCGTTTCCTGGGCTAAGGTTGCGCTAGTGATCAGTAGACATATTCTTAAAACACCATACTTTTTAAATACTGCCATCATAACCATCATTTGTTTAGTGTTGAACAATCCAATAAAACAGTAATGTAACGTAAATAGCTTATAAAAGGGGCAGTAGAATCACATGAACCCCAAAAAAAGCCCCTTTTATATTATTGATCACTATTCTCCTGCTCTAATTTTCGCTACCATCTCTGGAGTAACACGTACTTTTGAATTATCCCAACTATGGTAAATATAGGTCAGTACATTGGCAATTTCTTCATCGGTAAGTCCCTGACTAGGCATTACGTTATTATACGTAGCGCCATTTACAGTAATTTCTCCTTGCAATCCTTGTAGAACCACCTTAATACTTCGATCCACATCATCATTTAAGTAATCGGAAGCAGCTAATGGAGGGAACACATTCTCGATTCCTTGCCCCTCTGCCTGGTGACAAGCGAAACAGGTAGTCATGTAGACTTGTTTTCCATAGGTCATTTGATCCTCTAAATCCATTGCAGCTGGAGGTGGAACGACCTGATTATTCGAAGGTAATTCTTGAATTGTACCTCCTTCCGGCTGATAGATTCCTTCTCGTAGTTCTCCTGAGAACACTTTTAGGTTTTCATCCCCAGAGACTTGTAGTTGTGCTAAGGCTCCTTTGTTAAATGCCCGGAAGACAGAATGATCCAACAACACATAACTTCCTGGTACATTCACTTTAAATTCTACAATAGCAGCACCTCCAGCGGGAATCAAGGTTGTTTGAACATTTTCATTGATCAAATCACCACCTTCCACATGAACTCTATCGAAAATCTCACCAATCACATGGAAAGACGATACCAGATTAGGACCTCCATTTCCGACATACAATCGAACGGTCTCACCAGCTTTAGCTGTGATCGCATTTTTACCAACCATTGACCCAGTGTTTCCATTAAAGACCACATAGTCTGCCTCTTCAGCCATAGCCTTTTCCATATCGAATGGTTGAAGTCCTCTTTCACCAGTTTTTCCCTTGGTATAGAAATCCCCTTGCATGATATAGTACTCCTTATCCACTGGTGGCAATCCTTCTTCAGGTTCCACTAAAATCAACCCGTACATTCCGTTAGCGATATGCATCCCAACAGGCGCTGTGGCACAGTGGTAGACAAATAAACCAGGATTCAGGGTTTTAAATGAAAATGTCTTTTCATAACCAGGTGCTACAAAGGAAGATTCAGCTCCACCTCCAGGTCCATTCACAGCGTGGAGATCGATGTTGTGTGGCAACTTGTTGTCGGGATGATTCTTTAAAGTGAACATGATTTCATCCCCAACCTTTGCGCGGATAAAACTTCCAGGGACGGTTCCCCCAAAGGTCCAGAAAACGTATTTTACTCCATCAGAAAGTTCCATTTCCTTCTCCACAATCTCCATATCCACAATTAACTTTTTAGCCTTACGCTTTGCGGTGGGTTTAGGTACATAAGGCGGTGAAGTAAGATCTGCTACCATTTCTAATTCCACGTTAGAGTGCTCTAAGTCTACGGTTTCTTCCTTCTTAGTAGAGCAAGAAAATACCAGTAGCAGACAAACTAAATATTTAATGACATTACTCATAATAATAACAATTTAATTAGGATTTTAATAAATAGGACAACTTTGTCTTATTTGAAGCAAATATACGCTGAACCCTACATAAAAAATATGATTTAAGTCATAACATATAAATGATTTTAAAGTCAAAATTTGATAAATTAGACTACATTTGGATTAAGGGAAAAAGGTTATATTAGTGTTAAATATCTTAAAAAAGATGGATTACAATAAAAAAATGTTGCGTGATGATGCCTTAAAAAGTAAAACAATCGTAGTTACTGGCGGCGGAAGTGGATTGGGAAAAGCCATGACACGTTATTTTTTAGAATTAGGAGCTCAGGTAGCCATCACTTCAAGAAATATAGAAAAATTACAAAAAACAGCCGCTGAGCTACAGGAAGAAACTGGTGGGAGCTGCTTTGCGGTCTCCTGCGATGTCAGACATTATGATCAAGTGGAGGCTATGCATAGGGCGGTGATTGCAAAATTTGGAAAGATTGATGTTCTTCTTAACAATGCAGCTGGTAATTTTATATCGCCCACAGAACGACTTTCGGCCAATGCCTTTGACACTATTATAGATATTGTATTAAAGGGAACAAAAAACTGTACCCTTGCCTTTGGTAAGCATTGGATTGATCGCAAACAAACCAATACCACCGTATTAAATATAGTTACTACCTATGCTTGGACGGGTTCAGCCTATGTCGTACCATCGGCAACTGCCAAAGCAGGGGTATTAGCGCTAACGCGTAGTCTAGCTGTTGAATGGGCTAAATACGGCATACGTTTTAATGCTATTGCTCCAGGCCCCTTCCCTACCAAAGGAGCTTGGGATCGTTTATTACCTGGAGACTTAAAAGAAAAATTTGACCTAGCTAAAAAGGTACCACTAAAAAGAGTAGGTGAACACCAAGAGCTCGCGAACCTCGCCGCATACATGGTATCCGACTTTTCTGCCTACCTCAATGGAGAGGTCATCACCTTAGATGGTGGAGAGTGGTTAAAAGGTGCTGGTCAGTTTAATATTTTAGAAGCCATACCAGAGGATATGTGGGATCAACTAGAGGCAATGATTCGTTCCAAAAAGCAGTAAAATTTCCTAATTAAGGACAAAAAAACCGCCCTATTTTCGTGAATAAAGACCAATTTGTAGTTGTTAATTACTTTGTTGGCGAACTGTTAACAAAATTCATTTTCTAAACTCACAAATAATCGTATTTTTACCTGACTAAAATTACCTTACTAAAATCGAATTAACTCATGGGCAAAGTAATTGCTGTAGCAAATCAAAAAGGTGGTGTCGGTAAGACCACCACTTCCGTTAATCTAGCGGCATCTTTGGGCGTACTTGAAAAAAAAGTATTGCTAATTGACGCTGATCCTCAGGCAAATGCTACTTCCGGTTTAGGAATTGATGTTGAGTCGGTTGAGGGAGGCACATATCAATTGTTAGAACATTCGGCAACCCCCGAAGAAATCATTTTAAAAACGGAGTCCCCAAACGTTGAACTTGTACCTGCACATATTGACTTGGTCGCTATTGAAATCGAACTTGTCGACAAAGATCAGCGGGAATATATGTTAGCAAAAGCTATTGAGAAGCTTAGGAATTCGTATGATTATATATTGATTGACTGCGCTCCATCACTTGGCTTATTGACATTAAATGCCTTAACCGCATCTGATTCAGTGATCATTCCAATTCAATGTGAATATTTTGCATTAGAAGGATTGGGTAAATTACTCAACACAATCAAGAGCGTACAAAAAATACACAATCCGAATCTAGACATTGAAGGCTTGCTGCTAACGATGTACGATTCTAGACTTAGACTATCCAATCAAGTCGTAGAGGAGGTTCAAAAACACTTTAGCGAAATGGTATTTGAAACCATTATTCAACGAAATGTGCGATTGAGTGAGGCGCCGAGTTATGGAGAAACAATCATCAACTATGACGCTACTAGTAAAGGTGCTACAAACTACTTGAGTTTGGCGCACGAGATAATTAAGAAGAATAAGCAAACGGTGTAAATGGCAAAGGCAACAAAGAAACAGGCTTTAGGAAGAGGTTTATCTGCATTACTTAAAGACCCCGACAACGACATTAAATCGGCCTCGGATAAGAATGCTGATAAGGTCGTGGGTAGCATTGTGGAACTGGAAATTGACTCCATAGAAGTAAACCCATTTCAACCTAGAACTAATTTTAATGAAGAAACATTACAAGAACTCTCCACCTCAATTCGTGAGCTAGGGGTGATTCAACCTATAACAGTTCGCAAATTAGATTTCAACAAATACCAATTAGTCTCTGGTGAGCGAAGATTGCGAGCTTCAAAATTAGCAGGTCTGACCCTCATACCGGCCTATATTAGAATTGCAAATGACCAAGAGTCCCTTGAGATGGCTTTGGTGGAGAACATTCAACGACAAGATTTAGATCCTATCGAGATCTCTCTTTCTTATCAAAGACTTATCGATGAAATCAATATTACTCAAGAACAATTAAGTGACCGCGTAGGTAAAAAGCGATCTACCATCACCAATTATTTACGACTATTAAAATTAGACCCCATCATCCAAACCGGAATGAGGGATGGTTTTGTCAGTATGGGACATGGACGAGCACTGATCAATATAGAGAACAAAAAAGACCAGTTAGAGATTTACGAAAAAGTAATTTCGCAACGACTAAGTGTTCGCGACACTGAAAAGTTAGTTCGTACTTACCAAGAGAGTAAGGATCAAAAGAATGTAAAAAGTACTTCAGTAGAAATTCCAGAATATATTTCCGAAAATGTCGATGAGTTAACAGAATACTTTTCTTCAAAAGTTGACGTTAAAGTAGCAAAGAACGGAAAAGGTAAGTTAATTATACCATTCCACTCTAAAGAAGATTTTTTACGTCTTACTAAACTTCTTAAATAGTGCTTAAAAAAGGATTATTCATATTTTTTTTCTCGCTTTTTCATTTCATGGTTTTCGCTCAGGAGAAGCAAACGGATTCAATCTCTAACCAACAGGCCGAGACAGATCCTATCCATGAATTGACTAAAAGAGAGCTCAAAAAACTAGAAAAAGAAGCAAAAGACTCCTTGCAGCTTGTTACGGTTCAAGACACCGTTTCAAGTGACACCTTGACTAAAAAAGAAATCAGACAACTTAAAAGACAACGAAAACGCGATAGCATCGCCAAAATCCCAGTGGATATCGATCCATTAGCACCTGCAAAGGCTGCTTTTTATTCTGCAATACTTCCAGGTCTAGGGCAAATCTATAATAAAAGTTATTGGAAGGTTCCTTTAGTTTATGGCGCTATCGGAACTGGTGCATATTTTTACATAGAGAACACCAATAATTACAATCGCTACCGAGACGCTTATAAAAGGCGTTTAGCAGGCTTTCACGATGATGAATTCTACGATATTAACGGAGATGGTATTTCTCCTGGAAATCCAGATGTTAGCGATGACGCCTTAAGGGATGCACAGGAATTTTATCAACGAAATCGCGATCTCTCCCTACTGATTACCATTGGATTATATGTTTTAAATATCGTGGATGCCAATGTCGATGCACATTTAAAACAATTCAATGTCAACGAAAATATATCTTTCAAACCATATATTGAACAAAATCAACTTAATTACAATCCAAACTACGGACTGAGTCTAAGTTTGAATTTTTAAAATCTATAAAATATTACCGATGAGAATAGCAATACTAGGGTATGGGAAAATGGGAAAAATGATTGAAAAGATTGCCCTAAACCGTGGTCATGAAATTGTTGCCAAAATAGACATCAACAGTACAGATATCAATTTTAATAAGGCCGATGTCGCAATTGACTTTAGTATTCCTGATGCGGCCTTTAACAACATTAAACGCTGCCTGGAAAATGGCGTGCCCGTCATTAGTGGGACCACGGGTTGGTTAGACAAATACCCAGAGGCCGTTGCATTATGCGAAAAAAACAACGGTGCATTTATATACGCCTCTAACTATAGTCTAGGAGTTAACATCTTTTTTCAAATCAATGAATATCTCGCCAAGATCATGAACAACCACTCCGAGTATAGCGTTGCCATGGAAGAGATTCACCACACCCAAAAATTAGATGCTCCCAGCGGAACCGCAATCACTCTTGCAGAGGGTATTATAAAACACACCAATAAAGAAAAATGGACCCTTGAGGCGCCTAAAGCTAATGAAATTCCAATTCGTGCCAAAAGAATTGATGCGGTGCCTGGCACACATACGGTGAGTTATGAAAGTGAAATTGACAGCATTTCAATGACTCATACAGCGAACAGTCGTGAAGGTTTCGCTCTTGGGGCAGTTGTAGCAGCAGAGTGGATCGTAGGAAAGTCAGGCATCTTCACTATGAAAGACGTGTTAAACTTGGGTTAAAAACCTCAATTAAGACACACATAGAGAGGCTTTTGAGGTAATAAATTTTACTTTTACCGAGATAGTTAATAACGTTACTTTAAGCTAAACCAAAAATTATGACGATTACACAATGGTTTATATTCTTCCTTTTGCTACAAGTTATTCACTTTGCAGGGACCTGGAAATTATATATAAAAGCTGGTAGAAAATCATGGGAAGCCTTAATACCGGTATACAATGCAGTGATCTTGATGAAAATCATCAATCGACCATGGTGGTGGGTTATTTTATTGTTTATCCCGATTATTAACCTAATCATGTTTCCAGTAGTTTGGGTAGAGACCATTCGCAGTTATGGACGAAATAGCACGGCAGATACCTGGCTAGCAGTCCTTACTCTAGGATTCTACATCTATTACATAAACTACGCTTTGGATGTAAAACACATAGAGGATCGCAGCTTAAAGCCACGCACAGCCACAGGAGAATGGATTAGTTCAATTTTATTTGCCGTCATAGCAGCTACTTTGGTTCATACCTATTTTATGCAACCATTTGTAATTCCAACCTCCTCTTTGGAGAAAACATTATTGGTGGGCGACTTCTTATTTGTCAGCAAGTTTCACTACGGCGCCAGAACACCGATGACTACCGTTGCCTTTCCAATGGTACACGACACTATCCCAGTGATTAAAACCAAGTCCTATCTTGACAAGCCACAACTGCCTTATTTTAGAATGCCTGGTCTCCAAGATATTAAAAGGAACGACATTGTGGTATTTAATTGGCCTACCGATACGGTAGAGCAATTTTTTAAAATTACACATCGCAAAATTCGTAAACCGATCGATAAAAAATCCAATTACGTTAAGCGTTGTGTTGGATTACCTGGAGACTCCCTATCGATAAAGGATGGGTTCATTTTCATCAATGGAGAACAAAACAAGCTACCAGGACGCGCGAAACTACAATTCTCCTATTATGTCCAAACCACAGGGGAACTCACACCAAGGTATATGTATGAGCGCTATGGGGTAACAGGCAGCTTTGGAAAAGTTAAAGAAGGTGTCTACTTCTTCTCTGCGCTAACTCAGGAAGCTGCAGCGCAGTTAGAAGACAACCCGAATGTTGTTCAAGTTCAAAGAAATATTGAGAAGGAAGGAACCTCCAGAATAGGAACGGTATTTCCAAATGACCCCAATAATTATCCATGGAATCAAGACCAATTCGGTCCGATATACATTCCACAAGCTGGTCAAACCGTGGAATTGAACCCAACTGTTCTTCCACTGTATAAACGCATCATAGAACGTTACGAAGGAAACACCATCCAACAAGATGGCGATCTAATACGTATCAACGGGCAAGTAGCCAATACCTATACCTTCAAACAGGATTACTACTGGATGATGGGTGACAATCGTCATGCCTCAGAGGACAGCCGTTTTTGGGGCTTTGTTCCAGAGGATCACATTGTCGGTAAACCCGTATTTATCTGGATGAGTTTCGATAGTAATGCAAGTGGCCCTTTTTGGAATAAAATTCGTTGGGAACGCGTTTTCACAACCGTCAGTGGCGACGACCAACCACGCTCCTACTTGGTTTATTTCCTTATAGCAGTAGGGCTTTGGTACGGATATAGTGTATTTAGAAAACGTAAGAATCCTAAATCGTAAACTGATTTTTTTCCATACAAATGAAGGCACTGATACATCCTACATATTTTCCTAGCATTGCTCACTGGGTTGTTATTGCACACCATCAGGAGAAATTGGTAATGGAGGCTCAGGATAATTATCAAAAACAAACCTATAGAAATAGAGCGCATATCTATAGCCCTAATGGAAAGCAATTGCTCACTGTCCCAATAGTACACACCAAGACAACAGGACATCAAAAATACCGGCAGGTCACCATTGAGGATAGCTTTGATTGGAAAAAACAACATTGGAAATCCATCGAGACGGCCTACCGCACTTCCCCGTATTTTGAATTCTACGAAGATGAGTTGGCACCGTTTTTTAAAAAGGAACATCATTCTCTTTTTCAGATGAACTTAGAGAGTATGGAAATTATAGCACAATGCATGCAACTTGAACCTTTTACCTATGAATTTACGGATGAATTTCTCTTGACTGACCAGACGAAGTTAGACATGCGATCGCTTGTAAAAGCAAAAACTAAACAGGAATACTGCTTTGATTCTTATGTGCAGGTATTTGATGACAAGCATGGTTTTATATCAAATTTAAGCATCCTAGACCTCTTGTTCAACCAAGGCCCCAATACGCATAATTACCTATTAAACATGACTCTTAACCAAATAGCTTGATTCGATTTTTAATCCATTATGGAATTCACTTTATCGTCCCTATTGTAATTGCCTGGTTTTTCTATCGAAAGCGATTTAAAGAGGCCGTGTTAATTCTATGGCTTGGAATTGTCATCGATCTGGATCATTTATGGGCTGATCCCATATTCGATGCCAATCGTTGCAGTATGGGCTTTCATTTTCTGCACACCTTTGGAGCCTTTGTGATTTACTTGGCCTTATTTACATATCCGAAGACTCGAATTTACGGTTTAGCCTTATTATTACATCTTATAGCCGATACTACCGACTGTTTTTTAATGTCTTTACAGTTGTAACTGAGCGATCACTGGATAATGATCTGAGAGCTTTTCATAACGATTTTTATGCGCGATTACCTCTATACTTGGATCACAGAAAATAAAGTCAATGCGCAAAGGAAAGTATTTAAAGTAGAAGGTTTTTCCAGTACCAGTCCCCTGCTCTTCAAAGGTATCGACATTATCACCTCGAATTTGATCGTAGATCGCCGAATACTGATTGTTATTTAAATCACCACAGGTAATGGTTTTATACGGACTTTTATTTATGTGTTTGACAAAAATATCGGTTTGAACTTGCTGTTTCGAGAACACCGCTCCCATACGGCTGGCCAAACGCGAAGAATTTTCTTGGCTCAATTCTTCACTTAGCGGATCGATGTGAAAGGATTGCAAATGTACATTGTAAATTCGCAAGGTATCGTTATCCCTAACAATATCAGCGAAAATAGCATTGTTTCCTGAATTAGGAAAGTCCAAGGACCCTCTATTTACAATAGGATATTTAGAATAGATCGCCTGACCTGTTTCCTTGGTTTTGTAGTTTACATAACGGTATGGATACTCCTCAAACTTATCCTCTTTAGTGAAATAAAACTCCTGAAAACATACGATCGAAGGGGCCTCCTCTTTAATGAGCGCTTTAATCTGGTCAAAGACATCGGTATCGCCCCCAATCCATTTATAAACATCAAAAACACGTACATTGTAGGTCATCACCTTTAAAGCGCCAGTACTTACTACCTCCTCTTTTCCCGAAAATTTATACAGGGAGCTTACCTTTGGATACCCTAGTAATAGAATCAGAAATGACAGCAAAAACTGCTTTTTAAACTTCAAAGCCCAGTACAACATAAAAATTATGTTGATAATTATAAGAATGGGTGTAATAAGGCTATAAATAGAAATTCTAGGAAATGATTTCACGGATATATAAGGGGAAATATATCCTAAAATCAGGAGTACAGCGGCAACTATATTGATACTAAACACAAACTTGTTTACCCAACTTAACTTTTTCATCTGATTTTGGTAGGTTCTAGTTTTTTTGGATGATTAATCTTTCCCTGCATTAAATAGAAAGTCTTTTTCTTCCTTAGATAAGCTCTCATACCCACTTTTGCTAATCTTATCCAGGATAACATCTACTTTTTTCTGATGATCAGAAATATCAGAGGTAGCTGATCTCCTCTGGGATTTTTTACTTCTGTAAACAGTTCTCATGGGCGCCTTCTTTGATTTGCTAAACCACGATGACACACCCTCCATGATAAAGTAAATCCCCCTTCCTATATCATCACCATTTTGCAATTTTTTCGCGTAAACATAACCGAGTAAAGCACCTCCTAAATGCGCTAGATGGCCGCCTGAATTTGAAAATGGCAATGACACTAAATCCAGCAAAACTAAAACTGCTCCTATATGCCAAAGTTTTACATTTAAAATAAAAAACAGCTTTACTTCTTGATACGGCATACTAGTACAGACAAAAATCATAACCGCCATCACCGCAGCTGAAGCACCTATAAGAGATGAATTCACCCCAGAGAAGACTGGAAAAATATTATAACTCAGCAAAAACAGCAGCCCTCCTGCCATGGCGCCTAAAATATACAAGCTCAAGAATCGTTTGGTAGGGTGTACCATTAGAAAAAATCTTCCTACAAAAAACAAAAGGATCATATTCCAAAATAGGTGCATAAAACTACCGTGGAAAAACGAATAGGTAATCAAAGACCAGGGCTGGATGATAAAATCATCAAATCCTTTAGGAAGCTCGAACCAGCCCATGATAAAATCAATGGGCAACTGAAATAAAAACACCACCAAGGCATTGACAATAAACACGGCGGTATTGATTATAATTAACTTTTCAGCGATGTTTAATACTGAAAATTTTAAATTTATTTCATCCCTTATACCCATACCTAATTATTGATTTAAATATCCTAAATGCAATGTACTAATCCCATCGGTTATTTCTAAATTGATTTCGTTTCCAATACCAAACCATTATAAATCCAAATAGCGCACCTCCTAAATGCGCAAAATGGGCTATTCCCGGTCCGAAAATAGAGGTTCCAGAGAGTCCAGAAAATAAATCAACTACGATTAGCCCTGGAATAAAATACTTCGCCTTGACTGGAACAGGGAAAAACAGCAACATCAATTCGGCATTTGGGAACATCATCCCAAAGGCCACCAAGACCCCATAAATAGCTCCTGAAGCACCCACCGATGGGGTCATAAAGGCACTAAGGAAATTATCCAAGTCATCTGGTGTTAGTATCGATTCCCAGGCAGTCATATACCGGCCCTCATTAAGTACTGTATAAATTTCCTCTGGTTGAAAACCATGTCCCAACAACACTTGCAATCCACTATTGAAATGATAATAATTGACCAAGATATGAATTAAAGCGGCTCCTAAACCAGCGGAAAAATAAAAGAATACAAATTTATTTCGGCCCCACATTTGTTCCATTGGTGTGCCAAAGGCCCACAAAGCGTACATATTGAATAGAATATGCATAAAACCTCCGTGCATAAACATATGTGTTACAACTTGCCAGAGATAAAAGTTTTCATTCTGTGGAAACCATAGTGAAAACCATTGGTACATTTGATCGCCAAGAAGTTGTGTGGCGATAAAAAAAAGCACATTGACAATCAATATATGCTTAACCGCTTCTGTAATTCTTCCCATGCTAATGTTATAAAAATCGTTTATCTAATTCTTCTAATGACATTGTAATAAAGATAGGCTTTTGAAATGGAGAAACCATAGGTTCCTTAGTAGCAAACAAGTTATTCACTAAGGATTCTTGAGCGGCTGTATTTAAATGCGCTCCACTCTTTACTGCTAGCGTCTTACACATCGCCTTGGCTAGCATATCAGTTTGGGAGAGGGACGATTCAGGTATTTCCTGCTGTAAATCGGCCAATAATTGATCTATAATTCCGCTGACTTGAGTCTCGGAAACATTCAAAGGCATCCCGCTGAGTTGCACCTGATTTTCAGTCATCTGTGAAAATACAAATCCTGTGCGCTCTAGGCTATCTTTAATAGTTTTTAAAAGCTCCATTTCGGTGGTGGAAAACTCCAATGTCAAGGGAAATAACAATTGTTGGCTACTTCCAGTATCCACCGTTATATTTTTTAAATATTGTTCATACAACACGCGCTGATGTGCGCGGTGTTGATTGATGATCACCATCCCCGATTTAATGGTGGTGACAATGTATTTTTTGTGTAACTGATAGGTGGTTGGTGAACTATCTGTTTCCTCTTCAGTAAATAATTCATTTGAGGTGGATTCCGACTCAATACTAACGGTTTTAAAATCCTCACTTGAATCGACCGATACATACAAGCTCTCCCATGAGGCTTCTACTCTATCTGCCTTGGAATATGGCTTTGGACTAACCCTAACACTACCTTTGTTATCCTCTTTAAAGGGATTAAAATCAGCATCCACTTCGACTGCAGGTTGCTGTGGTAACTTGGTCTTATAACTATACGGGGTGTCCAAATTGGCATCCCTATCAAAGTCCAATATAGGCGCTACATTAAATTGGCCAAGACTATGTTTTACCGCGGATCGAAGGATCGCATACATCGCTTGGTCTTGATCAAATTTTACTTCTGTTTTTGTAGGATGAATATTAATATCGATAGAGGAGGGGTCCACCTCTAAAAATATAAAATACCCAGGATGATGCCCGGGCTTTAACAAACCTTCAAATGCAGAATTCACCGCATGGTGCAAATAGGAGTTTTTCACAAAACGGTTGTTGACAAAGAAAAACTGTTCTCCTCTGGTTTTTTTAGTAAAGGCTGGTTTACTGATAAAACCGTTAATTTTAACCACTCCAGTTTCTTCCTTAACGGGCACGAGCTTTTCATTTGTTTTACCACCAAAAACATTGACAATCCTTTGCCGAAGGTTTGAGGGTGGCAATTTAAAGAGTTCCGAATTATTGTGGAAAAAGTCAAAATGGATATCTGGGTGCGCGAGTGCAATGCGATGAAACTCATCCATAATATGACGCAGTTCCACGGTATCAGATTTTAAAAAATTACGGCGCGCAGGAATATTAAAAAACAAGTTTTTAACTGCAATAGAAGTTCCTTTATCACAGGCAATTGGTTTAGGATCACCAATTGAAGCTCCTTCTATCTTCAGTTGTACACCTACCTCATTATCCTCTTCTCGGGTTGAAATCTCAAGATGAGCAATGGCTGCAATTGAGGCCAACGCCTCTCCTCTAAATCCTTTGGTCTGCAACTGGAAAAGATCTTCAGCCGTTCGGATCTTGGAGGTTGCGTGACGCTGAACCGAGAGCAATAAATCGCGCTCACTCATGCCCTTACCATTATCCACTACCTGGATAAGGGTTTTCCCCGCACCCTTGACAATAAGCTGAATGACGGTACTTCCGGCATCTACTGCATTCTCTACCAATTCCTTTACCACTGAGGCAGGCCTTTGTACTACCTCACCGGCTGCTATTTGGTTTGCAACATGATCGGGTAAAAGCTGTATTATATCTGCCATTAAAAGAGAGTCTCAAGTTTAATTTCCTTAAGCGCATACCATGCGAATAACAAAAGAAGTATTAATATAACGATAAAACGTAACCTTGAATTTTTATCAGCACTGCTCTTACGAGTAGCCTTCCAATTATCTTTAAAACCCTTGGGTCTATACCCTTGGAAATATTCTTCATCAGAACGGGACTCTTTACGGTTCTTAAGAGCCTCCAAACGTTCCTTTCGCTCATCGTAATACCTGGGCTTATAATTAAAAGCCTTTGGTTTTTGCGTTTTAAAAAGTGAAGGAAGTCTCACTGGTCAAGTATTAAAATTAATATTGGCCGTGTACAACAGAACAATAGATTCCATATGGGCACACTAGCTTAATTACCAAAATTACTTAAAAAGTGGCAGAAACACAGGTATTAAATCCTAAAACTTGTTAACAAGAAGTACTAAATCTACAAATACGATACAGGACCTGGCTGATTAGAATTCCAATTCATCTGCAAAGGCACTACCACGGCCTAATACCGCCATTTTAATAGCAGCAATTGCAGCCTCCACACCTTTATTCCCATGTTTGCCCCCACTGCGGTCGATGGCTTGTTGCATGGTATTGTCTGTTAGTACACAAAAGATAATGGGCGTATCATACTGAACATTTAAGTCCATTATGCCTTGAGCGGTTGCTTGACAAACAAAGTCAAAGTGCTTTGTCTCTCCTTGGATCACGCTCCCAATGACAATAATCACATCTGGATCATGTCTTTTAATCATTTTTTTAGCACCATAGACTAATTCAAAACTCCCGGGCACATCCCACTTAACAATTTGGTGCTCGACAGCTCCGCAGTCCAGCAAGGCCTCAACAGCTCCCTGGTAGAGAGCGTCCGTTATAGTTGCATTCCACTGAGAAACAACAATCCCAAATCGAAGATCTTTCGCATTTGGGATTGTTGACTTATCGTAATCAGACAAATTAGTATTTGCTGTTGCCATAATATTTTATCATTGATTATTGCTCGTTTTTCAACGCACAAATATACAACTTCTAATTTATAATAACTTCCTACTATTGTTGGGCGGTTTCCGCTCTACCTATATAGATATCAATAGTCCGACCTTCTTCAGAGTTAGGAAATTCATTTTTAATTCTGTTGAAGTACTTCGCAGCTTCACTTGCTTTCCCGTCCTGGAGTAAAACCACACCTGCTTTAAATAAAAATTTAGGCGTTGTGAAATTATTGTTGGAATTCTTAATCGCTTTTTCATAGTAATCCAAACCGTCCGCTTGTTGACCTAATTGAACAAAAGCATCTCCTATCCCTCCTAAAGCCAAGGATCCTAAAATTTCATCATCAGAACTAAACTCCTGCAGATGAGCAATCGCTTGATCGTATTTTTGAGTATTCAAATACGCCATTCCAGCAGTGTATTGCGCAAGATTTGCAGCCTCTGTACCAGAATAATTTTCGATAATATCTAACAAGCCGTACTTTCCATCAGCACCATTTAGAGCTAAAACATATAAAGAATCATTCTGCGTTCCATTCACAGCTTGGTCAAAATATTGTTGCGCAAAGAACAATTCATTGGAAGCTTCTGCCTCCTTTGGTTTTACTACAAATTGCTCATAACCTAAAAACCCAAGAACTACCACAACCACAACACCAATAACACCCAAAAGAATCTTCTGGTTGTTCATTACCCATGCCTCAGTTTTCCCAGCACCCTCATCCAAAGCAGAGAATACATCTCTTGTTGTACTTGGTCCACCTTGTCCTTCTTCACTCTTATCTACAGCTTTCTTATAGCCGCGTTTCTTATATGTTGCCATAATAATGATATATTGTTAAGCGTGGCAAAAATAAAATATTTATTCAAATAGGAAAGCTTATTCATTTGATATTTTTCATAATTTGCAACTTCTTAGCAAGTACCTCAATAATAACATCAGTATAAGTACTCCTATGCAACTTCAAAGGCTATCCCTTATAAATTTTAAAAACTTTAAATCACAAGAATTTGAATTTGACCACAAGATCAACTGCTTTGTAGGCCAAAACGGCATAGGAAAAACCAATGCGCTGGATGCTATATACTTACTTGCCTTTGGCAAAAGCTATTTCAACCCCATAGCCTCACAAAACATCCATCACGATGAAAACTTTTTTGTCGTTGACGGCACTTTTATAAAAGACCAAAGAACAGAAAAGATTATTTGCAGTTTTAAAAAGAGCCAAAAAAAACTCATTAAAAGAAATGGAAAGCAATATGATAAATTATCAGATCATTTAGGATTAATTCCTTTGGTGATTATTTCACCCTCTGATAGAGATCTAATTACTGAGGGAAGTGAAATGAGAAGAAAATTTATAGATAGTGTCATCTCCCAAGGCAACAAAATATATCTTCAAAATCTTATCAACTACAACAAAGTACTCTTACAGCGCAATGCACTACTGAAGTATTTTGCGCTAAACAACACCTTCAACCAAGACACCTTATCCGTTTATGACGATCAATTACAACAATATGGAACTGAAATTCACTTAGTTCGTAAAAACTTCCTGGAAAAGTTTATTCCAATTTTCAAGGAGCGTTACATGGATATCTCTTCAGGAAAAGAAACAGTAGGTTTAACATACCAAAGTCAATTGGAAAACAAGGAGTTAGGACAACTCTTTAAGGAGTACCTAAACAAGGATAAAGCATTACAATACACCTCCGTTGGCACCCATAAAGATGATCTAATTTTTGAGATCGATGGCCATCCCATTAAAAAATTCGGAAGCCAGGGACAACAAAAATCCTACTTAGTAGCTTTAAAACTCGCCCAATTCGACTTTACAAAGCAGCAATCAGGGCAAACGCCTATATTACTTTTAGACGATATATTCGACAAACTAGATGAGAAGCGAGTAAGTCAAATCATTCATCTTGTCAATAAAGATTCTTTCGGACAAATTTTCATTAGCGACACCCACCGAGAGCGCACAGAAAATGTGGTAAAACAAGCCGAACAATCCTATAGAATGATCGAATTATAGCCTCCCATAAAAGGAGAGTTCCTAATATATATCCCTCCTAATTGTTTTAACACCCTTCTTTTGCCTACCTTTGTTATTAAACTAAATTCAACCAATGTGAAAGCACTTCTATTCGGCTTAGTTGGCCTTATTTTATGGAGCTGTAACCAAGGAAAAGTAGAAGACACCCACCTACTAAATGGGTATTGGGAGATCGAAAAGGTAGAGTTCCCATCAGGAGAAACTAAAACCTATCAAGTCAATACTGTGGTTGATTACTTTTTACTAACTGGGGACTCTAGTGGAGTGCGCCAAAAGGTGATGCCTCAACTTGATGGTACCTTTATTAGCAATGGCGATCAAGAGCCATTTAGGATAACCTCCCGAGGTGACTTGCTTTACTTAGATTACAACAAAGAGGGCGTAACGCACAGCGAACAAGTGATCTCATTGAACCAAGAAAAATTCGTGGTAATCAACAAGGATGAGTTGATCTATTACTACAAACCATTTAAAAAATTTGAGTTAAAATAATGGCTAAGCGACACAACGAATCTAATTCATTGAACGATCTTCTTAAAACTTTTGTACAAGAGAATAGCCTTGAAAAAGGTTTGAACAAGATTGATGTTCGTAACGCATGGAAGAACCTCATGGGCCAGGGGGTCAATACCTATACCACTGAGATCGAACTCAAAAGGGATACCTTGTATGTTTGTTTATCTTCTTCAGTTCTACGGCAAGAGCTCGTCTATGGAAAGGATAAAATCATAAAAATGATCAATGAAGAACTAGGAAAAGAGATCGTAAAAGCCATTGTATTTAGATAGCTCAAACCAAGCATACTTCCAGAAACATTCAACAATGGCCAAAAAAAAAAGAGACTAACAAAAGTTAATCTCTTTTTTTAATTCTATGCGTATGCTTTAAAAAACTTCTCTACCAGAAAAGTGGAATGCACCCTCAATAGCTGCATTTTGATCACTATCTGATCCGTGAATTGCATTTTCTCCAATAGAACTTGCAAATAGTTTACGGATGGTACCTTCCGCAGCTTCAGCGGGATTGGTAGCTCCAATTAAAGCTCTAAAGTCCTCTACAGCATTATCTTTTTCCAAGATTGCAGCCACAATAGGTCCACGAGTCATAAATTCCACCAACTCTCCAAAGAAAGGACGTTCGCTGTGAATTGCGTAGAATGCCTCTGCATCTCTTTGGCTTAGCTGCGTATATTTCATTGCAACTATTTTAAATCCAGCAGCAGTAATTTTTTCAAGAATAGCCCCTATGTGACCGTTTTCAACTGCATCGGGCTTAATCATTGTAAATGTTCTGTTTGTTGCCATTTTTTTACTTTAGTAATATTTTTGTTCCCAACCCCGTGTAAAACATTCAACACGCTACGGCTGTTGGGTTATTAAATTTTGCGCAAAAATAAGGGAATTAAATTTAATGCTCGTATAGCATCGGGATAAATACGACCTAAAAATTGCCACCACTTTTGAATTTACCTTAAAGAACACCAAGTAGAACTATCAGAAGAAACCTTAATAAGCTTGCTCCAACTCATTTAACACCTTGTTCCCATCACCGATCATCTGAAGTGTTGCTCTATAGTTTTTTAAATTAAGTCGAACTAGTCCAAAACTCTTTTGCGTAACAACTTCCCCTACTCTATACGGATTTTCCTCTCCAGAGAAGGCTTCATAGGTATGCGTAAGTCCACTTGAGGTAAAGTCAATCAAAGGATAATTTAAGTCACTTAGATTGATTTGTGAGAATTCTGAAATATGACGATCACCAGAGAGTATCATGACCCGCTGTGCCTTGCTTGTCTTAATTAAATCTATCATCTTCTCTACCTCAGAAGGAAAATTCCCCCAAGTCTCAAAACCATGTTTGTTGGAAAGAAATTGAATACTACTTACTATAATATTAAAACTGGCCTCCGAGGTCTTTAATTCACTTTCCAACCATGCCCATTGCTGCGCTCCTAAGATTGTCCCTTCACCATAAGGATTCGGCATAAACCGCTTGCCGTCATTTCCTAGATTTTTAGTCAAAGGGCTTCTAAAATAACGCGTATCGAGCATTATAACCTTTACGTCTCCTTGCGCGGTATGGTAAGTTTTGGAATGGTAAACCCCTTTTTGATCGCGTCTTGGATCATGCTTTGGCACTTCTAAAAAGTTTAAAAAGAGCTCTTGTGCTTGGTCCTTAAAGGCCCACTCACGACCGCCATCATTTAAGCCGTAATCGTGATCATCCCAAGTTCCTATTATATCCATGGATTTTCGAACTTCTTTATAGCCGTTTTGATAACGTTGTTCTTCGTAATCTTTGCGCATCTGCCGAAGGTCATCGGTATCGGCATAGATATTATCCCCACCCCAAATCCAAACTGCAGGCTTATTAGCTACTACATCATCCCATAGATGATTTATTTCATCCTGCCTATTACAGGAGCCAAATGCAATTACGAATTCATCATCATCCAAGGGATACAATGTTTTTTGCAACGCATTACACCCTGTTAATAAAATCAATAGAACCCCATAGTAAAGTACACGCATCACATATCAGTTTGGTACCACAAATGTACTATACATTTTCACATTCACCTTAAAAAAATTATCAAAGCACATAAAACAGGTGCCTTCCGTTTGTATCGTGAGGGATTACAGCACGCAATACACCATTGATTCTATTTTAAATTGTATATTCGCTTCGCTTAAATGGCTTAAAATTAAAACTTTTGACTACAACACAAATACACGAATTAAAAGAACGAATATCCACACCTTTGAGGGTTGTTATAATTCCCCACAAAAACCCCGATGGGGATGCCATAGGATCCTGTTTGGCCTTGTATCATTACCTTAAACAATATAAGTGTGACCCCATAGTGATCGCGCCTAATGAATTCCCTGATTTTTTAAAATGGATGCCTGGAGCTGATCAAATTATCATCCACGAAAGGCAGCTTGATCAAGCAACCCAATCCATTAAATCAGCTCAACTTGTTTTTACCTTAGACTTCAATTCCTTAAGTAGAATTAATGGTGTGGCAGAAACATTGGAGCATTTTACAGGAGATTATGTGATGATCGATCACCATCAAGCTCCAGATTCGTATGCGAAATACACCTATTCCGATACTAACATGAGTAGCACCTGCGAGATGGTATACAATTTCATTCACATGATGGCCGACAGTGGAAAGATCACCCAAGATATTGCGAGCTGTATTTACACAGGGATTATGACCGATACTGGTTCGTTTCGCTTTCCCTCGACAAGCAGCACAACACATCGCGTGGTCGCAGATTTAATCGACAAAGGTGCAAACAACGCCGAAATTCACAACGCGATTTACGACACAAATACCCTAGACAAGCTACAGTTATTAGGAACCGCTTTAAGAAATATGGTGCTTTTACCAAAGTACAACACGGTATACATTACATTATCCAAAGAGGAACTCGCCCTACATAATTTCAAAAAAGGTGATACTGAAGGGTTTGTGAATTATGGACTTTCACTAAAAGGTATTAAATTTGCGGTGATTTTTATTGAAAGTCAGCAAGAAGGAATCATAAAGATATCTTTGAGATCCAAAGGAGATTTCTCGGTAAACGACTTTGCTAGATCACATTTTAGTGGCGGCGGACATACCAATGCTGCTGGAGGTAGAAGTACCATATCATTGGAAGAAACCGTTGATAAATTTATAGCACTTCTACCCGATTATAAGAATCAGTTGCAATAATCATATACGCTCCAAAAAACTAAAAGAAACTTTATGAAAAAACTACACCTCAGCTACCTATACCTACTCTTGTTTGTTTTTCTGGCCGCAGGGTGTAGCCAACCTAAACCAAGAAAACCGATCAGTGTAAAAACCGGAAGCTTCATGTCGACTTCCATCGAGCGCAATAAAGCACTACTAACTCATGAAGAAGCGATTATAGATAGTATTATTGCCAAGGACACCCTTAATCACTACCATAGTTCGCCTAACGGATATTCTTATTATTTCAACAAACTGGACTCCACAAACAATTATCATCCAAAAGAAGGAGACGTGGTTAAAATAAATTACGATATTCGAACCTTAAGCAATCAAACCATATATTCTAGCGAAGAAATAGGAGAAGTTACCTTTAAGGTAGACAAGGAAGATTATTTCCCAGGGCTACGAACTGCTGTAAAACTATTAAGTGAAGGTGAAACAGCAACGTTCCTATTTCCATCATCCTTGGCTTATGGGTATCATGGAGATGATCATCGGATTGGGACCAATCAAACCATTAAAAGCACCATTCATATAATTGAAATTGTCCAAAAATCAACAGATAGTTTAACCGCAAATTAAAAAACAAACCTTACAACGATGAAGAAATTAAATCTCATTCTAATTTCAATGTTATTTTTTGCATCATGCTCCAGTTCTAAATATGCTGATTTAGGTGATGGCATCTTTGCAGACATACAAACAAGTAAAGGGGATATGGTCGTAGAACTATATTACCAACAAACCCCAATTACAGTAGCCAATTTTGTCAGCCTCGCTGAAGGAACGAGCACGCATGTGGTAGACTCTCTTAAGGGAAAACGCTATTATGATGGTATCATATTCCACCGCGTGATCAAGGATTTTATGATTCAAGGTGGAGATCCAACAGGTGAAGGAAATGGAAATCCTGGATATAAATTTGCAGATGAATTTGTAGACAGTCTTCAACATGACAAAAAAGGAATCCTATCGATGGCCAATGCTGGACCTGAAACCAATGGTAGCCAATTTTTTATTACCCATAAAGAAACGCCATTTCTAAATGGAAAACATACTGTTTTTGGAGAGGTTGTTATTGGGCTAGAGGTTGTAGACAGTATTGCAAATGTTAAAACTGGCGCTAAAGACAGGCCTGTTGAAGATGTCGTGATCAACCATGTAGAAATCATCAGAAATGGCAAAGAGGCTAAGAAGTTTGATGCATTAAAGGTTATGGATGATTATTTTGCTGCAGAGGCAGAAAAACAAAAAGAGCTCGAAAAGACTCTTAAGGCTGCTGCTGCAGAGTTCGAAGCACAAAAGAAGGAAGCTGAAAGTACAGAATCTGGTCTTCAGTATATCGTTCTCAGTGAAGGGAATGGTAACAAACCTAAAACTGGAGATGTAGTGCTAGTTAATTATGCTGGACACTATGAAGATGGAAAACTTTTTGACACCAGTGTTTTAGAAGTTGCAGAGAAATTTGGTAACGTCAACCCGCAGAAGAAAGCTCGCGGGATGTACAAACCAATGATGATGGAGGTTAGTCCTGACGCTGGAATTATCCCTGGCTTTAAGGAGGGTATTATGCTTATGGAAGAAGGTGCTAAGTACCGTCTTTTTATTCCTTATTATCTTGCTTATGGTGAGGCTGGATACGGTCCTATTCCTCCAAAGGCAGACCTTGTATTTGATCTAGAGATTACCGAGATTCAATAAATCATCCGATTCATCGGGATAGTCATATAAATTCTGTCAATGGCAACATTGGCAGAATTTTTTTTACCTCCATTAAGGTAAGGTAAGTGCCAAAAAAAAAGGTCTTCCGTTTCTGAAAGACCTCCTTTGAGCCGATAGAGGGACTCGAACCCACGACCTGCTGATTACAAATCAGCTGCTCTAGCCAGCTGAGCTACATCGGCGTTTTGCTTTTAAAAGTGCGCAAATATAAAACTGAAATTTGTTATTCCAAATTTTTATTTAAACTTTTTTAAGCCTTGGAAACAGAAAGTTTATTTAACTCCTCAATCAGGGCATTGGCCTTGGTTTCCAACTCCTTGTTAACGTCCTTAAGATGAGCCTTTCTATTTTCTACTGATTTATCATTCACCTTCTCAATAAGTGTATCAAAAGTTGCAATTGCCTTATCTATAATCTTATCACCTTCTTTTGAGTTTGGATTTTCAGTGCTGATTTCCCAAATGTAAACCGCCTCAATAATGTCTCCTAGTACATTATTAATATCCCTTTTTAAATTTCTAACACTTGCCATTTGATTCTATTTTTTTGCAAAAATAAGCTAATTTCACAAATAAACCTCTAAAATTTTCGCATCTGCAGCACTAATTACTACATCATTGGCCATGGCAGGAACCAAAACAGTCTGTCCCATACTCAAATTTTCGGTATGTTCTCCAATTTTAATTTGAGCTTTTCCGTCCACACAAAGATAGATACTAAAAGAATCTCGATTAACGAGCTGTTGTACATAGGTCCCTTGTACGTTTAAATAATTGGTTACAAAGTATGGACAGTTGACCATATTATTGGTCGTATTAGATTGCTTAGGGTAATCCACCTTAAAATCATTCCTTAACGAATAATCAATAGCATCCACGGCGAGCTCCGTATGAAGTTCTCTAGTATGACCGTCTTTATCCTTTCGTTGGTAATCATAAATCCTGTATGTAATATCGGAGGTCTGTTGAATCTCCGCTAGCAAAATTCCAGCTCCAATGGCATGCACCTTTCCAGTATTTATAAAATAGGTATCCCCTGCCTGAACTTCCTCATGATTTAAAATATCCATTAGCTGCCCTTTCTTAAGATATTCCAAATAATCCTCTTTGGTCAATTCTTGATTGAAACCAACAATAAGTTTAGCCCCTGGATCAGCTTGCATCACATGCCACATTTCAGTTTTACCAAAAGAGTTATGACGCTTTTTGGCCAATTCATCATTAGGGTGCAATTGCACGGATAAATCCAATCGTGCATCGATGAATTTTATAAGGATAGGAAACTTTGTACCAAATCGCTCATAAACAGAATTCCCTAATATATTCGAAGTATATGTATCTAGTAATTCCTGAAGATCCCTTCCCTTTAATGCGCCATTGGACACTTGCGTCACGTTACCTTCCACTCCCGAAATCTCCCAACTCTCAGAGGCTGTCTCGGTTTTCACATCCTTTTTCAACACCTCTTTTAATTTAACTCCACCCCATAGATACTCCTTAAATATTGGGGTGAACTTTATTGGATAACATAGATGATCTACCGTATTCTTATCATGGTTTAAACTTTCCATCTGAGGTTTTTAAATTAAAATATATTATATAATTGATCAGGTAGGTATGCCTACTTACCCCTTATAGGTAACAAAATTTCTTGGAGTCTCGTAGAGAACGATCTCCAATTCAAAATCTTTAAGATGTGGTTTTAATCGATTGTAAATCACCACGGCAATGTTTTCAACCGTGGGATTGAGGTGTTTAAACTCCTCTACTTCAATATTTAGGTTTTTATGATCCAAATGCTCTTCGATCTCTCTTTGAACCAATTGTTTTAATACCTTTAAGTCAATCACAAAACCAGTTTCAGGATCCACCTCCCCTGTTACGCTGACGATTAACTCATAATTATGGCCGTGGAAATTAGGATTACTACATTTACCAAAAACCTCAAGGTTCTTAGCATCATCCCACTGTTTCTTATACAGACGGTGAGCAGCATTAAAATGCGCTTTTCTACTTACTTTTAATTTCATAATACATTGGTGGATTTCTGCTCAATATGAACATAAAATTTTTCAAATATAATTTTAAACCACGCGGTGTAATGATCTGGATTAATAGCAATATCAGCTTTGATATCTTTGAGCGACATCCATTTCCACGAAGCTACTTCATCTGGATTTGGCACTGGCTCCTGGTTATACTTCCCAACCATTATATGGTCATATTCATGCTCGGTAAGTCCATTGTCAAATGGAGCATGATAAATAAAAGACAGTACTTCTTCAAGCTCTGTGGTAAAGCCCATTTCCTCCTGCAACCTCCTTTTCCCCGCCGCAATATTACTTTCTCCATCACGTTGATGACTACAACAGGTATTGGTCCACAGTCCAGGCGAGTGGTACTTATGGGCAGCCCGCTGCTGTAACATGGTCTCCCCTTTATCATTAAAAACAAACACAGAAAAAGCGCGGTGCAACAATGCCTTCTCATGAGCTTCAATTTTTTCCATCAACCCAATTTGTCGATCATCTTTGTCAACCAAAACAACCTTTTCTTTCTCTTTATACATCGTATTTTTTTAATTTTAATAATAAGGGGGTATCCCCTTTATGAAGCTTTAAAAATACATCAACAAAACTACAAAAAAGGTTAAGTAATTCCCAAAACATATAAACTCGACAAAAGCACAAGTTTATAGAACCTGTATAAATCAGAGCCACAACTCTAAAGAACTACTTTAGATGTTTTAAAGTTTATGCGTGCTTTTGATATAAATAGTTTAATTTTGCACCTCTTTAATTTAAAGAGATGCAGCTAGAAAAAGAAATTAATAAAAGAAGGACCTTTGGGATCATATCCCATCCAGATGCAGGAAAGACCACATTAACTGAAAAACTATTACTTTTTGGAGGCGCCATACAAGAAGCTGGAGCTGTAAAAAGTAATAAAATTAAAAAAGGAGCCACGAGTGACTTCATGGAGATTGAACGTCAAAGAGGGATTTCTGTAGCTACTTCGGTACTAGCCTTTAATTATAAAGACAAAAAGATCAACATCCTTGACACCCCAGGTCACAAGGATTTTGCGGAGGATACTTTTAGAACCCTTACTGCTGTAGATAGTGTTATCGTTGTCATTGACGTAGCTAAAGGGGTTGAAGAACAAACACTAAAATTAGTCCAAGTTTGTCGTATGCGCAAAATTCCAATGATTGTCTTTATCAACAAATTGGACAGAGAAGGAAAAGATGCTTTTGATCTTTTAGATGAAGTCGAGCAGAATCTCGGGTTAAAAATATGCCCGTTAAGCTATCCCATCGGAATGGGATATGACTTTAAAGGAATCTACAATATATGGGAGAAAAACATTAATCTCTTTAGTGGAAACAATAAGAAAAACATCAAGGACACTATTGCATTTGATGATATCGAGAGTCCAGAGCTTGAGAAACTTATTGGTACAGACGAAGCTAGTGAGTTAAGGACAGACTTAGAACTCATTGCTGAGGTATACCCCGACTTCGATAGAGAGGCTTATATTAAAGGAGAATTACAACCTGTGTTTTTTGGATCGGCATTAAACAATTTCGGGGTACGTGAGCTTCTGGATTGCTTTATCACCATTGCACCTCCCCCACTACCTAAAAAAGCAGAGGAGCGCATGGTCACCCCTACGGAAAATACCTTTAGCGGGTTTGTATTTAAAATCCATGCCAATATGGATCCAAAACACAGAGATCGCTTGGCTTTTGTTAAGATCGTCTCTGGTACTTTTGAACGCAATAAACCTTACCTACATGTAAGACACCAAAAGAAGCTAAAGTTTGCAAGTCCAAATGCTTTTTTTGCCGAAAAAAAGGAAATTGTTGATGTATCTTATGCTGGAGATATTGTCGGTTTACACGATACAGGAAATTTTAAAATCGGGGATACTTTAACTGAAGGAGAACCGTTAAACTTCAAAGGAATTCCAAGCTTCTCTCCTGAACACTTCCGTTATATAAACAATGCCGATCCAATGAAATCTAAACAATTAGAAAAAGGCATCACCCAGCTCATGGATGAAGGGGTAGCTCAGTTATTTACTCTGCAATTAAACAATAGGAAAATTATTGGTACTGTTGGAGCCCTTCAATATGAAGTAATCCAATACCGATTAGAACATGAGTATGGTGCAAAATGTAGTTACGAGAACTTTCCTGTGCACAAAGCCTGTTGGGTAGAAGCAGACGACCCTAATAATGAAGAATTCGCTGAGTTCAAACGTGTTAAGCAAAAGTTCCTAGCTCATGATAAACAAGGACAACTGGTCTTCTTAGCAGACTCTCCTTTTTCAATACAAATGACACAGCAAAAATATCCGAGCGTGAAATTGCATTTTGTATCGGAATTCAAATGATATATCACCCAAGAAATACGCCATAAAAAAGCCCCAACATAAAGAAGGGGCTTTTTAACGCACTAATATACTAAGATGTTAGGTTTATCGTAACCGATCAACAGATTTTACGAGATCTTCGTCCTTTTTAATAGCCTTATTGGCCAACACTAAAAAAACGATAGAAACAATAGGGAGAAGCATCCCAATACCCTTCTCAGAAATATTACTTTCTCCGGATAAAGCTAGCGACCGATAAACGAAAAATCCTAGTAAAAAAAGATTAAGTATCATGTTCAGTCTGTTAATAACAAACTGATTTTTTCTATTCTTATACATAAATATTGCGATAAGCGCCAGAAGTGTTACTACACCAAAACAACCTAGTATCATTAACTCATTTTGCGCATAAACTTGGTTGGCTTGTCCATCCGTCCATAAAGGCAACAAAAAAGGCAATCCCGCACTAATAAGGACTACGACAAGTAAATATATAGATTGAATGCGCTGTATCACAAATTTTAATTTTGTTAGGCAAAAATAATGTTCTTTTCTAAAAAATATGCTTGTTTATTAAAATAAATTTGTAATATTGCGTAGTCAATTCGAAACGAGTACTTTACTTCATTTGATTTTGTACTTCTAATTTTTTTTCAAAACAACAATCATAATTTACCTCAGACCAAATAATAATTTATTTATTTAATCAATGTTTGAAATTTCAGATTTAAAGGCAAAAAAGCTTGCCGAACTACATGAGATTGCTAGAGTGGCTGGTATTCCAAA
>NZ_DATGNU010000011.1:0-2774 GCF_035306585.1 Galbibacter sp.
TCTCAACATTATCGCCAACCAATCTCACTTCTGGTATACGAATTTCGCCGTTGATTCTATGAGGGTTTTTCTCTTCTCTTCTTCGAGCGTTTCTGTTAAATCTTTTAATTGCTATGGTTACTAAATTTTAATTAAACTTAAATTTCAAACTTCTTTAATGTACGACTGATTTCTGAATTTATCAAATTCGTAAAATCTTCAATACTTATAGTACCTATGTCGCCTTCTCCGTGTTTTCTTACAGAAATTGTGTTGTCTTTTTCTTCTTGCTCCCCAACAATAATCATGTAAGGAATCTTATTGACCTCGGCATCACGAATTTTCTTGCTGATGGTTTCATTTCTGTGATCGCAGAGGGCGCGAATTTCGTTATTTTCTAATAAATTTAAAACTTTTTCGGCATATTTTTCATATTTCTCACTGATTGACAGTATTATAGCCTGCTCTGGCATAAGCCATAATGGGAAATTACCAGCGGTATGTTCTAGCAAGATAGCCACGAACCTTTCAATAGAACCAAAAGGAGCACGGTGTATCATCACAGGACGATGTAATTTATCATCATTTCCTTTGTAGCTCAAGTCAAAACGCTCTGGAAGATTGTAATCAACTTGTATTGTTCCTAATTGCCAACTTCTACCTAAAGCGTCCTTAACCATGAAATCTAATTTTGGACCGTAAAAAGCAGCTTCACCTGTCTCTACTACAAAGTCAAGGTTTTTTTCCTTGGCAGCATTTAGTATCGCTTCTTCAGCCTTTTTCCAATTCTCATCGCTTCCAATATACTTTTCTGGTTTTTCAGGATCTCTTAAGGAAACCTGGGCAGTAAAGTTTTCAAATCCTAACGTACCAAATACATAGAGCACTAAGTCAATTACATTTTTGAATTCTTCATCAAGCTGATCTGGGGTACAGAAGATATGTGCATCATCTTGTGTAAACCCTCTTACTCGCGTTAAGCCATGTAGTTCTCCACTTTGCTCATAGCGGTATACGGTACCAAACTCAGCAAAACGCTTGGGGAGATCTTTATAGCTCCAGGGTTTTGAGTTGTATATTTCACAGTGATGAGGACAGTTCATTGGTTTTAATAAAAATTCTTCATCCTGTTTTGGGGTATGTATAGGTTGAAAACTGTCTTCTCCGTATTTTGCATAGTGACCAGAGGTGACATAAAGTTCTTTCTGACCAATATGTGGAGTAACTACTTGTTCGTAGCCTGCTTTTTGTTGCGCTTTTCTTAAAAACTCTTCAAGTCTTGACCTTAGAGCAGCTCCTTTAGGAAGCCACAAGGGTAGTCCTTGTCCCACTTTGCTAGAAAAGGTAAAAAGTTCCAATTCTTTTCCTAGTTTTCTGTGGTCCCTCTTCTTAGCCTCCTCAAGTAATTCAAGGTACTCTTTTAATTCTTTCTGTTTTGGAAAGGAAATACCATAAATACGAGTAAGCTGTTGATTGTTTTCATCACCTCTCCAATAGGCACCTGCAACGGATAATAATTTTATGGCTTTGACTATTCCTGTGTTTGGAATATGGCCTCCACGACATAAGTCTGTAAAGGTGTCGTGATCGCAGAAAGTAATTGTTCCGTCTTCGAGATTCTCTATAAGTTCAACCTTAAATGGGTTGTTTTGTTTTTTATAAAACGCTAATGCTTCAGCCTTGCTCGCTGATCTCATCTTAAAGTCGTGTTTGCCACGGGCAATTTCCATCATTTTGGCTTCGATCTTGGGAAAGTCTTTCTCAGAAATTACATGATCGCCTACCGCTATATCATAATAGAAACCATTTTCAATAGAAGGCCCTATGGTTAACTGTACGCCAGGGTATAGCTCTTCAATAGCTTGCGCCATGATGTGTGAGGTGGAATGCCAAAAGGCTTGTTTGCCTTGGTCATCATTCCATGTATATAAAATAAGATTCCCATCGGTGGTTAGTGGAGTGGTCGTCTCAACTTTGCGATCATTGAAGCTTGCGGATATTACATTGCGCGCTAATCCTTCACTGATGCTACGTGCCACATCCATCGGAGTGCTGTTTTTTTCGAACTCCTTAACCGACCCGTCGGGTAAAGTAATCTTAATCATATTCGTATAATCATTTATATTTTAGGGCGCAAAGATAAGTCGAAGACTTTACGCATACAACTATAAATATAGCTTAAGAGGTTAAAAGCCTAAACTTTTTTTGTGAGTTGATGGTTTTAGTTGCAGTTAACCATCTTAATCTTATCCCATGAACTTTAGTTTCAGTTGCCCAGTGATGATTTAGGCGTAGTGTTTTCTATTTCCTATCAGTTTTCTATGGATATCAGCAGCAGGACTTCGACCTTATTTTATATTAATAAACTTAACCCTGATCTTTGGGACGGTTTTACGGAAATTGCTACGGTCGATATATTTACGCTGTAACAATGTTTTAGAAGTGGTATATAAACGGTATGCTAAAACCTTATTAATTGTGCTATATAATAAAGAAGGGTTTATCGGAAATATAAATATATGCATGGTGTTATGGCAATAGTCCGTTTTTTTTTCCATATTCGAATTTAATGTGGGGCATCTTCCTTGAATAGCATAGTTGTAGCGTAGGGGGGAATTTGATGGTATACTATGGATGTAATAGGAATCGATAGGAGGGTATTTTAAAGCTTGATTGGAGTAATTTCATTTTATTTTGATTTATTTTCGGGTGTAACGACTTGGTATTTAGGGGCATTAAAAATAACTGCAAAATAAAGCTAAAAAAGATTTGGAATAGAGTAAAAATAGTTTCTA
>NZ_DATGNU010000012.1:0-18433 GCF_035306585.1 Galbibacter sp.
TAGAAACTATTTTTACTCTATTCCAAATCTTTTTTAGCTTTATTTTGCAGTTATTTTTAATGCCCCTAAATACCAAGTCGTTACACCCGAAAATAAATCAAAATAAAATGAAATTACTCCAATCAAGCTTTAAAATACCCTTATTCAATTGATCAAACACCTACATGAAAGACTCCGAACCCCATAACATTTCTAGAAAAGGACGACTAAAATAGGTAAAAAAAATGTTTCGTGCAACTTATTTATCTGGGAATGAGATCTTCCCCCATTTATTATTCAATGCTGCATAGTCGAAATCCAATGCCGAAGGCTGTCTTTCTAATGAACCATCCGCAAATCCACGTTGTAAAATATCTTCAATCAAATAATCTTCCAACACACTTTCAGGGAGGTATTCTTCTTTTAAACTAATATCAAACATACTGGCTGTTGTATTATACCAAAAGGCTCGCCATCCGCTTTTGAGTTCCTTAACCAAATTAAAAGTCGTCACCCCTGTTTGGCGATGAATGAGTTTTACCAAAATCTGCCCTTCCGTTCTTGTGAGTTTTTTAAGCTCTGCAGTAAACTCGTCCTCTATATATCGCTGGATAATTCTAGTATACCTGCGTCTGTCTGATTTTCTCTCAATGGTGGATAAACGTTTATTGAGTTCAGTCAGTCTTTCGGCTGCCAATTTGGAATAAGGATATACCTTTTTAGTTTTCCTTCTTAAGATCGAATAAAGGACCCTATCTTTATAAGAGGCAAAACGCAGCGGCTGAGACAGCACTACAGGGGCTAATTCTATAGCCTTTTTAGGGATGGAATCACCATCAAAAAAGAAGTAATACATCTCTGAGTTATTCACAACAGAGTCTGTTGCTACCTCAACAGTATCCTTTTGCCTGGTTTGCGCCCAAAGCATATGACTAGTTGTCATCACCAAAATCGCTGTTAATATTCCTCTATTCACAACCTTTGTTCAATTCCGTTTTATAGCTTCTTTTTATGTACATATATAATACGTATCAACACCGAAATGTAATAACAAATTAGTTTACATTACTAATCACCATCAAATTTAACGAGATATTAATAAACTACCCCACTACCCTTGGTGATAGATTGGATTTTAAAACCGAAGCGATGTAAGTGAGATCGCAGTACCTACCATTCGATTTTCTGATACAATGTATGATCCCTCCTAGAACAGCTATAATGATTAGTTCAGTCGTATTAACATCCATATGACTACCTCAATTGTTGCACTTGAAGTGTTAAGTGATTTACCAACATATTTACAAACATTCCAAATCTGATTCTTGTATCCAGGATCCATTATCTCAACGGTACACCATATACCGGGCCCTTATACTCCAAAAGCAAGCAAAACGAACAAAAAGACCAGCCTTCGAGTTTGCTTCTAAAATTTTTACTTTTCCTTTTAGAAATAGACCAAATAGGAGTCCAGTTACAAACTACAGCAATTGTATACCCTAACTTTAACCAAAAGCGTCCCAAGCCTTACAATAGTATGCTACTACACCCGTGCATGCGCACTTTCTTTACCAGAAGTCCCTTTAGACAACTTCCAACAATTTTCTATATTAGAACTATTGGAGGATACAACGATATATATGATTTCCATTTCGCGACCAATTAAATCAACCACACCGCTAGTTTTCGCTGCAGTAATTTCTATAGTAAGACTAAAGATATTCAACAGCACTAGCATTCCTTGGATTTTAGCATAGATTTTATAATTATCAGTACGAATATTAGTATTTTCGTAGACTAAAAATTAAGTCCATGGCAAATAAAAAGATAATGAATGACAAGTCCCTTACTTTTTTAGAGAACTACCTAAACAATGCTTCACCTACGGGTTATGAATCCGAAGGCCAAAAAATCTGGATGGAATACCTAAGGCCCTACGTGGACGACTTTATAACTGACACATATGGAACCGCTGTTGGAGTAATTAATCCAGAGGCTCAATACAAAGTTGTCATAGAAGGACATTCTGATGAAATATCTTGGTATGTGAATTACATCACGGACGACGGTCTAATCTATGTAATCCGTAATGGTGGTAGTGATCATCAAATCGCTCCTTCCAAAGTAGTGCACATTCATACTAAAAATGGGGTTGTAAAAGGGGTTTTTGGATGGCCAGCTATCCACACCCGATCTAATGAAAAAGAAGAAAGCCCTAAACTGGATAACATTTTCGTAGATATAGGCGCTAAAGATAAAGAAGAGGTAGAAAAATTGGGAGTTCATGTAGGATGTGTTATTACCTATCCTGATGAATTCTTCATCATGAATAAAAATAAGTTCGTCTGCCGTGCAATTGACAACCGCGCAGGTGGATTTATGATCGCAGAGGTGGCAAGGTTACTTCACGAGAACAAAGTGAAGCTTCCTTTTGGTCTTTACATCACTAATTCCGTACAAGAAGAGATCGGACTCAGAGGTGCTGAAATGATCACTCAAACTATCAAACCTAATGTAGCCATTGTCACTGACGTATGCCATGATACCACTACGCCTATGATTGACAAGAAAAAACAAGGCCACACGGAAATCGGGAAAGGTCCTGTGATTTCATACGCTCCGGCGGTTCAGAATAAACTTCGAGAATTGATTATAGAAACAGCTCAGGAAAAGAAAATTCCTTTTCAACGAATGGCTTCCTCAAGATTTACAGGAACCGACACGGATGCATTTGCATATAGTAACGGAGGGGTCGCCTCAGCGCTTATCTCCCTTCCATTACGCTATATGCATACCACAGTAGAGATGGTTCATAAAGATGATGTGGAAAATGTAATTCGGCTTATTTACGAATCTTTATTAAAGATCAAAAACAACGAAAACTTCAGTTATTTTAAATAATACTTTTTGGATGAATTAGTAGACATACTTGATAAGCAAGGTAATTTCACTGGAAGTAGCATGCTAAAATCGGAAGCCCACAAAAAGGGGTTATTTCACGCTACAGTACATGTTTGGGTTTATAACCGACATGGAGAAATTTTAATTCAAAAAAGAGCCAATGATAAACAAACCTATCCAAACAAATGGGACGTTTCAGTTGCAGGCCATATTAGCGCAGGAGAAGATCCCCTTACAACTGCTATTAGAGAAACCAGTGAAGAAATTGGCCTAAGGTTACAAGAGTCCGATCTGTATAAAATTGGACAGTACCGATCTACAGTAATCCATAACAAAGATCTTATAGATTGTGAGTTCAACCATATTTATTTGACAGAATTAAAGGTACCAGTAAGTGAATTAACGATTCAAACTTCAGAGGTGGCGGCGATAAAATTAATTGATATCAACATCTACTTAGAATCACTGAAAGATTTTTCACTTTTAAAATCCTATGTACCTCATCCACCAGACTATGTAGATTTGGTGATTTCTGCCATTAGAAGACAGACATTATAATCCACACAAAAGCCTCTGAATTTCAGAGGCTTTTTCTGTACCTTAGTAAAACAATTAAAATTGTTTATGAGAAACACGATAGCCGAACGTATTGCAGACTTTTTAAAGCGCTACCCTCCTTTTGACCTGTTAAAGCCTAACCAATTACTAGAGATATCTCAGCAGGTAAAGGTCCTATACAAACAAAAGGGCGAATATGTTTTTGAGCAAGGAACCCAAGGTCATGAACTATTTTACGTAGTTCATAAAGGTGCCATAGCCATTGAGAAAACAGAAAATGAGCAAGTAAAGACCCTGGATAAATGTGACGAAGGGGATGCCTTCGGATTGCGTCCGCTTTTTGCCCATGAAAATTATAAAATCAGCGCCGTAGTCGAGGAAGAATCTGTATTATATGGTATTCCTATTGAAATTTTCAAACCGTTAATCAAAAGAAATTACAGAGTTGGGCAGTTTTTAATTGAAAGTTTTGCTTCCAATACCAGAAACCCGTATTCCAGAGAGCACAGAGGTAAACTCTTCACAGAAGAACAGGGGCCGGAGGAAATCACCCCAGAGCTTTTCGAACTTCAGCCAGTTAAATTCGTTAAAAACCTCATTAGCTGTCGCAAAGAAGATCCCGTGTACGAGGTAGCTAAAATGATGTCTGAAAAGAAGGTCGGCTCTATACTGGTGCTTGAGAATCAAATCCCAGTAGGAATTGTTACTGATAAGGATATCAGAAACACCATTGCTATTGGTAAATTCCCAATTGATATATCGGTTGAAAAAATCATGACCTCTCCTGTGATTTGCTATCAAAAAGGAATTACAATTGCTCAGGCGCAAGTCGCCATGATAAAACATAAAATAAGTCACTTATGTCTTACCAAGGATGGAACCCCAAACACCAAGGCTATAGGAATTGTGTCCGAACACGATATAATCGTAAGTCAAGGAAACAATCCCGCGGCACTTATAAAGGCCATCAAACGAGCAAACAAGAGTAAATCCCTTAGAGCCATTCGCGAGCGGGTTATGCACTTATTAAGTGGCTATATTCGGCAAAACATCCCAATGACACATGTCTCTAAAATAATTTTTGAACTCAATGATGCGACCATTAAAAGAGTTATCGAGCGAAGTTTGGAGAAAATGGGTGAGCAACCTCCAGTAAAGTTTGCCTGGATGTCACTTGGAAGTCAAGGCAGGAAAGAACAGTTACTCCACACTGATCAAGATAACGCTATTATCTTTGAGGACGTTTGCGAGAGTCAGCTCGATACGACCAAATCCTATTTCATCAAACTTGCCAAAATCGTTAACAAAAGCCTATATACTATTGGATTTGATTACTGTCCTGCCGATATGATGGCTAGAAATCCAAGATGGTGTCTTCCTTTAAGGCAATGGAAAGAACAATTTGAGAACTGGATGGTCAACCCAGAGAATGAAGATATCTTATTGTGTTCTATATTCTTTGATTACGACATCTCCTATGGGGATGTTCATCTGACCAATCAGCTGGCTGATCACATTTTCCACATGTGTGAAAACAATCAAATATTCCTAGCAGCCATGGCATCTGTTTCTCTTCGAAGTCCATCTCCGCTGGGCTTCTTCCGCCAATTTCTAATAGAAAGAAACGGAGAACACAAAGATTTTTTCGACCTTAAAAAAAGAGCTTTAATGCCCATTACTGATGCTGGCCGTGTATTAATTCTACAGCACAAAATAAAAAACATCAACAATACCGCAGAGCGATTTGAAAAATTAGCCTCCATAGAACCCCAAAACAGTGAACTCTACCTCTCTTGTTCCTATGCTGCAAAAGCCTTATTAAAATTTAGAACCAAACAAGGGTTAATGCATAAGGACACTGGTCGATTCATTGCGCTAAACACACTTTCAAAAGAAGAGCGCATTAAACTCAAACGCTGCTTTAAAACCATCAGCGAGGTACAAGAATTAATCAAATTACGATTTAAAGTTTCAAGTTTCATTTAATGGCCATGTTCTCACTATTCAAAAAAAAGAAAGCGTATCCAAAATTCTGGAGAGACTATCAAGACGCATTTAAAACGAGCTCTCCAGAGACTATTGAGGAGAATACATTTGTAGTTTTTGATACGGAAACAACTGGCCTAAATCTTAAAAATGATCGGATCCTAAGTATTGGAGCGTTAAAAATAAAGGGAAAAACAATCGAAGTGTCCAAGGTTTTTGAACGGTATATTAACCAGAGTACCTTTAATCCAGAAACTGTAGCCATTCACGGCATTATCAGAAACGACCTTAATCCAGATACAACCGAAGAAGCCGCTGTCGTTGAATTCCTGGAATATATCGGAAATTCAGTTCTAGTTGCTCATCACATCGCCTTTGATGTTGGAATGGTTAATAAGGTTTTATACAGAATGGGATTACCAAAGCTAAAGAATAAAACTTTGGATACCATGCTGCTTTATAGGGCAAGTAGAATAAACTCTAATCTTATTGACAAGGAACGCAATTATTCCTTGGATGAACTGGCTGAAAACTTGAATATATCGTTAAAAGACCGACATACTGCTACTGGAGATGCCTTTATCACAGCGATCGCATTTTTAAAAATCGTTTCAAGAGTAAGCAACCAAAAGAATGGCCGTTTAAAAGATTTAATTAGGCTAAACAGGTAATCAAAAAATAATTCGAACAAAAAAATATCAGAACAAAGACAATCCTCTGTTCTGATATTTTTTTCTATTAAATCCTTCTAAGGAACTAGTCAATTCTGTTTTTGATCACATGATCAACAATCTCTGGATTCAACAAGGTACTGGTATCACCTAAATTATTGAGCTCATTTGAGGCTATCTTACGTAATATTCTTCGCATAATCTTACCACTTCTTGTTTTTGGAAGCCCACTTACAAATTGAATTTTCTCCAATTTTGCAATCGGTCCAATATGATCGACTATTTGTTGATTAATTTCATTGCGGACGTTTTCCCGATCTCTGGTTTCACCAACTTCTTTTAGAATGACAAAACCATATAAGGCGTTCCCTTTTATTTCATGTGGAAATCCGACAATAGCAGATTCCGCGACGGCAGGGTGCTGGTTGATCGCATCTTCAATAGGCGCAGTTCCCAAATTGTGCCCAGACACAATAACCACATCATCAACCCTTCCAGTGATACGGTAATAGCCTACGGCGTCCCTAAAGGCACCGTCTCCACTAAAATACATATTCTCATAGGTGGAGAAATATGTTTCTTTATAACGTTTGTGATCATTCCAAATTGTTCTCGCCATACCTGGCCAAGGAAATTTCATACATAACCTACCACTGACAAGATTTCCTTTTATCTCCACACCATCATCATCCAGCAATGCTGGTTGAACACCAGGTAGTGGTAAGGTAGCGTAGGTTGGAATAGTAGGAGTTACATAAGGTATTGGAGAAAGCATTATCCCACCTGTTTCTGTTTGCCACCAGGTATCTACAATGGGACATTTTCCTTTTCCAATAATATCGTTATACCAATGCCATGCCTCCTCATTGATCGGCTCGCCTACCGAACCTAAAACCTTCAATGAGGTCAAGTCATACTTGGTAGCAAATTCTGTGCTTCTTTTGGCCAATGCTCTAATGGCCGTCGGAGCTGTATAAAACTGGGTAACTCTATGTTTTTCGACAACTTCCCAGAATCTACCAAAATCTGGATACGAAGGTACACCTTCAAACATAATGGAAGTAGCACCATTGGCCAATGGTCCGTAAATGATATAACTGTGTCCCGTTATCCAGCCTATGTCGGCTGTACACCAGAAGATATCATTTTCACGATACTGAAATATATTTTTAAAAGTAAAGGCCGTAAATACCATATAGCCTCCTATGGTGTGGACCATCCCCTTAGGTTTACCGGTAGAACCAGAGGTATATAAGATAAATAAAGGATCCTCAGCATCCATAATTTCAGGCTCGCAATCCTTAGAGGCTGCATCAAGAAGTGGTTGCAACCACTCATCACGCCCTTCTTTCATTGGAATATCCTCATGGGTTCTTTTGGCAACCAAAACAGACTTAATAGATTCACACTTCACCAAGGCTTCATCTACGATTCCTTTAAGATCAATAGATTTTTTACCTCTGAATGAACCATCAGCTGTGATTAACAATTTACAGTCAGAATCATTAATTCTGGTAGAAAGTGCGGTGGAAGAAAAACCTGCGAAAACCACCGAATGGATTGCGCCAATTCTAGCACATGCCAAAATAGCGATAGTTAACTCTGGAATCATCGGTAAATAAATGCATACCCGATCCCCTTTTCCAATGCCTTTCGATTTTAAAACGTTGGCAAATTTACAAACACGTTCATGCAAATTCCTATAGGTGATATGCACTGCGGGCTGGCTTGAATCATTTGGTTCCCAAATAATAGCTGGTTTATCCCCACGGGTTGTAAGATGACGATCAATACAGTTTTCGGTTATGTTGAGCTTTCCGCCCTCAAACCATTTGATCTCTGGTTTGTTAAAATCCCATTTTAGGACATGGTCCCATTTCTTTCTCCAGACAAAATGTTCCTCTGCGACTTCTCCCCAGAAACTCTCAGGGTCGCGAACTGATTTTCTATAAACTTGAAAATACTCTTCTAAATGTTTTATGTGGTAATTACTCATGTTCACTAAAGTACTTATTTTGAAGCAAATTACCTAATATCAAAGACGACCACTTGAAATTTCTCAAACGTCGTTTTTTAATAAAATAGAACTAATACATTGAAAGTCAAATAGAAATAAAATAAGTCTTCTCTACCGCACTCTAAGCTGGTTTTATGGCGTCCAATGTTGTTCATATATGCTTGTGAGTTGTTGGTAGCATTCTCCCTACCGTTTAGAGAATAATTAAAAGAAATTCTTAAAGTTTTATAGTTATCGGCAAAATATGGTGAAATTATATTCAAAATAATTAAAAACTAACAAATAGGCAGGGTTAAATGGTTGTCAAAAGTATCCACATGTACCAAGAGGGTGGAGTAAACCCTTTTATTGAAAACAAATTCCCCTAGTTAACCTAATCAATACTTGATTTACACTTCTAAATTGCTTAACTTGAGATAATTAAAAATTTAAATAAATATATGGGAAAAGGAGATGTAAAAACAAGAAGAGGTAAAATTAGTCGTGGCAGCTATGGTGTACGCCGACGTAAAAAAATTAAAAAAAGACCACCGGTTGAAGAAAAGGTCAGTGTAGATACCAAAAAGTAATTTAATGCACTATTAGAAATTGCCTTAGCCTAGGCAAGTAATCAGTCTAGGCTAAGGCAATTATGTGTAAAAATTTGGTGATTACCTCACAAAAACAGGCTGGTCTTCCTTCTGGGTAAACTGTTCACTATACTGGTATCCATCTATATCAAACCCTTTAATATCTTCCAAACGCTGCGCGTTGGTATCCACAATGTATCGCACCATGGCTCCTCTAGCCTTTTTAGCAAAGAAACTAATTACCTTGAGCTTGCCATTTTTCCAATCTTTGAATATAGGTGTAATTACAGGAACCTTTAAAATTTTCTGATCGATCGCTCCAAAATATTCATTACTAGCCAAATTGATAAACAGCTCATCCGCTTCTAATTCTTCATTGAGCTTGGCGGTAATTTTTTTCTTCCAAAAACCATAAAGATCCTTATGGGAACCCACGGTGAGTTTAGTTCCCATCTCTAGCCGATAAGGCTGTATTAAATCAAGAGGTTTAAGTACACCGTATAAACCACTTAGTATTCGAAGCCGTTGTTGTAGAACAGCAATTTTATCCTTGTCCAAACTATAGGCGTCCAATCCGCTATAGACATCTCCATTAAAAGCAAAGACCGCTTGGCGTGCATTCTCTGGAGTAAAGGGAATCTTAAAATCTTGATTTCTTTTCCAGTTTAACTCCGCAAGATTAGCAGAAATACCCATTAGGTCAGAGAGTTTCTTCGGTGTCTTCTTCTGAAGAATTGTATTTAACTTCTGTGACTCTACTAAAAACTCAGGTTGTGTATAATCTTTTACAGGAAGTGGACTTTCAAAGTCAAGCGATTTTGCTGGTGATATTACAATTTTCATGGTACTGTGATTTTACACTAACAAACATACAATCTTCAATAGAAAATAACTATTTAAAACGACCACTGTTTTTGATAGTCTAATAACTTTTATTTATACCATTACCGCACTTGGTGTTTGGCATATTGACGCCATTTCTCAATACATTGTTCCATATCCTCAGGAAGTGGGGTGTCGAACCTAAGAAACTTACCGCTTACAGGATGTTCAAACCCTAAGGTCTTAGCGTGCAATGCTTGCCGTGGCAGGATGGAAAAACAGTTTTCTACAAATTGTTTGTATTTGGTAAATGTAGTTCCCTTTAAAATCTTGTCTCCTCCGTAGCGCTCATCGTTGAACAAAGGATGGCCCGCAAATTTCATATGGACACGTATTTGGTGTGTCCTACCAGTTTCCAATCTACAAGAAACAAGTGTCACATATCCAAAACGTTCTAAAACCTTATAATGCGTTACGGCTTCTTTTCCTTGATCACCCTCTGGAAAAACAGCCATCTGTAGCCTGTTTTTTGGATGTCTGGCAATGTGACCTTCTACAATTCCTTCATCTTCCTTTACATCTCCCCACACCAGAGCTAAATATTCGCGTTCGCTTGTCTTATGGAAGAACTGTTTAGAGAGGTGGCTTAAGGCATTCTCAGTCTTAGCTACTACCAATAACCCACTCGTATCTTTATCAATACGATGAACCAGTCCAGGTCGTTCATTATTATTTAATGGCAGATTATCAAAATGAAAAATGAGTGCATTTATAAGTGTACCAGCGTAATTTCCATGCCCTGGGTGCACTACCATCCCTGCTGGTTTATTGACCACTAAAAGCTCCTGATCTTCATACACAATATCCAGGGGAATATCCTCTGGAGTAAGTAAATACTCATGAGGGGGATGTTCAAATAGCACTTTGACCTGATCATTTGCCTTGACTTTATGATTGGATTTTACTGCTTGTCCATTGACATAAATATTGCCTGCTTTGGCAGCTTGTTGTATTTTATTTCGAGTAGCATTCTCAATAAAGTTCATTAAGAATTTATCCACTCTTAAAGGCTCTTGCCCTTTTCCTGCGGTAAAACTATAATGTTCATAAAGGTCGTCTTGCTGATCGAAATCCTCTTGTTGATATTCTAACATGTATTCCCTTTTTGGTTATTCAACAACAACTCCAGCCTTGTTCCCATTTCCACAGACCAATTCCACTTCTGTAGTTTTAGGCAATTGGAAACCTGGGAGTATATTCTCATTTTCATATCGGACATAGTACACCATGTCTTTCCCGATTTCATTGATATAGGTAACTTTTCCAATATTAAGACCTACGGCCTTTAG
This sequence comes from Galbibacter sp., assembly GCF_035306585.1. Lineage (GTDB taxonomy): Bacteria > Bacteroidota > Bacteroidia > Flavobacteriales > Flavobacteriaceae > Galbibacter. Next base: position 10,853 of record NZ_DATGNU010000012.1, read on the forward strand.
CATGGATTCTGCATTTCTTCGAGTCACTTGAATAACGTTAGGAACACTAACCTTCCGGTATCCAGAAGGATTAATGGTCAAATATATTTTTCTCCCTTCTTTTACTTCCTTATCGGCCTTAGGATTTTGCTCTATGACCGAATAAGTAGGATAATCAGGGTTGTAGTTCGTTGAATCCAGCACAATATATTGAAGGTTCATCTTATCCAAAGTCTCCTCTACTTCTCTGAGTGATTTCTTAGATAAATCTGGTACTGTTACAAATTCACCGTGGTTGGTCATTATTTTTAGAATTTGCAAGGCCAAAAGCACCAAGACAATCAGAGCCACAATGGCCAATATAATCTGCTTCAAAAAGGTTTTGCTGGTCAAAAATTTTATTAGGCTCATCTAGTATGTTTTTAGGAAATACTACCGCTTAATCCAGGTTGCATTCAATTATGCGTTATTAAAACTTACATCACCCAATGGGTTGTAACTCGTTTTACAGCCAGTTGATAATGAGCGCTTAAGTTCATTATTACACGGCGCAATAACAACTTTTTGTGTTAATAACGGTGACAAATATACAACTAATTTCTAGTTAGATTAGTATTTACAACCCAAGCTAATTTTATACATTTTCCCTAAATTCTGCAACTGGGAATCTAAAATCACATTAGGATTACAGAAGATCAAACAATAAAGTAATAGTCCCATACCAAAAATCGGATAATTATATTTAAGCTCAGCTCATAAACAAATCCCATTATTGCAGAATAACAGCGGTGGTATAGGAGACCAAAGTATAATTTAAACAGTTTTAAGGACATTCCAACCCATCGAATAATTTTCAATCGAAGAATGAATTTAACACCTTAAATAAGGTACAATTTAAGTAACTTTACACCTTTATTAACTCCAAAATACAATGAAGAAAAATATAGGGATAGCCATGGGAGGGTACTCTTCCGAATATCAAATTTCGTTAAAAAGCGGACAGGTGGTTTGTGAGCACCTAAATAAGGAGAAGTATGAGATTTATCCTTTGCACATTTTAAGGGACAAATGGGTTTGTATTATAGATGGTACAGAATATCCAATCAACAGAGGGGACTTCACAGTGACCAAGGATAACAAAACCATCACCTTTGATTGTATATTTAATGCCATTCATGGAACCCCTGGAGAGGATGGTCATCTTCAGGGCTATTTAGCCATGCTCAATATCCCTCATACTTCTTGCCCTATGTACCAAGCGGCTCTTACTTTTAACAAAAGAGATTTACTGGCCACACTTAAACCCTTTGGAATTAAATCTGCTGTATCCTTTTACCTGAACAAAGGCCAAGATATCGACACCAAGCTTATTTGCCAGAAAGTAGGCCTCCCTTGTTTTGTAAAGGCCAATAAAGCCGGTTCAAGTTTTGGAGTAACCAAGGTCTATAAAGAGGAAGCGTTAAAGCAAGCCATTGAAGTATCCCTAAAAGAAGATGATGAAATCATTATTGAATCTTTTTTGGATGGTACAGAAGTTTCTGTTGGAGTGATACGCTATCAAGGTCAGGTAAAAGTTTTACCCATCACTGAAATCGTCTCCGAAAATGACTTTTTTGACTACCAGGCAAAATACGAAGGAAAATCTCAAGAAATCACACCCGCTAGAATTAGCGAGCAAATGACCAATACGGTTTCTGAAATTGCAAAAAATATCTATGAGATTCTAAATATGCAAGGATTTAGTCGAAGTGAATTTATTTTCGTAGATGGGTACCCATACTTACTAGAAATGAATACCATACCCGGGCTTACTGCAGAAAGTATTTTACCACAACAAGCAGAAAAAGCTGGTATTTCTTTAGCTGATTTATTTGGCAATGCTGTAGAGGAAGCTTTAAAAATGGAAAGAAAGTTCTAATTTGCTATATTTACACTTTAACTTATAAATTTAGCCCAAGATGCGTAAGGCCATTTTCCCAGGATCCTTTGATCCCATTACCTTAGGACACTACGATATTATTACCCGTGGTATTACGCTTTTTGACCAAGTGGTTATTGCGATCGGCATTAATGCAGAGAAAAAATATATGTTCTCCTTAGAGCAACGTAAGGAGTTTATTGAAAAAGCGTTTAAAGACGAGCCTAAAATCAAAGTAATGACATATGAAGGTTTAACGGTTGATTTTTGCAAAGAAATAGGCGCGCAGTTTATCCTTCGCGGATTACGCAACCCAGGAGATTTTGAATTCGAAAAAGCCATCGCTCATACCAATAGAAAATTATCGGAAATAGAAACCGTATTCTTGCTTACCTCATCTGGAAAAAGTTATATTTCCTCCTCTATCGTCCGCGATGTAATACGAAACAATGGTGATTATACCAGCCTTGTCCCAGCTACCGTAAATTTTAAAACAAACCCTAAATAAGAGATAAACCTACTTACTATATGACTAACCTACCCTTGGTTGAACATTGCCCAACCCCAATGGCAGTGCTCAACAAAAACAAAGAGCTCCTTATAACCTCAAGAGGCTGGAATGTTTTATTCAAACATCCTATAAAGGTACCTGACAAAGGAGTTCACTTTGGTGAGATCCTCCCCCCTTCATTGGAGCAAACCCGAAAGGCACTTCTGGCCTTTTCCACTGGTCAAGTTTTAAATGGGCAAGACTCCTATCTAAGCAGCCAAGGAGACCTTAAATGGATCGCATATCAAATCTATGACACCCCAGAACAAATTGTTATTAACTTACAAGATATAACACATCTAAAGGAGCATCAGAACCATCAATACTTTCGAAATCTTCTAGAAAAAAATGCACAAGTAGGATCCTGGCAGTATGATATTGAAAACGACCTATTACTATGGTCAGCAACCACTAAATCCATTTATGAAGTCGACCAGGATTATACGCCTACCTTGCAGGATAGTTTTCTATTTTTCAAATCAGGGCCCCATCTCGACCAAGCACTTGAGGCAATTAATCAGGTGCTCACCACTGGAGATCGATTTGAACTAGAATTACAGATTACTACCCAAAGTGGTAAAGAAAAGTGGATTCTATTTATGGGAGAAAAAGTCCAAAATCATCCTTACAATACTATTTACGGGACAGTTCAAGATATAAATAAGCAGAAGAACACCGCTCTTAAAATTGCCCTTCAGGAAAAGCAATTAAAAAGTACCAAGCGATCCATGCTTGAAAACAAGCGCTTATTTACCAGTATTTTTAATTCAACTTTTCAGTTTACTGGCTTTTTAAACCTCAAGGGACGTCTTATAGATGTGAATGAGCCAGCATTACAATTCGCTGGTGTGGGTATAGAGGATGTACAGAATAAATATTTTTGGGATACCTACTGGTGGCAAAGTTCAAAAAAGGAACGGCGTAAACTTCGCAAGAATATCGCTAAGGCAGCCCAAGGAAAATTTGTGCGCTATGAAGCTAAAATTTTAGACAAGGATTTAGTCCCTACCTATATTGACTTCTCTTTAAAACCAGTATTGGATGACAATAAACGCGTAATCTTTTTAATCTCTGAAGGCCGTCTGATCCAAGAAATGGTAGAGGCTAGAGAAAAGCTAAGTGAGAGCGAGAAGTTGCATCGTATGCTCTTAGAGCACTCTCCCACTGGATTGGTGTTGAATGACGCGATGTCAGGAGAATTCATTGAGATGAATGGATCCTTTAAAAGAAGTATTGGATACAATGAAAAAGAGCTCCATGAGTTGACCCATCCCGATGTGATTCCAAAGGGGGATAAAACAAAAGAATTACGAGTTTTAAAGGCGGTTTTGGAAGATGGCATTTATGGTCCTTACCAAGGAGAGTACCTTCACAAAAGTGGGGCCCTTGTAGCTTCCTTAATCACTAGAGTGCTCATTACCAATCACGATGGCAAAAAACTCATCTGGTCTGTGGTCCAAGACATTACCCAGTTACAAGAAAAGGAAGCTGAACTCTTAGAGCTAATTAATGTAGCGAGCGAGCAGAACAACCGTCTACTTAATTTTGCTCATATTGTTTCGCACAATTTACGCTCCCATGCTTCCAACTTCTCTATGCTTATTGAACTTCTTGGTATCGAGGAAGACATCTTTAAAAAAGCTGAAATAATGGAGATGCTCAATACTGCCTCCAAAAACATGTTGGAGACTATTGCAAATCTAAATGAGATTATTGCCATTAATACCAACTTGAATATTAAGACCGAAGTGGTTAATTTGCGCCACCAAATAGATGAAGCCTTTACCAATATCAGTGAACTCACCAAAAGTTCCTTCGCAGAAATTGAAATCAATGTTCCTGGTGATATTCAAATAAATGTAGTTAAAGCCTATTTAGAAAGTATATTATTAAATATATTTACCAACGCGATTAAATACAAATCACCAAAACGCTATCCGAAAATAACAATTGATTATCAAACCACCAAAGGGTATGCCATTCTCACTATAGCCGACAATGGTATGGGAATTGACCTAGAAAAACACGGACACAAGTTATTTGGGATGTACAAGACCTTTCACGGAAACAGAGATGCTAGGGGGATCGGTCTTTTTATAACCAAAAACCAGATTGAAGCCATGAAAGGAAAAATTGAAGTAGAAAGCAAGGTGGATCATGGCACTAAATTTAAAATCTATTTTTATGAGAACTATTAATGCTATCTATCTAATCGATGACGACCCCATCACTCTTTTCAGTGTTAAGAAGCTCATAGAAATCACCAAGATATCAGATACAGTACATTGTTTTCACAACGGGCATGAGGCGCTTGAATTTTTCAACAATCTTGAAAATAAAAATCAACCAGCTTTAATTTTATTAGACCTAAACATGCCTGTTGTAGATGGTTGGGAGTTCATGGATGCGTACAGTAAATTAAACTTAAGCACCAAAATTGTTATCTATGTGATGACCTCCTCCATCAATCCCTCGGATGCTAAAAAGGTAAAGGCTTATAACAAAAAATTTCCCTTCCTAGTGAAACATCTGATAAAACCCATTAACAAGGACAAGTTAATCGCCTTGGCTCAAGAATATGCCACAAACGAACTTTAGAGTCCTATTTAATACCTCATCGCAATAAAACATTCTAGGTTTTTTACTAAGTTTGAATGCTTATTTCTGCCTTTGCGTAAAAAGTGGTATGCGAACATGCTATTTACTATAGGGAAAAGTATAAGAAAACAAACGCTATCAAAACCACATGAAAAAATACTTTCTGATCACCTTAACCATGGTTTGTTTTGGGAGTCTTTTTGCCCAAAACAATGAATTCACCACCATATTTGAACGATCTAATGCTAAAGAAACAGCCACTTATACTCAGGTAATTGATTTCTATAAGCGTCTCTCACAAGCATATCCCACCATTAAAGTAATCGAGAAGGGGATCACGGACGCAGGGCTCCCCTTACATTTAGTTTTATTAAATCCCGATCAGAATTTTAATATCGATCAGGTCAGAAAGCATAAAAGAGTTCTTTTAATTAACAATGGCATCCATCCAGGTGAACCAGATGGTATTGATGCCACCATGATGCTGTATAGGGATATCGCCCAGGGAAAAATAAAATCACCAAAACATACCCTTTTAGCAACCATACCGATCTATAATATCGGAGGTTCCCTGAATCGAAACAACCATAGTAGAACCAACCAAAATGGACCTATGGAATACGGATTTCGCGGGAATGCTAAAAATTATGATCTAAACCGCGATTTTGTTAAAAGCGACTCTAAAAATGCTTTTGCTTTTGCAGCGATCTACCACGAATTACAACCAGATGTATTTATTGACAACCATGTGAGTAATGGTGCGGATTATCAATACATTCTAACGCATCTATTTACCCAGCATAATAAACTGGGCTCCCATACTGGAAAATACCTTAACCAAGAATTAAAACCAGCTCTAATAGCGTCCTTAAAAGAAAAACACTTCGACATGACGCCTTATGTCAATGTATTTAATCAAGTGCCCGAAAAGGGGTTTGCACAGTTTTTTGACTCCCCTAGATATTCCACAGGATATACTACCCTTTGGAACACCCTTGGTATGATGGTAGAGACCCACATGCTGAAATCCTATGATAAGCGCGTTTATGGGACCTATGAACTTATCAGTAGCATGATTGATCTTATAGAAAAGGATTATGTAAAAATAAAGCAAGTAAGAGCAAAAAGCCAAGAGGAATTTCAGCGTGGCAAAACCTACCCAATAACTTGGGAGGTTGCAAAAGATACAGCTACTCTTATGAACTTTAAAGGGTTTGAAGCAAAGCACATCCTTAGTAAAGTAACTGGCCTCTCCCGACTTAAATACGACCGTAGCAAACCATTTACAAAACCCGTGCGTCATTATGATACCTACAAACCAGTCAAGACAATAAATATCCCGGAGGCTTATTTAATCCCTGCGGTATGGGATAAAGTCATCGAACGAATAAAAGTTAATCAGATCGAAATGCAACTCCTAGAAAGCGAACAGGAATTAACCGTAGCGGTTTATCACATTCAAGACTACCAAACCGCGAAGTCCCCATATGAAGGCCATTATTTACACAAAAATACCCAAGTAAAAACCTCCACAGAGCAAATTCACATCCTCCCTGGAACATATTACAGGGTTCCAACGCAGCAACCTGGAATTCGCTACATACTTGAAACCTTAGAACCCGAGGCCGTAGATTCCTTTTTTAACTGGAATTTCTTCGATACTATTTTACAACAGAAAGAAGGCTTCTCACCATATGTTTGGGAAGATGTAGCCTATGAATTCTTAGAGAAAAATCCATCAATTAAGAATGCCTTTGAGACGAAACGACGATCCGACACCACCTTTGCCAATAACTGGTATCTTCAACTGGATTGGATTCATAAAAAGTCACCATACTATGAAAAAGCCCACACGCGGTATCCGATCTATAGAATACCATAGCGGATCTATTAGAACAAGCCTTTAATATTCTCGTAAGAATTATTTAGCAACTCAGGGATTTGGTGCTTTGGACGCCATTCCGCCAGGAGAATATTCTCATCTTCTTGGGGCACTAACGCTCCTTGATAGGCGGTGTGCATAGAATACCAATAGGTTTCCTTTAATTTATAGGTGCCATTTCTTTTAAAAATATGGTAGGTCTTTTTTAACAAGGCATCGATTTGTAGATCTTTTACACCTGTTTCTTCTTCCACTTCTCTAATGGCGGCACGCTCTATTGCCTCTCCCTTATCAACCTTACCCTTTGGTAAATCCCACTTATCATTTCTGTATATAAAAAGGGTATCTTGATTCTTATTTACTACCAACCCCCCTGCGGCTACCACCAATGGCACCTTTTTACAGAATTTTTTAAACAGTACAGATTTATCCTTATAATAGATATGAGCGCATTTTATTTTACCCTTATTGAGCTGTCTTATAACATCATCAATATCAACCGTTTCTAGCAGAAAGAGTTTAAAACCCTCTTCTTTGGAGATTTTGTTGGTTAAAATAATCCGATGTTCATTAACAAAAACTTCATACATTTGCATCATGGTTTTAGACAAAGATACCGCCAAGAAAACAGCAGAACTTCTATTGCAAATTAAT
>NZ_DATGNU010000013.1:0-2917 GCF_035306585.1 Galbibacter sp.
CATATGAAGGGTGGACTAATAAGTTTATCTTCCCTCCGTATGATTTTAGTATTGCCAATTGTATGATTACCAATTTCCACACACCAAAATCAACACTTTTGATGATGATCTCTGCTTTTGCAGGCCATGATTTTGTAATGAGGGCTTATAAAGAAGCGATCAAAGAAGGGTACAAATTTTATTCTTACGGAGACGCTATGTTGATCTTATAATGTACCCCTGAGGTATAAAGTAACCATCAATAAACGGAGTCCTGCTTGATTGAAGTAGGACTCTTTTTAAAACCGGACCACAATAATAAATAGAGGCCAGTAGAAAATGCTAGCATGGGCCTTGAATTGGAATACATATCCTACCTTTGTAGCATGCAAAATTCGAAAAAAGACATACGAGCACTCACCAAGGACCAACTCCGGGATTTTTTTGTCTCTAAAGGAGATAAAGCCTTTCGTGGTAATCAAGTCTATGAGTGGTTATGGGGTAAAGCTTGCTATTCTTTTGAAGAAATGACTAATCTTTCAAAACAAACCAGAGCGCTTTTAGAGCAGCACTTTGTCATTAATCACATTCGGGTGGATCAAATGCAACGGAGCTCAGATGGAACTATTAAGAATGCGGTTCAGCTTCACGACGGGTTAGTGGTGGAGTCTGTCCTTATTCCTACGACCTCCAGAACCACGGCTTGCGTTTCTAGTCAAGTAGGTTGTAGTTTGGATTGCAAGTTTTGTGCTACTGCAAAGCTCAAAAGAATGCGGAATTTAAATCCCGATGAAATCTACGACCAAGTCGTGGCCATTGACAATGAAAGCCGACTGTATTTTAATCGTCCGCTTTCAAACATTGTTTTTATGGGAATGGGAGAGCCACTGATGAACTTTAACAATGTTCTTTTGGCGATTGATAAAATAACGGATCCTGAAGGTTTAGGGATGTCACCTAAACGTATTACGGTCTCTACTTCGGGAGTTCCTAAAATGATTAAAAAGTTAGCCGATGATCAGGTGAAGTTTAAATTGGCCGTTTCGTTGCACTCCGCAATAGATGAAGTTCGAACGAGTATTATGCCATTTAATGCCACCTTTCCATTAAAGGATTTAAGAGAAGCACTGGAATATTGGTATCATAAAACCAAAAGTAGGATTACCTATGAATATGTGGTGTGGAGGGGAATAAACGACCAACAAAAGGATGTGGATGCATTGGTGCAGTTTTGCAAATTCGCACCTTCGAAAGTTAATTTGATCGAATACAATCCTATTGGTGATCAAATGTTCGAACAAGCCGAAGAAAGTGCTATCGAGATGTATCAATCCAATTTAGAACGTCATAATATTACGGTAACTGTAAGAAGATCAAGAGGGAAGGATATTGATGCGGCCTGTGGGCAATTAGCGAACAAAACAGCATCGTAAAAAAATCCAACTAAAAGTTAGTTTAAAAAGGAACTAAGTTTTTTATCCATTTAATATAATATTATCTTTAAAACCTCTATGAAGGTAGTAGAACAAATTAAGGAGCCGATACGCCAAGAGATGGAACTTTTTGAACAGAAGTTCCACGATGCTATGTCTTCAAAGGTGGCGTTGCTCAACCGGATTACCTATTACATCGTCAATCGAAAAGGGAAGCAGATGCGCCCTATGTTTGTATTCCTTGTGGCTAAAATGATTTCAAAAGGAAATGTAAATGAACGCACCTATCGAGGAGCGGCAGTGATAGAATTGATCCATACAGCTACCTTGGTACACGATGATGTGGTTGATGATAGTAATCGTCGACGTGGTTTTTTTTCCATCAATGCGCTGTGGAAAAATAAGATTGCCGTACTTGTAGGTGATTATCTGTTGTCCAAAGGATTGCTGCTTTCTATTGATAATGGCGATTTTGATTTGCTGAAGATTATCTCTGTCGCAGTGCGAGAAATGAGTGAAGGCGAGCTTTTGCAGATTGAAAAGGCTAGGAGGCTCGATATCACCGAAGAGGTGTATTATGAAATTATACGGCAGAAAACTGCCACGCTTATTGCCGCATGTTGTTCCCTTGGGGCATGTTCCGTTGCACCAGAATCCAAAGATGTGGAGAAGATGAGGAAGTTTGGCGAACTCATTGGGATGGCTTTTCAGGTCAAAGATGATTTGTTTGACTATACCGATGGACCCATTGGAAAACCTACAGGAATTGACATTAAAGAACAAAAAATGACCCTTCCTCTTATTTATGCTTTAAATCAGAGTGATAAAAATCAACGAAAATGGCTCATTAACTCTGTCAAAAGGCATAATAAGAATAAAAAGAGAGTTCGTGAGGTCATTGCGTTTGTCAAAGAAAAAGGAGGTATGGAGTATGCGGAATCCAAAATGTTCGATTTTCAACAACAAGCCCTGGCCATTCTAGAAGAATTTGAAGAGTCCTCTTATAAAGCTGCGTTAAAACAAATGGTGAATTATGTGATTCAAAGAAAAAAATAGTATTTTCAATCACGTAGTTTCGTTTTACATGAGAATTCGATAATTTAAAATTAGTTCATTTTGATATCCAAAAGTACCATAGATAAAGTTTTTGAAATCTCACGCGTTGAGGAGGTAATTGGTGATTTTGTGCAACTCAAAAAATCAGGGTCTAATTTTAAGGGACTCAGTCCGTTTACCGATGAACGTACCCCTAGTTTTATGGTCTCTCCGGTAAAACAGATATGGAAGGATTTTAGTAGTGGGAAAGGTGGGAACGTTGTGGCATTTGTAATGGAACACGAGCACTATAGCTATCCAGAGGCCATAAGATATCTAGCACGAAAATACAATATCGAAATAGAAGAAACCGAGCAGAGTGAACAGTCAAAAGAAAAGTCCAACGAGCGAGAGAGTATGTATGTAGTCTCTGAGTTTGCTCAGGAGTATTTTCATGATAACCTCAAAAA
>NZ_DATGNU010000014.1:0-9198 GCF_035306585.1 Galbibacter sp.
GCGTCTATAGAAATATCTTTGATGCCATGGCAAGGAGTTTAAATATCGAAAAAATAGCCAAAACCTTTGATGATGGAGAGGAGCACTATTAAGGGTTGGAAGTAGCTAAAAAAACATATAAATAGTGGTCATACGGCGGGCTTAAAAAAGAAAAATTAAAAAACGAACTTAGACAAAAAGAAATCAGCAAAAAGAGCATCTCCACCTTAATTGATCACATCAACGATAGTTTTATGTTCGATAAGGAATGGGATCACTTCTACTCTCTTTTTAACGAAATACACCCCGCCTTTATTAGTAACTTAAAAGAGAATCATCCGAACTTGAGTGAGCGCGATTTTAAATTATGTGCTTTAATCCTTATGAAATTCACCTCCAAGGATATTGCCACCTTATTTGGGATCTCTGTAAGTTCGGTCAAGATTGCAAGGCATCGATTAAAGAAAAAACTCCATTTGGAGTCCAATGAAAAAGTACTCGATAGGCTCTTGGAGATTTCAAAAGTCACTACCACATAGAAATTTTTAGAATTTTGGAGAAAGCGGTAGATGGAGGCACAAAAAAATATTACAAATAGTAATCACCTAGTATTAGAACTCTAATGTGCTACTACTTGTAATATTTTTCAAAAACTTCTTCGTGTAAAGTGCCTCACGATTTTATTGAGGTACTACCTCTGAATTTTCAACCTCGGTCACTGTGATGGTCTGTGGCCCAGCAGGGAATTTCCAAGTAAAGACATCACCCTTACGGTGACCGTATAAGGCAAATCCCATTGGTGAAAGGATTGAAAATAGATTTTGTTTTATATTGCTATCCTTAGGATGGACAATCTTAAATGTATTTGTCCAACCATTACCTAAGTGAACTGTCACCCTTGAATTAAGACGTACTGCATCATCAGGCATTTCTTCCTGAGTTAAAACTTGTGAATCCTTAAATTCCTCCAACAATTCCTTAACAGACTGCTTAAGAACATTATCATTAAAATAATTTGAATTCTTTACTAACTCTTTAAGAACCTCTAGTTCATTCTTCTCGATGATTAATTTTGTTTTTTCCATGATCTTATTCTTGTAATGAAGATAATTTCTTCTTTTTATTGTTTGTTTAAAAGTCTAAAATTGGTGTGTAATATAAATTTAATTGTCTTGCTGTATACCTTATGCATTACATATTAAACAGCAACAGGTATCCCAGAAGAATCAAATGACCCCTCTAAAACCTATTTCTTGACAATTATACATAATAATGTAAGGTATCCCCCAGCTAATTGACTTTTTCAAATAAATTAGCCTAGCGAAATACCCTTAATTATTTTGAATTCAAAAAGAAGACAAAATGTACTCACCTTATAATAGCAAATGTTATGCCTTATTTTAAGCCCACACCCCCTATCTTTAATAAGATACTTACAATCAATAAGTTAACATAAAAATGAGAATATTTCAAATTATTTTATGGGGAATAATTCCCCGCTTAAGAAAATACGCCCCGATAGGATATCTGGCATCAATTCGCAAGCAAAATAATAACTCCCTTAGAAAAAGTTAGGTTACCGCTAGCGGTGGCATTGATTTTAAACCTTTATAGGGTGTGGTTTGTTAAATTACATTCCTCTATGAACAAGCCGGGCCTCGCTCATAGAGGAATTAACCATAAGTTACATGAAAATCTTACCTCTGCTCAGATTCATCCAGTTCCCATCCACCCCCTAAGGCACGATAAAGATGAATTCGAGCTGTCAGCAAGTTCGTTTTAGTGGTGACCAAATTTAACTCTGTTTCCAAAGCCTCCCCCTGAGCTCGAATTACCTCTAGATAATCTGCAAAACCAGATTGAAACAACATACGAGAACTCTTTAGAGCATTCTGTGCTACGGATTGTTTTTTAATGGCAATATCTAATTGATCCTCTAATCTTTGTAATGACACCAAGGTATTTCGAACATCAACTACAGCACTGTATACATTGCGCTGAAAATCAATTTCTGCCTTATCGCGTTCTAGTTTAGCAACTTCAAATTCTGTTGTGAGCTTTCGACCATTTAAAAGTGGTGCGGATAAGCTTCCTACAATACCCCCTAGCAATGACCCTGGAATATTAAACCAGTTCTGTGGCAATACTGATTCTAATCCTCCCTCCATGGATATCGACAAATTAGGCAAACGTTGCGCTTGGGTAACCCCAACGCGAGCATTAGCAGCCGCGAGGCCATAAAGAGACACTTGAACATCTGGGCGGTTCTGTATCAAATACAAAGGCAACCTATGCACCTCCTGGTAAGGCAATTCATCCTTGATTACACTAGTGCCTCGATCTACTTTTCCAGGTAATTCACCAACGAGCAAACGCAAGTTATTTTCTTGAATTTCACGGGTTTCTTCCAGCTGAGACATGAGCGCAGAAGCCTCTAGTACTTGAATTTCTGATTGCTGAACTGCTAAGGCAGATACTTCGCCTGCATTGTATAGCAGCTTAATCATTTGCAAGGTACTATCTCTAAATTTGTGATTCTTACGGGCCACCTCAAACTGCTCATCCAAGCGTAAGAGGGTGTAATAGTCCTCCGCTACTGTAGCTACTAATTCAGTTTGTATCACTTTACGAGCTACATAAGATTGCTGATACAATGCACGAGCACCAATTTTTTGATTTCTCAATTTTCCCCAAATATCAATTTCCCAATCAAAAAGCGCGGTACTACTAAAGGAAGAGTTATTTACAAATCCATTTTTTGGAGGGTCCGTCCCTTTGTGCTCATACCAACCGGATTCAGGAGAGTTACTACTATTCTCTGAGCTCCACTCTCTTTCGATGTTCAAAAGATTTAGATTGAGTGTTGGAAGAAAAGCAACTTTAGACTCCTTGTAATACTGATCATTTATGGCGATATCCTTATCAGCCATACGCATTTCAAAGTTATTCTTAAAGGCACTTTCAATGAGTCGACTCAAAGCGGAATCCTTAAAGAGTTGCGCTCTAGGGATCAGTACGCTATCGGGCACTTGTGATATGGAGTCAGGAAGTCGAAAAACCGCTGGGAGTTCCATATCCTTTGTGGAATAATCTTTTTTGGCGCTACAGGCAACCAAAGAGATAATAAAAGTTATTACCGTGATGTATTTTAAACAACTTCGCATGGCTACACTTATTTTTCTCTTTTAATATTAACTTTTAATTTTTCATCCAAGGTTTGGAAGACAACAAACAACACCGGAATAATAAACACTCCTAGAATCACCCCAGATAGCATTCCTCCAGCTGCTGCATAACTAATCGAATGGTTCCCCACTGCCGATGGTCCGGAGGACCACATTAATGGAATCATCCCAGCAACAAATGCAAGAGATGTCATCAAAATAGGACGCAAGCGCAAACGTGCACCAATGATTGCCGATTGTACTATACTCATACCTCTTTCTCTTTGCTGCATTGAATATTCCACAATCAATATGGCATTCTTAGCCAGGAGTCCTATCAGCATCAGCAACCCAACTTGTACATAGATATTGTTTTCCAACCCGACCAAATTGATCAGTCCATACACTCCTATAAGGCCCACTGGAACGGATAACAAAATTGAAAGTGGTAAAATATAACTTTCATACTGAGCGGTAAGTAGCAAGTATACAAAAAGAAAGCTAAGAATGATGATAAAGGCTGTTTGTCCTGAAGATAATTTCTCTTCGCGACTCAAACCAGTCCAGTCCGTTTTGTAGTTCCCAGGTAGCTTTTCTTGAGTCACCTCCTCAATGGCATCCATTACTTCCCCTGTACTATAACCACTAGCTGGGATAGCACTAACCTCCACGCTGTTGTACATATTATGCCGAGTGGTAATTTCTGCACCAAAACTTCGCCGAAGTTTTACCAATGTGGAAACTGGAACCATATTCCCGTCTTTACTACGGGCGTATATGTTATCGAGGGAGGATGGTGAAGCAGTAAGGTTTGGCTCTCCTTGAACATACACAAAGTTCAAGCGATTAAAAAGATTAAACTCGCTGGTTCTAACACGAGAATAATAGCGCCTTACATTGTTTAACATGTCATAAATACCAACGCCCATTACCTTTGCCTTTTCCCTATCTACCTCAATCTCCATTTGAGGGAAATTGGCGTCGAAGGTAGTGGTTGCTTGTAATATTTCAGGACGTGCATTGAGATCCGCTAAAAATTGTTGAGATACCTTTCCAAGGGCTTGAAAATCTTCACCAATAACATCCTCAACTACGAATCGCACTCCATTTTGATCCCCAAAACCTTGAACGGTAGGACGCGTATATACAGAAACCTCCGCATCCTTAATACCTGATAAATCTGCTCTTAATGTATCAATGAATTGATTAATATCCCGGATTCCTTTTCGCTGGTTATGAGGATACATATTAATATACCCCATGGCATAAGAAGAGCTCGTTGTATTATCAATAGCATTATAACCTGAAGAGGTGGATATGGTTTTAATTTCTTCACGATCCTTAAATTTGGTTATGGCTTTTTCAAGTAAATTGTTAGTCCTTGCCAAAGAAGAACCTGGAGGAAGTTTTAAAGAGAAGATTATAAATCCATTATCTTCATCTGGAATAAACGAAGAAGGGGTGTACTGCATGGCTAAGAATCCAAAGAGCGATATGATGGCCAATCCTCCTAAGGCCAATTTTCTTCTTCTAATGAGTACAATGATGGATTTAATATACCGATGAGACATCTTGTCATAGGCGGTATTAAAATTCGCAAAGAATATCTTTAAAAGAGATCGGGCTTTGTCTCTTTTTCTCTTAGGTTTATTAGGATCTATTATTTGACTTTCGGAGCTTGTGTCCTTGTCCTTATTGGGATTTTTAAGAATCAGCGAACAAAGCGCAGGTGATAAGGTCAAAGCATTTATTGCAGAAATCAAAATCGCTATAGCTAACGTATAGGCAAACTGCTTATAAAAAATTCCTGATGGCCCTTGCATAAAACCAATGGGCAGAAACACAGCGGTCATTACCAAGGTTATAGAAACAATAGCTGGAGCAATTTCTCCCATGGTACTTACGGAGGCCTGATAAGGGTTTTCATTCCCCCGCCCCATTTTCTCGTGTATAGCTTCCACCACAACGATTGCATCATCCACCACAATACCAATAGATAACACTAAGGCAAACATGGTCAGGACATTTATGGAGAAGCCTAATAAATAAATAACGAAAAAGGTTCCTATTAAAGCTACAGGAATCGTAATTGCAGGAATAATAGAGGTTCTAAGGTCTTGCAAGAAGATAAATATAATAATAAACACCAGAATAAAGGCCTCTATCAGGGTATGCACCACCTGTTTAATTGAATTATCAACCTGATCCTTAACACTATAAGAAATATTATATTTCATCCCCTCTGGAAAAGTTTCAAATAACTCTTCCAATGTCTGACGTATGGCAATATCAATATCTCGTGCGTTCGCTCCACTGTTCTGGGTAATATCCATGGTCAGCCCCGGCATCCCATCCACCGTATTCATCGCATTGGTATTGGTAGCTTCAATTCCCACACGTGCCACATCTTTTAAGCGAAGTATCGACCCCTCATCAGTGGTTTTTAATATAATATTTTCAAATTCTTCCTTGGATGTAAATCGACCACCGTATTTAATGGTAAGCTGAAACTCTTGATCCGTGTTCTGACCGAACTGTCCTGGAGCAATCTCAAAGTTCTGATCATCAATTGCTTTATCAATATCACTAGGGACCAATTCATAGGCCCGTAATTTATTAGGATCCAACCAAATCCGAACGGCGTAGTTCCTCCCACCGATTCTCGATACCGTTGCCACCCCATCGATACGTTGAAGGGGTCGAATGATATTAATATTGGTGAAGGACTGTAAAAAAGTTTCATCAAAGGAGGGATCATCACTATAAATATTGATCGTCATAATAGAGCCTGATTGCCGAGGTTTTACAGTAACCCCACTTTCAATCACCTCCACTGGAAGGTTGGTTGTTGCGTCAGAAACTCGGTTTTGTACCTTTACAGCAGCCTCATCTGGATCGATACCCTGTTTAAAATACACCGTTATCGAAGCGCTCCCAGTAGAGGCCTTAGAACGCATATAATTCATCCCTTCTACCCCATTGATGGTGGTCTCTAAAGGCATCAGTACACTACTAGTTACAGTTTCTGCACTTGCTCCAGGATAGGAAGCGGAGATGTTTACACTCGGCGGCGCAATATCTGGAAAACGCGTAATGGGTAATTCCACCAATCCAACAAATCCTAATACAAGGATAATCAGAGAAATTACTGTTGATAAGATAGGACGATCTATAAATTTTTTTAACATTGCTTTTGAAATTTATACATGATAACCGCCCCTTATAAATTTTAATAACACAACCTCATCAATGGACTTGATTGAAGTCAAGGCGCTTAAAAATTATAAATAAAGAGTGGTTAATCAGCTTGTTTTAGTTAATCCTTATGATTCATGGAATCAATCAACTTTTGGGAATTACTTGTAGGAGCAACCAAGGTATCAGGAAGATAAGGCAACGGTTTGATTTTCGTACTGTCCGATACCTTCTCCATACCTCCTACCAAAATTCGATCGCCCTTTTGCAGTCCAGCTGATACAATATACTGGTTATTTGGAGCTTCTGATTCTATTTCGATAAGCTGTCGAACAGTATATCCCTCAGGCGTCAATTTTATTACAAACTTTTTAGCTTGCAATTCAAAAGTTGCTTTTTGAGGAATTAAAATTCGTCCCTTTTTAAGATCATGTCTAACTAAAGTAACAGTATTTCCTGAACGCAACACAGCATTTTCATTAGGAAAAGTAGCTCTTATAGTTACGGTACCCGTCTTTCTATTGACTTGTCCAGAGGTTGCATCAATAAACCCATCCTTCGAGTACTCTGTGCCATCAGGCAAAATTAAGGAAACTCTTTGCCCTATTTCTTTACCTTTTTCTTTAGAAACAGTATCTCTTACAGTTGGATCGGTTTTTATCAGTTTGGAGAAATCCGATTCGTTAACTGAAAAATAGACATATATCTCTTGTACACCAGTAAGTACTGTTATTGGCTCATCATCACTTGGTTTTACCAAGTTACCAAGTCTTTTTTTGATCCGACCAATATACCCACTAACAGGAGCGGTAATGGTAGTATAACCCAATACAATTCGGGCATTACTTACAGCGGCGGAGGCTTGTTTTAAATTCGCCTCTGCTACTTTATAATTTGATTGTTCTTTCTGGAGTCGAACAGGAGCCATTACTTCATTCTCCACTAAGGGCTTTAATCGGTCAACCTCTGTTTGTGCATTTATAAGGTTTGCTTGTTCGACATTCTCCTCAGCTATGGCGCTATTAAGATCTTCTTGATATTGCGAAGGATCAATTTTAAAAAGCTTATCTCCTTTCTCTACGTGATCACCTTCATCTACATATGCCTGCTGTAGTACGCCTTCCACTTGTGGACGAATTTCAACGTCATACTTGCCCTCTACAGTTCCTAAAAAATTATTATCAAGAATTACAGTTGTTGTATCTACTTCAAAAACTGGAAGAGCAAGCTCATTCAAGTTTTTATCATCCTTTTTGGATGAACAGCTAATCAATAATAGTAGTAAAGTTGATAAAACGCTAAGGATACTGATGCTACCTTGCGAAAATCTTTTCATTTAATTAAAACTTTAATCATTAATATTATTTAATTATTTAATTATTTAATTTAGGTTGTATAGAGTGGATTAAATTAATTAAAAATTGTGAATACAGCAACAAAACCAAAGTTGCATTAATTTCATTTTGCATACCATACCTACGTGAAATTCTTTTAAATGGATTTTTACGGACGTAAAAAAGCAGAATATTAACCTTTTATTTAGAAATTATTACTTTTGATAGCTTTTAAAATACTGAACTAAGAATTATGAAAAAATCCTACCATTATAAATATGATTAAAAAATATTGGACATTATTATTAATTTTTGGAGTGAATTTAATCTTCAGCCAAGAGAATAACTGTGACTGCATCAACGAACTTAATAATACTTCCGAACTAATTGAAAACGCTAAGAGCTATAATTACCAAATAAAAAGAACAAACAGAGAAGCTGAATTTAAAAAATGGAAAGAAGAAATAAAACAAGAAATATTGAATGACAGTTTAAGCCAGTTTT
The DNA here is from genome assembly GCF_035306585.1 of Galbibacter sp. Taxonomy (GTDB): domain Bacteria; phylum Bacteroidota; class Bacteroidia; order Flavobacteriales; family Flavobacteriaceae; genus Galbibacter. Next base: position 8,177 of record NZ_DATGNU010000014.1, read on the forward strand.
TTTGTGTGGGCTATTTACAAAAGTATATATCATTTATAGATGACAGACATAACGAAATTTATTTTGTTCCAGATAAAATAGCTAAGAATGTACCTTCATATTCGAAAATAATTGACACTATTTCTGAAATGAACGATAGCATTTCAGGAATATACTTTGCTGGAAGCGATAAAATTTTGGTGAAGAAAGAAAATGACAGTACTTGGTATGGAATTACCTTAGAATCTAATTCGAATGAGTGGACTAAAGGCAAAATAAGATTGCGTATTAATAAAACGGCCGATGGAAATTTTGAGCTTTTTGAGTATCATAAGAATGGTTTGCTCTTTTATCAAAAAAATATTGAAATTTCAAAAGGTAGAATCCACTCTACCTTTTGGAACAAGGAAAACGAATACTTTTTCAATGAAAATCATAAAGAAAATTTCACTTATAAATCTGTAAATCCTTCGTTTGATTATATTGGTATTAAGACTTTAACCAGAACCCATAAACTAATTAAAGAAGCGGATAATTTTTACGACAATTATTTAGATAATCTAACCAAAAAAAAACTAATAATAGATTTAAGAAATAACGGTGGCGGTTCTATTAACCAAGCAAAACCATTAATCAAAGCATTAAAACGGAACAAAGCAATCCAAAAGATTTATGTTTTAATTAATTTCAAAACTGCAAGTGCTGCAGAATTAACAGCCTTATCATTAAAGGAAAATGAAAGAACTATTTTGGTAGGAGAAAATTCAAAAGGAATGCTTGCCTACGGTTACGGCAACCGATCTTTTTCTACAAAAACAAATTGTTCAGAATTTAAAGTCGTTTTATCGACAAAACGTACCAATAAAAAATACCGCAAATACGAATACGTTGGGATAAAACCCAATTATAATCTAGATAATAATTCCGATTGGATTGACCAAGTAATAAATTTAGAAGCAAAAAAATAACTGTGGGCAACATCGGGGTCGGGTCTGTAAGGAGTATTTCATAAAGTGTGTAAAGTTTAAAATATGGAGGGTTAA
>NZ_DATGNU010000015.1:0-5154 GCF_035306585.1 Galbibacter sp.
CCAAAAAGGTTTTGTCCTGACATAAACTGGTCAAGAATTTGCTTCTCTAATTCGGATACTTCTTTGTTCTTACTCATAACTGCTGTCTGTTTTTAAATGTAATAATTTTTTTAATTCAGACAGAGTTCAGTTTACACCCTCTTTCTTTTGGAAAAAGCTCGCAATGGGGACTTTAATGATGCTCCATTAATTTTATTTATTGATGAAGCACATCAATATTTAAATAAAAGTGTAAAAGATGAGTATTTTGAATTAACTCAATTAAATTCTTTTGATTCAATTGCAAAAGAATGTAGAAAGCATGGATTATTCCTTACTATCGCTACACAAATGCCAAGAGACATTCCTGTAGGTACATTAAGTCAAATAGGAACTTTTATTGTTCACAGACTGATAAATCATTTTGATAAGGAATCAGTGTCCAATGCAAGTTCATCGGCAAACCGCAATACCCTTGATTTTTTACCGGTTCTTGGTGCTGGAGAAGCAATTTTAATGGGTGTGGATTTTCCTATGCCTGTTATGTTAAAAATAAACCAACCTGAAACTAAACCTGATTCCGCGACACCTCAATTTAAAAATCATCGACCAGAAATATAATTGAATATCTTATTTCTTCTTTATATAGCCCTTCATAATTTACTTTTTCATATCTTTACCAATTATGTAACTATAAGACCTAATTTTTAGGTCTTTTCGAAACATAAAAGGTAATGGCAGACAGTGTATATATATCCAAAAATTTAGATGAGCATCAACTTCAATTTATGAAGTTACTAGAAGCCAATGAGATTTTATATTTTAATATGGATACCATTGAAGGAGAACTACAAGTAGAGTTTGAAAACTTAAATGAAATTCTGGAAAATTTGGTAGACAAAGAACTATTAATGCGTATTGAACGTGGAAAATATGTTTTAAATAATTATAGCAACATTCATGCATTAGCAACCTTTATAAGTCAGAACAGTAGTATAGCCTATTGGTCCGCTTTATACCATCACGGGCTAACAGAACGATTTCCTAATACAATATTTGTAAAAACCACACAACGTAAAAGGGAGACACAAATATTGGGTTCTACCATAAAATTTGTTAGTGTAAAAGCAACCAAAAACATAGGTGTTATAAGAGAAGGCTATGGTGACGATAGTTTTTTAATAACAGACCCGGAAATGACCTTGGTAGATTGTTTTGACCAACCTCGTTATGCCGGTGATTTTGCAGACCTTATCAAAGCATTTGCAACTGCCAAGCTCACTAACAACAAGCTTATAGAATACACAAAAGTCTACAATAATATAGCCCTTACAAAACGGTTAGGGTATTTGGCAACCCTGTTTCATAAAGAAAAACTGCAAAGTTTTATCAATTATGCCCAAACACAGGTAAACAAACGATACAGTTTGATAGACGCAGGAGGTTTACAAGAAGGTGAATTTAAAAATGAATGGAAACTACGTCTAAACATTAGTCAAGAAAACCTATTACAAATGGCACAAAATGAATATTAGATGATTCTTCAAAAAGAGGTTACACAAAAAGCGCAAGAATGGAAAGTGCCACCCGATACGGTAGATAAAGATTATGTATTAGGGCATTTTTTATCAGTATTTATAGCTCATCACAAAAATGATTTGGTGTTTAAAGGCGGGACTTGTCTTCGGAAATGCTATATAGAAAATTATCGGTTTTCCGAAGATTTGGACTTTACAGCATTGGATAAAAATTTTGTATTGGATCAAAAGACGCTGCAAAGCATAGCCAAAATTACTGAAGCTAATACAGGGATTCAATTTAGTGTTGGTAAAATTGACCCTTTGCTATTTCAAGATGACCCCAAGGGCTACCAAGTTTATATAAAATATTGGGGAGCCAACCATTCTAAAAATCAACGGCCATTACCATCCAAGCGTTGGCATACCAAAATAAAACTCGAAGTCAGTACTGATGAGATATTATTGTTAGATACCGAAGAGAAGGCTATTATGCATCCTTATTCCGATGAGGTAACAGGTGAAAAACAAAGTAATTGTTATAGCATTAATGAGGTAGTAGTAGAAAAATTACGAGCATTAAAACAACGGTCTTATACAGCTCCAAGAGATTTTTACGATTTATATCATTTAACAGAAAAATTTAGTAAAAAAGACTGGGAAACGATTATTCCCATTTTCCATAAAAAAATGGAACATAAAAATCTGGAGTATCAATCCCCGGAGGATTTAATAGAAGATTCTAAAATAGTAAATGTAAAACGGGCATGGAAAACCAGTGTAGCACATCAAATTACAGAAGGACATCAACCCGAAGCTGATGAAATCATTGAAACAGTAGCAAAAAGGATTAAAACATATTTACCCAGCAAATAAAAGTCCTACCAAGAGAAAACAAGGTATTACACCTTATTTACACCTTAATCATTGTAAACCCCTACCGAAAAAGCGATACAATATTTTGTATCGAAAAGTATACCACTTATTATCAACTTTGGCGTCAATTACCAAGACGTTGATCAATCATGATAAGTATGTATACTAAACAAGAAATTATATTAAAGAGTTATCGGGAGGGAAAAAGTCAACGAGCGATTAGTAGGGAACTTGGCATCAGTAGAAAAACTGTCCAAAAATATATTGAGCAATACGAAGCTCGATTACAAAAAGGAGAATCGCCAGAGCAAGCTGTGAGTGCTTATTTAGCAACCTTACCAAAATACAGTTCCCGCGCACCCGTTAAATTAAAGCTTACAGCTGCAGTCAAATCAGCCATTGATAAGCTGCTAACCCTGAATGAAGAACGATTGTCTCAAGGGCTCAGGAAGCAGCTTTTAAAGAAGAGTGATATCTTTGTTGAACTGCAAGCACAAGGTTTTGATATAGGTTACACCACGGTCTGTAATTACATCAGAGACACTCAAGGTAAAGCTAAACCCAAGGAGGCATATATACGTCAGGTCTATGAACCAGGCTCGTTGTGTGAGTTTGACTGGGGAGAAGTCAAGCTATATATTAATGGTGTCTTAACTAGATTACAACTGGCTGTTTTTACCTCCGTCTATAGTAATTATCGTTTTGCTATACTCTACCAACGTCAAGACACCTTGGCTTTTATGGAGTCTCATGCTGCCTTTTTTTTCCATTTAAAAGGTGTGTTCAAATGCGTAGCCTATGACAATATGCGAGTGGCTGTGGCAAAGTTCATAGGGCTTCATGAGAAAGAGCCTACTGAAGCTCTTGATAGTGCTAAAGAAAGTTCATCTTGATTTTTTAGTTTAATTACGGTCACAGTGCTTTATTAAGATCTCTAACAGTTAAAGCTGAAGACAATGGTTTGAACGCCTTACAATCTCTTACCATTGGATAGTTCATTTGAATCATTCAAGTCCAAACATTGGTATTATCGAATAAATTAACGTGATATAAAGTACACCCTAGGACATAATGGATGGGTCGAACAAAACACCCTCTTTAAAGCCACCTCCCATTTCAAATCAAGTGACTATTAATTTAGCTTAAAATGATTCCTTAAATTTAACATGAGATCCTATATTTTTTTAGTACGTTTGTTCCCAAATGAAAAACAGTTACTTAAAAAATAGTATAACGTATCTCTTCCTAGCTCTTTTCCTCTCAACGAAACTAGCTAGCTTCCACGTGATTACCCACGCAGAAGACAAAGAACATGCACTTCATTGTACTATTTGTGATCATATTGTAACCACGAATTCCACTCCAGTAGTTGTTGCTGATGTTGCTGAATTTACATTTGAAAATAAAGAATTCTATTTTCCAATTCAGCCAAAGAATCATTACAGCTTTGAAATCTCGGGTGAAATTGCTTCTGATCAATTATTCTCTCGCCCCCCTCCAATGGCACTATAAGTACCTCTATACATTTTTCGAAGATTACACGTATACCCTATGGGTAAATTATGTCTTATTTTATCAAATTAATCACATGGGTCAACCATTGTCCCTATAGATGAAATTACCGCTAAGTTGTTCTAGAAAGCACCTAAGCCTTCACAACACATCTATACTGCCTCTTGCGATCCATTGTCAAGTGCTAACGATTATTTTAGGTAATAAGAAGGCTTAAAAATCCGCGCCTATTTTATAGGATTATAAGGTATACAGCATTATTTACCCATCGCATTTCAATGTCATTGGTATATAGTGTTATATGGTAACAGTTCTTCTTTTATATGTATAGGATTTAGAAAGCCTCAACACTTTAGAAGCATTTGTTAAATCTTATAGTTATTCAAATATGCATTTTAAATATTGTAGTATAAGTGTACTGTTATGCTTGTGCGCCTCAGTCTTTGCACAAGAATCTATCCCGATTCACGGAGTTGTCAAAGACGCCCATAGTCTTCAGCCCATAGAAGGGGCTTCCATAATCGGTAATGATGCGTTTGCGATCACATCACTTGATGGTAGTTTTCAAATAAATCAGTTGCCGAAAGGAACCTACACTTTTGAAGTTTCTCATTTAGGATATGCTGCCTATACCCTTACAGTATCAAGCAGTACTTCTGTTATAGAGGTGTTTTTAGAACCTTCGATCACCTTTCTAGAAGACATAGAAGTGCACAGCCTGAAAAAGCATCTAAAATCAAAGGCCTCACCATTAGTCTCTCATATGGTTTCAAAATCCTATATGGAGAATAATAGAGAAAATAGCTTGATGCAAACTTTAGAGAAGATTCCAGGGGTCAGCACCATTACCATTGGCTCAGGAAATTCCAAACCTGTTATTAGAGGATTAGGATTCAACCGAGTGGTAGTGGTACAAAACGGCATCAAGCATCAGGCTCAACAATGGGGCAGTGACCATGGTTTAGAAATCGATCAATTCGGCGTTGAATCTATTGAGATCATCAAAGGCCCTGCATCTTTACTTTATGGTTCTGATGCTATTGCTGGGGTCATAAATATCCAAGCTCCTGAGGTCCCTGCATTAAATTCTTTCTCCGGATCAGCCCATTTGCTTGGTGAAACCAATACGAATTTACTCGGAATTTCTACTGGGATTCAAGGCAGAAAAAACAAGTGGTTTTACCGGGGAAGAGTTACCTATAAGGATTTCGGGGATTACAAGGTGCCAACTGATCAAATTAATTATGAAAATTACATTTTTGATTTACAC
>NZ_DATGNU010000016.1:0-4008 GCF_035306585.1 Galbibacter sp.
GGCCTCTGTTAAGGTGATGAAGCTCATTAGCCCCTACACGGTAATGCTAACGATAAACCTGGAGCCTATTTATGGTATTTTCCTAGCTTATCTTATCTTTGGGGACGCCGAAAAGATGAGTGAAGGTTTCTATGTCGGTGGGGCGGTGATTTTAGCTACTGTACTGGCTAACGGTATTTTAAAGAACACATTGAAAAGAAAAGCGCTGATATCGCAAGACAAATAGTATATTGTTTTATATTTGTGGGATATTGAATAAATAAAACATACTCATGGAATATTTAGATTTTGAGTTACCAATTAAAGAGCTTGAGGAGCAATTGGATAAATGTGTGGTGTTGGGATCAGAGAGTGAAATTGACGTGTCTGATACCTGCAAGCAATTGGAGAAAAAACTAGAAAAGACCAAGAAAGATATTTATAAAAACCTAACCGCATGGCAACGTGTACAATTGTCTCGGCACCCATCTAGGCCGTACACTATGGATTACATTGAGGCTATTTGCGGAGATACCTTCTTAGAACTTCACGGAGATCGCAATGTCAAAGATGACAAAGCTATGATCGGAGGTTTAGGGAAAATAGGAGATCAAACCTATATGTTTATCGGACAGCAAAAAGGGTATAATACCAAAACACGTCAGTACAGAAACTTCGGGATGGCCAATCCAGAAGGATACCGTAAAGCACTTCGTCTGATGAAAATGGCAGAGAAGTTTGGGATTCCTGTAGTGACACTGATCGATACCCCTGGAGCTTATCCAGGAATAGAGGCAGAGGAGCGCGGGCAAGGCGAGGCCATCGCTCGTAATATTTTAGAGATGACTCGCTTGAGAGTACCTATTATCGTTCTTATTATCGGTGAGGGCGCCTCTGGAGGTGCTTTGGGAATAGGGGTAGGTGATCGCGTTCTAATGTTAGAGAATACCTGGTATTCGGTGATTTCACCAGAGTCCTGTTCCTCTATTTTATGGAGAAGTTGGGAATATAAGGAACAGGCTGCTGAGGCGCTTAAATTAACTGCCGCTGATATGAAAAAATTACACCTGGTAGATGATATTGTAAAAGAACCATTAGGAGGAGCACATTCTGATCGCGGGACCACTTTTAAAATTGTGGAGGAGAAAATTCATGAAGTTTATGAGCAACTCAAAAAGTTATCCCCAACAGATTTGGTTAAAAAACGTATGGATAAATATTCAAAGATGGGGGTCTATTCTGGATAAGCCCTTGTGTTTGTTACCAAAATGTTAAGGCCGGAGTTTTTGCTTCGGTTTTTTTTACCTTTATTAACAAGAAATTCAAGTTATTAACACTATAATTGTTCACAATCGGTTAATAAACCTACAGGCGTTTTGACCTGACTTGATCGTACAATTATATACATTCGCAACTATGGAAAAAATAAACCCAATACAAGGCGTTCGGATCGATAAATCCAGTGTAATTCCTTTAGAAAAAGGAAGGATTCCACCGCAAGCTATTGATTTAGAGGAAGCTGTGTTGGGTGCGATGATGATTGATAAAAAAGGAGTCGATGAGGCGATCGACATTTTGAGTCCTGATGCATTCTATAAAGAGGCGCACAAATACATTTTCGAGGCCATTGTGCAGTTATTTGAATCTTCAGAGCCCGTTGACTTATTAACAGTTTCGGCGCGCTTAAAACAGAACAAAAGACTCGATGCGGTGGGTGGGGACTTTTATCTGATTCAATTGACCAAAAAAGTATCTTCCTCGGCGCATATTGAGTTTCATTCGCGTATCATTCTACAGAAATTCATTCAACGCAGTTTGATTAAAATTTCTAGTGAAATAATTCAAGAGGCCTATGATGATGGAACCGATGTATTCGATTTGTTGGATTCTGCCGAATCTAAATTGTATGAAGTAACACAAGGGAACATTAAAAAATCTTCAGAGACGGCTCAAAGTCTTGTCATTCAAGCCAAGAAAAAAATTGAAGAAATATCCAATAAAGAAGGACTCAGTGGTATTCCTTCAGGATTTGATCGTTTGGATAAATTAACCTCAGGATGGCAACCAAGTGATTTAATTATTGTTGCCGCTCGTCCGGGGATGGGTAAAACTGCCCTAACCTTATCGATGGCCAGAAATATTGCTGTAAACTCTAATATACCAGTGGCGTTTTTCTCTTTAGAGATGTCTTCTGTACAGCTAATTACCCGATTGATTTCTTCTGAAACAGGGCTTTCCTCTGAGAAACTCCGTACTGGGAAATTAGAAAAACACGAATGGGAACAACTCAATGTCAAGGTGAAAGCTTTAGAATCGGCACCTTTATTTATTGATGACACCCCTTCGCTATCTATTTTTGACCTTCGAGCAAAGGCCAGAAGGTTAGCTTCTCAACACGGAATCCGTCTTATTGTAATTGATTATTTGCAGCTAATGACTGCGGGAGGTAGCCAAAAAGGAGGCAACCGTGAACAGGAGATCTCTACCATTTCTAGGAATCTTAAGGCGCTGGCTAAAGAACTTGATGTTCCTGTTATTGCACTTTCTCAGCTCTCACGTGCTGTGGAGACTAGGGGAGGTAGTAAACGACCCTTACTTTCTGATCTTAGGGAATCTGGAGCAATCGAGCAGGATGCGGATATTGTGTCCTTTATCTATAGGCCGGAATACTATAAGATTGATGAGTGGGATGATGAGGAGCGCAGCCCAACACAGGGGCAGGCGGAATTTATCGTTGCTAAGCACCGTAATGGTGGATTGGAAAACATTCGTCTTAAGTTCATTGGTCACCTTGGAAAGTTCGATAACTTGGATGATTTTGATTCTCCCTTTGAATTCCAATCCAAGATGAATGCCAATGATGACAATCCTTTTTCCACAACTGACCTTCCAAGTGCCGATGAGGCTTTTGGTAGTGCCATGAATGAGGACGATGGCGATGTACCATTTTAGCAAATAGGTTCGCAAGTACGCCTTGTCTTATCCAGCCTTTTAAAAAGTGTCCCTGAGCAGTTTTTCATGACACGAAGCGCTTGCTTAATGATTCATTCCACTTCACAGCGCAGGACATGCGATTTTACTTAGCAGTGGATACCTTTGGTATTGCTAGTTGGCATCCTGCCCCCTTTGTTTTAATGTGGGTAAAATGTTTGAATTTTCTTCTTGTATGTAGCTCAATGTCCTAATTAAAGCTTTCTTGTAATTTTTAGTTTTAGAATCTTAATAAGCAGCTAATTTTAAGACGAAAATCTTTTTTTAAACTAATTTTTTAAAACAAATAGTTATAGAGATTATGGTTTTGTTGATCAGTCATTGCGCCCTTATAAGATGGATCCCAATTGCTATTGAATTCTTAGGTTCGCCCAGTGGAGCTAATGCTTTAAATTAATAATTTTATTTGGATAGTATTTGAGAGCAACAAATCGCAATCAGACATAGAGAAAATGATATTGAATAGTAAGAGGGAAGATGTTAAAAATAAATTTCATTTTTCAGATAAGAATTCTATTTCGTTCTATACCCTTATGGCAAGTAATAGTAGGGTAATTTAAATTTATATAATAATCGACAGTAGCCCTTTTTAACTTTAGGAGATTAATGCTATTGTCGTTAATAGAGATTTCCTCATGTAGGAAGCCAGTGAATGTTTTGATGATAAAAAATAGGTTTTGATCTTTGATCAGTGGATTATATTTTATCATACTATTGGCGATTATGCAAGCTAACAAATGTGGATGGTTAACATATGTAATAGTAGCGGGTCATCTAATGAATCACGTTAAAACTATGGATTGGTTTTAATCTCCTATTGATAAAAACCCTAAAAAAATCAAATCTTGGAAAAATTTCATTATGATTGGTTAACTTAGACGCTTTAACGGCACAAGTATGAAAAACTGGAGGGTACCATACTTTTTACTTTTGATTCTACTTTGTTTGTCTTGCACTCCATCTGGAAATGATAAGGGGATGCAGGTTGGTTTTTCTCAGGCCATGAGTTCGGACAATTGGAGAAAAGAAATGGAGAAG
>NZ_DATGNU010000017.1:0-20863 GCF_035306585.1 Galbibacter sp.
TCAACAATACCTCCACTAAGGTTCTCCAATTCAATTTTGAAAAACTATTTTTCATTACGTAAATGTTAAAAAAACACTAAAAGCATACGCACTATTTATTCTGCATTCTCTGTTATTTTTGAAGCATTAAACGCACTACCATTGTAATTGCAACATTTGTTATACCATTTACAACATTTATTATAGCTATGCTTTGTTAAGTGATTGTCACGAAAAAGGAAGTTGCCAAAATTTTTAACATTGATTTAAAGTAAAAGTCTTAAAAATAGTACAAATCAAAATGCTGAGAATTTACCTAGCGCTTCCCTTTGGTTTGTAGAAATAATTGTAGGAAGAAATCTATCAGGTTTAATTCATAAAGATGGCTTCAAAGTTTGAGTATAATGGTAATGACTATAAAGTAGCTGTGCGGTACACTGGCCTTAGGAAGAAACTAGCAATATAAATCCATTGTATAGGGTGATTTAATCATAATTGGGGTAAAGCTATTTAAATTGGCACAATGAAATTAGGATCTATTACTGCCCTATGGTGAACAATTAGAATCAGAGGCACCCTCGTCTTCTACTGTTTCTTCTAGGAGCTGTGTCGGAACAATGCCGAACTGCGCTTTAAAACACTTGGTGAAATAGGAAGAAGAGGAAAATCCTACCGCATAGGACACTTCGCTAATAGTGGTGTTACCAGCGGACAATAGCGCTTTTGCTTTATGGAGTCGAATGTTTCTAATAAATTCATTGGCCGTTTGATTGGTAAGGGCCTTTATTTTTCGATAGACTTGACTACGGCTTAAATTCAGATGTGAGGCTAGGGATTCAACACCAATATTGGGATCGTCCATATTTTTAGAGATGTAATCTAATGCCTTTTGGATAAACTCTTTATCTAAGGAAGTGGTATTTGAATTTTCATCAACCTCACTAATAGCACTAAAATACTTATTAAAAATAAGCTGCCTACTGCTAATGAGTTGAGATAACCTTAGTTTAATTAATCGAATATCAAAAGGTTTTACCATATAAGCATCTGCTCCAATCTCAATTCCTTCAATACGATCCTCAATTTTAGCTTTCGCCGTTAACATTAAAACGGGGATATGACTTGTTCTCATGTCCGTCTTAATCTCTCTACAGAATTCAAAACCATTCATTTTTGGCATAATGACATCAGTGATTATCACATCAGGTAAAATATCTTTTGTAATTTTAAGTCCTTGCTCTCCGTTACTAGCTACCAATACTTTGTATTGGTTTTTAAAGGCTTGTTGTAAGTATGACCTCAGTTCTATATTATCCTCTACAAGTAGTAACGTATGAGGTGATATCTGTTCATTTTCTTGCCGCTCTTCTACCTCCTGGTACTCCGCCATAGGATCTTCCAAAGTATCACTCTGCAGGACTTCTAATTTCTTTGAAGTATCCACAGCAAACTCCTCTTCTAAGAAATGATCCTTACCATCTGGTAATATAATTTTAAAAGAAGTACCTTTTCCAGGCTCGCTTTCTACTTCAATTTTCCCCTTATGTAACTGAACAAAACTTTGAACGACTTCAAGTCCTATCCCAGTACCACCATAATAACTGTGATTTTGGTTCTCCACTTGGTAAAAGCGATCAAACATATGTGTCATCTGTTCTTTTTCAAGTCCGATTCCAGTATCGGTAACCACCACTTCGATTGCGGGAGCTTTAAAGTTTTCATCAACTAAGGGAAATGCCACCATCTGATCTTTGGCATACACTGCCACATTTATAGCTCCTCCTTCAAAGGAAGCTTTAAAAGCATTTGAAATCACATTAAAAATTACCTTTTCTAGTAGGTTTTCATCTCCCCAGATCATTAATTGTTCATCATCTTTATCAAAGGATAGATCGATATTTCTATTTAGCGCCTCTTCCTTGTAATGTCCAACAATTTGCAAAACAAGTTGAGCTATATCAAATTCTGTTACCTTTAAGTGGACTTTGTTGAGTTCGAGTTTTCTAAAATCGAGCAATTCATTGACCAATCGGTGTAAACGCTGGGTATTTTTGTGGATTATGGCATGCTTTTCACGTAGTCTTGGAGGAAGATTTAAATCGTCATTTTGCAAAATATCCTGAATAGGATTCATAATAAGAGTAAGTGGGGTTCTGAATTCATGTGAAATATTGGTGAAAAACTGAAATTTCTTCTCATTGAGCTGCTCCTGTTGGATACGTTTTTCTTCCTCATATTTCTCCCGCTGTTTATTTCGTATTCTATTTTGTGTCATCTTATTAAGTATCAAGATAGCACTAAAAAATAGCAACAAATAGCAAGCCAACGCCCAATTCGACTTCCACCATGGTGGCAATACTTCTATATAGAGCTCAAGTGGCTCCTTATTCCATGTACCATCGTTATTGGATGACTTTAGTCTAAAGATATAATTACCAGGGTCTAGATTTGTATAGGTAGCACTCCTGACGTTTCCTACGTAATTCCAATTATCTTCGTATCCAGCCAAATAATAAGCATACTCATTTTTTTCTGGTCTAGTGTAGTTTATTCCAGAATATTCAATAGTAAACACCGACTGCTTACTTGTAAAAGTAATACTATCCGTTTGAGCGATTACTTTAGTGAGTGGTGAATTCGGTTGTGAGGGAAGTACCTTGTTATTAAATATTTTTAAATCTGAAAGATAAAGTAAGGTCTCTTGCTGATTGTATTTTATGGTCTTAGGATTAAAAAAATCCATCCCCTCGTAACCACCAAAATAGAGATTCCCTTCTCCGTCATTAAATACCGCATTCATATTGTAATCATTGGAGAGCAAACCGTCACTTTGATCAAAATTAGAAGTCTCTCCCGTCTTAGGATCGAGTCTTACAATTCCAGAATTTCCAGCTGCCCATATCTCATTCTGATCACTCTCAATAATGCTACAGACATTCTCTAAATGGAAACCTCCAAGTTGATTATACCATTGTAAGGAATCCGTATCAGGGCGATATGCTGCCATCCCTGCACCTTTGGTTCCAAGCCAAATGGTTCCATCGCTACTTTCCATTAAGGAAAGAATATGATTTGCAGTGGTTACATTATTATACTGCTCAGCTAAGCGATTAAACAACGAGCTCACCTTAAATTCTCCATTTGTCAGCTTTTGGACTTTGTACAAACCATAAGTTGTTCCTAGCCAAATCTGATCCTTGCTGTCAACTAATACCTTCCATATATCTAAAGTATGGATGCCTTGTTCGAAAAAATCTCCCGTATTATGATTTGTAAATGACCTTGATTTAGGATTATAGGAATGTAATCCATTACGAAAACTAGCAAACCACATGGTGCCTTTGGAGTCTTCAGCTATACTTACCACTGTATTGGATTGTAATCCTCCTGCAGTATTCTCGACCGTATAATTTACAAAATGGTGTGTGCCTTTTTTTAAAAAATATATACCATTGTCCCAACTTCCAGCCCATACATTCCCTTGACTATCTATGAAAACCGACAAAATATAATCCCCATCTAAACCGCTATAGACTCCTTGATCTTTTTTGTTGATATGAGTATAAACACCTGTTTTTTTATTGATAATATCGATACCACCACCGTCCATTCCTACCCAGAGGTTTCCACTGTCATCCTGATCAATTGAGGCGACTGATGCCGCATGCAGTGAATTAATATTATTGTAAAGGCTTTCATACCCTTTAAACTTATCGTAAAACTCATCATAAATAGCCACCCCTTTATTATAATAACCCAACCATATTCTCTTATCACGATCCAAGAATAGCGACCATATCGAATTTGAAAGCAGGCTCTGTTCATCTTTATTAGAAGATATATAATGATGGATCAGTTCCCCTTGTTCATTTAGTTGATATAAACCGTCATTCTCCGTACCACACAGTATCCCACCACCTTCTATGAACTCCAAGGCAAAAAATGGATAGGAAGAAATTCCTAATTTCTGTATATGTCGTACTCCGGACTGATCCATATGGCTAATCTTGTAGAGACCATCCGAAGAGGTTCCAGTCCAAAGATTATCCTTGGCATCAATCACTAAGGTTTGCGTTCCTGAATTTAATTGTTCATGGTTTGCAAAAACGGCAGGCTCTAACACATTTTCTTTTTCATTATAAAGAAGAATCCCGTGATTAGTAGCCGCATACATACCGCCATCTTTATCTATTTTAAGTACATGAACCGATAATGGTATCGAAAGATCAATATGACGTGTCTTTATAGAAATTGCTTTACGACTTTGGACATCCATTTTAAAGAGTCCTCTTCCAAAGGTTCCAATGAATAGATTTCCACGGTTATCATCAATAATGCTTCGAATAGAAAGACTTATAGCTGACCCATCACCAAAGTTCTTATTAGGAATTCTCTGAAACAAATCCGTATTTCGGTCATAGAGATTAAGTCCTTGTTCTGTTCCCACCCAAAGTCGATGCTTGCTATCGAGATAGGTCGTAAAAACCATACTGCTGCTCAAGGAAGTAGAATCGTTAAATCGGTGACGATATGATTTATACTCTAACCCATCATAGCGATAAAGACCCGATCCGTTGGTTCCCAACCATACAAACCCGTAATCATCCTGGTTAATAGAGTAGACCCCCACCTTAGGCAAATCTTCCATTATACTGACAAATCGAAATTTATCGCCAGAATGTTGCGCTGGCAGCTGCCAGAAAAAGAATAACCAAACAAAGATTTTCAACGACTTCATTAGTAAATACGTTAGGATTATAAGTTAGCGTATTAAGTTCCTTCTCAAAAATATAACAATATAGTAAGTTAAAAATTCTTTTGTGTAAAAAGCCCCTTTTATATGATCTCTAAAAATAATGTAACTGGAGTAAAAGTAAATTCTCCTTCACTAAAAGATGATGCAAACAGGACTTGGGGCATCAATTTGATCGACAAAACTCAATAATCCATTTTGCGCATTGCGTTTAAATGAAACAATAGAATTAGTATACTGATTTGCCACTAAAATATAATTCCCATCAGGTGTTAAAGAAAAATTCCTAGGCCCTTCCCCTCTCACAGATTCATGCCCTTGGACTTGAAGTGTCCCGTCTTCTTTTACACGGAAAATTACTATGGAATTATGCCCTCTATTGGATGCATACAGAAATCTACCATCCTTACTTATATGAATATCGGCTCCTGTATTTTCTTGGTTAAAATTCTCAGGCAACATCGAAACACTTTCATCTTTACTATAGCCATTATCCTTATCATAACGCACCAAGGTAACGGTATTGCTCAGCTCGTTTAACACATATATCCAATCTCCATTAGGGTGAAAAGCTAAGTGTCTTGGACCATCGCCAGGATTTAAGTCCATCGTTTTAGGCGCCAATGGTTCTAAAGTATTCGAATTGGAATCAATGGCAGTAAACCACAACTGATTGCTTCCAAGATCCACGGAGATCACGTTATTTTGAGTAGGATAGAACCATACCGAATGCGCATGGGGTCCATCTTGACGGTCGTTAACTGGTTGAGCGGTGTGTTGGTGGGTGTCTAATAACTCGGACAAGGATCCCTCGTCATCTAATCTTAAAAGACCCGTATTTCCGCCAGTATAATTTGCTGTGAGCACATACCCTTTATCGTTAACGGCTACAAAACAAGGATGTGCCCCTCCTGAGGATTGTTTATTGACAAAAACAAGACTATCACCCTGAACCCTATAGGAAGACACAGTTCCTACGCCATGGTCATCTTTTATCTCATTTACCGCTAATAAAAACTTTCGGTCTCTAGAAAACGCTAAAAAAGAAGGGTTATCAGATACAGCCGCCAATTTTACTTTTCTGAGTTGACCATCTGAGCTTAAAGAATAGGTATAAATACCTTTACTTTTCCCCTCGGTATATGTGCCAACAAAAAAATTAAGGGCGCTTGCCTTCTTCGAGGATGTTAGCTCTTTAGATGATGTTTCAGAATTCGCTTTCATATCCAATTTATCAGACCCAGCTGTTGTGCTTTTTTCTTTACACGATCCCATGGTAATTACCACAAGGATGGCCATTATATATTTCATTTTTTAATTTGTATGGTTAATGCGTGAGTAAGATACAATTTCTGATGTATTTGCCATTACAAGGTTTGAAAATATTGCAAATTAACAGGTGATTTTTAGTTTTAGTTGAACAAAACTGGAATAATTATATATAATTTAAAATGACATTCCAGGTCATAAGGCCCTTTACAACCAGTGATTTCCACAATTTTTACGTTGTTTTTGATCAAGTACGGTTATGGGCATCTTTATAAGCTAATTATAACCTCCATGTCACATGTACTCAAAACGACTAATAATCTAGTCATTGCCAAGTATACATAACAAAAGACCAATCATACTTGATTGGCCTTATTTTGCTTCCCTAGACAGGGAGGTGCTTTTATCCTTGATTAATTTTTTGATGAAATAGGCTATTTCGCAATATTTACAGCCCTAGTTTCACGGATAACGGTGATTTTAACTTGACCAGGGTAGGTCATATCCGTTTGAATCTTTTGAGAAATTTCAAACGACAATTCAGCTGCCTTATCATCACTCACCTTTTCGCTCTCAACAATAACTCTTAGCTCTCTACCAGCTTGGATGGCATAGGCTTTTTTAACCCCGGTAAATGCAAAGGCAATCTCCTCAAGGTCTTTAAGACGCTGGATATAAGAATCCAACACCTGACGTCTAGCACCGGGTCTTGCGCCGCTAATGGCATCACAAACCTGTACAATAGGAGCCAATAGACTCTTCATTTCAATTTCATCGTGGTGAGCACCAATAGCGTTACAAACTTCTGGTTTTTCGCCATATTTTTCTGCCCATTCCATCCCTAAAATAGCATGAGGAGTTTCAATATCTGTCTCTGGCACTTTACCTATATCGTGTAAAAGACCAGCTCTTTTAGCCAATTTAGAATTCACTCCTAACTCAGCAGCCATCACACTACATAGCTTGGCAACCTCTCTGGAGTGTTGCAACAGGTTTTGACCATATGAAGATCGGTATTTCATTCTACCCACTGCCTTGATCAGCTCTGGATGCAATCCGTGAATTCCTAAGTCTATTACCGTACGTTTTCCAACTTCAATGATTTCTTCTTCAATCTGTTTTCTAGTCTTCTTTACCACCTCTTCAATTCGTGCTGGGTGTATACGACCATCGGTAACCAGTCTATGTAAAGACAGCCGCGCAACCTCTCTTCGTACCGAATCAAAGCACGAAAGGATGATCGCCTCTGGAGTATCGTCTACTATGATTTCAACGCCGGTTGCCGATTCAAGTGCACGGATATTCCTACCCTCTCTTCCAATAATGCGCCCTTTCACGTCATCTGACTCTAAATTAAAAACAGATACACAGTTATCGATAGCTTCTTCTGTCCCAATGCGCTGAATGGTATTTACAATTACTTTTTTAGCCTCTTGTTGAGCAGTAAGCTTAGCCTCCTCCATAGTGTTTTGGATAAAGGTCATGGCATCACTTTTAGCCTCCCCTTTAAGAGATTCCACGAGTTGTGCCTTCGCCTCCTCAGCAGAAAGACCTGAAATAACCTCTAACTGCTCTATTTTACTTTTGTGAAGTCTATCCACCTCACTTTGTCTTTTCTCTAAAAACTCCAATCGAAAGTCGTAATCCTTACTCTTTGCTTCTAGTTCGCTGGTCAATTTCTTGTTCTTGGATAATTCATTTGATACCTGAGATTCCTTATCTCTAGTACGTTTCTCTGCCTCGGCCATCTTTTTATCCTTCGCGACAATCACTTTTTCGTGTTCGGCCTTTAATTCTAAGAACTTTTCTTTTGCCTGAAGGATTTTGTCTTTTTTAATACTTTCTCCTTCACTCTTGGCATCTCGTAGTATTTTCTGAGCCTCTTTATGCGCCCTTGAAAGCACTTTGCTCGCTTTCTTTTTCTCTAGAATCTTTGCCACAACAAAGCCCGCTATACCACCTAATAATGCAACAACTATAGATATTGTAATATCATCCATCTTTACGTTTATTTAAAAAAAAAAGCCTACATCGGCATAAAAGTTTTGTACAAACTCCATTAAACAGGTTTAAGGCTACCAAACTGATCAAGGATCCGCTATTCCTTTAGTCTGAAATGAATCAGGGTGCGGCATGCTTTTACAATTTGAACTCACCTTTTTGAATTGATACTTGTTGAGTTTGTCAAAAAAATGCAACCAATGTAGGCAGTAACATTATGTTATTTAAAAGAACTTACTAACTTTATTTACAAATGATTCAACAACAGATCGTTAAGCTTACTTAACCGTTCTTTAGTTTGTTCATTTGTTATTTCTTTATCAATACTTTTTTGCTCTACCTGAGATGCAAACTGAAGCGCACACATAGCCAAAACATCTTGTTTATCTCGCACCGCATAATTTTTCTCAAACTGCTTGATCAATTGATCTATAGTTTTAGCTGCTTTCCTTAAGCCCTCTTCTTGTTCAGGCATTATGGTCAATGGGTACACCCTATCAGCAATAGATATTTTAATCTTTAGCGTATTTGCCATCTCCTTTGGTAAACAATTATTCGGATAGTTGAGTAATACACTCGTCCAATTCCCGAATTAAAGCATTTATTTTAAGCTTAGCTTCTGTTTTATTTTTATTACTGCCAATCATTGAATTAGCCAGTTTGAGCGATTCGTATTTGTCTTTCCATTGTTCTAAGGATAGTTCCAAATTCTTATTGTTAAGCTTCGATTTTGCCAATTCCTGTTTCAACTGTTGATTAATATCTTGCTGAAGCTTTAAGTTTTCAAGCAGCTTATTAATCTTATCTTCCAGTGAATCAACAATTTCAATCATGTCGCTCATACAGGCATTGTTCAATATATATCTTTACAAAGTTAAGACTCCTTTATATACCTCACAATAGTTTATAAAAATTTCTTTCGTTAGACTAATATAGTGAAAATCGCGTTGATTAGAAGAGAATTTTTAGGATTTGTGTTCAATTCATTAGATTTGCCATATAATATTTGATTCATGCGAACCCTGATTTTTTGTAGTTTATTTTTTACCCAATTTCTATTCTCCCAACAAACTTTTCCACAGGATTATTTTCAGTCTCCACTAGGAATCCCCATTGTTTTATCCGGGAGTTTTGGGGAATTACGATCCAATCATTTCCATTCAGGTTTGGATATAAAAACCCAGCAAAGAGAAGGTCTGGATGTATTTGCGGCAGCCCAAGGGTATGTTTCTAGAATAAAAATACAACATTACGGTTATGGTAAAGCCATCTATCTGTCACACCCCAATGGCTATACAACCGTATATGCGCATTTGCAAAGTTTTAGTCCAAAACTTCAAGCATACGTCAAAGAAAAACAGTACCAAAAGCAGTCCTATGAAATTGAACTCTTCCCCGAGCCAGGGGAGCTTTCTGTAGCAAAAGGTGAACTGATCGCCTACAGTGGAAACACAGGAGGAAGCGGAGGACCACATTTGCATTATGAGATTCGAAATGCGAACTCCGAGCCAATAAACCCGTTGCTTTTTGGATACCAAGTAAAAGATACCAAAGCTCCGAGAATTCTTGGCGTTTACGGCTATGCCCTTAAGAGTGGATCCGTAATTAATAATACCAACAATCGCATAGAACTTCGTCTGACCAAAAAGGACGAAAACACCTACCTTGCTGATAAGATCTATGCCCAAGGAACCATCGGACTAGGTGTTGAGACCTACGATCAGTTCGATATGGCTTATAATAAAAATGGGGCTTATAAGATATGTACCAAGATTGACGGGGTCACCAACTTTGAATATAATTTTACAAGCTTTTCATTTTCGGAAAGCAGGTATATCAACACCTTGATTGATTATCCTACCTATGTCAATAAACGAAAACGAATACAGAAGTGCTACATTGAACCCTATAACAGACTGAGTATTTACAACAAAAAGGATAACAATGGCCTGATTACTGTAGAACAAGGAAAAAACTACACTATTCACCTAGAGGTTTCAGATTTGGCTGGCAATGTCAGTGTTGTTGAAATACCAATAGAGGGAAGAAAGCAAGACTTACTGAATGCCAGGGAGGATTTCGAATCAGAGAACTACCTTATTTGTGAACGTGATAACATTTATAGAGCTGGAAAGGCCACCATCTATTTTCCAAAAAACTCATTTTATCACGACCTCTTCCTAGATCTACAACAAAAAGGGGATACCATTAAAATTCACAATCACGATGTACCTATGCGAAAGAATTACACCCTGAGCCTAGAATTAGATTCTATCAAAGCGGATATCGATAAGTATTTTATTGCCAGTATCAGTGATAATGGCCACCTTTCCTATCAAAACACGTATCGCAAATCCAATATACTAAGCACCCGCACTCGTACTCTTGGAGATTTCATAGTATCAAAAGATACCATCGCTCCTACAATTCGTCCTTCAAACTTTCAGGATGGTCAATGGCTCTCAAATTTTAAAACCTTAAAACTCATTATTACGGATGATTTAAGTGGTATTAATACTTATAAAGCTACCATCAACAACCAATGGGTTCTAATGGAATACGATTATAAGGAAAACACGCTAACCTATGATCTGAGTGATATCGACTTCAAAGATACCATGCACCGATTAGAAGTTGTCGTAACTGACAATGTTGGTAATAGCACGACTTATAAGGCGGTATTTCATCAGAAGTAATACCGAAAATAACTCCTCCTAGATCATTCTAAAGGAAACGTTAAAACCTCAAAAAACTAGAATTATCATCGAGAAAACAATGGCCAAATTGTAGAATTTCAATACTTTTGACCTCGCTCAGATAAACACAACCTATAACGAAGTAATCGATTATTTCGACACACCCCGTTTTAAGTGACCACGCCACATTAAACATAGTTCTAATTTAAAAAATACAAAGCAAGAATAAGGCGCTAATAATATGAAGAAATTACTATTCTCCCTTGCCACACTTCTAGTAATTGCAAGCGGATTCGGACAAAAATTAATTTATCAAAGCGAACAATTTGAGGAGCTAAGTAAAGACCATAAAACCGTTGCCATCCTGCCCTTTAAGGCACGCTTAGAGCTAGAGAATCAAAATTTAACAAGCGAACAATTAGAATCACTTCAGGAAAAAGAAGGATATGAGGTTCAAAATGCGCTCGAATCTTATTTTTTAAAACTCCATAAACGTAAAGATTACCGCGTTTCGTTCCAAGATATTAAAAACACCAATGCTATTTTGGCCAAAAATGATATTTCGGAAAAGAATATTGACATCTACACCTCACAGCAACTTTGTAAAATTCTAGATGTCGATGCGGTAATATCAGGTGATCTAACCCTTAAAGCACTTATTTCAAAAGGAGTATCCACAGATTTCGATTTGATATCATTCCTATCTGGAACTTCGGACTATGGCCGAATCGCCATTAAATTAAGTGACGGGGAAACGGGTAAACTGTTATGGAAATACGAAAAAGTAATCAATCGAAAATCGGGTAAAAACACCTATGACATCATAGAGGCTATGATGCGAAAATCAACCCGTAAATTTCCTTATGATAAGTAAGCCTAGTTAGGCATTACTGTGTTCTATCTTTTTATAAGATGATATGATTTCTTTGACCAAACGATGGCGAATGACATCCTTGTCATCAAGATAAAGTATTCCAATACCTTTAACATCCTTTAAAATCAATATAGCTTCCTTTAATCCAGAGGTAATTCGACGAGGTAGATCAATTTGGCCTGGGTCTCCAGTGATCATGAATTTCGCATTTTTACCCATTCTAGTTAAGAACATTTTCATCTGGGCATGTGAGGTGTTTTGAGCCTCATCCAAGATTACAAAAGCATTA
Source organism: Galbibacter sp. (assembly GCF_035306585.1). GTDB lineage: Bacteria > Bacteroidota > Bacteroidia > Flavobacteriales > Flavobacteriaceae > Galbibacter. The sequence goes on from NZ_DATGNU010000017.1 coordinate 11,862, forward strand.
TCAAGGGTACGCCCTCTCATGAAGGCCATTGGGGCGATTTGAATAATTCCAGTTTCAATGTAATTTTGAAGTTTTTCAGGAGAAATCATATCCCTTAGTGCATCATATAATGGCTGCATATACGGATCGAGTTTTTCTTTTAAATCACCTGGCAAAAAGCCTAAATTCTCTCCAGCTTCAACAGCTGGTCTGGTAAGTATGATACGTCGTACTTGTTTTTCTTTTAGCGCCTTTACCGCTAGAGCAACCCCAGTATAGGTTTTTCCTGTACCTGCAGGCCCAATAGCAAAAACCATATCGTTCTTTTTCATCAGGTCGACTAACTTTTGCTGATTGACGGTCTGAGCCTTAATTAAACGACCATTAACGCCATGAACCAACACCTCCCCATTTGTGGCAACTTCAATATACTCCTGTCCATTATCACTCATCAAAATACGCTCGATGATGTTTTCATCCAGTTTATTGTACTTGCCAAAGTGGGTCACAAGCATGTCTAAACGCTTGTCAAATTCCTCCAAATGATCTTGATCACCATAGACCTTTATTTTATTCCCTCTAGCAACTATTTTTAATTTTGGAAAATATTTCTTTAACAAATCAATATTAGCATTCCCTGCCCCAAAGAATTCTTTAGGGTTAATCTCTGTTAGTTCAATAATGAGTTCGTTCAAAAGCTTTAATTTATGTGAATATTTCTTTAACGGATCTTAACACAAAAAGTATGTTTTTAAATGGATAATTCTGTTACTTTTTAGTAGGTTTGTGTTTGGTTTTACCTCAATCTCCAAAAACCAGATTGGCATATAACAAACTTAAGTAAAAAATTCGCTCTTAAATTAAAAAAACAACAACAATTCGCAAATGGCTATATTAACATTAACTACAGATTTTGGGATCAGAGACCACTTTGTAGGTGCCATCAAGGGGTATATCCTCAGCGAAATAGAGCATGCCAACATTGTGGATATCTCGCACAATGTTAGCCCATTCAATATTTTAGAGGCTTCTTATATTTTAAAAAACGCCTATAAAACATTTCCCAAAGGAACCATACACATCATTGGAGTTGATTCAGAACTCACCCTAGTTAACAAACATGTCGCGGCTCTTATCGACGATCATTATTTCATAGGCGCAGACAATGGTATTCTGTCCTTCTTAACGGCGGAAATCAAACCAGAGAAGTTAGTAGAGATCAATATCCACGATCGAATTTCAAGTGTTTTTCCAGTTTTAGATGTGTTTATAAATGTTGCCGCACATATTACAAGAGGTGGTACTTTAGATGTCATAGGAAAACCTTTAGCTCAGCTTAAAACATTAAAGGACCTAGAACCCACCATAAACCACCAAGAGGATCAAATTACTGGAAATGTGATTTACATAGACAATTATGGGAATGTGGTGACTAACATTCCAAGAAAGTTATTTGAGAAACATCGCAGGGGAAGAAATTTTGTGTTGTGGGCACGGAATCATAAATTTACCAAGATTCATTCGAAGTATAGCGATATTATAAATTTTGACTCTGATATACAGATTAATAAGGATGGAGAGAAATTGGCTATATTTAACTCCGCAAATTTAATTGAAATCGCTATATACAAAAGTAACTTGGACACCGTAGGGGGTGCTTCTAGCTTACTAGGACTCAACTATAGAGATGTGGTCACTTTAAAGTTTACTTAAATTCAACTACTTAAACCTAAATCTTTAACTCAAAATGATCAACTTATCTTTAAACCCTAACATTCGCCCATGAGAGCAATCATAAATAGAGAAATTAGCAGTTTCTTCTGCTCCCCTATCGGGTACCTAGTTATCGGTTTATTTTTGTGTTTAAATGGTTTATTCCTGTGGTTATTTAAGGGTAATTTTAATATTCTTGAAAGTGGTTTTGCTGACCTTTACCCTTTTTTTCAATTAGCTCCTTGGGTTTTATTGCTACTTATTCCCGCTGTGACTATGAGCACTATAGCTCAGGAAAAAAAATCAGGTACTCTAGAGCTCTTGCTTTCCCACCCTATTACAAAGAAGCATTTGATACTTGGGAAATTTTTCGGAAGTTTTATTCTAATTATCTTAGCTTTAATCCCAACGCTACTGTACGTCTATGCTATTTGGACTTTGGCAAGCCCGCAAGGTGCTATTGATCTCGGTAGTATTAGTGGATCTTATTTTGGATTATGTTTTTTAATAGGAAGCTATACGGCTATTGGCATCTTCACCTCCTCCTGTACAGAGAATCAAATTACCGCTTTCATCTCGGCTATGCTTATTTGTTTTGTATGTTATTATGGGTTAGCCGAATTTTCAGCTTTAAACGGACTAAATTTTTTGGAATCTTGGAGCTTAAAATACCACTATGAAAGTATTAGTCGTGGGGTATTGGATCTAAGAGATCTTATTTATTTCAGTAGCATTATCTGCTTCTTTTTATTTTTGACCACCCTAAAATTGAGCCATAAACAGTGAGTAGAATTAAAAACATAGCAAAGAAAATACTGCTCCCAATTGTATTGCTGTTTGCAGTCAATTATATTTCCTCATTTTTTGTAGTACGCGTGGACCTAACCAAGGATCAACGCTATACCCTATCTAAACCAACAAAAGAGCTTCTTAAGAAGGTTGATAGACCTATTTTTATTGATGTTCTATTAGGAGGAAATCCACCCGCTGAATTCAAGCGTCTTCAAACAGAGACAAAACAACTACTCGAAGAATTTAGCAACGTAAATGATTACATTATTTTCAATATTGTGGATCCCTTGGAAAGCGGAGGAACCAAAGAGCAAATCGCGCAATCACTTATGGAATTGGGTCTCACTCCAGCTAGTGTAACAATAGAGGAAGGTAATAGCGTCTCTAGAGAAATGATCTTCCCTTGGGCCATGGTAAACTCTGGCAGTAAAACAGTCAAAGCATCGCTTCTAAATAACAGTCTAGGAGCCAATTCAGAAGCTCGTATAAACAATTCAGTACAGCAACTCGAACACACCTTGGCCGATGCTATTTACCAAGTTACCATCACCGATAAAAAGTCCATAGCGGTGATTAAAGGTCAGGGTGAGATGGATGATAAGTACATGGCAGACTTTTTACGTAACCTACAGGGATATTACCATCTAGCTGAATTCAACATGGATTCACTACATCAACAGCCTCAGGCAACTTTAGAAAACCTTAAGCGGTTCCAAGCAGCCATCATCGCAAAGCCCACCCAAGGGTTTTCAGAAAATGAAAAAATGATCCTAGATCAATATATAATAAGTGGTGGGAAAACACTGTGGTTATTGGATCAGGTTGCGGCTGATTTAGACAGTTTGCAGAATGACAATTTTAGATCCCTTGCATTCCCGATGGATTTAAATCTAGATGACATGTTATTTAAGTATGGGGTACGCATCAATAAGGACCTTGTCCAAGATCTCATATCAACACCCGTGACTGTTACCGATGCCAATGGCGAGATCCCTTTAAATTGGTTCTACAGTCCAATGGTCGCATCTTTAAACAATCATCCGATAAACAACAGTCTCAATGTCGTAAAACTAGAGTTTGCCAACAGTATAGACACCCTTTCCAATGGCATTGACAAAACGATTTTACTCCAGAGTTCTAACCAATCAAGGGCAGTTGGAGTGCCAAGAAATTATAGTTTAGATGAATTCGATAACCCACCAAACCTATCAGAATTTAGTGGGGAACCTAAAATGTTAGGAGTACTTTTAGAGGGTCAATTTAATTCTGCTTATAGCAACCGTGTAAAACCATTTATTCCAGATGCTATGGTCGAGAAAAACCAGTACCCTAACAAGATGATTATAATAAGTGATGGGGATATTATCAATTATACATATGCTAATAAGAAACCACTCGTCGGGGGAATTGATCCTTGGACCAAACAACTCTATAGCAATAGAAATTTTTTACTTAATTGCGTTAATTACCTTGTTCAAGATAATGGACTTATAAACATTCGTTCAAAGGAAATATATATTTCCCTCCTTGACAAGCAAAAATCTTATGAACAAAAAACATGGTGGCAACTAGTAAACATAGGAGTTCCCATAGTTACATTGCTCCTTTTTGGGTCAATTTTTTATTATGTAAGACGGAAAAAATATGGACATTAAATGTTAATAAGTTATTTTCCAAAAAAAAATCAATTCAGATATCTTTGTAAGTGATAGAAAATTAAGCATTCGATGAAATTTATTATATCAAGTACGTATTTATTAAAACAACTTCAGGTTTTAGGAGGTGTAATCAATAGTAAAAACACCCTCCCAATCCTAGATAATTTTTTGTTTGAGTTAGATAAAGATAAATTAACGGTTTCAGCATCCGATTTAGAAACTACAATGAGTGCTGTGCTAGAGGTTGAATCAGATTCGCAGGGAAATATCGCGGTACCCGCCCGGCTTCTCTTGGATATTTTGAAAACCTTTCCAGAGCAACCATTGACTTTTATCGTTGAAAACAACAACACCATCGAGATTAACTCGAATCATGGTAAATATGCGTTAGCTTATGCAGATGGTGCTGAATTCCCTAATTCTATCGAGTTAGAAGAAGCCAGTACCACAGTCATCTTAGGTGATATACTTGCAACAGCAATCAACAAAACAATATTTGCCTCTGGGAATGATGAACTTAGACCGGTGATGAACGGAGTCTTTTTTCAATTCTCCACTGAGAATTTAACATTTGTTGCCACCGATGCACATAAGCTGGTTAAATATCAAAGAACAGATGTAACTGCTGATCAGGTTGCTGAATTTATCATGCCTAAAAAACCATTGAATATTCTAAAAGGTATCTTAGAGGGCAGCGAAAGTGAAGTGAAAATTGAATATAATGTGAGTAACGCAAAGTTCACCTTTGATAATATGGAACTCATCTGTAGACTCATCGACGGGAAATACCCTAATTACGAGGCTGTAATTCCTAAAGAAAACCCAAATAAACTAACGATCAGTAGGTCTCAATTCTACAGTACCGTACGTAGGGTTTCCATATTCTCAAATAAAACTACCCATCAGATCCGATTAAAAATCGCAGGTGCAGAGTTGAATATTTCTGCCGAAGATATCGATTACAGTAACAAAGCAGAAGAACGATTGACTTGTGACTACCAAGGTGACGATATGGCTATTGGATTCAATTCAAAATTCTTAAATGAAATGCTAAGTAATTTGAATTCAGATAATGTTACCCTAGAGATGAGTATGCCAAGCAGAGCTGGTATCCTCTCTCCTATTGATGGATTGGATGAAGGTGAACACATTACCATGTTAGTTATGCCAGTAATGATCAACGATTAAATTTAAAACTATATATTATTACCCACATTTGGTGGGACTACCGAAATACCAAGTAATAAACCCCGTCTAAATTATGTGTTAATTTAGAGCGGGGTTTTTTAATTATGGAAATGACTATTAACGAATTCTAATGAAATGATCGGGGACAATTATTAATTTATTATGTGCAAGCTAAAAGGATAATAAGGGGCTTTTCCATTACTTGAATTAACTGCGTTTACAATGGGTAAAATCAAGGACATAATTACAATAGCAAAGAGGGCTATGAGCCCAAACCCAAAAAGAAAAATCAAAGGAACGCTGATTAGCGCGTAAAGGAATATACTAATTTGAAAATTCAAAATTGCCTTGCCGTGCTTATCCATGTTAATGACGCTGTCTTTTTTTACTAACCATAGAATAAGGGGTAAAATAAAACCACCTATCCCTATAAAATAATACAGTAATTGACTAAGGTGGGTAACTGCTAAAAGCTGATTATCTGTCCGTTTCATGATTTACTTTTCAATTGGTGTATATCCATAAGACGCTAATACACTAAAAATGTTACAAATCAATCTCCTATTTATAACCAATTTGCTTGGAAGAAAAATCAAAAACAGCTGGCAAAAGCCAGCTGTTTCCATAATCTCTTTAAAAGACCAAAGGTTGCTAAATAATTTATGAGGTTGACTTAGCTACCGTTTGAACTGTCTTGGTTCGCCATGCATCGAGCATCCAAGATGTCTTTTCCAATTCACGAATATACGCCCCTATCATATCAACAGTACCTTCATCTCCTCCATCTTCTGCTATATCAAGTACTTTTCGCATTTGCTCTAGTAGTGGAGCATGATCTTTTAAAAGCGCATCAATCATTTGCCTGTCTTTAAGGTCAGAGTCAGACTCCTTGATATTTGAAATATCAAGGTATTGAGAGAGGTTACTTAATGGCTGACTTCTCAAGGTCAATATACGTTCAGCTATTTCATCAATCTTAATCTTAGCATCGTTGTATAATTCTTCAAATTTATCATGAAGATCAAAGAAATTCTCACCGACAATATTCCAATGGAAATTCCTTAGCTTCTGATAATATAGGTGATAATCAGCAAGTAAAACGTTTAGTTCAAAAACTGTCTTCTCAGTTTTTGATTTGTCCAATTTCAAATAATCCATATTCTTTCTCCTTTTAAATTACATGTTTAATATACGCAAACTAACGGTTATAACCAACAGTTTAACAACAATTAACTATCATAAAATTGATAAAGTTTAATATAGATTTAAAAAATCACACCTGATAGTTGATGTATATATATTTGTATTTTTGTACAAATTTTAAAAGAATGAATACGCAAGATACTATCGCAGCATTAGCCACGCCTTCAGGATCTGGAGCCATTGCAGTTATCAGACTCTCTGGACAACATGCCATTGCTATAGTAGATCGACATTTTAGATCTGTACGCCATAAAAAGTTGAGTGAACAGAAATCTCACACTATTCACCTTGGCCATATCGTTGATGATAATAAGACATATGATGAAGCGTTAGTATCCTTGTTCAAAGCGCCTAACTCTTATACTGGAGAGAACGTAGTAGAGATATCGTGTCATGGATCTCCGTACATTCAACAAGAGCTTTTACAACTATTTTTAAGAAATGGATGTAGAATGGCAGATGCAGGAGAATTCACCCTAAGAGCGTTCCTAAACGGAAAATTGGACCTAAGTCAGGCAGAAGCTGTCGCCGATCTTATAGCTTCTGAAAATGAAGCGAGTCATCAGATTGCCATGCAACAAATGAGAGGCGGATTTAGTAATGAGATCAAAAAATTAAGAGAAGAGCTTTTAAATTTTGCATCTTTAATTGAGCTAGAACTAGACTTTGCAGAAGAGGACGTTGAATTTGCGGATAGAGGTGCGTTCAATGAACTACTAGATAGAATCCAACTGGTATTGAAAAGGCTGATTGATTCCTTTGCAGTAGGTAATGTTATTAAAAATGGTATTCCAGTAGCCCTTGTTGGAGAACCTAATGTAGGTAAGTCCACTTTGCTTAATGCCTTATTAAACGAAGAGCGTGCCATTGTAAGTTCTATTGCTGGAACTACTAGAGATACCATTGAAGACGAAATTAGCATCTGCGGAATCGGGTTTAGATTTATAGACACGGCTGGTATTAGAGACACAAAAGATGAGGTAGAGACCATTGGAATTAAAAAAACTTTTGAAAAAATAGAACAAGCCCAGGTTATTGTTTATATCATCGATAGTCTTAGAGTTAAAGAGGATAAAACAAACATAGAAGCCATTATTGTGGAGCTTAGAAAACTTAGAAATAAATTCCCTCAAAAACCTCTGGTAATTATTGCTAATAAAAAAGATCAATTAAATCAAGAAGTGCAAGATTTTATCTTGAATGAGTTAAACGGTATCATTTCTCAAAAAGATAAAACAAAATCTTTATTACTATCTGCAAAAACAAATTCAGGAGTGGAAGAACTTAAGGATATCCTCTACGACTTTGTTAATACTGGAGCCTTAAGAAACAATGAAACTATTGTTACTAATTCTAGACATTACGACTCGCTACTTAAAGCTTTTGAAGAAATTGACAAGGTCAAAAATGGTATGGCTCATGGTATTCCTAGTGATCTTTTGGCTATAGATATTAGACAGGCAATTCATCATTTTGGCGAAATTACTGGGCAGATTACCTCAGATGATTTACTTGGTAATATTTTCGCCAACTTTTGTATCGGGAAATAGACAGAACTTTTATTCGACATCAATTAACATCAAACAACTGTAAACCAAATTATTAACTATAAGCAAATTCTCATTATTTTCTTATAAAAGGATGTTTTTTGCCAATTTTTTACACCCTATTTACACCTTTTTTTATTAACTTCGAACGAGGTGTAAAAATTTACACCTCGATTGGATATTTTGGCACTTAATGTCACTTAATTAACCAATATCATCTAATAATACACTTAATATTGGTCATTTGAATGAGTTCAAATATTGAAATAACCCGTGTTTGTGAATTTTGCCAAAAAGAATTTTTGGCCAGGACAACCGTTACCAGGTATTGTTCCCATTTGTGCAATAGCAGAGCATATAAAGCTAAAATCAAGTCCGAAAAGATTAAGAAGTCCAATATCGAAACGGTCAGGGCAAAAACCCAAGCATACAAGGAAAAAACGCAAGATATTGAGCTCATAAAAGCGAAAGAATTTTTAACTGTAAAGGATATAACTATCCTGATGAATTGCTCCAGGCAGACTGTTTACAAAATGATTAATTCGGGAAAATTAAAGTCGGTGGATTTGAACATTAAAAAGTTTATTGTGAAGCGATCAACCATTGATAAATTGTTAACCAATGAGCAAGGTTGATTTAAAAGTATTAAATGAAAAAGAAGTCCTGACAGTGAAAGAGGTGGCCACCCTGTTGAATTGTTCAGCGAGATCCGTTTACCGGCATATTAATAACGGAACTATTAAAGCGGTAAATTTGGGCCATAGGTTAACAAGGGTTAAGCGTTCAGATATAGATGATTTATTTAAGGAATGATGAACGCTCCATTCAGTTTGAATAAAAGCAGTTGGATCATGAAAGTACACCTAAGAAAGAAAAAACTCAAAAGCGGGAAGACCAGCCTTTATATCGAATATTATAGAGG
>NZ_DATGNU010000018.1:0-3749 GCF_035306585.1 Galbibacter sp.
TGGAGTCGTATAACTCTATATACTTTTTTAGTATTTAAACGTTTAAAGATTAAGGTATATCACTAAGCAAGATTAAATTTACTTTATTACTTTTACACATCCAATTAATTCGGGTATGAGCAAATCTTTTGAGCGCTATCAAAAACGCAAACTTATTTCTTCCTACTTTTCAGTAGTACTGAGTATTGCACTAGTATTATTTCTTTTAGGATGTTTGGGACTTTTGGTAATCAATACCAATAAGTTAGCCAATCATTTTAAAGAACAAGTAGCTATGACAGTATTTTTAAAGGACAATGCAAAGGAAATCGAGATAAATCAACTTCAAAAGAGCTTGGCGATGGCAGACTATACAAAATCAGCCACCTTTGTATCAAAAGATGAAGCAGCCGAGGCACACAGCAAAGAAATTGGCGAGAATTTTTTGGAGTTTCTAGGATACAATCCTTTACAGAACTCCATAGATGTACACTTAAATGCCGCCTATGTTGCTACCGACAGCATCGCAAAAATTGCAGAAGATCTCAGCTCTAAAGTGTACGTGTCAGATGTTGCTTATGACAAACCACTTATTGGTATGTTAAATGAAAATGTGAAACGTCTAAGCTTTTGGATCCTTATTGCCTCTGGAGTCTTTACGCTCATTGCAGTATTACTTATCAATAGCTCCATTCGATTGTCCGTCTATTCCAAGAGATTTATTATTAAAACCATGCAAATGGTAGGAGCAACAAAAAGATTTATTCGCCGCCCTTTTATTTGGAATAGCATTAAACTAGGAATGGTAGGCGCACTAGTGGCCATGGCAGCCATGGGTGGCATTTTATTTTACATCAATTCCATCATGCCTCAATTACAACTACTCTCCGACCCCATTATAATTGTATTGCTTTTCGTTGGAATATTCATCATCGGAGTGATTATTACGTGGATAAGTACGTATATTGCGACCCAACGATTTTTAAACCTTAGAACAGACGATTTATACTACTAACAACATGGCAAAAAAACAATCTCAGAATAAGGATCAAAAAGACTTTATTTTTCAGAAGAAGAATTATATAATAATGTTTATCGGCTTAGCGTTCATAGTACTTGGATTTATTCTAATGAGCGGAGGTGGAAGTGATGATCCTAATGTGTTCAATCCCGACATTTTCAACTTTAGAAGGATTCGCCTGGCTCCTACCCTGGTTCTGCTTGGATTTGGAATTGAGGTATACGCCATAATGTTGAACCCTACCAAGAAAAAATAAACCGTATTGGATACTTTACAAGCAATAATTCTTGCCATCATAGAAGGTTTGACGGAATATTTACCTGTCTCTTCTACTGGACATATGATTATCACATCATCCTTTTTTGGAATCGCGGATGATGAATTCACAAAACTCTTTACCATCGTCATACAACTAGGCACCATCTTATCAGTGGTGGTGTTATATTTTAAACGATTTTTTCAATCCATAGATTTCTATCTAAAATTGTTAGTTGGTTTTATTCCAGCAGTTATTTTAGGTCTCTTATTCAGTGATCTCATTGACACCTTACTGGAGAGCCCTCTAGTTGTAGCTATATCCCTCCTTGTTGGCGGTATCGTCCTAATTAAGGTTGATGATTGGTTCGGCGATGAACAAGGCACAGAGATATCTTATAAAACAGCCTTTAAGATTGGGCTTTTTCAATGTCTAGCCATGATCCCTGGTGTCTCGCGAAGTGCAGCTTCAATTATCGGCGGGATGTCTCAAAAGCTTTCCAGAACAACCGCTGCAGAATTTTCCTTTTTCTTAGCTGTTCCGACGATGCTTGGAGCTACAGCTAAAAAAGGTTTTGATTATTTTAATGACGGTATGACCTTAAATTCCGAACAAATCGAGTTACTTATCATAGGTAATATTGTCGGTTTTATTGTAGCCCTTTTTGCTATTAAAACCTTTATTGGATACCTGAGTAAACACGGATTCAAAATTTTTGGTTACTACCGTATTTTTATTGGTATCTTATTACTTGTGATACACTATTTCATTAGTCCATTAAGCATATAATGACCCTAGAAGAACTACAAACAGGACAGATATTACTGATTGATAAACCGTTGGGTTGGTCTTCCTTCCAAGCTGTTAACAAAATAAAATGGGATATAAAGAAAACCTATAAACTAAAAAAAATAAAGGTTGGACATGCGGGGACTTTAGATCCACTTGCCACAGGGTTACTACTTATATGTACAGGGAAGTTCACCAAAAAAATTGCTGCGCTTCAAGGTCAGGAGAAAGAATACACTGGCAGTATAACCTTGGGCGCCACCACCCCTTCCTACGATATGGAAACTGAAATAGACCAAACCTTTGAAGTTGATCATATCTCCGAGGAATTGATTCAGAAAGCTACACAAAACTTTATAGGTGAAATTCACCAATTCCCACCTGTATTCTCAGCCTTAAAAAAAGATGGAAAACGATTATATGAGTTTGCTAGAGAGGGAAAATCAGTAGATATTCAACCTCGTACTGTTTGGATAAATAGTTTTGAAATTACTAAAATAGAAATGCCAAAAGTATACTTCAAAGTAAGCTGTAGCAAAGGCACATATATCCGTTCTCTGGCCTATGATTTTGGAAAATTTCTAAACTCGGGCGGTTATCTTTCATTGCTTCGGAGAACCAAAATAGGGGAATTTAACGTAGATAATGCAATAGACCCAAACACATTTAACAGTCTGCTAGAATCATAATAATTTTTATTTTTATCTTTAGCAGGCCAAGTCATTGCCATGAATCTAGAATCTATACTCATAAAACTAAAAGAAGTAACCCTTAAAATACAGGACACTGCATCTCGCATATTGGATAGACTTGATCAGTTAAACAACAGACAATTATCCTTAATCATAACTTGTTGCCTAATGGGTTTGTTCTTACTCACTTTGCTCAACATCCAGATGGCAGCTAAACAGGAGGAGGAGTTTCTATACGAGCTTAGTTTTGATGAGGAGCTTTTCGAAGAAGAAGCCATCCCTACAGAAGAACTATCCATGACAGAGCTTGAAACGCACAAAGCCTATAACCAGGCGATGAAAAGTGATTATGCGGATGAACTAGACAATTTTAAAACTCTGGAAGAATTGGAACAATTAGCAGAGGAAGCTGCTAGTCAGAATCCTGACTACAACAATTCACAAGTGGGCGAACTCTCTAATCAAGGTGGATTTGCTAGTGAATATGCGGAAAAACTTAAAGAACAGCGTGAACGAATTGAAGCCATAAAACGAAGAGGAGAAGCGCCAAAAATAAATGTAAAAAGACGTACCACAATCACCTATTCGATGGTAAATCGCATGCATAGTTATCTGGCTAATCCAGTCTATACTTGTGAGAGTTTTGGAAAAGTAGTTATAAATGTCAAGGTAGATTCCAGCGGTAAAGTAATTGAGGCGAATTATAACCAATCCAGCTCTAATACCAAAAATGGCTGCCTGGTTGAAAACGCTATAAAATACGCACTCCAATCAAGGTTTGATCCTAAACCAGGCGTAGAAGAACAAGTCGGCAGCATCACCTACTTATTCCAAGGCTAACATTTTTAGAATATCCCTGACCACATTAATTCCTTTATCCTTGGCATACCACCTTTGAAGTTCGGTTCTAAACTCAGGGGTAATTTTTCCATATTTCGATTTATGTTCATTGAACATAACAGTGGCTTTGGTAGGCCTTGGTCCCCAAGTATCTTTTATCGCTCCCGTTTGT
>NZ_DATGNU010000019.1:0-3077 GCF_035306585.1 Galbibacter sp.
TATTGTTATTAACGACAAACGGCTTGCAGAAATTGCAAGCCGGTATATTGTCATTGAAATCATAAAAAAAGAAAAACTATTGATCTTCTTCCTTTTTAGGATCCATTTGGAAGTCTTCCATAAATTTTGTAGTGTAATTACCAGCCACGTAATCTGGATGATCCATTAATTGTCTGTGGAACGGAATCGTTGTTTTAACTCCTTCGATAACAAATTCATCCAAAGCACGCTTCATTTTATTAATGGCCTCCTCACGCGTTTGCGCTGTGGTAATTAATTTAGCGATCATAGAATCGTAGTTTGGAGGGATGACATACCCGCTATAGACATGCGTGTCTAGACGAATTCCATGTCCACCAGGTGCATGAAGTGTAGTAATTTTACCTGGTGAAGGTCTAAAATCATTATAAGGATCCTCGGCATTAATTCTACATTCAATTGAATGTAGCTTTGGAAAATAATTTTTACCGGAAATTGGCACACCTGCAGCAACTAAGATCTGCTCACGAATCAAATCGTAATCAATAACTTGTTCGGTAATTGGGTGCTCAACTTGGATACGAGTATTCATTTCCATAAAGTAGAAATTCCGGTGCTTGTCCACTAAAAATTCTACGGTCCCAGCACCTTCGTATTTAATAAACTCCGCTGCTCTTACAGCGGCTTTACCCATTTTTTCGCGTAGATCATCGGTCATAAATGGAGAAGGAGTCTCCTCGGTTAATTTCTGGTGTCTACGTTGAACAGAACAATCTCTTTCTGAAAGGTGACATGCTTTTCCAAATTGATCTCCTACAATTTGAATTTCAATATGTCGCGGCTCTTCAATGAGTTTTTCCATGTACATACCATCATTTCCGAAGGCAGCTCCTGCTTCTTGTTTTGCGCTTTCAAGTGCTTTTTGAAGGTCGTCTTCTTTCCACACTGCTCGCATCCCTTTTCCACCACCTCCTGCAGTTGCTTTAAGCATTACAGGATAGCCCATTTCTTTAGCTAGTTTTCTAGCCTGTTCTAAAGAGTCCAATAACCCATCAGAACCAGGTACTGTTGGAACACCTGCCTCTTTCATCGTTGCTTTTGCAGAGGCTTTATCTCCCATACGGTCAATCATCTCTGGGGCTGCACCTATAAATTTAATGCCGTGTTCTTTACAAATTCTTGAAAAATTAGCATTCTCAGATAAGAACCCATAACCTGGGTGTATCGCATCAGCATTGGTAATCTCTGCCGCTGCTATGATATTGGAGATTTTCAAATAAGAGTCTTTGCTTGGTGCTGGTCCTATACAAACAGCCTCATCTGCAAATCGAACATGTAAACTTTCCTCATCAGCTTTGGAGTAAACCGCAACGGTTTTAATCCCCATCTCTTTACAAGTTCTAATCACACGAAGCGCAATCTCACCCCTATTTGCAATCAGTATTTTTTTAAACATCTCTTGAAACTTTAAATTATCGATTTTAAATTTTAAATCATTTTAAAAGTCCTTTAGAACCTCTAAAACACAGAATTCAAAATTTCTTATGATGGGTCAACCAAAAATAAAGGCTGATCAAATTCAACAGGAGAAGAATCATCAGCCAACACTTTTACGATCTTACCGGAGACCTCAGCTTCAATTTCATTGAAGAGTTTCATCGCCTCAATAATACAAAGTACATCGCCCTTAGCAATGGTATCACCTACTTCCACAAAATTTGGTTTATCAGGAGAAGGTTTTCTATAAAAAGTCCCAATAATAGGAGATTTAATCGTAATATATTTGCTGTATTCCTCTGAAGATTGTGCCGGTGCAGGCGCTGCTTCTGTAGTTGCAGGAGCTTGAGGAGCTACTGGCTGTGTAGGCAAAGCCTGATTTACAGGAATATGCTGAACATACGTTGTCGTCTCACCTTTTTTGTCCTCTGAACCAGTTTTGATGGTGATTTTTACATCCTCTGTTTCAAGCTTCACTTCACTTGCTCCAGATTTTGCCACGAATTTGATTAAACTTTGAATTTCCTTTAAATCCATGATTGTTTCTTATTAGTTTTGAGTTTTGTTTTTACTAACTATTATAGGCCCACTTTAAATAAATTGACCCCCAAGTAAAGCCACCTCCAAAGGCAGCAAATATCAAATTATCCCCTTTTTTTAGTTGGGTTTCGTAATCGCTTAACAATAATGGCAAGGTAGCCGATGTGGTATTTCCGTACTTTTGTATGTTTATCATTACTTTAGACGAGTCGAGTTCCACGCGGTTAGCCGTAGCCTGAATAATCCTCATATTGGCCTGATGTGGCACTAACCACTGAACATCTTCCTTTGTTAGATTGTTGCGATCCATCATCCTTTCAGCAACATCAGCCATATTCGAAACAGCATATTTAAACACTGTTCTACCATCTTGGAAAACAAAATGCTGTTTGTTCTTTACAGTATCCAAAGAAGCGGGAAGTACAGAACCTCCAGCATCGATCTTCAAAAACTCTCTTCCGATACCATCACTCCTTAGATATTCATCCTGCAGTCCTAATCCTTCTTCATTAGGTTCAAAAAGAACTGCTCCTGCACCATCTCCAAATATAATGCATGTGGTTCTATCGGTATAATCTAAAATTGAAGACATTTTATCTGCTCCAATTAATAGTATCTTTTTATAACGCCCCGATTCGATATAACTCGAAGCAGTAGACATCCCATATAGAAAACTTGAGCAAGCGGCTTGAAGATCATATGCAAATGCATTAACGGCACCAATCTCAGAGGCTACATAAGCCGCTGTTGCAGCTACAGGTAAGTCTGGGGTGGCCGTGGCGACAATGACCATGTCGATTTCTTTTGGATCAGCTCCACTTTTTTGCAGCAATTCCTGCGCAGCCTTTATGGCCATAAAAGAAGTACCCTTTCCTTCTTCTTTTAATATGTGCCTTTGTTTGATTCCAGTTCTAGTTGTTATCCACTCATCATTTGTATCTACCATTTCTTCCAACATCTTGTTGGTCAAAATAAAGTCAGGCACATAAGCTCCTACAGCAGTAATAGCTGCCTTAAGTTTACTCATAATTCGCTTAGTTTTTATCAAAAACGTGAAAAAA
>NZ_DATGNU010000020.1:0-16511 GCF_035306585.1 Galbibacter sp.
TGGTGGTGCCTCCAGGAATCGAACCAGGGACACAAGGATTTTCAGTCCTTTGCTCTACCAACTGAGCTAAGGCACCAGTTGCTTGATTGCGGGTGCAAATATAAATTCAATTTTAATATTACCAAAACATTTGTGGAAAAAAAGCGTTTTGTAAATTAGCCGTTTTAAAAGATTTATATGAATTTAATAATTGATGTTGGAAATTCTCAAATCAAAGTGGCTGTTTTTAAGCAAGATGAGCTTGTGGATATGGAGACCATGCAGATAGATGCCTTGTTGAATCATGTAAAAAAAATTTTTAAAAAATTTGATAACATAGGTCATGTCATGGTTTCTAAGGTGGGCGATTTGCCAAATTCAGTCCTTGAATCCCTTAAGGTATATGCCCCAGTTATGATGTTATCTAGGTCATTGAAATTACCATTTAAGAATGATTATGGTTCTCCAGATACCCTAGGAGTGGATCGCATTGCTCTTATCGCCTCTGCTTCAGCCAACTATCCAAAGAAAAATTGCCTGGTTATAGATGCTGGGACCTGTATTACTTATGATTTTATAGATCAGCAAGGGCATTATAAAGGGGGAGCAATTGCACCAGGACTCAAAATGCGTTTTAAGGCAATGCATACGTTTACGGCGGGCTTACCCTTAGTGGATTCATTTGAACTTCGAGATTTCATCGGCACCAATACACAGGAGTGTATGATATCTGGTGTTGTCAATGGTACGGTACACGAAATTGATGCTGTAATTACTCAATATCAAAAAAAATTTAAAGATTTAACAGTTATTTTAACAGGAGGAGATAGTCATTTTTTGTCTAAAAGATTAAAAAGTAGCATATTTGCCCATCCTAATTTCCTCCTTAAGGGGGTAAATTGCATTTTAGAACTCAACAAACACTAATGATTAGAAAGATAATATTTGGCGCTGTACTATTTATTTGTAGTTACAGTTTTGCACAAGAGGGTAGTGTCTCTCCTTATTCATACTATGGAACTGGAGATTTACGATTCAAAGGAACAGCTGAAAATCGTTCCATGGGTGGAATTAGTGTTTACGCGGACAGTATTCATTTAAATTTAAATAATCCAGCCTCGCTTGGAAAATTACGATTAACCACATTTGGAGTTGGAGGTAATTATAATTCAGTGAGTTTAAAAACTGCTGAGCAGAAAGAATCAGCTTCAGACTTCACATTTGATTATATCGCCCTAGGTATTCCTCTTGGAAATAATTTAGGGATGAGCTTTGGATTACGACCCTATACTTCCGTTGGTTATCGAATTGAAGGTTTAGATGAAAGTGGGGAGCTATCAGAGTACAATAAATATGAAGGAGAAGGAGGGATCAACAAAGTACACTTCGCTTTGGGTTATGGTTTTTTGAGTAATTTCAGTATTGGTGCTTTAGCAAATTTTAATTTTGGAACCATCACCAATAAAACAGCTAGTTACTTAGATCAAATACAATATGGTACTTTGGTAGAGAATACCTCGGAATATAGTGGATTTGATTTTAAATTTTCCCTACATTACGAAGCTGAAATTCGAAAAAGTATTAATTTGCAATCCGCAATTGTGTATACGCCTGCCAATAAGATCACTTCAAGTAACTCGAGAAGTATCTCTGCGGTTTCAAGGAATGCATCGGGAAGTGAGATCCCAAGCTATACCGAAGAAATTGATTTAAGAGGGAATGGCTTACATTCAACCTATTTGCATTTGCCTGAATCATACAGTTTCGGTCTTGGAATTGGTAAAAAGTATACATGGTTTATTGGAGCTGAATATGAGATTAGCAAGACTAGTGAATTTCAAAATGATTTTATTTCAACAGCAAACGGATCTTATGAAGACGCGGAGCGATTCTCGGTTGGTGGATTCTGGGTGCCTGACTATGACTCCTTTACCAGCTATTGGAAGCGAGTTACTTATAGAGTTGGAATGCATAATGCAAGGACAGGTCTTATGGTAAATAATGTTCCTGTTCACGACTTTGGCATGTCTTTTGGTTTAGGTTTACCAGTAAGGAATTTTTCAAACCTAAATGTTGGTGTTGAATTTGGAAAAAGAGGAAGTACTTATCTAGGTAGAATCGAAGAAAATTATTTAAATGTTTTCATTAGTCTGTCCTTAAATGATCAGTGGTTCCAAAAGAATTTGATTAGATAATAAAATTAACACGTAAACCTATTAATATTAATTAAATGAAAAAGAACGTTTCTATATTATTTTGCGTTTTGGGAACCGCTTTATTTAGCGTAGTAGGTGCCCAAAATCCAGAATGCCCTCAGAACCTTTCTATTTTTGCAGAACATGCAAAAGTTAAAAATTATGATGCGGCATATGAACCTTGGAAGATGGTGTATGAGAATTGTCCAACGTTACATTGGGCAACGTATCACTATGGAGAGCGTATTTTGAAGCACAAGATTGAGAGTGATCCTGCGAATAAGGCAGAATACGTTAAAATGTTGACCGATTTATACGAGACGTCATTTAAGAACTTTCCAGATCGTTACAACGAAACAGGAAGTTTAATCGATAAGGCATTGTTACTTAATGACTATAAATTAGGTACAGATGAAGAGATTTACCAGGTATTAGATCAGGCATTTAAAAATAATCCTGAGGAGTTTAAAAATCCTAAGGCACTTTATTTGTACTTCTCTAAATTGGTAGATTTACATGATGCTGGTAAAAAAGAGTTACAAGAGGTATTTGATACCTATGATGATGTAACTGGAAAGATTGCTGAAGAAAACCAAGAAATCGGAGAAATTATTGTTAAGTACCTTGAAAAAGAAGAGGCAGGTACCCTAACCAGCAAAGAGGAAAAAACGCTAGCTGCCGTTAGACAAAACGGGGAGAATTATGAGAAAATTAGTAGTAGTATTGACGCTAAATTAGGGAAGTTAGCAGATTGTACTAATCTAATTCCACTTTACCAAAAGAATTTCGAAGCTCGCAAAGACGATGCTGATTGGTTAAAAAGTGCAGCAGGAAGAATGGATGCTAAAGGATGTGCCGGTGATCCATTATTCGTCAAATTGGTTGAAGCTCTTGATAAAATTGAGCCTTCTGCGAGTTCTAAATACTATCTTGGATCTCTATATGATGAGCAAGGAAACAGTACCAAAGCTCTTGATTTTTACGAGCAGTCAGTTGATTTAGAAACTGATCCGATCAAAAAAGCTAAAAAGCTTACAAATCTTGCTAGTAAAGCATCTCAAAAAGGCCGTAAATCTGCAGCTAGACAATATGCTAATGAAGCATTACAATTAAACCCAGCTGGTGGAACACCTTATTTAATTCTAGCAAGCTTATATGCCAATAGTGCCAATGAATGTGGAGAAACCGCCTTTGAAAAAAGAGCTATTTACTGGAAGGCTGCTCAAATGGCAAGAAGAGCTGGTCAGGTAGACCCTTCACTTAAGAGTAGAGCAGCTTCAGCTGCCGCAAGTTATGAAGGAAGAGCTCCAAGTAAATCTGACATCTTCAGTTCAGGTATGGCTGGTAAGACCATCCAGTTTAACTGTTGGGTCGGAGGAAGTGTCAAAGTACCAAGCCTTTAATGATCAAGTATAGTAAATATATAATATTTAACATTGTCACAGTCTTTGCTGTGACAATGTTTTTTTCATGTAAAGGGAATCTGAAAGAGGTTCAAAAAATCAATGCTATCAATAAAAACCCGATAGGGATTGCAGAGAACTATGTGCTGAAGTACACCGACTCTACTAGGCTGGTAGCGGTAGTTAGCGGGCCCCTCTATAAAGATTTTAGCAACCAGCAATTCCCCTACAGAGAATTTCCAAATGGTTTTCATGTGGATTTCTATGATGAGGATAACCAGAAAAGTTCCATAGAGGCTGATTATGGTATCATATACCTCGATACAGAGCTCATTGATATGCAGGGCAATGTAATTCTTCAAACTCACGATGGCAGGCAGCTACACTCAGATCAGTTGTACTGGGATCAACAGCACAATTGGGTTTTCACCGAGGGGAACTATTCCTTTATCAGTGAGGATCTAAATATCCAAGGTGTTGGAATAGATTTTAACAGGGATTTTAGTGTGGTTAATTCACACGGTAACACTGGTGATGCACTTTTTGAAGAGACTAAGGAAGAGTAGCTCCAAACCCTTGTTTTCCGATAATTTTATTTTTATCCATGGTTCAAGATATCTAAAGGACCTGCTATAGATAATTCTAATAATTGTCTAATTTGCAGCAGAAATTTTATGTATTTTTGGCTATTAATTTAAGTTTATGAGATATTTTAAGATTTTTGAAATAGCATATTTAGTTATTGCAATTTTGGCAACTATTGAGGCCGTGAGAATGTGGTCATTAGATCGGAGTAGGTCTTATATTATGGTTTTGTTTGCGGTTGTTTCCATAGGAATGTTTTTCTTTAGGAGATACTATCGCAAAAAGTTCGACAATAAAACTAAAAAATAGTTAATGTCCTTCACTATTGGAGTCATAATAGTATCACTGCTGTCGTGTGCTTTCTTTTTAGGTATGGAAGCGGCGTATCTTGCGGCTAATAAAATCCATGTTGAAATAGAAAAGAAGCAAGGCGGTTTAATGGCTAAAGTACTCACCAGGCTTACCCTAAAACCTTCTAAATTTATCGCTACTATGTTGGTGGGGTATTACTTTTCCTTGGTGGTGTATGCATACTTTTCTGCTAGCTTATTTACCCAATACTTTTATCCTGCCTATACTCACTTCTCACAGCTACCGATTGAAAACTTGCTGTTAATAGCAGCTTGTAATGGTCTAATTGCTGTTTTTTTAGCCAAATTATTACCAAAGATTCTTTTTCAGATTTACTCCAATACTCTACTAAAGGCATTTGCAATACCTGTGTATATTTGTTATGTAGTACTTAATTATCTCACCTCATTTATCACTTGGATATCCAAAATAATATCACGAGTGTTTTTTAAAATTAATAATGGTGAATTACAATATGCCTTTTCTAAGGTAGAATTAGGCGATTATATTTCAGAGCAAATGGACGCTGTTGATCAAGATCAAGAACTTGACTCTGAAATACAGCTTTTCCAGAATGCCCTGGAATTTTCTGAAGTAAAGGCTAGAGAAGTGATGGTGCCCCGTACAGAAATTACTGCAGTTGAATTACATGAGTCCCCTAAAGGATTAAGTAAGCTTTTTACAAGCACTGGATATTCTAAAATATTAGTTTATAAGGATACCATTGATGATATTGTTGGGTATGTTCATTCATTCGATCTATTTAAAAAGCCTAAGGGTATTAAAAATATTATGATGCCTGTGGAGTTTGTTCCAGAGACCATGCTGATCAGTGATGTGCTAGAAGTGCTCACTAAAAAACACAAAAGTATTGCGGTAGTGCTTGATGAATATGGTGGAACCTCAGGAATTATGACTGTAGAAGACATTGTAGAGGAACTTTTTGGTGAGATTGAAGATGAACATGATACGGTAGAATTACTTGAGGAAAAAATCTCTGATGGAGAGTATCGTTTATCGGCTCGCCTAGAAGTGGATTATATCAATGAAACCTATAAGCTCGGGCTGCCCGAATCGGAGCATTACGAGACCCTCGGGGGCATGATTGTTAGTCAACTGGAGGAGATCCCTGAAAAAGGCGCTGTAGTAGAATTCGACGGTTTTCAATATACTATAGTTGAAGTTAGTACCACTAAAATTGAAATAATCCATCTTAAAGTTTTAGATCAACAGTAAAATTCAGCAATAATTACAACTACGGGTTTTTATTATTCCAAAAAAGTGGTATTTTCGCCCCCTGTGAAATTATACAATAAACATAAGTAATAAATGGCAGTTCTAGAAAAAATAAGGAGTCGGTCGATATTTTTGATCTTGGTCATCGGTATGGCTTTGTTTGCATTTGTTATCTCTGGTGTCTTTACAAATAACGGAGGAACAGGGAAAACAACTGTGGGAGAGGTAAATGGAGAAAGCATATCTCGACAAGATTTTGCTTTCAAGGTGGATAACATGTCTAGAAGATATGGTGCTAACGCTACTACGCTTCAAGTGGTAAACCAAGTTTGGAACCAAGAAGTTAGAAACATCATATTAGAACAACAATTCGATGAATTAGGAATCAATATCGAAAAAGATCAAATTCTAAATGTAGTTAAAGCTAATCCAGGGATATCATCCAATCCAAATTTTCAAAATGAGGCTGGTGTGTTTGATGAAGGTAAATTCATTGAGTTTATTGCGGACATGAAGGCAAACAACCCGATGGGTTATGAGCAGTGGAAAATGCAGGAAGATGTCTTAATTAACGCATCTAAAGAACAGTCGTACTTCAATTTGATCAAAGCCGGAGTAGGGGCTACTTTGAAAGAAGGAGAACTTGCCTACCATTTGGAGAATGACAAGGTGGACATCAGATATGTTCAAATTCCTTATAGCACCATTGCTGATAGTGCGGTATCGGTAACAACTAAAGAAATTGAAGCGTATATTAAAAAGCATGAGAAAGAATATACCCAGGAAAGCTCTAGGGACATCCGATATGTGTTTTTCGAAGAAAAAGCTTCTGATGCTGATATCGCTGAAGTGGAATCTGCGCTTACAAAATTATTAGATCAGAGCGTTGAGTACAATCAAACTACTAAATCAAATGATACCATAGCTGGTTTTAGAACCACTACTAATATCGCTGATTTTGTAAACAGAAATTCGGATATAAAATACGATACTACCTATGTAACAAAAGCGCAGCTACCAACTGCCTATGCTGATACGCTTTACAATTTGAATGTAGGGGAAGTATTTGGACCATATAAAGATGGTGCGTATTACAAACTATCTCGAATGGTTGCTAAGAAAGAAGGTGGTTCTGTGAAAGCTAGCCATATCCTAATTTCTTATGATGGATCTGGTGCACAACCTAAAGAATCGAGAACTAAACAGCAGGCGGAATCACTTGCAAAAGATGTATTAGATCAAGTAAAAGCGGATCCTTCTTCGTTTGCTGCCTTAGCGCTTGAGTATTCGGAAGATCCAGGTTCTTCCACACGAGGGGGTACGTATGACAACATTCCTGAAGGACAAATGGTTCATGAATTCAACGATTATATTTTTAAAAATAAGATAGGTTCTATTGGATTGGTTGAAACGGATTTCGGATTCCATATCATCAAGGTTGACGATAAATATGACGTGGTTCAACTTGCAACCATTGCCAGAGAGCTCGAACCATCGGAGAAGACAATTAGTGATTTGTTTAATCAAACTACTACTTTTGAAATGACTGCAATGGAAGGAGATTTTCAAGAAATTGCTAAAGAAGGAAATTACACAGTACGACCTGTTAACAAAATAGACGCTTTGGATGAGAATATCCCTGGCCTTGGAAATCAGCGTACAATTGTACAATGGGCATTCAACCCTGACACCGAAGTTGGCGCAGTGAAGCGGTTTGGAACCACTAACGGATATGCAGTGGTTCAGTTAACTGGAAAGCGCAGCAAAGGATTAGCAACTGCAAAGGATGCTTCAGCGAGTGTCTTACCAATCTTAAGAAAACAAAAGAAAGCTGCCTTAATAATAGAGCAAAATAGCGGTAAGTCTTTAGAGGAATTAGCCAGTAGCAACGATGTCAATGTAAAAGCGGCTTCTGATTTAACTATGAAGAGCCCTAATATTTTAGGAGCTGGTAGAGAGCCTAAAGTTGTAGGGGTAGCTATGGGATTATCTCAGGGTGAGCAATCTAATTTAATCGAAGGCGAAAATGGGGTTTATATGTTAAGTGTTAGCAAAAAATCGATTGCACCATCATTGGATAATTATGCCACTTACGCCAATACACAAAAAACATTGAATCGAAATAGATCTACTTTCGCTGCTTATAATGCACTGGAAGAAATGGCGGAAATCGAAGATAATAGATCCGAAATCTATTAGGATAGTATTTGACTAAGCAAAAACAATTACCTATAATTAAAACACTCTTCGGAGTGTTTTTTTTGTCTAAGCTATGATTCAGCTAGGGCCTTGAAAGGATATTATATGACCATCTGGTGATAAGGGATAATAGTCGGGTAACCCATTTTTTGAAAATAGGTTTGCACATAGTCTTTATTTCCAGTGACTAGGATAAAATCACCTCCCCATGCTCCAAGACTCTTAATGGCTCCTTTATAATCGCTGAAAAGCTTTTCTTTAACAGGTATTAATTGTATGGCTGAGGCGATATAACTTTCGTGAAGTTTGATCAATTGCTCAAATTGCTCCAAGGTTGCCGCCTGTATAAATTCAGCAGTTAGTTGGCTTATTTGATTTACTAATGTGCTCTCTTTTCCTTTTAAAGCTTTGTAACGTTTAATACCCTCTCGACTGTTTTGTTTTTTGTTGAGATGAACAAAAAATAACGAATCCTTGAAGGGTGGATTAAACGCTATGAACTCAACTTTTGGTTGATTTGCTATGAGTTGATAGGTGAGAGGTCTATTGTTTTGGGCACAGGCGATATCATATCCACTACCGGAAAAACCGTTCCACAACAAAATATATGGGTTTACTCCAGCCCATGAAGCGATGTTTGTAATAAGGGTAGAGGAACTGCCAAGGCCCCAATTGGTTGGAAAATCTAGGTGCGTTTCTACACTATATCCTTGTTTGGGATTTAAAAATAATGGGTTTAATTTTTGCGCTTCCGTTAGAATTTTTGACAAAGTTTTCGCTTTTTCAAACCCTTGGTCGTGTGAGTCATTCAAAGGCAAAGGGCTAATTATACAAGGATTTGTAATATCTAATTGCACCTTAAACCAAACTTCTCCGGTGGACTGGTAGGCGATCCAATTGATTTGACCTAATTCACCTTGGGCAATCGATAAACTTTGTCCAAATTTGGACGGTAATGCCAAAGCCAATCCGCCATCGAGTACCGCATATTCTCCCGTAATTAAAATCTTTCCATTACTTCGGTA
Organism: Galbibacter sp.; assembly: GCF_035306585.1. GTDB lineage: Bacteria > Bacteroidota > Bacteroidia > Flavobacteriales > Flavobacteriaceae > Galbibacter. The sequence continues at coordinate 8,974 of NZ_DATGNU010000020.1, forward strand.
CTTGTGCATCTTCTTTTTCTTTTAAGGTATTAAATTGCGCTATAACCTCTTTATGAGAAATCGTTTTGTTTTTAAAGTAAGATGTGAAATATGCTTTTTGCTCAGGAGTTGCTCCTAAATGATTTAGGATATTTAGTAAATGCATTTTCATATGTCCTTTTTGTATGCCCTCAGTGATTAAGGAACGGATAGCAGCAAAGTTTTGTGCTAGACCCGCAGTTGCGACAATTTGCATTAATTCCTCTGCACTAGGGTGGTTTAATATTTCTAAGGACAATTTAACTAAAGGATGCAGATTAGTGAGTCCACCTACAGTTCCTAAGGCTAGTGGTATTTCTAAACTAAAAGTAAAAACATCCCCCTGAATAGTCGCTTTGGATAGACTTTTATAGCTTCCATCTTTTGCAGCGTAGGCGTGGGCACCAGCTTCAATTGCACGAAAATCATTTCCAGTGGCTAGTACTACGGCATCGATACCGTTCATAATCCCTTTATTATGAGTTACCGCCCTGTGCGGTTCAATATTAGCAATCTCAACGGCGCGTACAAATTTTTGAGCAAAGTCCATTGGAGCCATATTCTTATCGCCATTCAATTCTTCGATCTTACAACTTACCGAGGCTCTAACCCTACAATTAGGGACGTAATTGGAAAGAATACTCATTACTATTTGTAGCTCTTTATCTTGGGAATCAAGTAAATCAGAATTCTTGAGTTCTGATTCAAAAGTTTTAGCAATGGTCTCAAGACAGGAATTGATGAAGTTCGCTCCCATGGCATCCTGAGTTTGAAAGGTACAATGTAATTGGTAATAATGTGGTAGATCCGAGGTTTTATCTCGAAGGGTAATGGAAGAGATTCCTCCATTGCGTTTTCGCATGTTTTCGGTAATCTGTAGTGTAGCCTCGAGGAGTTTTGGTTTTACCTCTTTGAAAAATTCTTTCAATTTATCCGAGCAGCCAGGGTATAGGAAGTGTACTTGACCGATCTTCTCTGTTCCAAGGATCTCAGCCTTAAACCCTCCTCGTTTCTGCCAATATTTGGCAGCATTACCAGCAGCGGCGACTACGGAACTTTCCTCAATAGCCATTGGAATCGTATGGTAGGTTCCATTGATTAGAAAATTAGGAGCGATACCTAAAGGTAGGTAGAAGTTCGATACGGTGTTCTCTATAAACTCATCATGTAGACGTTGCAATTTAGAATCACTATTCCAGTATTGTTTGAGTATTTCGATACCAGCCTCCTTGTCTTTAAAATGATGCGTTGCGAGCCAAGTTATCTTCTGTTCTTTTGTTAGTTTAGAAAATCCGTTCACCGATGTTGCCATGTACTTCTATGCTAAATTAAATAACAAAGATAAGGATTATCACTTTCAAGCCTAGCGCTATTTTAATGTCATCGCTGCTGAAATGGTATTAAATTAAAGCGTTACTTGGCTGGATCTGGTCAAGGGAACGGGAAGGTTTAACTAAAAATATTACACTATTTGTGAAATAATTAGTAAACTTGACGGCTTTTTAATTCATACATAACAATTTAATGAGAAGAAAATTTACGCTAATCCTACTGTTTGTTGGACTGTTTAACTTTATTGCAGCTCAAAATCAACAACTTACATTAGAGGAGATTTGGGGAGGTGCATTCCGAACCAAAGGAATGGATGCCTTGCACTCGATGCGCAATGGACAACAGTACACTATTTTAAACTACGATAGTGCCACTAAAATCACCACGGTAGACAAATATGATTATGAAACTTTGGAAAAAGTTGAAACCATTGTTTCATCTGCTGATTTGGATGCGATCAACCATTTTTCTTCTTACACTTTTAGTGAGGATGAATCTAAACTTATTTTGGCTACGGAAGTTGAACCCATATTTAGAAGATCAAGATTAGGCAAATATTATGTATATGATATCAAATCGAAGCAGTTAGATTTGATTTCTGAATGGAAAATTCAAGAACCTACGTTCTCTCCCGATGCCTCGAAGGTAGCATACGTTTTTGAGAACAATATTTATATCAAAGATCTTCAAAGTGGTGAGGTTACTCAAGTAACTACCGATGGAGTAAAGAATAAGATTATCAATGGTGTGACAGACTGGGTATATGAAGAAGAGTTTTCTTTTGTTAGAGCTTTTGATTGGAATAAGTCAGGGGAGTACCTTGCATATATTCGATTTGATGAAACCAATGTTCCTGAGTTTTCTATGGATGTCTACGGAGAAACCCTTTATCCCACACAACATGTGTTTAAGTACCCTAAAGCTGGCGAAGAGAATTCAAAAGTTAGTTTGCATACCTACAATTTAGAGACTTCTACAACTAAGACCGTTGATTTAAAAGATGCCTATTACATTCCAAGAATCCAATGGACGGAAGATGAGGATGTATTAAGTATTCAAGCCATCAATCGTCATCAGAATGATTTGAAGTTATATTTCCACAAAATCGATGGCCAAACGCAAATGGTATTAAATGAAACAGACGATGCTTATGTAGATATCACAGATAATCTAACATTTTTAGCGGACAATAGTTTCATTTGGACTAGTGAAAAGGACGGCTTCAACCATATCTATCATTACGATAAAAATGGTAAACTAGTGAATCAAATTACCAGTGGGCCATGGGAGGTCACCAGCTACTATGGATATGATAAGAATTCCAACAGGGTTTTTTATCAATCTGTTGAAAATGGAAGTATTAACCGCGATGTGTATTCTATTAGATTAAACGGGGAAGATAAAACGCGACTTTCGAATGAAACAGGGACAAACCGTGCCACCTTCAGCGCAGACTTTAGTTACTTTATCAATGCGTTCTCTAGCGCAACAACTCCTCCAAAATACACCTTAAACAATAGTAAGAACGGAAAGCTCATCAAAGAAATCGTTAACAATAACGACTTATTGGAAAAGTTAGCGAATTATCAGCTCTCACCAAAAGAATTCTCGACCATCGAGGTCAATGGGAATTCCCTTAATATGTGGATGATTAAACCTGCAGATTTCGACCCTAATAAGGAGTACCCGCTTTTTATGTCTCAATATTCAGGTCCTGGTTCTCAATCTGTATCTAATTCATGGATGGGTACCAATGATTACTGGTACCAGATGTTAGCGCAAAATGGATATGTAATTGTCTGTGTTGATGGTCGAGGTACAGGTTTTAAAGGAGCTGAATTTAAAAAAGTAACCTATAAAGAATTAGGAAAGTACGAAGTAGAAGATCAAATCGCCGCAGCTCGACAACTCGGTCAGCTACCATTCATTGATCATCAGAGAATCGGTATTTGGGGGTGGAGTTACGGTGGCTTTATGAGTACCAATTGTATTTTAAAAGGAAATGATGTATTTAGCCTAGCAATTGCAGTGGCACCTGTTACAAGCTGGCGTTTTTATGATACTGTTTATACAGAACGTTACATGCGGACTCCTCAGGAAAATGCAAGCGGTTATGATGATAACTCCCCACTTAATTACCCTGAACTTCTTAAAGGAGATTATTTATTGGTTCACGGTACGGCCGATGATAATGTTCATGTTCAAAATGCTATGCGCATGGCATCAGCGCTTATTCAGGCAAATAAGCAATTTGACTGGGCGATTTATCCAGATAAAAATCATGGAATATACGGCGGTGCTACCCGCTTACAGCTTTATACTAAGATGACAAATTTTATTTATGAAAATTTAGGAAATAAAGAAAATCAAAACCAACCTACCACAAAAAAATAACTAATACTTAAAAACTCTAGTTTAATGGCAGTAATTGCAGATAAACCTGAAAAGGAAGAACTATTTGGCCATCCAAAGGGATTGTACATTCTTTTTTTCACCGAATTATGGGAACGTTTTTCCTACTATGGAATGCGTGCTCTATTCACGCTTTTTTTAGTTGCAGAAACCACATCAGAAAACGCTGGTTTTGGTTGGACAAACGATGATGCCTTAGCGCTTTATGGCTGGTATACTATGTTAGTATATGTGTCCTCCATACCAGGAGGATGGATTGCCGATCGGTTTTTAGGGCAAAAGAAAACAGTAATGTTAGGGGGGATACTCCTATGTATAGGACATACCGTACTAGCACTTAACTCAGAGGTTTCCTTTTACATTGGTTGTTTATTTATCATTTTAGGAGTAGGAGGGTTAAAACCAAACATCTCATCCATGGTTGGTGGGTTGTATAAACCAAAGGATGAACGAAGAGACTTAGGTTTCTATATTTTCTATATGGGGATCAATATTGGAGGGTTTCTTGCCCCGATCTTATGTGGGTATATCGGTGAGCAAATTAACTGGCATTATGGATTTGGTCTTGCGGCTATTGGAATGTTTGTTGGTCAGATTGTTTACATCTGGGGTCAAAAATATCTAAAGGATGTTGGAAATCTCATCTCAAAGAACAATGAAAAGGATAGAGAAATACTGAACCGTCCTTTAACGAGAATTGAAAAGGACAGAGTCAAAGTATTGTTGATTTCCTTTTTGTTGATCATTTTGTTTTGGGCCGCCTTTGAACAGGCTGGGGGGTTAATGAATCTCTATGCTAAACAAAAAACGGATCGTGACTTCTTTGGTCTATTTACAGTACCTGCTTCGGTGTTTCAATCTGTGAATTCCTTTTTTATAATCATACTAGCTACCACTGTTGGTACTTTCTGGCTTCGATGGCGTAAAAAAGGAAATGAAGCATCATCCTTATTTAAAATAGCAATAGGAATCATCATTATGGCCTTAGGGTTTGGATTTATGAGTATAGCAGCCAAAGAGGCGGAAGCTACAGGGTCGTCAGCTATGTACTGGTTGATCTTGGCTTATTTATTCCATACTATCGGAGAGCTTTGTTCTTCTCCAGTTTCCCTGTCCTTTATTACAAAATTAGCTCCACTAAAGTATGCCTCTGTCATTATGGGACTTTATTGGGCAGCCACTGGACTGGGTAATAAAATTGCTGGAATGATTGGACAAAGTGCACAGAACCTTGGAGAGTTTGAGATTTTCTTAGGTATAACCATCATATGGTCCCTTATTGGACTATTAGTAATTTTACTATTAAAACCACTAAAAAGACTCACACATGGAGCAGAGGATGACGAAGGAAATGCAGATGGTGTAGCGGGTGAGGTGATTGAGCCAGTAACCAATAGAGGTTAATATTAAATTAGGTATACCACTTGTTTTAAAAAAGTTAAGAGCTTAACTCATTTTAAACGGATTCTTCTTTTAATTAAATTTAAAAATTATGGATTTAACTTTATGGATCTTAACGATCGGTTGGGTGTTTGTGCTACTGTGGGTTCCCTTTATTATATACACTAACAGAAAAACACACCCCAAAGCATTATTTATTTTATTCTTTGCTGAAATGTGGGAGCGTTTCTCCTATTATGGAATGCGCGCTTTACTAGTGCTGTATATGACCAAGGTGATGTTTATTGATCTGGCATCAAGTGCGGCCGAGGTGAAGTCTTATGCCATTTACGGTTCTTACACCGCTATGGTTTATCTTTTCCCAGTAATAGGTGGACTTGTTGCTGATAAATTTCTTGGATTTAGAAAGACCATCTTATGGGGTGGACTCTTAATGATGCTTGGACATTTCGCTTTAGGTGTTCAAGGAATTGAAGGTATGGAAGGAAATATGCCGATGTTCTTTGGTGCACTGGGACTTATTATTGTCGGTAATGGTTTTTTTAAGCCAAATATTAGTTCTTTCCTAGGGAAGTTCTACGAAACAGATGATCCGAGAAAAGATGGTGCGTTTTCCATTTTCTATATGGGCGTAAATATTGGTGCTTTCCTAGCGATGCTGACCTGTGGATATGTAGGGCAGAACATCAACTGGCATTATGGGTTTGGATTAGCTGGTATCGGAATGTTAATTGGACTGATTGTCTTTTGGGCTTTTGCAAGCGCGTTTGGTGATAAAGGCTATGCTCCTGAGGAAGTTACATTAGGCCAAAGAAAGATCTTTGGTGCAAAACCTAGTTGGGTAATTATGGTATTGTCCCTAGTGGCAGTTCCAATTTGTGCTTTAATGCTCAATTTGTCAGATCTCATGTCGACCTTGTTACTAGTGATCTCAATAGGTATCATCGGATATTTAATTGTGCAAGCATTACGAAGTGATGATAAGGCAGAGGGACAAAGAATTTTAGTTGTAATCGTTTTGTTTTTCTTCCATTCGGTCTTTTGGGCCTTGTTTGAACAAGCGGGTGGTTCTATAACTATTTTTACTGAAAAGAACATTGACCGTACTGTATTGGGATCGGAATTACCTTCTTCGATTTTCCAAAGTTTTAATTCCTTATATATAATGTTGCTAGCCCCACTATTCTCCTTTATTTGGATACGATTGAATAGAGCTGGTAAAGAACCTAGTACACCAATGAAGTTTGTATTGGGATTAGTTCAGCTAGCTTTAGGTTATGCAGTTATTGTGATAGGTGCAAAATACTTTGTCGATGATCAAGGACTGGTGTCTATCGTGTTCTTGGCCCTTATGTATTTCTTCCATACCACGGGTGAACTCTCCTTATCTCCAGTAGGGTTATCAATGGTAACGAAGTTGTCTCCAGGAAAAATTGTTGGATTTGTTATGGGTGCTTGGTTTTTATCCATTGCTGTTGGTAATAAGATGGCTGGTTTTATTGGTACCCTTACAGCCTCCGATGCACCTGCGGAGGATGCCTCAGTAGCCGACACCCTTACAGCCTATACACAAACATACTTAGTTTGGGGCGTATTAGTGGTGCTAGGGGCGGCAGCTCTTTTACTTGTTATGGTGCCTACATTACGTAAATGGATGAACGGTATTCATTAGAAGTAGCTATCTAATCGTATTAAACTATATAAAACACCCTCTGTTTAGAAAAGTTCAGAGGGTGTTCTATTGAGTACTGTTGCTCTAAATTTCATTTTATTTTGATTTATTTTTGGTTGTAACGACTTGGTATTTAGGGGCATTAAAAATAACTGCAAAATAAAGCCAAAAAAGATTTGGAATAGAGTAAAAATAGTTTCTATATTTGCACCCGCTTTCAGGGACAATCTTGATGGTTTCGGGAAGCGGAAAGTTCTTTAACAGAGGGTGATTTAGGGGGTGAGTAGGAGCGTTGAAAAAGGCTTCAAATTTTTTTTTTTCAAAAAAGCTTGCCGATTAAAATTAAAAGTTTTACTTTTGCACCCGCTTTGAAAACGAAAGTTTATCAAGGCTTATTAAGAAAGAGAAGACAAGTTCATTGACATATTGTTGACAGCATGATTTTTGGACTGGATATTGGGATTTTGGTTTCATATTCAGGACAGAATCAACCTAGTAAGAAATTAAGTAAAATCATTTTTGAGTAAGATCACTTTGGTATTGTATTTTAAGGCATCAAGTTATTAAGAGACAACAATGAAGAGTTTGATCCTGGCTCAGGATGAACGCTAGCGGCAGGCCTAACACATGCAAGTCGAGGGGTATAGAGTAGCTTGCTACTTTAGAGACCGGCGCACGGGTGAGTAACGCGTATGCAACCTAC
>NZ_DATGNU010000021.1:0-113225 GCF_035306585.1 Galbibacter sp.
TAAGATGCGATAATATCAATTCCACCTTTTACTTTTTGATGTAGCTTTATTTTAAGCTCCGAATCCAGTGGTAAAAATAAATCTACTCTTGATCCGAATTTTATAAATCCAGCGTCACTTCCTTGAACAACAGTTTCTCCTACCTTGGCGTAATTGACAATCCGTTTTGCCATAGCTCCCGCTATTTGTCGATACAATACTTGGCCATAAGTAGGGTTTTCAATCACAATTGTGGTGCGCTCGTTTTCTTCAGAAGCTTTGGGGTGCCAGGCCACTAGGTATTTACCTGGATGGTACTTACTATACTTTACGACTCCTCCCAGAGCATACCGGGTAACATGTACATTGATAGGAGACATGAATATAGACACTTGAATTCGCTTATCCTTAAAGTATTCTTTTTCGTATACCTCTTCTATAACAACCACCTTGCCATCCACTGGTGCGATGATATGAGCGTCATTTAAGATAGTGGTTCGTTTAGGGTTTCTGAAAAATTGAAGAATTGCCACTAATAGGATGAGTAGGGCAACTTGAACAGCTTTCTCAATATAGAAGTTGTCGATATATACTTTGGCCAATAATATCCCTGAGGCAATAATTGCAAATGCGGCAATGATGATCTTGAAGCCTTCTTTATGAAACATAGATATAAATTTGAAGGGTTAAAAAAGCAAAAGGCGCAGCAAAAATTAAACTGTCCAATCTGTCTAATAATCCACCATGGCCGGGGAGAATTGCTCCACTGTCTTTTACACCTGCCAAACGTTTAAATTTTGATTCTACTAGATCTCCTATAGATCCCGTTATTACCAATACAGCTGCTAAAATTAACCATTGTATCGATGTTAGTTCTTTATCGGATAAAGATAATAAATAGGCCGCTATTAAAGCAAATATAAAACCTCCTAAAAAGCCTTCAACAGTTTTCTTGGGCGATACGCTGGGGAATAATTTGTTTTTACCAACGGCCTTACCAACTAAGTATGCAAAGGAGTCGTTCACCCAAATCAGTACGAAGACACCGATAATTAAAGACTTAACGAAATGAGGGTCCTTATAAGGGATCATGGTAAGAAAAATAGACCCACCACCAATGTAAAATATAGTAATTAAAAATTTGAGCGTATTGGAGTATTTTGGGATCTTAGCTTTAAATAAGGTTATGCATAGTAGCATGTTGACCAAAAGTGTTGCTGCCAATAAAATGTTACGCAATAGTTGCTGCTGGGATAACTCTCCGAGTAGGTAGATAAATACCCACCACAAGGCTAAAAAGGCAATAAAGATATAGTAGCCCTGAAGACGTATTAGTTTTTTAAACTCATAGATACAAGTAATCCCGAATATTAGAAAGAGGAAATCAAAGGCATCATTGCTTAAGTACACTGCTGCAATTAATAAAAATACATATATAATGCCAGTCAAGGACCTTTTTAACAGTTCTCTCACTTAGGTTAATTTTTTAGGTTTTAGCTTTTAGGTGAATTTCTAATATTGATTAGAGGTCTTCAAGCAGCAACAAATATAGGTTTTTTGAGCTACTTCCGTAAGTGAGGAAATCTTTTTCTTCTTTTATGCTAAAATGCTTGATCGTAGTAATGTTGGTCGGAATCTGATTTTTATTTTTAGCTTTGATGCCCCTTAGACCTTCTCCGATGGTGTCTACCAACTGACTTGTGGTGGCAAAGATAATAAAGTTATCAGGCAGGTCGTTTAACTTACTTTCTTTAATCTGATTGGATGAAATTAAGATCGCACCATTGTCCGCTACCAAATTTTCGCAACGGGACAACAAAATATTTGCCTGATGACAATTTGAATGGTTGCTAAACTTGTAGTTTTTAAATATTTGAGAAAGTTGTGGATCTAAACAACAAACTGTTTGGGAGGACCAATTGTTTTCTTGCAGAATATTATTGAAGCATTCGTAAATCTCATCTAAAGAATCACAGTAGAGGAACTTACCACCATTTTTCTTGAAATTAATCGTAAATTTCTCGTCAGTAGGAAGCTTTATTTCTGGCATGAACTTACCTCTTTGATCTGCGCCAGTTCCAGTGGTGTCGTCTTTTTGTTTGGATCCGAAAAGTTTTTTAAATAAGCTCATTATAAATTTAACGGGGGAGTTATTATTTATTTCACATGCCAGTTGTAGTATAAAAGTAAGAAATTCTTAGGGATAACGTATAAAACAAGGGGAAATTTTGTTTCCCCTTGTTTTTTGTCCTTATTTTTGTTCTAGATTTTCTTTTTCTTGCTTCTCTTGTGAAGGCTCCTGTGACTTATCGGCTTCTTCTTCGAATGGTCCTTCAAACGGTCTTTTACCAAAGATGCGCTCTAGGTCATCTTTGAAAATAACTTCTTTTTCTAGTAATCGATCTGCGAGCTCTGTTAACTTGTCCTTATTGTTTTTTAATAACTCAATAGCTCTAGCATATTGTTCTTCAATTATCTTAGAGATCTCCTTGTCAATTAATTGCGCTGTTTGCTCGCTATAAGGTTTGGAGAAGTTATAATCAGATTGTCCAGTGGAATCGTAATACGTTAAGTTTCCAATAGCCTCGTTAAGACCGTAAATAGTTACCATGGCTCTTGCCTGTTTGGTTACTTTTTCCAAGTCACTTAATGCTCCAGTTGAAATAGTATCGAACATAACTTTTTCCGCAGCTCTACCGCCAAGGGTAGCACACATCTCATCAGCCATTTGCTCTGGCCGTACGATCAATCGTTCTTCAGGTAAGTACCACGCAGCTCCCAAACTTTGACCACGAGGGACAATGGTAACTTTAACCAGTGGCGCCGCGTGTTCGAGTAACCAGCTCACCGTTGCATGGCCTGCTTCGTGATAGGCAATAGTTTTCTTTTCGCTTGGTGTGATAATTTTATTTTTCTTCTCTAGTCCACCTACGATTCTATCAACGGCGTCTAAGAAGTCTTGCTTGTCCACCGCTTTTTTACCTTTTCTAGCGGCAATAAGTGCAGCCTCATTACACACATTAGCAATATCAGCTCCTGAGAATCCAGGTGTTTGTTTTGCCAAGAACTCAACATCGAGTGTTTCGGCCGTTTTTATAGGACGTAAGTGTACTTCAAAAATTTCTTTTCGCTCACGAACATCCGGAAGATCAACATAGATTTGCCTGTCAAATCGACCAGCACGCATAAGTGCTTTATCAAGTACATCTGCACGGTTTGTGGCTGCCAATACAATCACGTTTGTGTTGGTTCCAAAACCATCCATCTCTGTTAGTAACTGGTTCAAGGTATTCTCTCTTTCGTCATTACTTCCAGTCATATTGTTTTTTCCTCGTGCTCTACCGATGGCATCAATCTCATCGATGAAGATAATTGCTGGTGATTTGTCTTTCGCTTGTTTGAAAAGGTCTCGCACTCTTGAAGCACCAACACCTACAAACATTTCTACAAAATCAGAACCAGATAGCGAGAAAAATGGAACCTTCGCCTCACCAGCAACTGCTTTAGCCAATAAGGTTTTACCAGTTCCTGGAGGCCCTACCAATAAGGCTCCTTTTGGAATTTTACCTCCAAGTGAAGTATATTTCTCTGGGTTCTTAAGGAACTCAACGATTTCTTGTACTTCCTCTTTAGCACCTTCTAATCCTGCTACATCTTTAAAGGATACTTTCATATCCGTTTTCTCGTCAAATAGGCGCGCTTTCGATTTACCGATATTGAAAATTTGTCCTCCCGCGCCTCCAGCTCCTCCGCCAGACATACGTCTCATTAAGAAGATCCAGATACCGATAATAAGTACAAAGGGTAGTATTGAAAATATTAATTCTCCCAGAATGTTTGAATCCGTGTCATACTTTACAGATGCGGAAAGGTTGTTTTCTTGTATGGTGTTATTTATGTCGTTTTCGAAATTCTGGAGATCCCCGTAGTTTAATTGATATTGTGGTGTGTCTCCTGATGGAAACAGCGACTTATCAACGGCGTCCTTATGAATTTCTTTTTGTTTTGCCTCGTCGGTCAAAAATACCTTGGCTTGTCTGGTATTGGTAATAATTACAATTTTGCTGACGTCCCCCGCTTTTAAGTATTCTTGTAGTTTGGCAGGGGTCGTGTCAGGTGGGGTTTGCCAATTGCTTCCTCCTGAGAAAAATTGCATACCAATGATGATCGCTAAAATAACGCCATAAATCCAATATGAACTAAATTTAGGTCGTTTCGGGCCCGTATTATTGTTGTTCTCTTTTGCCATTAATTCTTTCTTTTACTTTCTAATAGTTTAGCTTAAAGCTAAGTATTACAATAGCTTGTCTTTTGTTCTTTGTTTTTCAGAAATCTAGTTTGGTTTAATTTGATGGTATGGTCGTTAATTTGGCATCACCCCATAATCCTTCAATGTCGTAGTAGTCTCTGATGTGCTTTTGGAATACATGCACCACTACATTGACATAATCCATAAGAACCCATTCAGCATTATCAGTACCTTCGACGTGCCAAGGCTTGTCCTTGATTTCTCGACTAACTGTTTTTTGAATGGAATTTACGATGGCATTCACTTGGGTGTTTGAAGTACCATTACATATAATGAAGTAATCACAAACCGTGTTTTCAATATCTCTCAAATCTAGAATACTAATATCCTTTCCCTTAACCTCTTCAATCCCTTTTAAGATAAATGTTATTAATTGATCTGTGCTACTATTCGTGTTTACCATTAATTTTTTTTATTTTCACAAAGTTATTATTTTTTTAGTTCTTTAGCTACCTCTACGAATATAAGATTACAGTGGTAAATGTAATACTATTTAGATGAATTTAATCAAACTTAGTGCCATTGATTCGACCAATTCTTATTTAAAAGGGTTGGTCTCCAATAGTGAACTGGATGATTACACAGTTGTCATGGCAGAAACTCAAACTCAAGGTCGTGGACAAATGGGGACTAAATGGGTCACCGAACCTGGTCAAAACCTTACATTTAGTGTGTTTAAAAAGATTAACTGCCTACAAAGTGATGAACAATTCTATCTTAGTATCGCCGTTTCTTTGGCAATTTATGATGCGCTAACTTATTTCAGTATTCCTGATTTAAAGATCAAATGGCCTAACGACATTTTGTCATGGAATTCAAAAATTTGTGGTATTTTAATTGAAAACATCTTTAAAAACGGTCACATGAGTGCAGCCATAATTGGAATTGGATTGAACCTGAATCAATCCAATTTTGAAGGGATGATCAATGCAAGTTCACTAAAAAAAATTACGGGTGTTTATTATAACAAGTTGGAGGTGCTACAGAAGATCGTGGATTGTATTAAATTTTATGAACCATGGATAGTGGAGCGTAAGTTGGATGACCTTAAAACTAATTATGAACAACTATTGTTTCGTAAAGACAAACCCTCTACATTTAAACGAAAGGATGGAAGCTTAATGATGGGATTTATCAAGGGGGTCAGTAATCAGGGCATGTTAAAAGTCTTGTTAGAGGATGAGGTCATCGAATACTTCGACCTAAAAGAATTACGACTTCTTTATTGATGGAATTTTATCAAGAGACTATTGGTTCCCTTGAAACGATTACTGCTTGAAAAACTTCTTGGAAGTGTTTTAATAGTTTTTCTTTAACCTGGGATTCATCGACCTTTTCTTTTCCTAATTCTACATTTAAGGAAGTGACGCCCTTTCCTCTAATTCCACAAGGAATAATGTTGTCAAAATAACCGAGATTGGCATTGACATTTAAGGCAAAACCATGCATGGTAATCCATCGAGATGCCCTTACTCCCATGGCGCATATCTTTCTAGCAAAAGGAGTTCCTACATCAAGCCAAACACCGGTTTCTCCCTCACTACGACTAGCCTGTATCCCGTACTCTGCAAGTGTGAGAATAATGATTTCTTCTAGAAAACGAAGATACTTGTGAATGTCAGTAAAAAAGTTGTCTAAGTCTAGGATAGGATAACCTACAATTTGACCTGGACCATGATAGGTGATATCGCCTCCTCTATTGATTTTGTAGAAACTAGCATTTTTTTCCTTTAGCTGTCTTTCGTTTAGGAGTAAGTTGCTTATGTCGCCACTTTTGCCCAAAGTGTACACATGTGGGTGCTCTACAAATAAAAAGTAGTTGTCGGTGGGGATGTTCAATGATTCTTTTCGGTTTTTTGACTTTATATCGAAAATGGATTGGAAAAGTGACTCTTGATATTCCCAGACTTCTTTATAGTCTTTATATCCTAGATCTTCTAAAATTACTTTTTTGTTCATGATGCAAAGATACGGTTTCCTTTTCTTTAAACTTTATGACCGACCCATGAAGTTCGAAGACCCACTGCTGCTTATGAATTAGGATTGTTTAGGATAACAAGTGCTGCAATTATTCCTGGAACCCAGCCGCATAGTGTTAGTAAAAATACGATGACAATAGATCCACATCCCTTATCTAAGACTGCTAAGGGAGGCAATATTATAGATAAAAGTACTCTCCAAATACTCATTCTGTAGTGTTTTTATTGTTATAAGTCTATTTAAAAGACAAATGTAATTGAAATCTCTATCTATAAGACGCATTCCTTTTGGTTTTGTTACATCTTATTTTAAGCAAGGATCACCTGGTTATGTACTTTTTAGTAAATTAGTGTTCTTGAATAGGGTCAATTGTCAGGAACTAAAAGCAGTTTTTATGAATACTTCGAAGGCAATATCCATACTTTTTTTTACCTGGCGGGGGTAAGGATGGATACCAAGTGGATCGGCCAATAGTGGCTTCTCTAGAGGAATTCTTAGGAGAATCATTTCGATTGTATTATCCGGAATTGTATTGGGACGAATCTTCTAAAGACTATGGTTGGATCTGGCAAATAGGGGTGGAGCTATCTAAAATTCATAGCCCCGTTGTATTGGTAGGCCACTCATTTGGTGCCTCCATGATTTTAAAATATTTGACTGAAAATCCGTACGCTAAAATGATTCGAGGAATCTTCCTTCTGGCAACGCCATATTGGAGCGGTGATGATGACTGGATTCAAGGTATAAAGTTAAGGGATGGTTTTGAAAACAACCTTTGCACAGAGGTGCCAATTTTTTTCTACCATTTCCAGGATGATCAAGAAGTTCCAATCACCCCATTTAGATCATTACATGGAGCACTTGCCTTTTGCAACTTATCGAACTATAAAGAGTGGAGGGCACAATTTGTAGATGATATGTCATTGGTCGCGAAGGATATCACCGCTCTGTTGGGATAAAACCCCTTAAAGCTTGCATCGCTGGCTATTTGTTTTTAGACATCACCTCGAGTAGGGTGTAGTGTTCTTTAAATGGGGATGCTTGAATGGTTTTCCTTACTCTTAAGCGGTAATGATATCCCTTTTTAAAATGAAATTCTTTAATTTTCAGTATGGGTCTGGGTTTGGATTCTGTGGTTACCTTAACCAGGTATGCTTTTCTGGGTTCCTTTCCTCTAGGGATGAAGTTGATCTTTACGGGTGCTACATCCATGATGAGATCTTCGGCTGCATCCTGCGTAATAATTTTTTCCTTGGAGAGGGTTTCTAGATATTGATAAATAACACTAGATGCTTGTTTTGGAGAATGTTTGATATTAATCTTTTCCGCCTTTATGGTATAGTGATAGCCCTTTTGGTAGTTGAAAGAGGCAAAGCTCTCTCCAGGGCTTAAAAGTAATTGTTTGCTGGTGTTTTTACCTTCGGAATATTGCAGGAATTCCCCATACATGTCATCCGAAAATAAGTATTCATTGAAGCCAGTATTAGGGTAGATAGATAGCTCGACGATTTTCTTTTTATCAGTATCAAATTCTCCACTACCACTAAATAGAAAAGGATCTAGTATCAAAATATTAAAGCTATTAGTATGTTTTTGGTTAATTCTTTGAGTTTGACTATTTAGATGCAATCAATTTAAAATGGTTGCTTTGAAAAATAATTCAATTGGAATCTAAGGTCCAAAAGCCTACAATTTGATTGATAGATTGTTAAATACTCACTATCTTTGCGGGCTAAAATTCAGAATTATACATATGCAACTTTCAGAACAAGAAATTATTCGCAGAGAAAAATTAGCCAAGTTAAGAGACTTGAACATAGATCCTTATCCAGCGGCTTTATATCCAGTTGATCATACCACTAATAAGGTGAAGAATAATTTTGAAGTCGATAAGAAGGTTGTGTTAGCTGGACGATTAATGAGTAGACGTATCCAAGGAAAAGCTTCTTTTGCTGAACTTCAGGATAGTGAGGGAAGAATTCAGCTCTATTTCAATCGTGATGAAATTTGTCCAGGTGAGGACAAAACCCTCTATAATGAGGTTTATAAAAAATTATTAGACATCGGGGATATCATCGGTGTTGAGGGGGTATTGTTTAAAACGCAAGTAGGGGAGATGACTGTAATGGTGAAAAACTTCACAGTACTTAATAAATCACTACGTCCTTTACCACTTCCAAAGGTAGATGCTCAAGGAAAGGTTTTTGATGACTTTAGTGATCCTGAACTTCGTTACCGTCAACGTTATGTGGATTTAATTGTGAACCCTCATGTAAAAGAAACTTTTATTAAAAGAACTAAGATCACTACTAGTATACGAGATTTTTTCAACAGTCGGGGTTATCTAGAGGTGGAAACACCTATTTTGCAACCCATCCCAGGAGGTGCTGCTGCTCGTCCGTTTGTAACGCATCACAATGCACTTAATATTCCGCTGTACCTTAGAATTGCTAATGAGTTATATTTAAAAAGACTTATTGTAGGTGGTTTTGATGGGGTGTATGAGTTTGCAAAGGACTTTAGAAACGAAGGGATGGATAAGACGCATAACCCAGAGTTCACCGTCATGGAACTTTATGTGTCCTATAAAGATTATCATTGGATGATGGAGATGACCGAGGAGTTATTAGAAAAAGTTGCCATCGATTCAAACGGTAGTTCAGAGGTAACAGTTGGTGATCATAAGATCGACTTTAAAGCACCTTATCCAAGAGTGCCAATTTTACAAGCCATTAAAGATCATACTGGTTTTGATGTTGCGGATATGGATGAGAAGGCATTGCGCGAGGTTTGCAAGAAACTTAACATCCCAACAGATGAAAGTATGGGAATTGGTAAACTCATAGATGAGATCTTTGGAGAAAAATGTGAACATCACTATATTCAACCTACCTTTATTACTGATTATCCAAAAGAGATGAGCCCACTTACTAAAGAGCATCGTGATAATCCTAAACTTACCGAGCGTTTTGAATTAATGGTAAATGGAAAGGAATTAGCAAATGCTTATTCGGAATTAAATGATCCAATTGACCAAAGGGCACGTTTTGAGGAGCAATTAAAATTATCTGAAAAAGGTGATGACGAGGCGATGTTTATTGATCAAGACTTTTTAAGAGCCTTGGAGTATGGAATGCCTCCTACCTCTGGAATTGGTATTGGAATTGATCGATTGGTAATGCTTATGACCAATAACGCTTCCATTCAAGAGGTATTATTCTTTCCACAGATGCGACCGGAGAAAGTTGTTGAGGTTGTCCTAAGTGAGGAAGAAAAAGCGGTCTTTGATCTTCTAAAACAGGAACAAAGAATGTTGCTTGATACCCTCAAGGATAAGGCTGGATTAAGTAACAAAAAGTGGGATAAAACCATCAAAGGGCTTACCAAGAATAAATTGGTTAAGGTTGAAAAATCAGATGATGGCCTGTATTGTGAGGTCATATAAACCGTCGTTATTCGCTTTTTTACTTTATGGCGTTGGATTGTTTTAAAAACTTTTCTTTTAAAACAGCACCTTGGTAGGATTTTGATAATGGAATTGCTGTAGGGCCCAAGGTAACGCTTCTTGCGGTTATAGAGGTGATCTTATGAGCATTGATGGCATACCTGCGATGAACGCGATATACATTGTCAAAGGATAACTGTTCTAAAACCGTAGTTAGTTTGTTACGAGTTGTGATACAGCTATTGTCCTGATTAAAAATACGTACGTAATTTCCATCGGATTTTAAATACAGAATCGTATCACTAGATATCTTAATAAGGCCAGTTTGGCTCCGGATATACTTATACTGTATTGCAGAAGGGTCGGTGGACTTGGTAGGATTTCTCTTGTAATTCTGCAAGGCTAATTTAACGGTAGATAATAAGGTAGGGTTATTGAATGGCTTCATGATGTAGCCATTTGGATTGGTTTTATATATCTGTGAAAGGATTCCGTCACTTCCATAGGCTGTTAGGAAAACGATCGCACAGTCGACTGACTTTCTGATTTTCTTTGCCAGCCATAGTCCATTTTTATTTCCTTTTAGATTTAAATCAAGAATTACGATATCAACAGGAAGCTCTTGGATCTCGATCCATGCTTTTTCTGCTGTAACGGCACTTCCACAAATACAGTATTCTTTATCTTTGAGTACCGAAGCAATGGCAGCTCTTGTGACAGCCATGTCCTCAACGATATATACATTCTTTTTGCTCATGCTGTATTAAAATCAAGCTGCAGGCAAAATCCTGGTGAATCGGGCAATACGATCACGCCAGATAAATCCTCTGCAAGCATAAAGATAAGATTCATTCCTGTGTTAAAAGAATCTGGGTTGTTTTTTTGCAAAAATCCTTTCCCATTATCACTGTAGATAAGACGATAGTTAGACCTTGTTTTGGTCAAACTAATATCGATTTTACCACCTTGTGTAAAGGCGTGTTTTAAGGAATTTATGATTAATTCACATACCATCAAACCTAATGGGGTCGCTGTTTTTACATCCAGCGTTAAGGTAGTGTTGATTTTCCACTCTACTTCCAAGGCCGGATAATTGTTAATCAAAAAATTGGCCATTCTGTGAAAGTAGGCGTGCATGTCTAGTACGTCCAAACCTTTATCTTGTTCGTAGAGCAGCTCGTGGATCATGAACATACTTTGCAAGTATTCCTGGGAGGCTTGGAGAATGGAATTTTCAGATAGTTCATGCTTTTGTTTTTGAATCTCCAAAATCCCTGAAATCATCTGTAAGTTGTTTTTAGTTCGATGTTGGATCTCGTCAAGCATAATTTCTTTTTCCCGAATACCACGAGTGAGTGCTGTTTTTTGGGTATTTATAATGGAGTTTGCTCTTTTGGTTTTAAAGAATAGGTGCCCCATTAGAAGTAATAAGCCGATACTAAAGCCTGTTATGATCCATTGCAACTGAGCGTTTTTATCCTTTTGTGCTAGTAGTTCTCGATTTATCTTCAACGCTTCCTCGGACTGCGTAAAATTAAATTTTGAAGTAGCTTCCATATAATTTTTACGTTTTTCCTCCTTGATCAACGAATCTTCAAGACGGTTCGCCTCTTCGATATAGGATAGAACGCTGTCGTTTTTATGAGTTTTAAGTAGTATCTTGGCTCTTAGTAATAATGCTTTTTGTCGATTTGATGGGTTGTAAAAATTCTTTTCAAAATACAGGCAGCTATCATTATAGATGGTTGCTAGATCGTACTGTTGCCTCAGGTAATAATAGCGACTAATTTTTTCGTAGGCTTGCGCAGCAGTGCTAAATTCTCTTACTTGCTTACTGGAGGCTAGTTCTTTTTGAAAGGCTTGTTCTGCTTTGTCAAATTTTCCTTGATTCATGCGAATCTGTTCAATATTGGCACTTATGACGTTTTGAAAATGTAAGTGATAGGCCTTCGCAGGGTTGTTTGGTCGATCGCGCATATCATTGGCGAGCCTTAGCGCTTTTTTATAATATTTCAGCGCACTATCGGTTTGCTCTTCGCGATTGAAGGTCAGCCCAATATTGTTTAACATGCTTGAGGCTTGGAAGAGATCGCCACTTTCTAAAAATATCTTAGCCTGCCTTCTAAAATTACGTCGTGCAAGTTGATAGTGCTCAAGTCTGTAATATATTAATCCCATTTGGTTGTAATAAGCATAGGTTTGAGGGGCTACACTCTCTCCAAATTCTTTGTTGAATTTTATAAGTTTTTCTAGAATGGCTAATTGTTTTAAATATTGTCCTTTTCGATTGTAACTCGAGTTTAGAGCTGATAATACTAGACCACTTTCGCTGGTTTTCATTAAGATACTATCCTGAAGTAGTTTTTTTCCTAGTTCTATAACTTTATCATCATAGATACTCTTGTCGTAATACATCAAAATGAAAAACTCTGACATTGACTTTTGAACTTCATTGCCATGATTATATGCCCAACCTTTCGCATTTTCAAGCACTTGATAAAATTCTGGATTCCAAATAGGAACCTCATTAACGGGTAAGCTGAGCGCATTTAATATTTGAGACCTAAGCGCTTCAAATTTAATAGAATCCATGACCATAAAGCGCTCGGGCAGCTTCTTGTTTTCGTGCCGATCGTTCTGAGCATGGATCACACCTGCGTAAAGGATTAAAATGTAGAATAGGTATTTCTTCAAGATTATTTTTTAGATGCAAAAATTAAGGTAAAATTCTCAAACCTGCTCCAAATTAAGTTAATTGATAATTTTGAACGTAAAACTTACCTTACTTCCCTAAAATAAGTAATTACTTCCCAAAATTAAGGTATTTCTCACTTTTGTGTTGTGTGGGAATTTTTTTACTCTAGGTTTATCCTTTAAAAGTACGCGATTTTTATAAGATTCTACAATATGGATAAATACTACGCTACCCAACGATTGGGGACTCCTTTTTTGCTTATTTGTTTATTAATAATAGGTGTTTATGGTTACAGTCAAGGACCTCCGACACCTGATAGTAATGGGATTGTATACGTAAAACCCACTGCTACAGGAACTGGAAGTGGTGATAGTTGGACCAATGCGACAGCAGACCTGAAAGGAGCCATTAATGCTGTAGGTACGACGCAGGTTTGGGTGATGGTTGGTACGTATGATACGCAAGGGATCCCATTTGTTATGAAAAACCAGGTGGCTATATATGGCGGATTTGACCCAGATAATGGCGTTAGTAGCATCTCTGATCCCCGAATTATTATGGATACCAGTGGTGTTAGGGGAAGTATATTACATGCGTATGGTAACGGGAGAGTTATAGCTAATATTTTTACTGTGGATGCTCCGTTAGACAATTCTGCAATACTGGATGGATTTACAATCACGGGAGCTAATACCACAGAGATAGGTGGAGGAATATATAACTACTTTGCATCTGTATGGCTTCGCAATCTTGTAGTTATTGATAATTCAGCTAATGGTGACGGTGGAGGAATATGTAATATAGATAGTTCACCAATTATGAGTGGCTTATTCATCTCTGGAAATATTGCTACCAAAGGTGCGGGATTGGTTAATTACCAATCTAATGCCTTCATAGAGAATACCATTATATCAAACAATTATGCTAGGCTTAATGGAGGAGGGGTTCATAATAGGTTGGATACATCTAGGCTTTTTAATACCCTTATTACTGATAACCATGCGGAAGATATTGGAGGTGGAATTTATGATGAATCTGGGGGTGGAATATATATGAATGTAACCGTTGCAAATAATGGATCCAATGGATTTTATGGACATGAGACGACCCAATTGTATAACAGTGTTGTTTGGGATTCTATTTATGGAGCTGAGTTTCAAATAAGAAATAGTCTCATCAAAGGTAGTGGTGATATCACCAATGGAAATGTAGATGCTACGGCTATTACTGCTGCTGATGTTTTTAACGATATAAGTAACGCAGATTATAGCTTGTCAAATACTAGCCCTGCTATTAATGCAGGAGATAATACATTCTATACAAATCATGGGGGAGACTTAAGTTCGGATAAGGATTTAGCCGGTATGCCACGGTTATACCAAGGTCGACCGAGTGAGGATAAGGTAGATTTAGGAGCTTACGAATTTCAGGGAGAACCCGTTAAACTCCTGCATATCCTAACTTGGGATGGGGAAAGTATTTATATAGTGGCACACCAGAGTGATGCAATCCAGCAAATTAAACAGAAAATTGAAACAGCATTAGGTGTACCAGTAATGCAACAAGTTTTAGCTTTTGGTAGTACTGTGTTAGAGGATGGTCGAACTTTGGCAGACTATGAAATTGTCCTTGAAGATACCCTTCTTTTAAGTTTAGCACCCCTACCAACGGTTGAGAACATTCTGTATGTTGATGCAAATGTAGATGTAGATGCTGGAGGATATACTGGTGTTGGGAATAGTTGGCCCAATGCTAGTAAAGAACTTGCTGAAGTCCTAAGGTGGGCAAGGGAGCAAATAGACAATGGAACTGCTAGCTGGGATGAATTTAATCCATTACGCATTTTTATTGCTAAAGGGACTTATAAGCCACATTTTAGCGCCTTAGATGGTTATTACAATTTGGATCAAAAAAGGAGAAATTCATTTGTTATGGTGCCTAACGTACAACTATATGGAGGTTTTGACCCTGTAAATGGCATTAAAACACTTGAGGATAAGCGAATTTTGCCTAACCATGGAATGGATTTTCTCTCCGGTACAGTTTTAAGTGGAGACCTTAATGGGGATGATAGCATTGTTCCAACCCAGCAGCTGGCTGAGCACACAAGTCGTCAGGATAATACAAATCATGTGGTGATAATTTCAGGTCCCGTTGGCTCAGCTAGCATTGATGGATTAACGATCACGGGTGGAAATTCATGGGATCCTCCATCTGGTTCATCAGTACTAAAGGTAAATGGAGAAATTATTATTGAGGACCACAGTGGCGGGGGGATAATTATCAATTCGTCGCAATTTTTTATGAAAAATTGTGCGATTTGGAAAAATTCTGCCTATGATTCCGCGGGTGGAGTGCACATGTTGGAATCTTTTAATACCACGTTAAATCATGTTATTATTTCAATGAATACATCTCATAATGCTGCGGGGATAAAAATTGTGGATTCTAATCCCTTGTTAGGGAATATGTTAATTGTTGAAAATATTGCCAAGGAAAATTCTGGTGGTGTTGATCTATGGTCAGATGCCACAATCATAAATGCTACAATCGCTCGTAATAGCGCAGGATTGTATGGAGGAGGAATTGGGTATCATCCAAAGGAGAATGTCGATGGTATTAGTCCCAGTATATATAATTCCATAATTTCTGCAAATGATATACAAGGTGTTACCAGCGATCCCAATTCTTCTGTTTATATATTTGGGGAAATACCTAGCTCATTTTTAACGATTGAACACAGTCTAATATCTCATTCTGGAGGTAGTATGGAATGGCATTTAGAATCCGTTATTGATGGTGGTAATAATATAGATCAAGATCCAGAGTTTACAACCACTACCATGGGGGAAGCAGGTTATATGGAATTAATGCCAACTAGTGCTGCTATTAACAATGGGAGTAATTTGAAGTACGATCCTAGGGTTGGAGATATTCAAGGCAATGATTTAATTGGAAACCCCAGAGTGTATGATTTTTCAGGCGATGGGGTAATTGATATGGGCGCTATTGAATTTCAAGGGGATTATTTACCATATATTAAAAGTGTTTCTACTTTAGATAGCATTGTGGTCGAGTATGGGACCGATCTCTATGCCATTGAAAATGTTCCTGCGCAAGTTCAAGCTACCTTGAGCGATGATACTACGGTGTTGGTTTCTCTAGATTTGGATCCTGATCACTGGATTTTAAAACAACCCACCCCTGGTAGCTATGATCCAAATATAGCGGGTACCTATATATTTGAAGTGCCATTGATAATGCCTGGGCCAGATGATACTCCTGCTTTGGTTAATCGTGACGGTTTATTAGCAGAATTAGAAATTACGGTATCCAAAGATGTTCCCGATTTAAGAATCTTTTGGCAAGGGAATAGAGTCGATGTTACCTCAGTGTTTCAATTAGAATATGGAGAAGTTGGTGAATTTCTTATAGAAAGTAATGATTCGGATGCAGTACTCACCTATAGTTTTCCAGTGGGAGTGACTCCAATATTGGATTTAAGTGATCTTACTGCTGTAATTGCCCAACAAACTGGGGATGCCGTTTTAACTGTGCAACAAGCCGAAACAGATAATTTTGAGGCGGCAGAACTACATTTAACAGTTATGGTGTCCCCTAAGGCAATTACAGTCATCCCAGAGGTAGATCAGAGTAAAAAATACGGAGAGGCAGATCCGATTTTTAGTTTATTATTAGGTGAAGGTTCTGAATTGGAAAATGGAGATCAGTTGAGCGATCTCATATCTGGAATCAATCGTGAGGTTGGACAGGATGTAGGGAATTATGATTTATTACCAATTTTTGAAGGAGAAAAAGTTGATAATTATGATATTACCTTTGAGGTCGATAACGATGCTTTTGCTATTAAACCTGCTTTGCTCGATATCATCGTTGATGCCGATCAAGGCAAATCCTATGGGGGGAAAGACCCGATTTTCTCCTATACAGTAGTAGGACTTGTCAATGGAGATGATGAATCTGTGATTAGCGGAACTCTTAGCCGTGAAGACGGAGAAGAAAGTGGAACGTACGACATTGAATTAGGGAATTTAAGCGCAGGAGCAAATTATCAGATTAACTTGATTACCAATACCTTTACTATAAATCAAGGCGTATTATATGTTACTGTGAATCCTGGACAAGGTAAACAATATGGGGAGACAGACCCTCCTCTTAGCTTTAGTGTCGAAGGTTTTGTAAATGGTGATGATGATTCGATCTTAAGTGGGGCACTTATTCGGCAGGAGGGAGAAAACGTCGGGATCTACCCAGTTGAATTAGGGGATTTAAGAGCTGATTCCAATTATAAGATTCATTTTATCGCTAATGATTTTACCGTAACTCCTGCTTTGCTCAATATCACCGTGGATGCGGATCAAAGTAAATTGTACGGGTCCATAGACCCTATATTTTCTTATACTGTATCTGGACTTGTCAATGGCGATGATGAGTCTGTATTAAGCGGAGCTCTTAGCCGTGAGGTTGGTGAATCTATTGGAACCTATACCGTGGAGCAGGGTAATTTGAGCGCTGGGGATAATTACCAGATCAACTTTACGGGCGCTGAATTTT
Organism: Galbibacter sp.; assembly: GCF_035306585.1. Classification (GTDB taxonomy): domain Bacteria; phylum Bacteroidota; class Bacteroidia; order Flavobacteriales; family Flavobacteriaceae; genus Galbibacter. The sequence goes on from NZ_DATGNU010000021.1 coordinate 16,984, forward strand.
CAATTACCCTTGTGATTATTGATATAGTGGTTGACTTAGGCCAAGGTAAACGCTATGGGGAGACCGATCCTGAGATTACCTATACTGCTACTGGATTTGTCAATAATGATACTCCAGAAATATTGACCGGGTCACTCTCTAGAGGATCAGGAGAGGATGTGGGATCCTATCCAATTGATATTGGAAGTTTAAGTGCTGGGCAGAATTACCAGCTTCGCTTAGCGAGTGCAGATTTTACCATTACTGCAGTACCGCTAGAGATAATTGCTGACCCAGGGCTTGAGAAAACATATGGGTCAGAGGATCCAGTTTTCACCTATACCGTAACTGGTTTAGTAAATAATGATACTCAAGAGATTCTAACTGGGTCACTCTCTCGACAGCCAGGAGAGGATGTTGGATCCTATCTTATTGAACAAGGGACCCTCAACGCAGGATCCAACTATGAAGTGGTTATTTCGCCAGCTACTTTTGAAATTCTAAAAGTGGATCAAGAAATTCTCTGGGAGCAGGAGCTGGTTTTTGATTGTAGAGAGCACCAACAGATTGTATTGACCGCTACCTCCAGTAGTGGTTTGCCTGTTTCCTATCAAGTTTCACAGGGTTCTTCAGCACAGCTCCAAGGGAACATTCTAATCTTAAACGCCCGTGAAGAAATTGTTGTTACCGCGTTTCAACAAGGCAACCAAAACTTTAATCCTTCCTCACCTATTGAAAAGGTAAGTCTCTTAAAGCAAGGTGGACTTGTGAGACAGCAATGGGATGATGTATTGGTTTTTGATAACAGTAGTGCGAGTTTTGTCTCCTTCCAATGGTATAAAAATGGAACTGCAGTTCCAGGAGCTACCAAACAGTATTATTCGGAAGAACAAGCCTTAAATGGGGAATACTACGTGTTAGCTACCAAGTCAAATGGGGAAGTAGTTACTACATGTCCTTTGATTGTGTTGGGAGAAAACTATCAGCGAACAATTAGGATCGTTCCTAATCCTGTGAATTCAGGGGATTCTTTTGCGATCATTGCGGATTTTGATCAATCCCAGCTCGATGAGGCTGTTGTAAGCATATTTGATATCAGCGGTAAACTCGTTGAAAACACCTCGGTTACTGGAGGAGAAACTATTCTTACCGCACCACTTCAAAAAGGTATTTATATAATATCTATTGTATTGTCCGATGGGCAACGAAAAACAGCCAACTTACTAGTGAAATAAAGAAAATATAAATGAGAAATCTCAATCCAGACTTTATGAAATTAACGACATTCATATTATTTTTTATTATAGGGACGACCGCTGGGTTGTCTCAAGAATTGACCTTAAAAATAAATGCGGGGCCTTCTGGGATTTCTTATAAAAGTTCCAAAGGGGATGGTTCTCTTGGCTTTGGAGCAGGGGGAGGAATTGGGTATACGCATTTCTTTAGCCAGCACTGGGGACTTCAAACTGGATTGGAGGTACAATACAATACCAATAGCTTTGATCTTTACAATGGACAGCCACTTTCCTCCTTTGAAATCGATGATCAAGGTTCCGCTTTTCAATACACGGTAAGACCTGATTCTTATTCGGAGGATCAATCCTTTTATAGTGTTTCCATACCTTTGATGTTACAGTTTCGAACACCTATCTCGGATAAAACAGGAATCTACCTTGGGTTAGGAGGGAAGGTTCTTTTTCCTGGAGATCAAGACATACAGTCTCGTGCTAGTTCATTGGTATTAAGCGGGTACTACCCAGATCTTAACCTTGAGATTGACGATCTTCCAGCACATGGGTTTGGAACGCTAAACAACTTTGAGGATAAGGGGAACGCTCCTTTGAAAACCGCTGTGTTGTTGAGTATTGAGGGAGGTCTTCACTTTACACTTGGCGATCACATGCGCCTGTACACAGGAGTGTATGCAGATTATGGCCTAACAGATCTTCAAGAGAAAAGTGATGGGAACCTGGTAACCTATAACCCAAATGGCATCGATGGAATTGCAACAAACGGTGTGATTAGAACGACTGCTCTAGCGGATCAAAGCCCTTATTTATCTGCTGGTGTTCAAGTGAAATTAGGTTTTGATTTCAGAAAAGATATTAGGTTGCAAGCACAAGAAGAAATTATAGTAGAACAACCTCAAGTTGTCCAGACCACTGAACCTACGCCAGTTGAAACTCCTAAGCCAGTGAAACAAGAAAAGAAAGAAGTACCTGTGCTTTCTCCTAGTGAGCAAGCCTATATCTCACAACCCCTTGTAAATGGTGCTATCAATGAAATAGCCCTTACAAAAGAGATGGAAAACCGATTGGATCGTATCTATGAGATGGTAAAGGATAATGAAAATGTACACCTGGAATTATATGGACATACGTGTGATTTGGGCCCCCAGAGTCTTAATCAAAGAATCGGACTCAAAAGGGCTCAAGAGGTATCTGATTATTTACAAAACAAAGGAGTCCCGAATCAAAGATTGCATGTACAATCTAAAGGAGAAACAGTCCCTTTGTTACCCAATACTACAAGTCAAAATAGAAGTAAGAATAGAAGAGTTGAAATTAAAGTGTTGATTTTGAATTAGCCCATTTAAAATTTAACCTGCTACCGTGTATTTAAAAAAAGCTCCGGTTACCTCAACTGGAGCTTTTTTGAATACATGCCATTACTATGTTAATTGATCTTATAGCAAATGATCGAATTATTGTCCCCTTTAGTAACCATTTCTAATTTATTGTCATTGTCCATGTCATCTAAATCAATTTTAGAATCTCCATATACAGGGAAGTTCTCTAATAATTCAGCCTTGCTGTTAAAAAGATAGACTTTATTGGTTTGTAAATCGGTCGTTGTTACATAAATAGTATCGTTGATATAATAGATTTTTGGAAGGGTGTAAATACCAAAATCTAATGTCGTTGAATGATCCTTAATCGTTAATATGTTTTCTGAAATAGTGGCTAAGGTTTTAGTAGTGGCATCAATTAAGTGCTGATCTTTTAAATTGAGCTCCAATTTGTTGATCCCACCGTTTTGATCAATTTGGATGAGATCTCCTGATGCGTTTGTCGTAGTGAAATTACCATTATAGAGATACACTTGATTTCCAGAGAAATCAATAGTGCCTTTTACATTGATACGAACATCACCAGTGCGGTGAAGGATATCTAATTTTCCGCTACTCTCCTGGAAAACAAGGTAATCCTTAGAACCGATTCGAATATGTTTCGGATTGTTGATGATGCTACTTTTGGCTTTTCTAAAGGTGAAGCCATTTACAGATTCGCCATTTCGATCATACATTCTAACATCCTGATCCATTACTACTACAAAGCGATAGTCTTTCGTTTTGCTATAGTCAAAAACCGATAGGGGTTGGGTGATCGTTGCTTTGAAATCCAATGGGAAGGGCGAAACATCTTTTGAGTTTCGATCCACGATCATCAATTTAGAGGCCGTAGTAAAAGCTAGTTGAAGACGCCCATTTCTGTAAAGGTCCACTTGGGTGATCTCACCCCTTATTTTACTGTCCAACTTTTTCTTCCACAATACTTTACCTTCGGTGGAAATTAGATATAAATTGTTTTCCACGTCCTGAACGACAATCTCCTTCTTTTTGGTATAGTGATTTAAAACAAATTGAGGATCGGTGGCAACCTCTGCGTCTAATATTGTAGAGAATATTTGGGTGACAAGGTTAGAGTTTACCGTTGAGGTATTCGCTTTTTTAAGTAGGGTGTGGAAGTGTGCAAAATCACCTTCTGCAATATATTGAAAGGCTAAGAATTTATAATCCCCTAAATCCGCTTTCGAAAGATGCGTTTGAAAACCACTGTTTAGCATATGCTCATTCTCCTTAATCTTATTTAAGTTTCCAATAACGAGTATGGAAGATTCATCTGCTAATTCATTTCGAAGCGTTTTATAGCTTGATAACTGGGCAAGGGTAGCATTGTTTTGAAAATTTGTGATGATACTTTCTAGGGGCTCCATTGCACTAGTGAAAACATAGAAACTACCCACCTTGGCTACATGCTTACTCTGTATGTTTTGGAATAAGGTCGGATAGTGCTTTGAAACTACAGTACTGTCATTGAGGTTCCAAATTACAAAATCCCTAAAGTCTCCCTGATCCTTTACATACCTTTGTAGGTGATCTTCAAAATGGAGGTTATCCAAGGTGCTTACTGCAAATATTTGCTGATCGTTGATACCGATTTTAAGCAGTTCTCGGGAATTGTTAAATAACGAATCTGAAGTGTTTTTGTTTTCAACCAATCCAGCATCTGCACTGTTAATGGCAATGAAGTAATCAGCGTTTACAGGAACAATGTCTGCGCCTTCACTAGAGGAAGGAGTGGTGTTTTTTATAATGTCTAGGGTGTGGTTACCATCTGTACTGTTTAAAGAAACACCATTTAGTTTAATATAGTCCTGTGTTATCTTGGTGTCGAAGCTCGTCCAATCATTTAGTTGCGTCAGTTTTTTTGCTAATGGATCGGAGAGTATTTTTGAGAACAAATTTCCACTTTGTTGGTGGTTGATAAAAATGTTGGCTGAGGTATTGCTCTGTGCCACTTCAAAGAGTTTTACAAGGCTTGGGTCTGCATTGAGGTTACCTTGACTTCTTATGATATTTTCGATAATGAGTTTGGAAGACGAACCGATAAAATAATTCTTAATAAAGGTGCTGTACACTTTGTTTTTACCAATGGTTAAAACCCGTATAGAAGTGGATTCATATGTCAAGGTCTCCATGGTGCGATTAATTGTAGAATCTATGGAAAATAAATCGTTGTGTTTTTTTGTGATAAAGGTATAATCATAATTTCCTTTGCCAATTTCATTAATAGCTAGCAGTGACTGATCCTTTGCTTGAATGTAATTCAATGTGGAAAGTAACTCCTTACTATCTGTATAAGGTTTGGAGGTTTTAAGGAGCTCTAAGAAATCATTGTTAATTAATTCGCTCTTGAAGGCTTGGAAGTCATTGATCTTTATAACTACAGCTGCCTTTCTTGGGGTATAATGGATAATGTCTGATACTGGAATAACTTCCTTTTGACAAGACTGAAGCCCTATACAAAATATGAGAATAACTCCAAAAAAATATTTCATTTTACGTTGTTTATTTTAAAGGTTCAAAACTTCCAAAAACATGCTACTTACTCAATTCTATCCTTGATTACCTGGACCTGGTTGAATTGATTTGGCAACGCCATTGTATACAAAAATAGAAGTTACAATTAAAAGAAATTAAAAAATCAAGTTTTATTGTATGATCGATATGTTTCGCTGATTTTGATTTGTTTCCTACCCTTGTAATTCTAAGATCAATCTATTTTTAACGTCTTTAATATCAAAGTGTTGTTTCGGTTTGAGATTATAAATCAAGTTTTAATTGCTGCGGGAGCAATCGGAATGACTTTCTGTGATATTTTGTGGTGCCGTAGCGGCGAATGGCCTCCCGGTGTTCTTTGGTGGGATATCCTTTGTTTTTTTTCCATTGGTACATCGGATATTCTTCATGGATCCTATTCATATACTCATCACGATATGTTTTGGCTAAAATGGAAGCCGCTGCAATACTCAGGTATTTGCCATCTCCCTTTATAATACATTGGTGAGGTATCTCTTGGTATTTTTTAAATCGATTTCCATCTACAATTATAAATTCAGGTTGGTAGATCAGTTGCTCAATAGCATAATGCATGCCCAAGATAGATGCATTTAATATATTGATGCGGTCTATTTCTTGTGGTTCAATATGAACCACGGCGTAGGTATGAACTTGTTGTTCTATAATAGGCCGAAGAAGCGCTCTCTTTTTTTCCGAGAGTTGCTTGGAATCATTGATGAGTTCATTGTAAAATCCTTCTTTGAGGATGACCGCGGCTGCCGTTACAGGGCCCGCAAGACAACCCCGACCTGCTTCGTCAGTTCCTGCTTCTAGGGATCGATTACTATGGGTGTTTAAAAGCACGTTACATATAATTTATCAATTGCGAAAATAAGAAATTCCTGCTCGATTGATAAAATTCAACAATAGACAATTTGAAACTTTTAATTTCGTTCAAATAGTATACCTTTGTTTTTGAAGATGTAGCCTAACAAGTGCGTGCTAAAAGAATTATCGTGTGAAATACTCTAATAGCTTATTTATATTTTTCTTCCTCCTTGGGAGTTGCTTTATATTTGCCCAAGATGAAGACCTAGAAAGGGAGGTAAATGACACTACTCTTGTTTCCTCCAAAGATGCAAAATCCCCTAAAAAGGATGATGAAAAATTTCCAATCACGGATTATAGAATCATTTCCTATCAGCGTGATACCACTTATTTTGATACCACGCTGACGGTCTATAAACAGTATAAATACAATTATCTTAGAAAGGATAATTTTGAATTATTACGGTTTAATAACATAGGACAGACTTATAATCGTCTTGGGGTTACTACAGCGGATAAGAGTTTGTATCCTAGATTGGGCGCAGAGGGTAAACATTTTAACTATATGGAGGTTGAGGACATCAACTACTATAGAGTGCCTACGCCTACCACGGAGTTGATGTATAAAACTGTTATGGAGCAGGGACATATTTTGGATGCGATGATTACCGTGAACACTTCTCCGCAACTCAATATGTCAATTGCCTATAAAGGAATGCGCTCGCTAGGGAAGTATCAACACATCCTATCGAGTTCTGGAAATTTTAGATTTACCACAAGTTACCATACCAAGGACAAGAAATATCTTATGCGATTGCATTATGCAGGGCAAGATATTTTGAATCAAGATAATGGAGGGCTATTGGTTCCAGAACAGTTTTCTAGTGGAGATGAGGAGTTTATTGATCGTTCTCGAATTGATGTGAAATTCGAAGATGCCGAGAACTTCTTGCTGGGAAAACGGTATTTTCTGGACCATGAATACTTTATTTTTAAAGAGCAAGATTCGTTAAAGAATTACGGATTATCTGTAGGGCACGAACTCACCTATGAAACCAAAAGTTATGAGTTTAGACAGGAAGCTGCAAATTCTTATTTTGGGGAATCTTACCAAACTTCAAAATTGCATGATAAGTCTAAACTAAGGACTTTTAATAACTTACTGAGTTTAAATTATCAAAATAAGATTATTGGGAAGGCTAGTTTTTTGGCCAATTTCTATAAGTATAATTATTTGTTTAATAGTATTGTTGTAGGACCTCAAGGAACAATTACAAATCAACTTAAGGATAATGAGATAGCCTTAGGAGGGCGTTGGGAAAAGAACATCGGTGGTTTTTCTCTTAAAGGGACACTAATACAAAATATCGTTGGGGAAATGGGCGGTACGCAATTAAATGCCCAGATGAAATATAGCCTGAGCGATGCGATCCAACTTGATGCTTCCTTACATGCCTCCACACGTATGCCAAACTTTAATTTCCTCTTGTACCAAAGTGATTATAAAGGATTCAACTGGCAACATACGGATGATTTTGAAAAACAGAAACTCAGCACTATTACAGGGAAATTAACCCATCAGAAATGGGGGAGTCTAGAGGTTTCTTATACGGTAAGGGACGGGTATGCTTATTTTAAAGAACACGCCACCTATGATAGCATCTCAGGGGTGGACACCCAGCAATTGGCTACCGCAGAACAATTTAATGGGAGTATCAATTCTATTAAAGTGAAATTTCAAAATAACATTCATTTTCTCAGGAATTTGGGGCTGGCCAATACGATCATGTATCAAAATGTAAGTCAGAGTGAGAATATCCTCAATGTCCCTGAGTTGACAACGCGTCAATCATTGTATTACTCAAACCATTTGTTTCAAAAGGCACTGTACCTACAAACTGGAATCGAAGCGAAGTATTTTACAAAATATTATATGAACTCGTATAGCCCAGTATTAGGGGAGTTGCTCATTCAGGATAGGGAAGAATTTGGTGGTTATCCGGTGCTTGATTTCTTCATAAACGCCAAAGTTCAACGTACCCGTATTTATCTTAAAGCAGAACACCTTAATTCCCTCTTTGGTGAAAAGGAATATTATTCAGCTCCATTTAACCCTTACCGGGACTTTATTATAAGGTTTGGCGTGGTTTGGAATTTCTTTACCTAAGAGCCGTATCAAATAACTAACAATATGACCATAGAACAGTTTAAGAAAGATTACCCTGTGATGACAAGATTTTGTTATCTCAATACGGCTTCCTCAGGACTTCTTGGGGAAGGTCTAATGGAGTGGCGTCAAAATCATGATATTGACTTTCTTATCGGGGGGAGTCAGTTTCGATTGTCAGTCGATCAAACTTTAAATAGCGTTAGAACCGATGTGGCGAACTATTTTAATGCCGCTAATAAAGAAGTGTTTCTGACACCGAACTTTACTTTTGCTTTAAAAACCTTAGTGAGCGGAATGGATAAAGACAAGTCGGTTTTACTGCTACAAGACGATTATCCATCGCTTAGTTTTCCTTTTTACTCAAGCGGGTTAAAGGTGAAGACAATCGAGATTACTGCAGATCTTGAGGATCGAATTTTACAAGAGTTTAATGATAATACTCCAGATGTATTTGCTTTTAGTTTGGTGCAATATATCAGTGGTATTAAATTAGATCTTAATTTTATTAATTCTCTTAAAAAGCAATACCCTGATGTACTTTTAATTGCGGACGCTACGCAGTATAGTGGCACTGAAATGTTTTCCTTTAAAGATTCTGGAATAGATATCTTTGGAGGTAGCGGATATAAGTGGCTTCTAGCAGGCTATGGAAATGCCTATTTGTTAGTCAAAGAAGCGCAACAAAATAACTTCTATAGCAATACCCTGGAAATAGAGCCACTAGAGCAGCCATTTTTACAATCTAAAAGTCACTTGGAACTTCACTTGGAAGCAGGTCATTTAGATACCTTAAATTTAGGAAGTCTAGGTTACAGTCTAAAACAGCTGTCAGCTGTTGGACAGAAGGAAATTGAACAACACATTTCGCGTGTTGCAACTTATGCTAAAGAACAATTTCTTTCTTTAGGTCTCTTAGATGGAACTATTGTAAAACGGACTGTTAAGCACTCCAATATATTTAATCTTCAACTATCAGATAAACAAGCGCAGTTGCTCAGTGAGCGAAACATTGTGTTTTCAAAAAGAGGACCAGGCGTTCGATTAAGTTTCCATCTCTACAATACTGAAAAGGATGTTGACAAAGTAGTTAAAATACTCCGTGGTAATCCGAAATAAGGCTGTTTGTTTTATCCTTTGGCCAACCGAATTCCACTAAATTGCCATCGTAAGGAAGGATGATAGAAATTTCGGTAGGTATATCGCGTATGGTTCTTAGAGGTTACAACCGATCCTCCACGTAGCACTTTTTTATTAACCATGAAGTTTTGGTTGTACTCCCAAATGAATTCAGTACGCTTTTTGAATTTAGGATAGGGTTGATACGCGCTCTCAGTCCATTCCCAGCGTTTTCCCCAATCGAAATAGTCTTGTGCGATTTCCCATTCAAACTCGGTAGGCAAACGTAGTTCTCTCCAATTGGCGTAGGCGAAGGCTTCATAATACGAAACATGGGTTACAGGGGCTTCAAGGTCTAATACTCGGATACCCTTAAGGGTGTATTGTTGCCACTGCCCTGCGACAAAATGCCAATACATAGGCGACTTTATCTGATGTCTTTTTAACCACTGCCAACCTTCAGCGTGCCATAGATGATCATTCTCATAGCCACCATCTAATATGAATTCTAGATACTCCCCATTGGTAACGAGTTTGTTGGATATCTTATAATTATTCAGATATACTTTGTGTTTTCCTAGTTCATTGTCAAAACAAAAGTCAGTAGTGGCGTGACCAATTTCATATAATCCTTCTTTTACTTTGATCCACTTGTTTTTTTGTTTCTCAATGATGTTCTCTTCGTAGGTCTCAGAGTAACGTGGGCGCAGTGGATTACTACCTAGGAGGTATTTGATATCATTAAGCAGCAATTCCTGATGCTGCTTTTCATGTTGTATACCTAAGGTTAAAAGAAATGACATCTGTTCATCGGGATGATCATCCAAGAACTCTGCCAAATAATTAGTGATGTGATCGCGGTACTCATAAACTTCTTCTACAGAAGGTCTTGATAGATTCGCTCTACTGGATCTTAAATGGCGATCTTCAATGTGCTGGTAGGCACTGTTAAAGATGTGTTTGAATTCTGGATTATACTCCTGGTAATTTTCGTTGAATTTTTTAAGGAAATATTCTTCAAAGAACCAACTCGTATGGCCTAAATGCCATTTTGGGGGAGACATATAATTTCGTAGTTGAATCACATAATCCTCTTGGGTTAAAGGCGCGCAAATCTCTTCGGTCGTTTGCCTAGTCTGAATGAAATCGCCAATGATTTGATCGGAGATTAGCATATACTATTCATTTACAATGATTTTATGTCCTAAAATTAGTGATTTTAAAACAATTGATATAGTATAATTGCGTTAAAGTTGTTCAAAAGGCTAGTGGCGATCATAGTTGTCCTTATACGGCTACACGTCCTTTGATGTGTGGATGTGGGTCGTAATTTTCAAGACTAAAATCTTCGAATTTAAAATCAAAGATGGATTTTATCTCCGGATTCAGTTTCATTGTTGGCAATGGTCTGGGTTCTCTGGAGAGTTGTAATTCCAATTGCGTTACATGGTTGTTGTAAATATGTGCGTCCCCGAAGGTGTGAATAAAATCTCCTGCCCCGTACCCACATACTTGTGCTATCATCATAGTAAATAGGGCGTAAGATGCGATGTTGAAAGGAACTCCTAAAAAGATATCAGCACTTCTTTGATATAGCTGACAGGACAATTTTCCATCGGCGACATAGAATTGGAAAAAAGCGTGGCATGGCGGTAGTGCCGCTTTTCCCTTGGCTACATTTTCTTGGAAGCTTAATTGATTATCAGGGAGCACACTTGGGTTCCATGCACTAACGAGCATGCGACGTGAATTCGGGTTGTTTTTTAAGGTGTGAATAACCTCTGTAATTTGGTCGATCTCTTCACTGTTCCAGTTTCGCCATTGATGGCCATAGACCGGACCTAAATCCCCCTTATCATCAGCCCATTCATTCCATATTCGAACGCCGTTTTCTTGGAGGTATCCGATGTTAGTGTCTCCCTTTATAAACCATAACAATTCATAGATAATTGATTTAAGATGTAGCTTTTTAGTGGTCACCATAGGGAAACCTTTGCTCAGATCAAAACGCATTTGATACCCGAACACACTTTTTGTACCTGTGCCTGTACGGTCTCCTTTCTCATGTCCATTCTCCAAAACGTGTCTAACCAAATCGTGATATTGCTTCATCTTATGTTTTTTTTTAAAATTGTTGAAATGATCCCTTCAAATCTAAGGTTTTTTGTTTAATCCCAAAACACTATTAGGGAGTGCTTATTTTTAAAAATCCTGAAGGCTTAAAGGTAACAAATCAGGGATAATTTATCCTAGAATCATTCCTGCGATAGTGGCAGATAAAAGGGAAGCTAACGATCCACCTAACACCGCTTTTAATCCAAATTCAGAAAGTGTTTTACGCTGTCCTGGTGCTAGAGAACCGATCCCGCCTATTTGAATCCCTATGGAGGCAAAATTCGCAAAACCACATAACATATAGGTTGCCATGATCACGGATTTATTATAGGTGAAATGCGTTCCACTTGTGATGTTTTTTAATTCTGCTAATTGGACGTAGCCCACAAATTCACTGGCGGCTAATTTTATCCCTAGTAATTGTCCCATAAGCATCATGTCCTCTTTTGCCACTCCGATAAGCCACATAAGTGGAGCAAATGCAATTCCTAGAATGGATTCTAGTGAGAAGAATTCATAGGGTGTGTTATTGGCTAAGAGCGTATTTAAATTGGTGATATCTCCAACCCATCTTAGGCCATAATTAAGCATGGCGATAAAGGCAATAAAGACTAAAAGCATCGCGGCTACATTGGCGGCCAGCTTAAGTCCTTCCGTGGTTCCATTTGCAATAGCATCCAGGAGGTTGGAACCAATTTTATCCGAAGTAACTTCTAAGTTAGCATTGATCTTTTCTTGTTGCGGGTAGAGCATTTTTGAAATCACAATCGCTCCTGGTGCTGCCATCACTGAGGCAGCTAATAAATGTTTGGCAAAAACCAGTCGTAACGCTGGATCGTCACCGCCTAGAAATCCGATGTATGCCGCAAGAACACCTCCAGCCACAGTGGACATTCCACCAACCATAACTAGGAGCATTTCCGATTTGTTCATGCGTTCCAAATAGGCCTTGATCATTAAAGGTGCTTCGGTTTGTCCGAGAAATATGTTTCCAGCGACCGACAGGCTTTCAGCTCCAGATATGCCCAATAGCTTGGTTAGAACCCATGCCATTGCTTTGACCACGTTTTGTATGATCCCTAAATAAAACAGCACGGAAGTCAGCGCAGAAAAGAAGATGATCGTGGGTAATACTTGAAATAAAAAGATGTACCCAAAACTTTCTGTATTCATCAAACCGCCTAGTAAGAACTCACTGCCTGCAGCGGTAAAATCAAGTACCAATATAAAAAGGTTTCCAAGCCATTCGAAAGCACTTTGAACAAAGGGAATCTCTAATATACCAATGGCTAATATAAGTTGAGCAGCCAGGCCCAGTACGACTGTTTTCCAATTGATCGCTGATCGGTTGTGACTAAAGACAAAAGCGATAAATATTAGTACCAACATTCCCAATGCCCCTCGCCATAAGCTGGTAAAGCTAAAACCTTGATTGGGTACAATTGCGCCTTGTCCTTGAAGGGTTTGTGCATTAGGGTGCGAGGTAAAGGCGAGCGTTTGAGTTTTATTTTTTAAAAGCAGCTTCTGATCTGTTAGTTCACTTACGGTATAATATTCCACCTGATCTGGGTGATCGTAAAAGTTTAAGCTCAGCAGATCATCAATATGGGTGTAGTTTCCTTGAAGTGTTTCTGTGGCAGTTGAGAGGGTGAAAGTTCCGTTTTCAAAAATAATCTTTGTGATAGAGGTGGATGGATCGGACTCGGTTATTTGCCATTCTTTTTTGATATTTTGCCCCAAGGCTATTATTGAAAAAAGGATGCTAAATAATAAGGCTATACGTTTTTTCATCAGTTGTAAGGTGTGTCTTGTGTAAACATCAATGTAGCGGTGGGTTGGTCCTTTTAAAAATTTCTACATCTATGGGTGATATATATATGGAAAAAGTTAAACTTTATATGATTTGCTATCTGTTTTTGGGTTCTCTTCTTGAGATTTCATCGCGTATTTTAGCGGCCTTTTCGTAGTCCTCACTTCGCACAGCTCCATCTAAAAGTTCGTGTAATTCCTGCAAGGAATGAGAACGGTAAGAATTATCATCTGAAGATGGCTTGTCTTCTTTACTGATCACTTCCTCTACAATAATACTGTCTTTTTCTTTGTCTTCTTTTGGAGAGAATTTTAAATAGATTCCTGCCTTGTCTAAAATGTTTTTATAAGTAAATATAGGTGCATCAAATCTTAAGGCAAGGGCTATAGCGTCACTGGTTCTTGCATCGATAATTTCTTCAATCTTATCTCGTTCGCAAATAATACTAGAATAAAATACGCCATCGACTAATTTGTGAATTATAACTTGCTTGACCACGATTTCGAACCGGTCTGCAAAATTTTTAAACAAATCATGGGTCAGGGGGCGAGGTGGTTTAATTTCTTTTTCCAGTGCAATGGCAATAGATTGGGCTTCAAAGGCTCCAATGACAATAGGAAGTTTTCGTTCGCCGTCTACTTCGTTGAGAATTAAGGCGTATGCTCCATTCTGGGTTTGGCTATAGGAAATTCCTTTTATGTTCAATTTTACTAAGCTCATACATCATCAAAATAATAAAGGCTGCCTAAATAATGAGGACGTATCCCTATAATTTAGACAGCCCTCTGCGGGCACAATTTAGCAAAAATTATGCGTTATTTGCTTTAAATTCTTTCAATTTTTCGATTAACTCTGGCACTACCGTAAAGGCATCCCCAACTACGCCGTAATCCGCAGCTTTAAAAAATGGTGCTTCAGGATCATTATTAATGACCAGTTTTACCTTTGAAGCATTCACTCCAGCCAGGTGTTGAATGGCACCAGAGATTCCTACGGCAACATAGAGGTTGGAAGCCACTGGTTTACCGGTTTGTCCAACGTGCTCGCTATGAGGTCTCCAACCCATATCAGACACTGGTTTTGAGCATGCAGTTGCTGCACCCAGTACTTCTGCTAGGTCCTCAATGAGGTGCCAGTTTTCAGGTCCTTTTAATCCACGACCTCCGGAGACCACAATATCAGCATCTGCAATAGCAATTTTTCCAGTGGTTTTATCCACAGCACTTACTTTGATATCAAAATCTTTTTCATCCAATACAGGGGTAAATGATTCCGAAGTTGCACTCGCGCTATGTTCCTTAAGACCATAGGCATTATTGGCCAGGCCTAGGATCTTTATTGCTGAGGTAATCTCTGTGTGATTGAATGCTTTGTTTGAAAAGGCAGTTCGCTTGACTCTAAATGGCTCAACACTCTCTGGTAATGCTACTACATTTGAAGCATAACCAGCTTTTAATCCTGCTGATAATAGGGGTGCAAGGTATTTGGAATTAGCACTGGAGCTTACAACAATAACCTTGCTTGAATTTTGCTCAGCTGCTTGCTGTAATACGTCTGCATATGCCTTTGCATTGAAGTTATCTAGCTTTGAATCCTTCACTTGAAGGACTTTGTTAACTCCATAATTTGCTAAAGCAGTGGTGTCATTTACATTTATAGCCACAGCAACAACCTGGGTGTTTAGCTGATCCGCCACACCTTTAGCATAGGAGGCAACTTCCAAAGCGCTTTTTTTGAATTTTCCGTTTTCTGATTCGGTATATACTAATATTGACATGTTTGTATCTTTATCACATTAAAAATATAGTTGGATTGTTTTTTAGTTAAAACTAAAAAAATGATCCATTAGGATGCCTTAGGCATGTTATTAAATAACTTTCGCCTCATTGTGTAACAAATCAATTAAGGCATCAAGGTTATTGGCCTCTACCAATTTAACCGCTCCTTTAGGCGCTGGTTTTTCAAAAGAGACGGCCTTTGTCAGGCTAGCTGTCTCGGTAGGTTCTTGCACGGTTAATGGTTTTTTTCTAGCCATCATAATACCCCGTACATTAGGGATCTTTAAATCTTTCTCTTCGACTATTCCTTTTTGGCCCCCGATAACTAATGGGAGGGATGTTTGAAGCGATTCCTTACCGCCGTCTATTTCGCGGGTTGCTGTTGCAGTATTTCCATCAACCTCTAATCCAATACAGCTGTTGACAAAGTTAAAACCAGTAAGCTCAGCTAGAATTCCAGGAACCATGCCGCCGTTGTAATCAATGGATTCTTTACCAGCAATCACAAGATCGTAGTCTTTGGCAACTGCTGCGAGTTGAACCGCGGTGTAATAGCCATCAATTGGGGTGGCATTGATACGGATCGCTTTGTCAGCTCCAATAGCAAGTGCTTTTCTAAGGGTGGGCTCTGTGCTGCTATCTCCAACATTGACAACGGTTACCTCAGCCCCTTGTTTTTCTTTAAACCACATAGCACGTGTTAGACCAAATTCATCATTAGGATTAATGATAAATTGCACGCCAGTGGTGTCAAATTGCTGATCGCCATCGGTAAAATTAATTTTAGAGGTGGTGTCAGGAACATGACTTATGCAAACTAATATTTTCATTTTTGAAGATGTTTTTTATGATATAA
The DNA here is from genome assembly GCF_035306585.1 of Galbibacter sp. Taxonomy (GTDB): domain Bacteria; phylum Bacteroidota; class Bacteroidia; order Flavobacteriales; family Flavobacteriaceae; genus Galbibacter. Next base: position 32,758 of record NZ_DATGNU010000021.1, read on the forward strand.
ATATATTGTGTAACGAAGATACTGATTAATTTAACAATAAGCTATGCATGCATAATATTTTTTTATCAGAATCTTATGGAGATAGTTGTGTTAGAATTACTATTTTTGCTAAGCTTAAAAAATAGATGTCAATACTATCAAATAAAATAAATGAGAACAATTCAGTTTAGAGAGGCAGTTTGTGAGGCCATGAGCGAAGAAATGCGCAAAGATGAAACCGTTTATTTAATGGGTGAAGAAGTTGCGGAGTATAATGGCGCCTATAAGGCATCCAAAGGGATGCTCGATGAATTTGGCCCAGAAAGAGTAATCGATACCCCTATCTCTGAGCTTGGTTTTGCTGGGATCGCTGTTGGTTCTGCTATGAATGGTAACAAACCTATTGTAGAGTTTATGACTTTTAACTTTGCCTTGGTAGGGATTGACCAGATCATTAACAATGCGGCAAAAATCCGTCAAATGTCTGGTGGTCAATTTAATTGCCCTATCGTTTTTAGAGGGCCTACTGCTTCTGCTGGTCAATTAGCTGCAACACACTCTCAAGCTTTTGAGAACTGGTATGCAAATACCCCTGGATTAAAGGTTATTGTTCCTTCAAATCCATATGATGCAAAAGGATTGTTGAAATCCGCAATCCAAGATCCCGATCCAGTGATCTTTATGGAATCTGAGCAAATGTATGGCGATAAAGGAGAAGTGCCTGAAGGAGAGTATACTATTCCAATCGGAGTTGCTGAAGTTAAAAGAGAAGGTCAGGATGTAACCATTGTTTCTTTTGGAAAAATTATCAAGGAAGCCTACGCTGCTGCCGAGGAATTAGAAAAAGAAGGGATTAGTTGTGAGATTATCGATCTTCGAACAGTCCGTCCGATGGATCATGATACCATATTAAAATCTGTAAAGAAAACCAATAGATTAGTAATATTAGAGGAAGCATGGCCTTTTGGAAACGTTGCTACGGAGATTACGTATCAAGTTCAATCACAGGCATTTGATTTTCTCGATGCACCAATTGTGAAGATAAATACCGCTGATACGCCTGCACCATATTCTCCTGTATTATTTAAAGAATGGTTACCAAATCACAATGACGTGATCAAAGCTGTAAAAAAAGTATTATACAAATAATGATTTTATTACGTTAATTAACTTCACTGGCTTTATATAAGTTCAGTGAAGTTTTTTGTTTATGAGAAGTATATTAGGATTAATAGCAATGATGTTTTCCGTGGCCTTGGCTGCGCAAACTAAGGTCAGTGGAGTGGTTGTCGATGATCAAGGTGAAGCCATTCCATATGCCAATGTGATGTTCCCAAATACTACTGAAGGGACTATTACCAATGAAGATGGCCGTTTTTACTTAGAATCCGATACCACCTATCCTATATTGAGTATTTCCATGCTGGGATATACTTCTCAGGATATCGAGCTTGAAAAGAAAGTGAGCTATGATTTAAAAGTTGTACTAAGTGAAGGGGAGGTGTTGGATGAGGTAGTTGTCTATGTTGGAAAACAACCTAAGAAAGGAAATCCTGCTGTTGCCATACTTCGCAAAATTTGGGAAAAGAAACGTCAAAACGGTATACACCTCTTCGATCAGTACAAGTATGACAAGTACGAGAAAATTGAATTTGACTTCAATACCATTGACAGTAGTTTTATCAATAAAAAGATCTTCAAAGGCATGGAGTTTATTTTTGACCAAGTAGATACCTCGCGTATTACTGGTAAGACCTACCTGCCTATTTTTATCAACGAATCCTACTCGGAGGTTTACGGGGATAACAACCTAAATGAGCAAATTGAAAAATTGCTAGGAAACAAGAATTCTGGATTTAGTAACAATCAAAGTATTGTCATGTATGTGAAAGACCTCTATGCAGACTACAACATTTATGACAATTATATCCGACTCTTTAACAAGAGCTTTGTCAGCCCGCTTTCTCGTACAGGAGTGGATGTGTATAACTACGTCTTATCTGACAGTGCTTATATTGGTAACAAGTGGTGTTACAACATCATCTACTATCCAAGGAGATCAAATGAATTAACTTTTAAAGGTAATTTCTGGGTGAATGATACCACCTTTGCCATTAAAAGAATCAATATGCAAGCCTCCAAGAGCGCCAATTTAAACTGGGTGAAGGAACTGTATATTGAGCAGGAGTTCGATGTATTGAATGATACAGTGTTTTTATTAAAACGGGATTATTTGATGAGTGATTTTAGTCTTCGTCAAAAAGAATCTTCCAAGGGGGTTTATGGAAAACGAACCACCATTTATGATCACTATAAGTTTGATGAAGAAAAGCCAAAAAGCTTTTATATAAAACGTGTGGATCCTTACAATGAATTAGTATATAACAGGGATAGTGTATTTTGGCAACAGAACCGATTAGAGGCGCTTAATAATGATGAAAAGGGGGTTTATAAAATGTTGGATACCCTAAAGACCGTTCCTAAATTCAAAAGGCTATACGATCTTGCTACTATTTTGGTATCAGGTTATGTGGAGTTGAGTGATCTTAACTTAGATTATGGTCCGATCTATTCAACCTTTGGCTTTAACGATGCGGAAGGGATGCGATTGCGAGCAGGGGGTAGAACTTATTTTGGGCCCAATGATCCTTGGCGTATAGAAGGATATACCGCCTATGGTTTCAAGGATAAAAAATTCAAATATGGTTTCTCTGCCAAATGGTTGCTAGATCGTAAAAACCGTCTTATTGTTTCAGCAGGGACACGTAGGGATATTGAGCAGTTAGGTGTTAGTTTAACCGCTACCAACGATGTCCTTGGACGAAGTTTTGCTTCTTCGGCCATTTTTACCTCTGGGAGTAACCACACCCTCACGGATATCAACTTAACAACATTTAGCGTAGGGTATGAGCCTATTAAAAATCTTACCTTGCGAACAGGACTAACTTATAGGACGCTGAAGTCTGCGCTTCCTGATGAGTTTAATTTGGATTATGTGGATATGGATGAGCCTACTGGTGTAGCGAGTCAAGTCAAGCAATTTGATATCAAGGCTGAGATTGAATACACCCCTGGTAAAAAAACCATAGGTTATGGAGTCGATAGAGGCGTGGTTAGTAATGACTATGCGCGTATTCATCTTTTATATACCGCAGGATTTGAAGGATTTTTAGAAAGTGACTTTAACTACCGTAAGCTGCAATTTTACTACCGTCAACCATTTCATGTAGGAGGTTTGGGACGAAGTATAACTACCATTGAAGCTGGGAAAACCTTTAGTGAAGTTCCGTTGAGTCTGTTGAGTCCCATTCCAGGGAACCAGACTTATTTTTCGATTTATAATACATTTCCCAATCTCAACTTCTATGAATTTGTAACTGATACCTATGTATCGGGACAGCTTGAGCACAACTTTAATGGTAAGCTATTTTCAAGGATACCGCTATTGAAGAAGCTGAATCTTCGGGAAATTGTGGGTGTTCGTGGCGTTTGGGGAGATATCTCAGAGGAGAATATTTTACTGAATTCACCTTCTGGGAATTTGCTCATAGCTCCCTCCAATCAGGTGTATTATGAGTATTCTTTTGGGGTTGGCAATATTTTTAAACTACTGAGAATTGACTTTAACTTTAGGGGGAATTACCTAGATTTACCAGATGCTCGAAACTTTTCAGTCACAGGGAATTTACAATTTTCTTTCTAGGTTTTTTTCTGTCTTAAATTTGTTACAAATTATGCACTTTACATTGCTAATAAAGAAGCTTTTCACTACTTTTGCACCCCAATAAATATGAGTTATAACGGCTTTTGTCAAGACATTATATGTACAGACAGGGCTCTAAATAAATAAATAAATGAGCGCAGATCAGATTTCTTCATTCGACGTATTAATCGAGATTCCTAAAGGAAGTAGAAATAAATATGAGTATGATTTTAAATTAAAGAAAGTCCGATATGATCGAATGATCTTTTCTTCTATGATGTATCCAGCCGATTACGGATTTGTACCAGAAACCTTGGCCTTAGATGGTGATGCATTAGATGTATTGGTTCTAGTTACAGAACCTACCTTCCCAGGATGTGTTATGGAGGTAAAACCAATCGGGGTTTTCCACATGGAAGATGAAAAAGGTCCAGATGAAAAAATCATTTGTGTGCCTGTCTCTGATCCAGTTTGGAACCGCGTTGGCGACTTATCTGAACTCAATCCTCATTTAATAAAAGAAATCGAGCATTTTTTCCAAGTTTATAAGGATTTAGAAAAGAAAAAAGTATCTATTGGAGGATGGGGTGACCACCAAGAGGCGAAAGAAATTGTCGCTTTATGTGTGAACCGATTCCAGGATAGTGATGTTCCTCGCGATGAAGTTTGCATCGACTAAGGGAATAAAATGATCACAATATTTAAAACAGCAACTCAAAAGGTTGCTGTTTTTTATTTCTATTGGTTTTAGTACATTTAACAATAATTGTATTAACTAACATTTATTTATGGAAACCAATATTATTTATCTGCCTATTATCATGGCCGTTATCGGCCTTATTTTTATGGTCGTTAAAGCTGGATGGGTTAAAAAGCAACCAGCTGGAAGCGACAAGATGCAATCCATCTCAAAGAGCATTAAAGAAGGAGCACTCGCTTTTTTGAATGCTGAGTATCGATTGCTGTTTATTTTCGTAATTATTGCTTCAGTGGCATTGTTTGGGATATCATTACTTGTCCCTACCACTAGTTGGATGATTGTACCCGCCTTTATTTTCGGTGCCTTCTTTTCTGCTTTAGCAGGAAACATTGGGATGCGCATTGCAACAGAGGCCAATACTAGAACTTCAGAAGCAGCCAAAACGAGTCTCCCTCAAGCTTTAAAAGTATCTTTTTCTGGAGGAACGGTCATGGGCCTAGGTGTTGCCGGTCTGGCTGTACTAGGGCTCAGTTTGTTGTTCTTATTTTTTATAGGACAATTTATCGGATCTAGTGCGGATTTCTACAACGATATGACCATTGTTCTAGAGGCCCTTGCTGGATTTTCTTTAGGAGCTGAATCCATTGCATTGTTTGCAAGAGTTGGTGGAGGAATCTACACCAAGGCAGCGGATGTAGGTGCTGATTTAGTAGGAAAAGTAGAGGCTGGAATTCCGGAGGATGATCCAAGAAATCCTGCCACTATTGCGGATAATGTAGGGGATAATGTAGGAGACGTTGCTGGTATGGGTGCTGATTTATTTGGCTCTTACGTAGCTACGGTACTGGCAGCGATGGTTCTTGGAAATTATATTATTAGAGATATGAGCGTGGACACACCCTTTGTCGATTCTTTTAATAATATGGGTCCCATATTACTTCCTTTAATGATTGCAGGAGTGGGCATTTTAGCCTCCGTTATAGGAACTTTCTTGGTTCGTATATCTAGTAATGATGCACGTGAACCACAGGTTCAAAGAGCGTTGGACACAGGGAATTGGGTTGCCATTGGAATTACCTTGCTGGCTAGTTACTTCCTAATTCAATACATGCTTCCAGAGGTGATGTATATGAATTTATTTGGTAGAAGTGAAGCAGTAGCAGTTCCTTCTGTTAATGTGTTCTGGGCAGCATGTATTGGACTTGCCGTAGGAGCATTCATATCGTACGTAACGGCTTATTATACAAGTTTAGGAAAGAAACCAGTATTGGATATTGTACAGAACAGTTCCACTGGGGCGGCCACTAATATAATTGCTGGCTTAGCCGTTGGAATGAAATCCACCTTTTGGTCGGTACTCCTGTTTGCGGTGGCCATTTATGGATCTTATCAACTTGCTGGATTCTATGGCGTCGCATTGGCAGCCTCCGCGATGATGGCAACCACAGCGATGCAATTGGCTATTGATGCCTTCGGTCCGATTGCTGATAATGCTGGGGGTGTGGCTGAGATGAGTGAATTGGATCCTCAGGTGCGCGAGCGTACTGATATCTTGGATTCTGTCGGGAATACCACTGCAGCCGTAGGGAAAGGATTTGCGATCGCTTCTGCTGCATTAACTGCTTTAGCGTTATTTGCAGCCTATGTGACCTTTACTGGGATCGATGGGATTAATATCTTTAAAGCGGATGTATTAGCAACGCTTTTTGTAGGAGCGATGATTCCAGTCGTTTTTTCTGCTTTAGCCATGAAGTCCGTTGGTAAAGCAGCTATGGAAATGGTTCAAGAGGTCCGTAGACAATTTAGAGATATCCCAGGAATATTAGAAGGGACAGGAACACCACAATATGGAAAATGTGTAGAAATATCCACCAAAGCTGCATTAAAGGAAATGCTTTTACCTGGATTGTTAACTATCATTACACCCATTGTGATTGGATTGCTTTTAGGAGCTGAACCACTCGGTGGTTATATGGCTGGTGTATGTGTATCAGGTGTTATGTGGGCTATCTTTCAAAACAATGCTGGGGGCGCATGGGATAATGCCAAAAAATCTTTTGAGGCTGGTGTTGAAATAAATGGTGAGATGACATATAAAGGTTCCGAGGCGCATAAAGCCGCTGTTACAGGTGATACTGTTGGTGACCCTTTTAAGGATACCTCTGGCCCTTCTATGAATATTTTGATCAAATTAACCTGTTTAATTGGACTTGTTATCGCTCCAATTCTCGGCGGGCATCACAATGAATCAGTCGAAGCGGCATATTATAATCAAAAGGAAAGAGCAATTCCTGTGTCGCTTACCTCAGCCGATGATAAACAAACCAGCGCTACCGTTAAAAATTTTGACGTAAATACTGGAAAAGAAACGGCAAGTGAAACTTTCGTTAAGCCCACCCCTTAAGAAACCTAGCAAGCTGTGCAACAAATAAATAAAACGGAGATTTGCATGAAGATTAGTGGTAGTTTGCTAAGGCAAAACCGCCTTAAATAAAATCAATTGACTCTAAATAAAAAGCCTCTCGATATAAAAACGAGAGGCTTTTTCCCTAAACTAATACCTACTACTATGTAATGATTACTTTATATACGCAGGAATTTTAGATTTGGATTTCGAAAAAGTAATTATTTTCAATTTATTTTCAATTTTGTTCCCATAAAATTTATAACTCCCTTATATTAAGAATCTTACTAATTAAAAAAAAATAAACGATTTTTTTAAATTAAATGATCCTTTAGAAATCCACCCTTACGTTATCGGGGCATTACTTTATAGGTTGGATCTTCAATGATATTGACATCAATAACTGATTCTGCATTTTTAATTAACTGTCGACAATCTGAGCTCAGGTGACGCAGGTGAATAGTCTTCCCTTCTTTTTTATATTTTTCTGTGAGTTTGTTTAACGCATTAATGGCAGACATATCCACGACCTTACTCTCTTTAAAATCTATAACGACTTCTTCTGGATCGTTAAGTACATCGAATTTCTCCATAAATACGGTGGTAGATCCAAAAAATAGCGGTCCGAAAATCTCATAATGTTTGATGCCTTGCGCATCGGTGTGCTTCCTGGCCCTGATTCGTTTGGCACTCTCCCAGGCAAAAACCAAAGCAGAAAGCACTACACCAATTAGCACTGCCAAGGCGAGGTTGTGTAATACTACAGTAATTACCGCCACTAGCATACCGATTAAAATATCGTGTCGAGGCATTTTATTTATAATCCTAAAACTAGACCACTCGAAAGTTCCTACAGCGACCATCATCATAACACCTACAAGTGCTGCCATGGGAATTTGTTCAATAACAGGTCCTCCGATGAGTATGATAAATAAGATAGTTAATGCGCCTATAATTGCTGATATTCTTGTTCTAGCACCTGCCCCAACGTTGACAAGTGTTTGTGCTACCATCGCACATCCACCCATACCTGAGAAAAAGCCATTGGTGATATTGGCTAAACCTTGTGCCGTAGCTTCTCTGTTGGAGGAGCCTTTGGTATTGGTGATTTCATCAACCATATTAAGGGTAAGAAGTGATTCTATTAGCCCTACTCCAGCCATTACTAAGGCATAGGGGAAAATTACTTTTAGCGTTTCAAGACTAAAGGGTACCTGGGGTATATTAAACGGTGGAAAAGTTCCTTGTACTGAAGCGATATCAATTACCTTTTTGGTATCTACATTTAAAAAGTACACTATCCCAAAAACCACTAAAATCGCTACTAAAGATGCGGGTATTGTTTTTGTGAATTTGGGCAGTATTAAAACAATGGCAATCGTTAACAAGGTTAAGCCTATCATGATGTACAGTTGAGTTCCTTGCATCCAATGTTCTATGCCGTTTTCAAGTAATTTAAACTGAGCTATTTGAGACATAAATATAATGACGGCTAAACCGTTTAAGAATCCATACATGACAGGCTGAGGGATGAGCCTTACAAATTTCCCTAATTTAAAAAGCCCAACAAGTACTTGAAATATCCCAGCTAAAACGACTGCTGCAAATAAGTATTCCACACCATGTGAGGCGGCTAAAGCCATTAATACAACTACAGTAGCACCCGCTCCTCCGGATACCATTGCAGGTCTACCTCCAAAGATTGCTGTAACAAGTCCCATTAAAAAGGAAGCGTATAGACCAGTAAGTGGTGATAGCCCTGCTAAAATAGCAAAAGACAGTGATTCTGGGATCATGGTCATAGCGACCGTTAATCCGGCTAAAATTTCCGTTCTGAAATTCATTTTTTGATTTAAATCAAAAACGTTTAGAACTTTTTGCATGGGTTTAAAAATTTAAGGCGCAAAAGTAGTGTTTAATACATACAACACCATATACTGAGTTGAAATTTTTCTTGAGAGCTGATTAGTCCTTTCCTGCTATTAAAAGTCTGATTGCTATCATGTTGCATGTGTATCCCATTGGTGTAGGATTGGAGCGAAAAAGTGACACTAAAATTTTCCTTAGTGAACTTCCTTATGAATCCTATGAGAGCTTTGAACCCCTTACTTCGGTTGAGGTGCCTGAGGATATTACAGTAGTAGATCCTGTTGCTATAGATGTTGGAGAATACACCGGTAAAACGTTCTACTTTGTCGCCTTGAGAAAGTATCTTTTTTCAGATGATTATTACAGTGTTACCTCTACTGCTTCAGGGCCGCTGTCAGATCACAACGCAACAATCCAGCAGGCAGATTCTACCTATAAAATATCCATGGTCTTAAGTGAACCTTCAGGAACGGATTACTGGGATACTTCTAAGTTAACTTTAAAGGTTGAACGTGAAGGAGCTGTGGTTCCAGATATGGAAGTGTATTGGTTTGGAGAAAGTTCACTATGGAGCCAGGAACACAAAGAAAACATAGAGACGCGTTATATGGTCGATGGCAGTGTAGCTTATCCTTCGATGACACAAACTAATGCTAATGGATTCTTAGTTATTAATATTCCTTTAAACGAAGCTGGAATTGTTCAACAAGGGGATTCAATTAGAAATTACAATGAACATGTGTTTTTTTGTTATTGACAATAATGTTCTCCATAGTGCCACCATTGATATAACAGGATTGGAAGTGGAGCATACTTTGAGTTACTAATCGTATTAATTTTTAAGAAGTTCATCGAAGGTTTTTTTTCATAAGACCATATCAAAAAAATAGCCCTTTCATTTTTAGAAAGGGCTTATTTGAATATATATAGACGCTTGGAGCGGTATGTTTTAAAGTATATACGCCCCGAGGTCTTTTTTAGATGACTGGTCTATGTTAAAAAAATACAAATTTTTTAAAACAGCCAATTACTTTTAAAACAAAACTTATTGGATTTCTAAACCTCGCTTCTTAAAAAGCACTATTTCGTGATCATCAATACAATTCAAGCGCTTTGGCTTGTTGAAGCATATCAACCATGTTATCCACATTGAGCTTTTTCATCAACCTTGCTTTATAGGTACTAACTGTTTTTTCATTGAGTCCTAATTCCTCCGCTACTTGTTTGTTTCTGCGTCCACGAGCAAGCAGTTTAAGAACTTCGATTTCTCTAGAAGATAGTTTTCTGAAAAACTTCCTAGGCTTATTAGAGCTCTCATCAAAAGCAATGCGTTGTGCAAGTTCGTTCGTAATAAACATGCCACCTTGTGCTACTTTTAAAATAGCTGTGGTGACGGTGTCTAAACTTGCCGTTTTCGAAATATATCCCGACGCGCCAGCTTTAATGGTGCTCAAGGCATACACTTCTTCAGGTTGGGAACTGAAAATCACAATTTTAATATCAGGAAAATCTCTTTTAATCCTCCGTAGAGCGGTTATACCATTAACCTCTGGTATATCCATTTCAAGAATAATGACATCTGGTTGCTTACCCACTAAGAATCCAAATAATTCAGAGGTGGTACTCACATTTCCAATAATCTCAATTACTTCATTATCTTGAAGTACATTTTTTAGGCCTATCCTAACTATAGGATGGTTATCAGCCACTAGAACTTTAATCATACATTTGACCGTTTTAAAGTTAAGTTTCGATAAGCCATGTTAAGAGGGTGTATAGAACATCTTCTTTACGGCTTGGGGGAGTTTGTCGTAATAGTAATAAGTAAAGATAATGAATTTAAATTTTTCAACAAAAAACTACTGAAATTCCATGATGGAATGTAAAGTTTTACCTTAATTCATGCGGTATTTTGCATACCGGTATAGGGACCATTTTATGCTGATTTGCCCTATTTAATTTGGTATATATTTCAAAAACTTCCTGTTCACGGTCTATAAAATCTGTAGCCTTTTTTCCTTGTTCGCTCATGCTCATGGCCCATTCTAGTTCTGGGTAACTCGCCCCAATTTGGTCTTCATCGTTTCGTTCATCGCCCCATAAACCATCTGTTGGTGCAGCATTTTGAATTTCTTGGTCTATTCCCATGGTGTGGGCTAAGGCGTAGACTTCTGATTTGGTTAAGTCAGCTATAGGGCTTATATCAACGCCGCCATCCCCATACTTGGTGTAGAATCCAACACCGAAATCCTCAATTTTGTTCCCAGTTCCCGCTACCAGATAATGGTGTATGGCTGCAAAATAATACAGTGTTGTCATCCGTAGACGCGCTCTGGTATTGGCTAGGGCCATCATCCGTTGCGGTTGATCGTCTACTTTGGGCACTGCCGCTACTAATTGATCAAATACAGGAGTGAGATTTGTGGTTAAGCTGGAGACATTCGGATGGTTTTCTTTAAGCCATGTGATGTGCTTTTGAGCCAAGGTCACCTGAGTGGGGTGTTGATGAATCGGCATTTCAAGACACAGGAGCTTTAATCCCGTTTGTGCACATAGGGTAGAGGTGACTGCGGAATCAATTCCTCCAGAGATGCCTATAACAAATCCACCTATTTTGGCGTTTTCAGCATAGGATTTGATCCAATTGACAATATGGTTGATAACAGCTTCTGTTTGCATGGTCTTTTTTTGAGTCTATTAGAAGTTAATATTTTAAATTTGTCCTTTTGGTTATTTTAAATATCTGGGTTTATAGTATGTTCCTATATTTAAAGTCGAAAGTACTAATTACAAAAGTAGATGTATCTTAAAATATTGAAAAACAAAATGCAGAAAGTTTTGAAAATACTGCCTATGTGTAAAATTTTAGGGCTTTTTATTGCGATCCTTATAATGAGTTGCGCTTCCGATAATAAAGTAGAAGCCGAGATCGCGAGCGTAGCTGTCAACGTGCACATCGATCGCTTTGATGAAAAGTTTGCAAGTGCCATTCCAGAGGATTTGCCAAAATTAAAAAAGCGCTATCCGTATTTGTTTCCAAAACAGTTCTCTGATAGTGTTTGGATCGATAGAATGCAGGATAGTTTACATCAGGTGATGGCTCAAGAAATTGACCAAAAGTTCAGTGATTTTAAGCAGGACACCCTTGGGATTCATCAACTATTTCAACATGTTAAATATTACTTTCCAGAATTTACGCCTCCAAGAATTGTCACTGTGAATTCTGATGTGGATTATAGAAACCGAATTATTTATGCAGACACCTTAATGCTAGTAGGTTTGGATAATTATCTTGGGAAAGATCATGAATTTTATAAAGGTATACAGCAATTTATTAGGACGAATTTTGAAAAAGAGCGTGTAGTGGTAGATATGGCAAAAGCCATTTCTAGAAGCGTCCTAAGAGCAACCTCTGAGAGAGATTTTTTAAGTAAAATAGTGTATTATGGTAAATTGTACTACCTCATGTCTACCTTCTTACCAAAGGTGGATCAACCTTTAGTTATAGGGTACAGTGAGGATCAGTGGGGGTGGTCCTTAGCCAATGAAGAATATATCTGGAGATATTTTATTTCAAATGAACTGCTGTTTTCTACGGATTCTAAATTAGATGATCGCTTTATTGAGCCAGCGCCCTTTTCCAAGTTTTACCTTGAATTGGATAATGAATCTCCTGGTCGAATTGGACAATTTATTGGATGGAGGATCGTTGATGCCTATATGAAAAATAATGAAGTATCTTTGCACGAGCTGCTAGAGGAACCAGCAGCATCATTATTTAAAAAATCACAATACAAACCAAAGAAGTAATGGCTGTAGTACACAAATCAGAAATAAATTTAAATGTTGAATTGGATGAGAATAAGGTGCCAGAGAAGCTGAGCTGGACCGCCAAAGATGGCGGTGTAGAAAATGAAGCAGCCAAAGCTATTTTACTTTCTGTATGGAACAGTGAGCAGCAGGAGACCCTTAAGATTGATTTATGGACAAAGGACATGCCAATGGATGAGATGAAAAAGTTTATGCATCAAACCTTGGTTTCTCTTAGTGATACCTTTTACAAGGCTACCCAGGATGAAAAGATGACGGCAACAATGAAGGATTTTTGTGATTATTTTGCAGAAAAACTTGAGTTGACCAGAGAAAAGTAGGTCATGGTTGATTTATTGTTATTGAATTTGCTTGTTGATCTGATCGATGTAATCTAGCAATTCCTCTCTTCCAGTCCTATTGGAGGAGGAAGTGATAAAATAATTAGGAGCTTCTTCCCACATATCATCAAGCATTGTTTGAAGATAGGTCTGAACATTGCGCTCAATGGCCTTCGGTTTTAATTTGTCCGCTTTAGTGAAAACTATAGAAAAAGGGATCTGATTTTCTCCAAGCCACTGCATGAACTCCATGTCAATAGTTTGAGGGCTGTGCCTTATATCAATCAGAATAAAAGCAGAGACCAACTGTTTGCGCTGTGAAAAATAGGAGGTTATAAATTTTTGAAATTTACCTTTAGTTGTCTTGGAAACCTTCGCATAACCGTATCCTGGTAAATCTACCAAAAACCAATTTCCATTGATTTTAAAATGATTAATCAGCTGTGTTTTTCCAGGTTTTCCAGAGGTTTTAGCAAGACTTTTTCGCTCTGTTAGCATATTGATAAGGGAGGACTTTCCTACATTTGAGCGCCCTATAAAAGCGTATTCTGGCAAGGGCTCATTAGGGCACTTGCCTACATCGGTATTGCTAATAACAAAGGTTGCTGATTTAATCTGCATGCTGCGGATTTAGAAATTACGTTCTTTAAGCCATTTATGTAAGATTGCATTAAATTCTTTAGGGTGTTCCATCATCGGAGCGTGGCCACACTTTTTGATCCAGTAAAGATCCGAATCAGGTAAAAGTTCATGAAACTCCATGGCTACATCTGGTGGCGTTACGTTGTCATTCTCACCCCAGATAATACAAGTAGGGGTGTGCATATGTGGAAGGTCTTTTGACATATTGTGCCGTATAGCGCTTTTGGCAATTGCAAGGGTTTTGATTAGTTTGCTTCGATCGTTGACAGTGGCATACACTTCATCTACAATTTCTTTGGTGGCTACCTTTGGATCATAAAATACTTCTTCGGCCTTTTTTTTCATAAACTCATAATCACCTCGCTTAGGATAACCATCACCCATGGCGCTTTCATATAATCCAGAACTGCCAGTGATCACTAGCGCCTTTATTTTATTAGGAAATAGCTTTGTGTGTAAGAGTCCAATGTGTCCTCCAAGAGAATTTCCTAACAAAATGACTTCTTCAAATCCTTTGTGCGCTATAAACTTATCAAGGTTTACTGCAAAACTCTTTACATTGGTCTTTAGCAACGGCATAGTATATATTGGAAGTTCGGGGATTAATACTTTGTAACCATTAGCGGAAAAATAAGCAGCTACATCATCAAAATTACTGAGTCCACCCATTAGTCCATGTAGTACAATCATAGGTGTGCCTTCTCCCACTTCTAAGTAAGTAAATTTACCTTCCTTCTTTAAATCGTGTACCATTAAGGGGTTGTTACATTTCTTCGGAAACAAATATAGCGAATTAGGATATATTTTGTAACATTTCTCAGGGCATGCTGTGAATTAAATGTGAAACACTACACATTAAATGTCTTATCTCCTTTTAAGTCAGTTATTAACAATTTTGAATACTCCAATTTTACTGGAGCTCCCATAGAAACTAAAGAATTTATCAACAAAGTGGTAAAAAGTGGTAAAAAGTGATTATTAGTGGTAAATATTTCTCTATATTTGAAAAGTAAACATTTAAAGGAGGTTGACTTGATCCAATTTTCGGAAGAATATGAGTGTAAGGCAGATAGCAAGGGGCGCATCATGATGCCATCTTCACTGCGCGCTAAACTGGCGCCCGTCTTGGGTGATGGTTTGGTGTTAAAACGCTCGATTTTTCAAAAATGCCTTGAGGTGTATACCATGGCGGCCTGGGAAAAAGAAATGAAGCAGGTAGCTAAGTTAAATCGTTTCGTTAAAAAGAATAATGATTTTATTAGGCAATTTACCGCTGGAGTTCGAGTTGTTGAGATCGATTCGAGTGGAAGATTGAGTATGCCAAAGAACTTGATCGCTTTTGCAGGTATCGAAAAGGAAGTAGTGCTTTCCGAATCGATCGATCGTATTGAGATTTGGGATAAGCAGCGTTATTACGATGTTTTAGATCAGGGTGCGGATTCGTTCTCTGATTTAGCAGAAGAAGTTATGGGAGGTTTTGAAATAGAGCAGGAAGATGGAGATGGAGTATCATAAACCAGTGTTGCTACATGAGACTGTCGATGGCCTTAATATTAAGGAGGACGGCGTCTATGTAGATGTTACCTTCGGAGGAGGAGGTCATTCGAAAGAGATTTTAAACCGTTTGGGGTCAAAAGGGAAATTATTTGGTTTTGATCAGGATGAGGATGCAAAGCAGAATGCGCTTGAAGATGAGCGTTTTGCGCTGATTCCACAGAACTTTAGATATATTAAACGTTTTTTGAAATTTTATGGAGTGCAGCAAGTCGATGGGATCTTAGGGGACTTCGGCGTGTCATCGCATCAATTTGACGTTCCTGAGCGTGGGTTTTCAACACGCTTTGATGCGAACCTCGATATGAGAATGAGCAAGCAAAACACTCTGAGCGCATATGATGTGGTAAATACATATGAGCAAGGAGAGCTTAAACGTGTCTTTGGTCTGTACGGCGAACTAAAAAATGCGGGCAGCATCGCCGCGGCTATAGTTGAAAAACGTGCTGAACAACCGATAATGACTACTGAGGAATTAAAGGATGGTTTACGAAAATTTTTACCTCCTTATAGGGAGAATAAAATATTAGCCCAACTTTATCAAGCGATTCGAATAGAGGTTAATCAAGAGGTAGCTGTATTAAGAGAGTTTCTTCTGCAGACACCAGAATTAGTTAAAAAAGGAGGGCGATTGAGTTTGATAAGTTACCATTCTTTAGAGGATCGCTTAGTAAAGCGTTTTATAAGGAGTGGAAAGTTTGAAGGGGAAGTTGAAAAGGATTTTTACGGGAACCCGCTGGTTCCATTTAAAAAAATTTCGGGATTGATCGTACCTTCTAAAGAAGAAATTGAAGTAAATAGTAGAGCGAGAAGCGCCAAATTGCGAATTGCTGAAAAACTATAAATGAAATGAGAAAGGGAATTCTGGACATATTAAAAGGGAAGTTTTTAGTCAGTGATGACGCGATAAAGAACTGGAGGTTTATTTTGTTCGCTTCCATCTTGGCTGTGATCATGATTTCTAGTGCGCACAATGCGGATAAGAAGGTTCATGAACTGGCCAAATTAAATGACAGAGTACTGGAGCTACGCAGTGAGTTTGTGGATATACGTACACAGGTTCAACAAGTGCGATTGGAGTCCCATATTACCTCAAAAGTGGAATCTATGGGGTTAAAACCATCATTGAATCCACCTAAAAAAATTAAAGTAGTAGGAGATAATAAGTAAATATGCCAGTAACGGATAAATCCATATTGAGTCGATTGTATTTTGTGGCAGGTTGTATGTTTCTGCTCGCATTGGCTATTGGTGTAAAACTTGTTAGTATCCAGTTCATTGACGGTGATAAATACAGGGCGCTTTCTCAAAAACGTACCATAAAGAATTTTACCATAGAGCCTAAGCGGGGAAACTTGTATTCTGATGATGGGAGTCTGCTAGCTACTTCGGTTACCAAGTACGACATTCGTTTCGATGCCCTTACCCCTAGTAGGGCAGTATTTGAAGAACATATAAAACCATTGTCCGATTCGCTCTCTAAGGTTTTAGGTAGACCATCCTCGTATTATCAGAATTTGATGAAAGAGGCTAGAGTGGAAAAAAACCGGTATTTGCTAATTGCTCGTGATTTAGGTTACACAAAATATATGCGGATCAAGGGATTTCCAATGTTTAATTTGGGGCCATATAAAGGTGGTTTTATAGTAGAGCAAGAAACGCAACGTGAGTATCCTCTTGGCGGTATTGCACATCGCAGTGTAGGATATGAAAGAGAAAACGGCCCAAGTGTTGGTCTCGAAGGGGCTTTTGGACAATTTTTAAGAGGAGAGGAAGGGCATCGCTTAAAGCAAAAAATTGCTCAAGGACAGTGGAAGCCTATTACGGATTATAACGAAGTAGAGCCGAAGGATGGTTATGATGTGGTCTCGACGATTAATGTCAATATTCAGGATATCGCCCACCATGCTTTACTAGCACAGTTAGAAAAGTACAAAGCAATGCACGGAACCGTGGTTGTTATGGAGGTTAAAACTGGAGAGATTAAAGCTATTTCCAATTTAGGAAGAACAGCTAATGGAAAATATTTTGAGCGTTTAAACTACGCTGTAGGGGAATCCCATGAGCCTGGATCAACTTTCAAATTGTTCTCAATGATAGCTGCTTTGGAGGATCATGCAGTAGATACCAGCGATGTCATTGATACTGGAAAAGGGGTGATATCTTTTTACGGAAAAAAGGTGAGAGATTCAAAATGGGGTGGCTATGGTGAGCTGTCTGTTTCGGATGTTTTAGTGCGTTCTTCCAATGTCGGGATCGTTAAAATTATTGATGATTTCTACGGCGATCAGCCTGAGAAATTTGTCAACCGTCTTTACAATATGGGACTTAATGATAAATTAGGTCTAGCAATAAAAGGAGAAGGGGCGCCTTATATTCCTCATCCAAATGATAAGGAACGCTGGAGTGGTATTACGCTACAATGGATGGCTTATGGGTATGGGGTGTCTATGACCCCACTTCAAACCTTGGCTTTTTACAATGCCGTTGCAAATGGCGGAGAGTTGTTAAAACCTAGACTTATTAAAGAAGTTCGTGATTGGGATAAGGTAATTCATAAATTCGATAAGGAGGTTTTGAACCCTTCCATTTGCTCGAAAGAAACCCTCAAAAAGGTGCAGGCCATGCTGGAGAACGTGGTTAAATCTAAGCATGGGACTGGACACGGATTGTACTCTGAAAATTTTTCCATGGCCGGGAAGACAGGTACGGCACAGAAAAATTATGCTGATAAGAGTAAGCTAAAATACATCTCCAGTTTTGCTGGTTACTTTCCAGCGGATGAACCTAAATATTCCTGTATCGTAGTAATTCACGAGCCCGATAAAGGAGTGGGTTATTACGGAGCGGATGTTTCAGGGCCCGTATTTAAAGCCATCGCTCAGAAGATATACATTAATTCACCACTGATTGATACCATTGATGAATTAAACAATGCTGATGAGGATCTATTAAAAGATTATAAATCCTACTACGCCAAGCTTAAGCAAAACAATACCACTGTTCCTAATGTTAAAGGAATGAGCGGAATGGATGCAGTTTCCATTTTAGAAAACTTAGGACTTAGAGTTAAGATTCAAGGGTCTAACGCGGGGACTGTTCAAAGTCAGTCTCTAGAGAGTGGAGTTAAAGTAGAGTCAAATAAAACTATAGTATTAAAGCTAACGTGATTGTATTAAAGGACATATTGTACAAGGTTAAAATCGATGCCGTTTACGGCAATACCGATACCCTTATAAATGCGGTACATTTCGATTCTAGGAAGGTTTCCCTAGATGATGTTTTTGTGGCGGTTCCAGGTACCACAGTGGATGGTCATGATTATATCACCAAGTCTATTGAGAGTGGCGCCATTGCTGTTATTTGTGAACGTATGCCTGCTGAACTCATTAATGGGGTGACCTATATAAGTGTTGAGAATGCGCATCACGCATTGGCTATTATGGCCTCTAACTTTTATGATAACCCTTCTAAGAAACTAAAACTAATAGGGGTCACTGGTACTAATGGAAAGACAACCGTTGCTAGTTTATTGTACGAGCTCTTTAAAAAAGCAGGATATAAAACAGGCCTTCTCTCAACTGTTAAGGTAATGGTTGGCCAGGACAGGCACCCTGCCACTCATACCACACCAGATCCAATGGCCATCAATGGGTATTTGAAGTCCATGAATTTGGCTGGAGTTGAATACTGCTTTATGGAAGTGAGTTCTCATGGTATTGATCAACAACGGACGGCAGGTCTTGAGTTTGTAGGGGGAGTGTTTAGTAATTTAACACATGACCACTTAGATTACCACCACAGTTTTGCAGCCTATCGGGATGTTAAGAAAAGATTCTTCGATGAGCTTTCACCAAAGGCTTTTGCACTGGTGAACGTGGATGATAAAAATGGGGCTTTCATGTTTCAAAATACCAAAGCAAAAAAAGTAACCTATGCTTTAAAAAATTATGCCGATTACAAGGCTCAAATACTTGAAAATCAATTCAATGGTTTGCTATTGAAAATTGACAACAATGAGGTTTGGTCTAAGTTAATCGGAAATTTCAATGCTTATAATCTACTGGCAGTTTATGCAGTAGCAGTGGAGCTTGGATTGGAAAAAATGGAAGTGCTACAGTATTTAAGTGAACTAGAGAGCGTAGGTGGACGGTTTGAGTATTTTATTTCACAAAATGAAATTACGGCTATTGTGGATTACGCCCACACACCTGATGCTTTGAAAAATGTCTTAGAAACCATTAACACGATTCGAACTGGTAATGAGAACTTGATCACAGTAGTGGGCTGTGGAGGTGATCGTGATGCCGCCAAGCGACCTTTAATGGCCAATATAGCGGCCTCATTAAGTAATAAAGCCATTTTTACCTCAGATAATCCTAGAACAGAAGATCCTGAAAAGATTTTGCAAGAAATGGAGGCGGGTGTTCAGCCTCAGTTTTATAATAAAACCCTCACCATTTTGGATAGAAGACAAGCAATACGAACTGCTTGTCAACTAGCACAAAAGAAAGATATTATATTAATTGCAGGGAAAGGACATGAGAACTATCAAGAGATAAATGGTGTTCGAAAAGAATTTGATGATATGAAGATTGTAACAGAACTATTAAATAATATGAATCAGCATTCTCAAGGGAATGCATAATGTGATAATTAAAGGATAGAGGATAACCTATGTTGTATTATTTGTTTGAATTTTTAGAAAATGAATATGATTTTCCTGGAGCAGGACTGTTTCAGTTCTTGACCTTTCGGGCTGCTGCTGCGGTGTTGTTGTCTCTATTGATCTCCACCATTTTCGGTAAGCGAATCATCAATTATCTAAGATTACAGCAAATTGGAGAAAGCGTAAGGGAGTTAGGTTTGCAGGGACAGTCTCAAAAAGCTGGCACACCTACCATGGGAGGGATCATAATTATCCTCTCTACCCTGATCCCTGTATTATTGTTTTCTAAACTGGATAATATTTATATTATAATTCTCATCGTGACCACACTTTGGATGGGTGTGATCGGATTTGTGGATGATTATATCAAAATATTTAAAAAGGACAAGGAAGGTTTAAAAGGGAAGTTTAAAATTCTCGGGCAAATTGGAGTTGGAATCATTGTGGGAGCCACCCTTTATTTTCATCCTCAGGTAACTGTTAAGGAAGAGCTTAGACTTAGCAATGCCACCGAGGTAGTTTCTACAGGAACCAAGACCGAATACGGAAAAGAAGAGAAATCCACCAAGACAACGATACCTTTTGTGAAAAATAATGAGTTTGATTATGCCATGCTTGTTCAGTGGCTTGGAGATAATTATAAAAGCTATGCTTGGCTAGTGTTTATTCCAGTGGTTATTTTCATCATAACTGCCGTGTCAAACGGCGCTAATCTAACTGATGGAATTGATGGTCTGGCAGCTGGGACCTCGGCCATTATAGTAATTACCTTAGGTATTTTCGCTTGGGTCTCTGGTAATATCATATTTTCTGATTATTTAAACATTATGTATATCCCTAGGGCAGGTGAAATCACCGTTTTTATAGCAGCTTTCGCCGGGGCGCTTGTAGGGTTTTTATGGTATAATGCCTTTCCAGCCCAGGTTTTTATGGGGGATACAGGAAGTTTGACCATAGGTGGGATTATCGCCGTAATTGCGATCGCTATTCGAAAAGAATGGTTAATCCCTATAATGTGTGGAATTTTCCTAGCAGAGAATTTATCAGTGGTATTACAGGTAAGTTATTTTAAGTATACCAAGAAAAAATTTGGAGAGGGACGACGTGTGTTTTTAATGGCACCTCTTCATCATCACTACCAAAAGAAAGGATACCACGAGAGTAAGATCGTGACTCGATTTTGGATTGTGGGCATATTGCTAGCTATTATTACCATTGTCACCCTAAAACTCAGATAGAGATGCGGTTAGTAGTATTAGGAGGTGGTGAGAGCGGGGTTGGTAGCGCCATATTGGCGAAAAAACATGGATTTGATATTTTTCTTTCTGACAAAGGGAAGATCAATGATCACTATAAAAACGTTCTTGAGGATATTGGAATTAATTGGGAGGATGAAAGGCATACCGAATCAGTTATTTTAAAAGCTGACTTGGTTATAAAGAGTCCCGGGATCCCGGATAGTTCGCCGCTGATTATAAAGCTCAATGAGCTCGGTGTGCCAGTTATTTCTGAGATTGAGTTTGCATCCCGCTATACGGATGCTATGCTGATCGGGATTACAGGTAGTAATGGAAAGACCACCACTACGATGCTGACCAATCATTTGTTATCAACTGGTGGATTGCAGGTAGGAATGGCTGGAAATATTGGAGATAGTTTTGCGAAAATGGTCGCTCAGAAAGACTTAGCTTACTACGTGCTTGAAATTAGCAGTTTTCAGCTTGATGGGATCGAGAGGTTCGCACCTCATATTGCTGTTATAACAAATATAACTCCAGATCACTTGGATCGTTATGATTATAAGTTTGATAATTATATCGATTCGAAATTTAGAATCACTATGAATCAGACCGCAGCGGACTACCTGATCTATGATGGTGATGATCCAGTGATTACAACGTGGTTAAAAGTAAACAAAACACAGGCCCGACTTCTTCCATTTTCCATAGAAAAGAAGCTTGAACAAGGCGCATATTTAGAAGATAATAAAATAGTAATAACGATAGATAAACACCATTTTCAGATGTCAACAGATACTTTAGCACTCGAAGGAAAACATAATGTCAAAAATGCAATGGCCGCTTCAACAGTAGCTCAATTGCTAAAAATTAGAAAGGCAACTATTCGTGAAAGCCTAGAGAATTTTCAAGGTGCAGCGCACCGGTTGGAAAAAGTGCTAAAAATTCATAATGTACATTACATAAATGATTCTAAGGCTACCAATGTCAACGCAACTTATTATGCCCTAGATAGCATGAATACTCCTACAGTATGGATCGTTGGAGGTCAAGATAAGGGAAATGATTATCTAACCCTTATGCCCCTTGTTAGAGAGAAGGTCAAAGCCATCGTTTGTCTAGGGTGGGATAATGCTAAGATCATTGAAACTTTTGGTAGTGTGGTTGAATTTATAGTGGAGACTACCTCTATGGAAGATGCTGTTAGAGTAAGCAAAGAAGTTGCACAACCAGGTGATACAGTGTTATTGTCACCAGCCTGTGCTTCGTTTGACCTGTTCATGAATTATCAAGATAGAGGGGATCAGTTTAAAGAGCAAGTAAGAAAATTATAATCGTATAAACACGTGCAGGAGATTTTTAAAAATATCAAGGGAGATAAAGCGATTTGGGCTGTAGTGGCACTTTTGGCCTTGTTTTCCTTTTTACCAGTGTACAGTGCTAGCACCAATCTTGTTTATGTGGTCGGTAGTGGGACGACATTTGGTTACCTGCTAAAACATGGTTTTTTATTACTACTTGGTCTTGGGATTATTTATGCGATTCATCAAATTCCTTATAATTATTTCAAGGGATTATCGATCATCGCCATGCCAATCACAATTTTATTATTGATATATACCTTGGCTCAAGGTACCACTATTGGTGGGGCGAATGCCAGTAGATGGATACAAGTGCCTTTTGTTGGAATAAGTTTTCAGCCTTCTACCTTGGCAAGTATTGTGTTGTTAACACATGTGGCTAGATATCTTTCTAAAATTAAAGATCAAACGATTCGTTTTAAAGATAGTATCCTGCCGCTTTGGATTCCTGTATTTGTGTTTTTAGCATTGATACTTCCTGCGAATTTTTCTACCACGGCTATCTTATTTTTCATGGTACTTGTACTATGCTTTTTAGGAGGCTATCCATGGAAGTATCTAATGGGAGTAGTGGGAGTAGGGATTGTAGTTTTAAGTATGTTTGTTCTTACGGCGAAGGCATTCCCAGGATTGTTTCCAAATAGGGTAGATACTTGGATAAATCGGGTGGAGAATTTTGCTGATGGTAAGGATACTGGAGAGGATTACCAGATAGAGCGAGCTAAAATTGCCATAGCTACTGGCGGAGTGGTCGGTGTAGGGGCAGGAAAGAGTATTATGAAGAATTTCTTACCTCAGAGTTCTTCAGATTTTATTTATGCAATTATTGTAGAGGAGTATGGTTTAATTGGCGGTTTTGTCATCATAGCCATATATCTCCTATTGCTTTTTAGAATCATTATTGTGGCTCATAAGGCCAATTCGACCTTTGGGAAATTGTTGGTCATTGCTGTTGGGCTGCCCATCGTCTTTCAGGCTTTTATAAATATGGCTGTGGCGGTGGAGCTATTGCCTGTTACGGGTCAAACGCTACCCTTGATAAGTAGTGGAGGAACATCCATATGGATGACTTGTTTGGCCATCGGAATTATTTTGAGCGTTAGCTCAAAAAGACAAGAAGAATTAGAATTAAAAGAACAAGATATAGATAATCAAAATCCGTTAGACATCCTAAGTGAGCAGTTATAGATTCATATTATCAGGTGGAGGAACTGGAGGACATATTTATCCAGCGATTGCTATAGCCAAGGAGCTAGAAGTACGGTACCCTGATGCCAAATTTCTATTTGTTGGTGCCAAGGATAAGATGGAGATGGAAAAAATTCCTCAAGCAGGATATGAAATTAAGGGCCTATGGATTTCTGGGT
The DNA here is from genome assembly GCF_035306585.1 of Galbibacter sp. GTDB lineage: Bacteria > Bacteroidota > Bacteroidia > Flavobacteriales > Flavobacteriaceae > Galbibacter. The sequence continues at coordinate 56,395 of NZ_DATGNU010000021.1, forward strand.
TGCAGCGTAAGTTTACGTTTAAAAACCTAATGTTTCCATTTAAACTAATTCATAGTTTGATAGTATCTAGATCCATCATAAAGGACTTTAAACCAGATATGGTAATTGGTACGGGAGGTTATGCAAGTGGTCCTTTATTAACCGTTGCGTCCTCAAAAGGAATTCCATGTGCGGTGCAGGAACAGAATTCATTTCCTGGTATTACCAATAAAGTACTGGGAAAAAAGGTGCAGAAGATCTTTGTAGCCTATCATGGATTGGAGCGTTATTTTCCAAAGGAGAAAATCGTAATTACAGGGAACCCAGTTCGGCAAGATTTGTTGAATCTTACTAACTACAAGACTGAAGAGGAAGGGTTTTTTAGTCAAAACAACGATCGTAAAACCCTCTTTGTCATGGGGGGGAGTCTAGGGGCTAGAAGGGTTAATCAATTAGTAGAAAAGCAGCTAAACTTTTTCAAACAACACAACGTACAAGTTATATGGCAGTGTGGAAAGTTGTACTATCCAGAATATAAAAAGTATCACGGTGAGTTTGTAAAGGTATATGATTTTATAAATGACATGAAGTTAGCTTATGTCAGCAGTGATTTCATCATTTCTCGCTCTGGGGCTATTTCGGTATCTGAATTGGCCTTAGTAGGCAAACCAGTATTTTTTATCCCCTCTCCAAATGTGGCTGAGGATCATCAGACAAAAAATGCGAAAGCTGTAGTGGATAAAAAAGCAGCGATCTTATTGCTGGAGGATCAGTTGGATGTTGCATTTGAAGATGCATTTTTAAAGGTACTCAGCTGCGAGGAATTGCAACATTCCCTTGGTGAGAATTTTAAAGCTTTAGCCTTGCCCAACGCAACTAAAGATATTGTAGATCATTTAGAACAATTATTAAAAAATAGAAAAGCAGCACAGTCATAACGATGGATTTAAAACAAACACATAACGTCTACTTTATTGGTATTGGAGGCATCGGAATGTCTGCACTAGCGCGTTATTTTAAATTCATTGGTAAAAACGTTGCTGGTTATGATCGTGTTGCGAGTCAAATTACCGATGAACTTATACAGGACGGCATCACAGTTTGTTTTGAGGATAATGTGGCATATATTGCGGATGGGTTTAAAGATCCGAATCATACTTTGGTAGTGTATACCCCTGCCGTTAATAACAATTCGCAGTACGAGTATTTCAATAGTAATGGTTTTACCATAGAGAAAAGAGCTGCAGTACTGGGTAGGATTACCAAAGATTCTTACTGTTTTGCAGTGGCAGGTACTCATGGTAAAACAACCACTAGTACTATTTTGGCCCATTTGCTGCACGAGACTAAAACGCCTATAACGGCGTTCTTAGGAGGCATATCTGAGAATTTTAATAGCAATTTTCTCATTGAAGGATCACAATATACGGTCGTCGAAGCCGATGAGTTTGACCGCTCTTTTTTACAACTTTCCCCAACGGTAGCCTGTGTGACATCTATGGATGCCGACCATCTGGATATATATGGTGATAAGGAAAGTCTGACCAAGGCCTTTAATGAATTTGCAGCGCGATTAAAAGATGGGGGACAACTATTTGTTCGATATGGCTTACCGCTAAAGGGAGCGACATTTGGATTTGAAGATGAGGCTGACTATTCAGCTCAAAATATAACGATAACTGACTCAACCTACCAATTTGATTTTAAAACACCCTATGAAACATTATCAAGGGTGAGGTTTAACAAGCCTGGTAAGCATAATTTGTTAAACGCACTGGCAGCAATGGCAATGGCGACAACTCTAGGCACCCCCCTTGGTCACATTGCCAAAGCTTTAGAGACCTTTAAGGGAATTAAACGCAGGTTTACCTATCATATCAATGAAAGGGATCTTGTTTATATTGATGATTATGCACACCACCCCACGGAAATAGAGGCGGTGCATCAAGCTGTGAGATCCGCTCACCCCGATAAGAAGGTTACTGTGGTATTTCAACCACATTTATATAGTAGAACAAAGGATTTTGCCCAAGAATTCGCCAAGAGCTTAGCCGATTTTGATGAAATAATCTTACTGGACATTTACCCTGCCCGAGAGCAACCCATAGAGGGCGTAGACTCCGATTGGCTCCTTAACTTAATCAACCACAGTTGTAAGCATAAGGTTGCAAAGGAGCAACTTTGCGAGGTACTGCATAAAAGTACATCCAAAGTTTACCTCACTTTAGGCGCAGGAGATATAGGACAAGAAGTTAATTCCATAAAAAAAGTGTTAAGTGAAAAAGTATATTGATTTTATAAAAATATCCCTTGCAGTTCTCGGACTTGTATTTCTGTTTTCTTTCTCAAATATAAGAAATAATAACAGGGTATTGCCGATGAAAACTTCGGTGGAATTTTTAAATGATGACGCTCACTTTATTACCCGTAGTACGGTTAATAAATTGTTGATACAAAATAGGGACTCTGCTTCGGTGATAACCAAAGATCAATTAGTTTTGAGTAAAGTAGAAGAATCGCTCAATGCTCATAGTATGGTAGAACATGCCGATGTGTATGTGACTATAAATGGGGAGATTGGAGCCAAAGTACGTCAACGCACCCCAATTGCAAGGGTCATTGGCGAGCAGGGGTATTATATGGATTCGTATGGAGAAAAGATGCCATTATCACCAGTGCATTCGGCAAGAGTTCCACTAATTACTGGGGATGATGTTGATAAGTCATGGTCATCTTTGTATGAATTGGTGAAATATATCCATGAAGATGATTTTTTGAAAAAGACAATAACGGGGATTCATTTAAAAGACCAGCATTTTGAATTAGCGCTTAGAGAGGAAGATTTCACTCTTTTTATCGCTAGAGTAGATAAATTGGATTTAAAGTTTAACAACTTTAAAGCCTTCTATCAAAAGGGTAGAAATGACAAAACTCTAGCAAAGTATAAAATGGTAAATCTCAGTTTTGATAATCAGGTAGTGTGTACCAAAAAGTAAGATATGGAAAATACTAAATACGCGGTAGGATTAGATATTGGAACCACAAAGATTGTGGCGATGATAGGTCGTGAGAACGAATACAGTAAGATTGAAATACTTGGTATTGGAAAATCCAAAAGTTTGGGTGTTCATAGAGGGGTGGTTAATAATATAACGCAAACCATTCAGTCTATTCAACAAGCAGTGCAGGAGGCAGAAGGTGTTTCAGGATTAAAGATTAAGGAATGTGTGGTTGGCATAGCTGGTCAACATATCCGCTCTTTGCAGCACAGCGATTATATCACGCGACCAGATTCTGAGGAGGTGATCAATGAAGGTGATCTTGATAAGCTTTGCAACCAGGTCTATAAACTAGTAATGTTGCCTGGTGAAGAAATCATTCACGTCTTGCCACAGGAGTATAAAATTGATGGACAAGCAGAGATCAAAGAGCCTATGGGGATGTACGGGGGTCGTTTGGAGGCAAATTTCCATGTGGTGGTTGGACAAATCTCCTCTATCCGAAATATTGGCCGCTGTGTGAAAAGTTCAGGGCTAGACTTAGCCGGTATTACCTTAGAGCCGTTATCCGCAGCAAACGCTGTTTTAAGTCAAGAAGAAAAGGAGGCAGGAGTTGCTTTAATAGATATAGGCGGGGGAACAACAGACCTGGCAATTTTTAAAGACGGTATTATTCGTCATACCGCAGTGATACCATTTGGTGGAGGTGTTGTGACGGAAGACATTAAGGAAGGCTGTTCTATTATCGAAAAGCAAGCAGAGCTGCTAAAGATAAAATTTGGGTCTGCCTGGCCAGGGGAGAATAAAGAGAATGAAATTGTTTCGATTCCTGGATTAAGAGGAAGGGAGCCAAAAGAGATCTCACTTAAAAACTTGTCAAAGATTATTCATGCACGTGTAGTGGAGATTATCGAACAAGTGTATGTGGAAATTAAGAACTATGGTCATGAGGATCAGAAGAAAAAATTAATCGCTGGAATTGTATTAACTGGTGGTGGAAGTCAGCTAAAACATTTAAAGCAACTAGTGGAATACATCACGGGGATGGATACTAGAATAGGGTACCCGAATGAACATCTAGCAGGAGATTCAGATACGGAAATTGCGAGTCCTGTATATGCCACAGCTGTAGGATTGGTGATGAATGCACTCCAGCAACAAAAGCGAAATGCAACGATTAAAGCAGGGGCTACTACACTTCAACCACAACAGGAAGAGCAGCATGATCCTAGTGACGACAATCTGAGCAACCAAGAACATATTGATACGAAATCACCCCCCAAGCCTACCGAGCCACCACGAGAACGTAAATCGTTCCTAGAAAAGTGGTCAGAGAAGTTAAAGGATTTTTTAGATAATGCAGAATAAGTCATTGTCAAAAAAATTGTAAAAGAATTAAGTAGAAAATAGCAAAATAGGGTAAAACAACTTATTATGAGTAGCAAAACAACAGACTTAGGGAATATCTCGTTCGATTTGCCGAAGAATCAAAGTAATGTAATTAAGGTCATTGGCGTTGGAGGCGGCGGTAGTAACGCTATTAATTACATGTTTCAACAAGGAATTAATGGTGTGGACTTTGTGGTTTGTAACACAGATTCACAAGCGCTTCAAAATTCTGGTGTACCAAATAAGGTTCAGTTAGGGGTCTCTTTGACAGAAGGACTAGGGGCTGGTGCAAATCCAGAGGTTGGTGAGAAAGCCGCCATTGAAAGCCTGGAAGAGTTACAATCGATGTTAGATTCCAATACTAAAATGGTTTTTATTACTGCTGGTATGGGTGGTGGTACTGGTACAGGGGCGGCACCAGTAATTGCCAAATTGGCCAAGGACATGGACATCCTTACTGTGGGTATAGTAACGATTCCTTTTCAATTTGAAGGAAAAATGCGTAATGAGCAAGCACAACGTGGGGTTGAGAAATTAAGAGCTCATGTGGACTCGCTCATTATGATAAACAATAATAAATTAAGAGAGGTTTATGGTAACCTTGGTTTTAAAGCCGGGTTCTCTAAAGCAGATGAGGTATTGGCTACTGCTGCCAAGGGGATAGCAGAGGTAATTACTCACCACTACACCCAAAACATTGACCTTAGAGATGCCAAAACTGTACTATCTAACAGTGGGACAGCCATCATGGGATCTTCTCAAGCCTCGGGTGCCAACAGAGCATCCGATGCGATTATGAAAGCATTAGACTCCCCATTATTAAATGATAATAAAATCTCAGGAGCACAAAACGTACTGCTACTTATCGTTTCTGGTGCCGATGAAATTACCCTAGATGAAATCGGTGAAATCAACGATCATATTCAAAATGAGGCTGGTCATAATGCCAACATCATTATGGGTGTTGGTGAGGACGATAGCCTTGGAGATGCTATTGCCGTTACTGTAATTGCAACTGGTTTTAATGCTGAACAACAGCATGAGATTGTCAATACAGAAGCTAAAAAAATTATCCATACCCTAGAAGATGAACAAAAAGCGGAACGTAATTTGTTTTCCAAAAATCCAATGGGTACTTTAAATAGTGTACAGGAACCAGAAACACCTCCCGCTCCAGCTCCTGAGCCTAAAGAGGAAGAGCCGGTTGTGCGTCATACCCTTGAACAAGAAAATGATTTGGAGCTAATTTCTACATCTGAGATTATCAAGAATATGAATGTGATCTATGAGGAGGTTAGTATAGAAAATGAGGAAGACTTTATTATCATCGATACCACACCTAAGATTCGTGAAATAGAGGTTTCTGAACCAGAAATTGTCAAGCCTGTTACACAACAGCAAACAACCCTGGCTTTCGATATGCCTCTTGATGATCATTCTCAAGAGGAAGAGAAAAGTAAAACAGTAACCTTTGATATGGAGGATAATGTTTCCCATTACGAGGTTAAGGATGCTGTTGAAGTAGTTCCGGTTACTGAGGTGTCTCAGGATGGCACAAAACGATATAGCCTTGATGATTACATGGAGGTTGAGGACCGACTAAACAATGCGAAACCATCCGTTCAAAAACAGGAGCCTACAATTGAGAAAGAGCTCCAGTTTGAAAAGAAAGTTATCGAGCAACAACCAACTGAGGAACTGGAATCTGAGGAGATTGATCCGATGAATAGTTCTATTGAAGAAAGTCTAAGAAGTAGAGCTGATGAGCGTCGTAGAAAACTAAAAGATTTTAATTATAAATTTAATAAAAACAGTCACTGGGTTGAGGAGATAGAGAAACAGCCTGCTTATAAGCGAATGGGGATTGATATAGACTCTAGAAGGACTGATGACCATTCTTCTAGAATGAGTGTTGGCTCAGATAGCAATGATGAAATTCAACTTAGAAGCAATAATTCATTTTTACACGATAATGTAGATTAAGATTTAAATACAGTTTATAAATTACCCGAATCTTAGTTAAGAATTCGGGTAATTTATTTATCTTCGCACAGCATTTTTTACATTATATACCATCGTTATGAGTTTACAGGAAAAAGTAATGGCAGAGATGAAATCTGCAATGAAGGCAAAAGATTCAGTAGCTCTTGAATCCTTGAGAGCTGTAAAATCAGAACTACTTCTTGCAAGTACTAGTGCTTCATCTAAAGATGGTTTAACAGAAGAGGAAGAGCTTAAGCTTTTGCAAAAACTTGTTAAGCAGCGTAAGGATAGTGCAGCGATATATAAGGAACAAGGACGGGAAGATCTCGCTGCTCCTGAGCTTGCTCAAGCGGAGATTATCTCGAAATTTCTTCCTGAGCAATTGAGCGAAAATGAGATCGAGTCTGTTGTTGAAAATGTTATTTTACAGCTAGGTGCTAGTGGAATGAAAGATATGGGTAAAGTAATGAGTGCCGCCAACAAAGCGCTTACTGGACGTGCTGATGGTAAAACCATATCTAAAATCGTAAAGGCAAAATTGAGCTGATAAAATAGCTTAATAATATACTAGGCCCCTTAGCTCAACTGAATAGAGCACTGGATTTCGGCTCCAGCGGTTCGGGGTTTGAATCCCTGAGGGGTCACTTGACGGGACAAGGTGGAAAAATCCATTTTTGTCCCGTTTTTATTTTAGGGTAATTCATTGTTAATGTGGTAGATAAGTCGTACAACTTTGTTAACCCCAGCGATTCGAAAAGTAATATTATAGACAAGCAAAAAAATGCGTATTTGTCCTGGTTTCATACAAATAACCCAACTCTGAGAGATTACTCTGTTTCAAGTATCCACCCCCACAAAATGTAGGTGAGGGGTGGATGTTTGACACTTTTTGGGATATTCCTAGGTGTTTTTTATGAGGGTATTTTACTGGCGCTTATAAAATATGTAGTCAGTGTTTAAAGGATCAAGCCCTTTTAGCCTAAACTCTGTTGTAATTTGCCCTCTGTGATATGTAGAATGGTTAATAATATGGAAATAGATGTCCTGGATTCTATTGTTAAAGGTGTGTCCTTTCGTGTTTGAATACCCAATAGAGTCGTCCAAGACAAATTTTTCAAGAATTCGCAATGATTGCTCGTAATTTATTCTATCAATGTTCTTTATGTCTTGGTTATCGTGCAGTTCCCAAACACCAAATGAAGCCTGTTCATGATGAATTCTGTTGTTCCAAATTTGATGGGCATTCAAAATATGATTAAATAAATTCACCGCCTTTTGCGATGTCTTGTCAGGGTTCTCTATAAAAATGTCTGATAACATTTGGTTAAAATGGTGATTATATTCAAATAACTCCTTAAAAAATCGTTTCATCGTGTCTACTTTATTGATTTTAACCTACTTATACTATTGACCTCTTTCCAACAATGCTATTATGGATTTCTCTTATGAAACGTTACTGTTTCATAGATGATTCATTGCTATGTTATTTTAATATTCGTGGGTTAAGTAGATATGGAGTTTTAACGAAATAGCAGTGATGTATATTTAAAACTGATGACCATTGTGTCGAACTGTTGAATAAAATCTTGTCCCAGATTACCGTCCATTCTATCTACATTTCCAATTTTATCAGGATATAACTGCACACTGTCCAAGGTTGCTTGGGAATCACCTATGCTTAGCTTAAAGTTGTTGATAACATAACCCTTCATTTGAGAATGTCCTCCAGCACCTCCAGTTTTCAGAGTTACTTTTTTATATTTTGATTTAATCTCTTGATTATATTTCTTAAAAAATGAAGAAAACAAAGCTGTTTGTTGTGCACCTGTATCGAAACTAAAACGTAGCTCATCCCCTTTGTATATTGTCTTTACAATTGGCACATACTCATTTAAAGCAAAATTGTTTAAATTATATTGTGTAGGGCTTTTTGGGACAATTAGTTGTCCATTCATTTTTATTTGGATTTCTTCTAAAGCGCGAATTACAGGAAACCCAATTATCCCCTTAATTTCATAATCAATGGAAGGGAATGAAAGTGCTGCATCATCGAAGACCAGAAAAACTATATTTTTTAAAGTGATAGTACCTAGTTCTAATTTTTCAGCAACTGCCAGGTCACTTTTTACTTCTAACCCCGTAATCGCTTCAACATTGAAATTGGCAGGAATTATTTTCATCCCTAACCCTTGTGCCACAGATCTTTGAATAACTGAAAAATTTGCACCCGTATCAAAGACAAAATTCATAGTAGCATTCCCGAAATTGGTCGTAATTGTTGAAAGTCCTGCTTTGTCTTTTTGTATAGGCAAGCTTACATCCATTTTTTTAATGATCTCCTGAGGGGGTACATCTTTTAAGGCGTCCCATATTTTGTAGGTGTTATTCAAGTCCTCCAATGCTACTGAATCCATGTAGGGTACATATTTTTGTCGAAGGATCTCATTTACCTCCTTTGCTTTAGCATATTCAGAAAGATGAATGTAGTTATTCAGTTTTATTTGAAGTAATTTTATGCCTAGGGAGTCATTTTCAAGTGAATTCTTAAAAAATTCATCGATTAGCTGATTTGATTGTTTTGGCCGATTAAAAGCATTTTCCAAAATTGCCTCAAAATACAAAGCATCCGTTTTTGGGAGAGTATTCTTGCATGAGCTGAATTCCTTCTTCAGCCTAAAGTAATCTAGTTTTTCGATTAATTGGTGTAAGGACTCCGTTTCTTTTGAAATGTCTCCTATTTTATCCGTGGTATTACATCCACTAGCTATTATAAACAGTATCCAAATTATATTTTTCATAGTACTCTTTTGCTTTTATTTTTGAACACTTGAGGGAATCAAATGTCCGTATTATCTTCTTTTAATACCAGTGAATAAAATTCCGCCTATCTCCAGTTTTAGCATTCCATCAATTATTCCAAATACTTCGTAAGGAAATTGTGGTATCAATAAACCAAGAGTAGCATTTACAAGACACCCCGTACCCAAAATAAGCATTATACTTCCAAAGCTATAGGCCATTGGTAAAAAATGGATTCCGACAATTATAAAACCATACAACCACATATTCCTTTCGCTTGTACCTTGAGGCACTATATTTATTAACAATATTGATAATATGAGTTCCAACAAAAGTGCAAAACCTAAGGCAATAATTTGATGTCTTGAGGGTCTTCCATGCGAAAAATATTTAACCGTAAAAAACGATAAAATCGATATTGTTATTCCAATCACAAAAATCATTTGGTTTACAAGATTCCCATCTGCGAACACCAGTGACAATAATAGTGTGATTCCTACCAGTATAAGAAATAGCCCGCCAGAACGCCTTATAGGGTACTTGTTCAATAACGCTTTGTTAGAGGTAACTGTTGGTTTTATTTTTAGCACCAAATTACTTTTTTATCAAGTTATACCGCAACTACCTTGTAAAACCAACCCATTTGGCTTCAGCTATTTTAAGATCTACACGGTTTTGTCTTTCCTATCGAATAATCGGATTCCACTTCCCATGAAAATTGATGAGATGGGAATAAAGAATTCAACAAAGTCTTGTTATAAGAAATTGTTACATCGTGATTATTCGAACATCATTTTTATAGGTAATATAACACAAAAATATAAAAATCAATATCTTTAGCTACTTCCTATTTTGAATTCTAAAAATCGACATGAATTCGACTTCAAGGAGTTTAATTTTTATTATCAAAAATTTGTGTACTGTTTATCGCTTCTCTACATTTTCATTGCCTCTTTTTAATTGAGTTTAAATAGGGCAATTCTGTTTAAAAAAACCGATTTTTATTTCCTCTTTCACTAGAGGTATTTAAGATATGGAATGAAACGGTCGTAGAAACCAGGTTTTCGTTTGTAGCCCTATGACGAGTATTTCTCAAAAGGATGAAAAAAAACTCACCTCTACTTCCGCTAGCCGAAAAGTGGATTGATTTTTTTTCAAAAATCACAACGTAGCGTATAATCAGCTGATATTCAACAGGTAGTGTTTGTGATGTCGATTAAAGATAGCGATTTAGGCCGTTTACTGCACTATTTCGACTTAATTGAGTGTCCACCTTTTCTCTGCGAGTCGCTCTTAGCGAAAGTATAATCATTTTTTAAGCACAAACCTCTTTATTCTTCAGTATCTGGCACTTACTCTTTTAAACCTGCCCTGATATATCTGATTATAACTCTTTTCAGAAATCCATCTACTGGTGTACGTGCTTCAATTTTATTGTTGGCTTCAATTCCATCAACATATTGATCCCATTGTGGAGTCCTTATTGGTAATAAGGAAGGGAGGTCATCTAGAGCAACTTAATTTTCCTTATCTGCAGTAAAAGCAAAGACTCTCAAAGAAATTGCCGATGTTACTACTAAAATTATAAAGTCTGCTCATTTAATGATTGTCTTTCTTTGTGCTCATAATAGAATTAGATTATCATTGCCGCAACAATACTTGAAAAAAAACCCTCTTATTAACAACCATAAACATTTCAAAAACGACAAAAGTCTGGGATCATATCAATAAAATAAAAATCCTTTGCCCATGATTCCGACCTAGCAAAAGGTGATTTAATTCCTCTTAAATAAATATAAATGAACTTAAGCGTACTTTTCTGCCCATGAGCCAATTTCTACAATAACATTTTCAAGTGCTTTGCCTTTTTCAGTAAGTGAGTATTCCACTGTAGGCGGGATGGTAGCATAGGCCTTTCGCCTAACAATTTTTTCTTTTTCTAAAAACTTTAGTTCTTTAGAAAGCATACGGGTATTAACTCCAATAACTTCTCTTTCTAATTCTTTAAAGCGCTTCGTTCCATCTAAAAGTGTGTGAATAATACACATAGACCATTTACCCTTTAATAAAAAAATTCCTTTTAGGGCTGGACATAAATCTTCAAAATTTAATTTCTTTTTCATCGCTAAACCATTGCTTTATCACATTACTTTACAAAAGTAAACTAATTTACAAAGTTGTAACTACTTTCAAAAGTATATTTTTTAAAATATCTTCGTTGCAGATTAAAACCAGAATTACGCAATTAGTAATAACGAACTAAATTTAAATTATCAATCATGAAGATTACAATTATTTTAGCATCTGTACGAAGCGAACGACAAACGGATAAACTGGCAAAATATATATACAGTAAATTAAAAGAACGTACAGATGTATATTTATTGGATTTAAGATATGAGGTATTACCCCCATTTGGTTACCCATATCAAAAGGATAATATTATAGAAGAAGTACAAATGCTTTTAGAGGAGTCAGATGGATTTATATTTGTGAGTCCTGAGTATCATCAAACCTATTCCGCAGTTTTAAAAAATATGACAGAGTACTATTGGCGCGAATTTAATAAAAAGCCAATTGCTGTTGCTGCTACATCTGCTGGTAAATTAGGGGGTGTTCAAGCTTCTATACAAATGCAATCTTTAGTATTAGCATTAGGAAGTTATCCTATTCCACAAAGATTATTGATATCTGAGGTGCACGATGGATTTGACGAAAATTCGAAACCTTTAAATGTCCACATTGAGAATGATGTAAAGACATTTCTAGATGATTTCATTGATTTTTCTACGGCTTTATACAATTATAAAACGAATCTTACTGCATAGAAATCATAACTTGTTCTTCATTAATAATAAGAAAGATGTGATTTATAAATAAAAATAAATTTTAACTAATAACTTTAAAAATGAATATTCCTTAAAATCAAGCCGAAAGTATTATAACAAAAGCCATAGAAGAAAAAATAGATATTTCGGTCGTTGATGCAGGGGCAAATCGAGCGGCATTTGTTAGAATGGACGGTGTATGGATGGGTAGTGCAGATATTGCCTTCTAAAAAAGCGAAGACGGCCTTTTTTTTGACATGTCAACGGGACAAATCGGGAAACTTTCCCAGCCAGGAGAGAGCCTCTTTACAACATAGAACATTCCAATGGCGGACTTATTTCATTTCCAGGTGGGTGTTAATTAAAAACAGTAAAGGTGTAATTATAGGTGCTATCGGAGTCAGTGGTAGTAGCGCAGAAAAGGATCACACAGTTGCAGTGGCAGAATCAAGGCACTATAAATATTTAACTTTTGAGTGACCAGTTACCACCAAACGACAAAGAACTTTTCCAAGGTTCCGTTAGGATATTTTATCCAACACAGTGGTGACATTCTTTGACAGGTGAGCTCGGTTACCTCCTCATAAAAAGAGTGGTAGGTTAACCAATCCACCTGCGGATGGACATCTATTAGCCAATCCCTTTTTGATGGTATGTAGAATTTACAATTAGTAAACTGATCAATTTCTGATATATTAACATAAAACCCATATATGCAGGCTTTATTTAATTGCTCAAATTTGATGGAATCCATTTTATGAGGGACAAACAATTGTGCTTTAAATAACACCAGTTGTTCTATGTTTTCAGCTTTTAAATGGAGCTCTTCTAAAACTGTTTTAGTATGTGGATTAAATAGTAGTGGTAGCTGCTTTTCTTTGAGTTTGATAAGTTTCTTTAACAAGGTGTCTTTTCGATTTGGGCCTATCCAGTGCCCAATTTCTGAATCCCTTTGAGCAACGTCATATAAGTAAAATTTATAAACGACTTCTACATGAATAGGGGTCTTGTTATATTCCAAAATACAGTCTAATTCGCCAATAGTTTGTTTTCCATTCTGAATTTGAACATTTTCCAGTAGAATAGAAATTTCTTTAACTGCGCTGAGTTCTGCACTTACAAATTGTTCTACCAATTTTCCAAGGCGTATATTCTTAGTTGTCCTTCTATTAAAGATGCTTGTCCTTTGCTTGGGTACTTGTAACTGATGTAAGCCGAAAATAGATTTTTTATCCCATAACAAAGGTGTTTGGAGGTATCCCTGGTATTGTTGCTGTAATTGTCTCGATTTGGTATCCATTAGTACGAATGTACATAATTTGCTAGATGTTTGCCAGTTTTAGGATTCCTGGTACTTTAAGCGGACACTTTGGAATAAGTTGGCATTTTAATATTCCATAAATGGCATAATGTTTAAACTAAATCGAATTTTTTACTTGGATAAATATTATAAAGAACCTGAAGCATCACATTTTAATTCTTATAAAAGTGGTAAGGATAAGTGAGGTTGTTTTTTTACTTTTAGTAGGCGCCATACCGCATACAATTGGGCTCGTTTTTATGACAAGGCTACAACCGCTTTGAAAAGGGGTGGGTGTAATTATTACTTTTAGATTTATCAGGCATAATATACACTTTCCAAGGGCCAATCGTTAAGGGAAAAAAACTGGTAATTAATAAAAGTTATTTAAGACTTCTACTCACTTTCGTTTTTGGAAGCCGGTCCGTTTTTAAAGAGGGCTAAGGGTTATTAATGTGTAGTGAAATTAAAAATTGACATCTTGCGAATGACTCATAAAGCACTCCTATAGAAAAGAATGGCCAAATCTCAACAAACATACAATAAGAGAGAAAAAGAAAAAAAACAATTAAAAAAAGCGTGAAGACAAAAGAAGGACGATGGCCGCCCGAAAAACTAAATCTAAGGATTCTGATAAAAAAGGAAATCAATTTGCCTTTGTGGACCACAATGGAAATTTAACAGATACACCACCAGATTCATCACTAAAAGTTGAAGTTGATATTGAAGGCAGTGAGATTAGCGTTCCTAGAATATAAGAAGAACATCTTGAGAAATTTGACCCTTTTCGAAAGGGAACGTTAGCTTTCTTTGATACATCGAAGGGATTTGGTTTTATAATTGATGACTAAGACCAAGAGAAATACTTTTAAAAATGTAAGTGGCATTACTGATGAAAATTGATAAAATGATAAGATTACCTTTGAACTTGAAAAAGGACCTAAAGGCCTAGATGCCGTCGAGCTTGGGCATCAATAATAATTCGAGTGATGGGGACTTCCATAGCGCACCCTGGTTAATTTTTAGCCCTCGAACTCACAAGTCTTATTACCACTTAATTTAAGTTACTCGATTATTTTATTTACTTGATCAAAGTTAGCTTATCTACTGTGGTGAGCACAATTAAAATAAAATCATGGTATTCGATTTCGGATGAATATATGTAGGATACATAGCCTATATTTGTAAAACATATGGATTCACTCACTCAGATTGTATTAGGAGCAGCCGTTGGAGAAGCTGTTCTGGGAAAGAAAATTGGTAATAAAGCGATGCTCTATGGGGCGATAGCAGGGACTATACCCGATTTGGACGTATTTGTAAATTCTTTTACTGATACGGTAAGCGCTTTAGAAATCCATCGAGGGGTCACACACTCTATACTTTTCTCGATATTTTTTGCCCCAATTTTTGGTTGGCTAGTGTCTCGCTTTGAACGCTATAAAAATGTAAAAGACTGGTCATGGCTATTCTTTTGGTGTTTGCTGACACATCCACTTTTGGACGCTTTTACTACCTGGGGTACACAACTATTTTGGCCCTTAAATATAAGAGTTGCATTTAAGACTATATTTGTTATCGATCCGCTTTATACGGTACCTTTTATGGTGTTTTTAATTCTAGCAATGTTCCAAAATCGAACTTCGAAAAAGCGACGCTTTTATAATAATATGGGTCTTGTATTTAGTACTGGCTATCTGGCCATTACATTGCTCTTGAAATGGTATACATATACAAAATTTGAGGAAGCCTTAAAGGAGCAAGACATTGCCTATACGCAAATTGATACTAGACCATCGCCTATGAATACCATTTTATGGAGTGCGAATGTGGCTACCGAAGATGCATTTTTAATCGGGAGTTACTCCTTATTTGATTCCCAGCCTATTGTTTTTAATTCCTATCCAAAGAACCATGAATTGATAGCTGATTTCGCAGATCACGATAAAATGCGACGGATGATTTCCATATCGAAGCAGTGGTATTTAATTACAAAGAAAAACGACGCATTATATTTTAATGATTTACGTTTTGGTTTATTGAGTATGGAGCCTGATGCGCAAGATTTTGTGTTTCAGTATAAGGTGGAAACTAATACTAATGGTGAGCTTTATTTTACAGAAACTCAAAAGGATAGAGGTGATGCTGAAAAGCTATTAAAGCAACTATGGGAGCGAATAAAAGGAAATTGAGTTATTGTGACTAACAGTCATTTAAAAAAGTGAATTGATCGCTACTGTTAGAAATATATTATGAGTGGTTTAAAATAAATTACCTCCACTTCTTTATACTTCTGAACTATGGATTTTTTCTCGAACTAAATACCGTTTAAGGATTCTACGGATATCTCTATTATCCTCCTTGTAGGATATGAATTCTATAAGTTTCTTTTTAGGGGTGTCGATTGGACAAAATCCAAATCCCTTGTACACACCGTTTTCTATATATACAATACCTATTTCACTTTCTCTTCTTCCTGGCAGTTTGCAGAGTTTGGTATCCATCTTTGGGTAATAATCAAAGATAAAGTTGTCAACTCTTTGATTGTATAATTCTGCGGGTTCTTCATTTATACATGCACCATGGCATGTATGTATTTGATATTGAAAACAAGAAGTAGAGGATTTATAAAGGCCGTTGATTTTTTGACACAGCTTATAGTTCTCCGTGATCTTATATAACGCATCTTTACCTTCTGCAAGAGAAGTGAAGGTGGTGAGCTCCTCTTTATCTTGATTGATTTTTTGGATATTTAGACCTTTATATCCATTTATCCAGTTGATATACAGACCATACTGGTATAGCGTACGACGTTGTGCTCTGTTATAAATAGGTTTGTGTTTTTTAATTAGATCGGATTCGTAGAGAAGCGCAATGAGTTCACTCCCTGTGATCTCACAGTGGATCCTTTTAGTGAAATGTTGAATTTTAATGGACTTCCTATCCTTGCCACTGAAATGCTGTTTTACCCTTTTTCGAATATCAATGCTTTTTCCAATGTAAATAAGGCGATCCTCCTTATCGTAAAAATAGTATACTCCAGGGAGGCTCGGAAGGTCTGATATTTGTGAATTTATACTAATCAAAAATATTTTGGGAATGTAGATTATCTCAATTGCAAAGTTAACTTTTTCCTTTTTAACGACCATTGTTGTTATCCACTACGATCATCCCAATTGGTGATTATTGAGAACGGTAATTGGAATATCTTTCGACTATAAGCTAATCTTGTAGTGTCAGCACAAAGTTTTAATCAACCTAGGACAAGTTAAAGCAAATGGGGGGTACTCGATGTGGAAAGCTACTATAGGAACGCTAAGGCTTACAATTATATCACACAAAGCTATCTAAGATGCCCAATATTTTTTTAAATTGTTGTCGCTAGATTTAATTTGGTTTATAAAAGAATTAAGGGCCATCACTCTAATCGAAACCTTGATAGCACACGTGCTTGTTAAAGAACATCTTAAAAGGAAAGTTCGAAAATGGTCAACATTCCATCAACTACGGTTGTTAGTTTTCGTACAAGACCAGTGCTCTTTCTTTAGTTTATTTTATAATATGGAGAAATCGATACCTTAGAAGCAGAAGTCTGACAGGTTTTCCTTTGGTGAATTTAGATTGAAATACTTAGTAGTACCTAATACCTTTCTTATTGGGTAATATTATGTTTTCCGTTAACGGAAAATAACAATTAATAACGATCATTATCAACCAAAAACTACCGAAAAATAACATAGTTGTTACCTCATCCGAAGATCGATATAGGCAACGTTAATTTTTTGAAAAATAAATTATTTCTTTACCATAACCATATGCTCGGGTTTCCTTTACCAAGGCTTAGGACAGCATATTACCTTTAAAGGATGTAAAAATATAGAACCCAGTCCTACGCAAGTACTAACAAAGACTGGTTCGATTATCGATGTCGGAATTACACGATGTTCTTATTAGGAGTGATCCTGACCATAGCGAGTATGGAGAAGCCATGATTATTCAATGGAATGCCACCGAGGATAGATGGGAGGTTCTTCGCAAAACTATTGATTCTGAAGGTTATGAGTTTTTAAAAGTTTACACTCACCCCTAATTGTCCCGGAGCGAACTGAAGATTCCAGGTATATTTCTTTTGATTTTGATTGTACTTTTGATCATATCGACTGTCTAAATACTTATCAATCGCCTCCACAGTCGCGATACTTATGGCGACACCTACAACCACATCTGTGAGCCAGTGAGCTCCCTCCCATAGTCTTGAAACCCCAGGGACTAGTCCGACAGCATATAGGCCACCTTTAACCCAAGGACTTTTGAATTGTTTCGCTATAGCATAGGCATTGGTAAAGGCTAGAATAGCATGTCCAGAAGGGAATGAGTGGTAGTCCTTATCGGATGAAAAAGGATAAAAACTGTTATAATTATCACCGCTTCGAGGTCGTGCTCTACCCAAGGCATATTTACTGGCTTGTTGTAGTAGTCCAGCAGCAGAGGCAGAGGCGATTAAAAGCACTCCAGTTCTTCTTAGTTTTTCATTTTTAAGAGCCAATCCTGTGGCATATACCCCAGCGGTGAGCATGTAGTTATTCTGTGGACTTCCGTAGTACCAACCGTAATCACGAACTACTTGAGGGATGTCATCTGCTTGATCCATGAAAAATTCGGTGGTTTGATCGTCAAATAGGTATAAAATTGAAGTGCCCGCCGCTACACCCCCAAATTGCATCCACTGTTTCTTTTTCCAGTGAAACGGTCGACTGTATGAATGGATAATCCCCCCAAAAATACTTCCAGTATCATATTTGAGCATTTGCCAGCGGGTGGCATCCTTAGTAGGTGCATTACTGTACTGTGCTCGAAGCCCAAGTGAGGTTCCAAAGAGCAATATAACCAAGGGTAATAGGAGATTTTTCATAACCGTTGCGTTGAGACTGCAAATTTAGCAATATTCCTAGAACCCCTTATATTAATTTTCACCAGTCTAAACTGGTTTATAATTGTTTAAAAAAATAATATAAGGGGCTTATGCAATCGATTGTGTAAAGTAACTCTTTTCTAATAAAAATAGTTGTTTAATCTGTTTTAAATGGACTCGCTGGAAGCCCTTGCTCATTGTACAAATTTGCATGCTCTGGATTGTCTGCCCATGCATATCGAACATATTTTGGATGGGTAATCTCAGGGCTCCAGACCTCAATCTTATCTCCTTTAATTTCGGCTTTGGCCCACACAAATTTCTTATCCTCTCCAGCAATGGCAAATTCTTTAAGACGCCCTTTGGAAGTAAGTCCCGAACCTATATGGTCAAAGCTTAATATGATTTTCTGCCCATCGATTCTTTGGGATTTAAACTGCGGACCACTATAGATAATATTCTTTTCTCCATAGGCTAGGTGTTTTGCAGCAAGGGCAAGGCGATGTCCGACATCTTTTTTATTTAAGGGGTGGATATCATTCCATTCTCCAATATCGATAGCTACTGCCATTGCTGTGTTATCTACCTCCAGGCTTTGAAGTTGAGCATCTCTTAATGCGGCCCAGTTACTTTGAGAAGGCTGGTTTTTGGCTTTCATAAAGTTTGCCAACTGAACATATAGGAAAGGAAACTCGCCTTGATTCCAATCTTCTCTCCAAGTTTTAATTAGGGTAGTGAATAATTCCTGATACTTTTCCGGCTCATCAGTGTCTGACTCTCCCTGATACCATAAAGTTCCTTTAATTCGGTACTTAAGTAAGGGTGCAATCATTGCATTGTACAATCCTCCTGGTTCCCAACGGACGAAGGTTTGTCCTGCTAGAGGCGTAGCTTTGGCCCCTTGTCGAATGCGCCAAGTACCCTTAAGATCTACTTCTTGGTTTCCAACCACAATTTTGTAATCTTTCTCAGGTGTAAATCCACCATGACCTCTTTCGTTAATCACCTTTATTGCAATGGTATTGATTCCTTCTTTTAAGAGGTTCTTAGCAATGGTGTATCGTCTAGGAGGATATTGATAGGTGGTATGTCCGACATAGTTTCCGTTGATAAATACCGAGTCCGCGTCAACTATGGTCCCTAAAAGTAATTTAGCTTCTTTGCCTGAGGATGCTTTAGAAATTTCAAATTCTTTTCTTAACCATACAACTCCTTGTTGTAATTCTGGGTAAGTGGTAGTCCAAAATCCTGGCATTTGAATTTTGTCCCAGTTCTCAATGTGGAGGTTTTTCGCTTCCCAGTGGTCTATAGTACCTCTATCTCGTGTATTTACAGATTGATACCAGTTTTGAATTCGTTTTTGGTCGGCTAGTTTTATGGAATCGACGTAATGGTCTTGTTGAAAAATTTTGTATTGTTTGTGTGCCTCTGGAAACTTTTTAAGCGCTTTTTCGCTCAGCCACGCGTTCACTGGAGAACCTCCTAAGGCTGCGTTTATCAGGCCAATAGGAATGTTGTAGGAGTTGTGAATTTCGTGGGCAAAGAAATATGCTACTGCAGAAAATTTTAAGACGGTTTCAGGGGTGGTTTTCGTCCATTGTCCGCCTTCAATACGTTTTTGAGGCGCCTTAAAATTATATGTTTTGGGTACTTCAAAGTATCGGATGTTATTGAAATTTGCATTTTTGATCTCCTTTGGATATATGGGGCTTGTTCTGTCAAGGGATATCTCCATATTGGATTGTCCCGAACACAGCCAAACATCTCCAATTAGAATATCCTCGATGGTTACACTACTATCTGAACTGCTAATAGTCATTTGAAATGGGCCACCAGCTTCGATTGGAGGCAGTGTAGTAGCCCAATTACCTGTATTATCGGCTATGGCTTGGTAATTACTATTGTTGAACTTTATCTCGATGGTGTCTTGTGACTTTGACCAACCCCATATTTTCAAGGGAATCTCACGCTGTAATACCATACCATCACTAATGAGTTTTGGTAATTCCAATTGACAATAAGCATTGATACTGCATATAAACAGCAGACACGTAATCTGTAATGACTTCATCAAAAATATAGTTTAGCTGGGCCTTAGCCCAGCTGTTAGTTTAATTGGTTAAAGGGGGAGACTATGGCTGTTCAACCATAGCATCGATGGTTTTAATTGTACCATCTGCGTTATACTCTAATGGAGCAACTTTCATACTTCTTAGGTACGTTTTTCCACCTGAGAGTGAACTATCGTGGAAGAATAAATACCACTGTCCATCGAATTCAACAATGGAATGGTGATTAGTCCACCCCAATACAGGCTTTAAGATCACTCCTTGATAGGTGAAAGGCCCATAAGGAGAATCGCCAATACCATAGGCGATGTTATGCGTATCACCAGTGGAGTATGAGAAGTAGTATTTTCCGTTGTATTTGTGAACCCAAGCAGCCTCAAAGAAACGACGATCGTTATCTCCCGTTAATAATGGATTCCCGTGCTCATCAAGTATCAGAACATCTTTAGGCTTTTCAGCTAAAGTGACCATATCCTCATTTAACTTGGCAATTTTAGCAGTAAGTGCTGGCTGGTCATCTGCTGGATAAGTGTCGGTTCCAACATAAGTTCCGTTATCCCAGCGTTGCAGTTGACCACCCCAGATCCCTCCGAAGTACATATAATAATCATCGCCATCTTTAAAAACGGCTGGGTCGATACTATAGGTGTCCGCAATCGGTTGATCTAATACTGTAAATGGCCCATGTGGCGTTGGGCTCGTTGCGACTCCCATTCTAAAAACTTCTGAAGAGTCCTTGGCTGGAAAGTAAAGATAATAAGTGCCATCTTTCTCAGCGGCATCAGGTGCCCACAATTGTTTTTTAGCCCATTTCACATCTTCTAAATCCAATACTTTTCCGTGGTCCTTTACAGGCGCACCAACGCTATCCATTGAATACACGTGGTAATCCTGCATGTTGAAATGATTTCCAAGATCATCTTCAGGAACACCAGAATCCCAGTCGTGAGAAGGGTAAATGTATATTTTGTTTTCAAATACATGGGCCGATGGATCTGCTGTATAATGATCCGTTATAAGAGGTGGGTATTTATCTTTTTGTTCACGCTCTGCCGTGATGGCTTCTGAGGCTTCGGTAGTGCTTTTAGACTCCTTTTTAGTGTTGGTATTGCAACTGAAGCAGATGGCGGTAAGTGCCAGGGCTGCAAAGAAATGCCTCGGGTGTTGCTTAGTCAGAAATACTGATTTGTCCATGAGTTGGTTTTAATTTTTGGTTGTACTTTTATTGAATTATCTGCACGAATATATAAAAAAATAATCTCAATCGTTTTCTAAAGTAAATTTTATTTTTAATAAACTGATTATAAGTTATTTAACACCCACAAATTTTTTTGTAAATTTCTTTTTTTACTCCATATTTATAAAAATATTGCGCAACCGATTGCGCAAATCGAATATTTACGTATATTTAGCCAATCAATTTTAGAATAAATTAACCAATTACACATTAAACTAACTTATTCATTAAACATTCTACAAAATGACTCACCAATTTTTATTTAAAATTCATTATGAAAGAAGAATGCTATTCTGTTTTCTTCTGTTCTTGTTCTTTGTATTTGGTAATGAGCTTTACGCACAAAACCAAAATGTTTCTGGTGTGGTTTCTGATCAAGTGGGGCCGATGCCAGGTGTAACTGTAATCGTCTCTGGAACTAATTCTGGAACCACAACGGATTTTGATGGAAAGTACTCGCTTTCTAATGTGCCTGCCGATGCAGTTTTAGAATTTAGTTACATTGGTTTTGCCGTTCAACGAGTAAATGTTAACGGTAGAAATCAGATCAATGTGACCCTTGAACAAGACACCCAGCAATTAGACGAGGTTGTAGTAGTGGGATATGGTACCCAAAGGCGCGAAGCCGTTACCGGTTCTGTAGCTTCTATTAAATCAGAAGCCATTACAGAGGTACCTTCTCCAAATATATCCCAAGCCCTACAAGGTAGAATTGCCGGGGTTGAAATGACACAAACCTCTTCCAAGCCAGGGGCCTCGATGCAAATTCGAATTCGTGGTACACGTTCTTTGAATGCAAGTAACGATCCATTAATTGTACTTAATGGTATTCCATTTGCAGGTTCTATTGGAGATATCAATCCAAATGATATTGAAAGTATCGATATCTTGAAGGATGCTTCTTCATCTGCTATTTATGGTTCTCGTGGTGCCAATGGGGTCATCCTTATAACTACTAAAACAGGTGCTGTAGGGCAAAAGGCTACCTTTACTTATAATGGGTACTCGGGTATCTCCACCTTGTTTTCAGAATTTCCGATGATGAACGGAGAAGAGTTTGTGAAACTTAGAGCCGCTGCAGGACAGTATCAGAACACACTTGATGAGTCTGATGATATTTATACAGACTGGCAAGATCTGATATTCCAAACAGGGACATTAACCAGTCATGATGTGGGTGTTACTGGAGGAACTGAAAGTGGAAGTTATAATTTTGGATTGGGATATTACAAAAATGAAGGTGTTGTTCCCTTACAGGAATATGAGCGTATTTCCATGCGAGCTAATTTTGATCAAAATATAGGATCCTTATTACGAGTTGGACTTACTACAAATAATAACTATGCCATTACTGATGGTAGTAGTGTGCCTGCAGTGGGAATGGCCCTTGCACGCTCTCCTATTGCCAATCCATATAACGAGGATGGTAGCTTGAAAGAGACTATTTTAGAGCAGACATCGGGTGCACAATGGGTGCCAACTAATGATCGTTTCTATTCCTTAGGGGATAAGTACATTAACCAAAATAGATCATTTAGCTCTTATAACAGTTTATTTGGGGAGTTGAAGATTCCATTTATCGATGGATTAAAATATAGAATTAACGTAGGGCTTAATTACAGGCAAAGTAATGATGGAAATTATACAGGGGAAGGTGTTTTTAACGGAAATCCAAACAACCCTTCTTCAGCCTCTGTAGCTAATTCTCACACTACCAGCTGGACCGTTGAGAATCTATTGACTTACGATAAAACTTTCGCGGAAAAACATCATATTAATGTAACAGCATTGTATTCTTCTCAAGAGGAGCGTTACAACCGTTCTTATATGTCTGCTCAGGATATTCCTGCTGACCATTTTCAGTTTTATAACTTAGGTAGAGCGGAAGGAGAAATTAAAGTAGACCCAAGTCAACAATGGTATTCCGTATGGGGGCTTATGTCATATATGGGAAGGGTAATGTATTCTTTTGACGATCGTTATATGTTGAGTGCGGCATTTCGTTCTGATGGTTCCTCCCGATTGGCGGATGGTCAAAAGTGGCATTCCTATCCAGCGGTGTCTGCAGGATGGAATATTGGAAGTGAACCTTTCTTAGAGAATAGCGATGTTGTCAATCAATTAAAGCTAAGAGTAGGATATGGACAAACGGCTAATCAGGCGATTGATCCGTATAAAACATTGGGACTTCTTAATACAAGGCCTTATAACTTCGGAGAGGAATTCTCCACAGGATATTATGTGTCAGAATTACCAAATGAAAATTTAGGTTGGGAGTATTCTGAGACGTATAACGTTGGGGTGGACTTCTCTCTTTTTAACCACAGACTCTCTGGTACAGTAGAATATTATGTTCAAGATACAAAAGATGTGCTGTTAGGTGTAAATCTACCTTCCACCTCTGGTGTGAATAGTTATACTGCTAACATAGGACAAACGCAAAATAAAGGGGTCGAAGTTTCTCTAAATGGTTTAATAATAGACAATCCGGATGGATTTAGCTGGGAGGCTGGAATTAATGTGTATGCTAATAGAAACAAGCTTGTTAAGCTAGCCTCTGGGCAAGAGCTTGATGAGTCAAATTGGTGGTTTGTGGGCCACCCAATTGATGTGATCTATGACTATGAAAAAGTAGGACTTTGGCAAGAAGATGATCCGTATTTAGATATTTTAGAACCAGGAGGTAACCCAGGGATGATCAAGGTGAAATACACTGGTGGATACAATGCGGATGGAACCCCAGAGCGTGCTATTGGACCAGAGGATAGACAGATCATGAGCCTTGAACCAGATTTCCAAGGTGGATTTAATACGCGATTCTCTTATAAGAATTTTGATCTAACAGCAGTAGGAGCATTTAAAAGTGGAGGTGTGCTTATTAGTTCCCTCTATAGCTCTTCTGGGTATTTAAATACCCTAAACGGCCGTGCTGGAAATAACGTACGTGTTGATTACTGGACTCCAGAAAACACAGGAGCTAAATATCCAAAACCAGGTGGTGTTCAAAGTAGTGATAACCCAAAATACGGAAGTACCTTAGGATATTTTGATGCTTCATATCTTAAAATAAGAACCTTGTCTTTGGGATATAATTTTGATCAAGAGTTCTTTTCTGATCTTGGACTTGAGAAGTTCAGACTTTACCTAACTGTTCAGAATCCACTTGTGATGTTTTCACCATACCACAGAGAATCTGGAATGGACCCAGAGACGAATTCTTATGGGGATGAGAATGTTGCCGTAGGTGGACAAAGAAGGTTACTGATTATTGGAACCAATACTCCTGCAACTAGAAATTTCTTGGTAGGATTAAATCTAACATTTTAAAAAAAATAGAAGCATGAAACGTATTTATAAAGTAACATTTATAGGAATAGGACTGCTGTTGTTTCTTATGGCTTCCTGTTCTAAAGATATATTAGAAGAACAACCCAGGAGTATATATGAACCTGGGTATTTCCAAACGGAAAACGGGGTACTTGGAGGGTTGACAGCTATGTATGCGCATTTGCGTTATATCTATGGTCAAGCATATTACTATAATTCTTGTCTTACAGGAACTGATGAGGCCACCTATGCACAAAGTGCAGATGGAAACTTCAAAGACATGGATCTCTCTGGAGTTGGACAATTAACCGCGTCAACCAGTAGATCAGATGTACTCTGGGGAACAGCCTTTACCAACATCAATACTGCAAGTGGTATTATTGAAAATGCGGCGGTTGTAGGAACTATTCCTGAGGCTCTTATTGCAGAGGCGCGATTCTTTAGAGCCTTTGATTACTTTTTATTGGTACAAACTTTTGGCGGTGTGCCTCTTGATCTTGGGGCAGGTGAATTAAAGTTTAACACATCAACGGCCAGAACTTCGGTTCGAAATACCGTTCCAGAGGTGTATACTAAAGCCATATTCCCTGATTTAATCACCGCTGTAAACGATCTTCCCGTAGAAGGACGTGTTACAGGTGGGGCTACCAAAACACTTGCTAGACTATACTTAGCCAAGGCTTACCTTACCTACGCATGGTGGTTAGAAAACCCTGGTAACATTCCAACTTACCCAGAGACAGCCAGAACCGATCCTGATGGGCACGATGCGCAGTGGTATTTCCAACGGGCTTATGATGTGGCTATGGAAGGAATCCAAAACCCAGGACCATTTGGATTGCAAGAAACCTATTATGATGTGCATTTAGCCTCCAATGATAGAAATAATGAGATCTTACTTTACGCCGATCATACCGAGGATAGTGAACTCTACAATGGAGGTAGCTTAACCTACGGTAGTGGTGGGGCACCAGATAACTTTGCAGTTTGGATGATGACTTGGAATTATACCAACTTGAAAAGCTCCTTGGATCCAGATTGGACAAGTGAAGCGAGTTCTGTTCAAAGGGAGGCAGCTCAAGCATATGGTCGTCCATGGACTCGTATGTGTCCAACCATTAATGTGGTGGAGGAAACCTTTGCAAACAAGGTAGATGATTCCAGATACGATGGAACCTTTGTGACGACTTATAGAGCAAATTGGCCAAAGGGTGGAACAGATGCTCAGGTGATGTATGGAGCTAATTCTCTACCAATCTATCCTGGCGATGCTGTATTGACATTTTTAGATGAAGAACCTGCTGTTTCGATTGATTATTCAAACTCCGAGTACAATAGTGGAATTGGAGCAGGGGTGTTGCCAGGTCGTGCGGATTTTGTGATCTCCCCTAGAGGAATTAGTAGATTCACTTATCCAGGACTATGGAAGTTGGGTACCTATAGAACAGATAACGGCGATGGTTTAGGTTCGCCTAATGCGGGTTCTACAAGACCATTTAATATCGCGAAGTTTTCAGAATTGTATTTCATTGCTGCAGAAGCGGCCGTTAAAGGAGCTGCCACTTCAGGGCAAAGTGCTAGAGATTTAATAAATGTAATTAGAGCTAGAGCCGGAAAATGGCGTTGGGATAACAATGGTAATGAGGAGAAAATCGAGGATCACAGTGCTGAAATGGTCAGTGCGACACCTGGAACAATTACCATTGATTATATACTTGCTGAGCGTTCTCGTGAGTACTATGGAGAAGGGTACCGTTGGTTTGATTTGGTAAGAACTCAGAAATGGCAAGAACTTGCCGGTAGCTATGAAATCGCTGGCCCAGAACTTGGAAATCATACTCCAGAGACTTTTACTCGTACCATTGAGGATTATCATTATTTGCGCCCAATCCCACAGGGACAACTCGAGGGAATGGAGATGACAGAGGCGGAAATAGAAGCATATCAGAATCCAGGGTATAGATAGTATATAGTTAAAAAGAGTTTTGAAAAGAAAAACAGTTGACTGTTTTTTAATGTTAGTTTGCGTAAAAGAGGGTATTGTGCTTGCCCTCTTTTATTTTTTACACCTGTGATGATAGATGAGCCTTTTATGGTTGGTCTTGAGGATGTTACTCATCGAATTAGTAGGTGGTTTTAGTTTATGAGTGATTTGTTTTTGTATTTTAGTTGGGACCATCAACGCTAAAAACTAAAAATAAATTCTTATGAAACTACAACTTTTGTTGCTTCTGTGTCTTTTTTTTCTGTCTTGTAATGAGCAGAAATCAGGTGCAGATAAAGAGGTCCCTACCAGCACCTACTCGGTGCCTGTGGAGTACTTTAAACTTGACAATGGGCTAAAGGTTATCCTCTCTAAGGATGATACAGCTCCAACGGCTATTGTCGCCGTGTACTACAATATTGGTTTTAGAATTGAGCCGAAAGATAGAACGGGATTCGCTCATTTATTCGAACACATGATGTTCCAAGGTTCTGAAAATCTTGGGAAAATGGAATTTATTAATCTAGTACAAAAGAATGGTGGAATTTTAAATGGTTCCACTCGTTTTGATTTTACTAATTATTTCGAGATTGTACCTGCGCATAAGTTAGAAACCATGCTCTGGGCTGAAGCAGATCGTATGAGAGGCCTAGACATCACTCAAGAAAATCTTACCAACCAACAAGGTGTGGTTAAAAATGAAGTGAAGGTCAATGTACTCAATCAGCCATACGGTGGATTTCCTTGGCTTGATATGCCTCAATATGCCAATGAAAATTGGTACAATGCTCATAATTTCTACGGAGATTTAGAAGATCTAGATTCTGCGAACCTGCAAGATGTTGCTGATTTCTTTAAAACTTATTATGCGCCTAATAATGCTGCATTAGCTGTTGTTGGTGATTTTTCCACACAAGAGGTAAAGGATTGGATTCAAAAGTATTTTGGCGATATTCCTTCTGCTGAACTTCCTGCAATGCCTGATATTACAGAACCGGAGCAAACCAAAGAAAAGTTTTTTATAAAAGATGATTCTTTGGCCAATAAGCCTGCACTTGCAGTAGCTTACAAAATGCCTGAGCGCAATACTCCGGAATATTACGCAATGGGACTTTTAGATCAGATTTTAGTCCAAGGGGATAATTCATTGCTACGGCAGAAACTTGTTAATGAAAATGGGTTTACATCTCATGTCAGTGGGGGGATTAATTACCTGGGGAATATGTTTAACTACAAAGGCCCTATGCTTTGGATGTTTAATTTAACCTATGATAACAATACCTCAAAGGACCAGGTGATGACTGCGGTGGATTCCGTTATTACCAACCTAAAGTCACAGGTTACAAAAGAGAGCGTAGCTGGAGCCTTAGTAAAGATGAGATCAAGTCTATATGATGAACTTGGGGGATCCTTCGGACTAGGGAGAGCGGACTTGTTGTGTAGTTTTGCTTTATTTGATGATGATCCAGCTAGAATCAATACGCTGGAGGAGGAATTTAAAAAAGTAACACCAGAGCTTATGCATGCAACCATAGATGCCTACTTGCGACCAACCAATAGAACAGTATTGGTAGTAAACCCATTGTTAGATAATTCTAAAACGAGCCAAAGATGAAAACCGTATACGTATATATTTTGATGCTTTGTTTTGTGTGCACACTAGCTGCACAAGAGAAACAACTGCCCCCAGAGGGTGGAGAGCCTCGGGCATTTACCCTTCCTGAAAAACAAGTAGTACAACTGGATAATGGATTAGAACTTGTCATGGTCCCATATGGTGCTATTCCTAAAGCTACTATTAGTATTCAGGTTAAAACTGGAAATATTAACGAGGGTAAAGACCAGGTGTGGCTCTGTGATCTTTTGGCCGATTTAATGGAGCAAGGGAGCCGTTCGATGGATGCAAAAGTACTTTCAGATACCATGGCTGCTATGGGTGGAAATCTAAATATTTCCGTCAGTCCACATGTGACCTCCTTAAATACAAGTGTGTTGTCTGAATTCACCACATCTGCAATAGAAGTGATGGCTGAGGTGTTGCGGTATCCTAAATGGCCTGAGACGGAACTTGATCGCCTTAAAAACGATATGAAAAGGAATCTGGCTATAAGTTTGTCAAGGCCAAGCGCTCAAGCCAATGCCGCTTTTTTTGATAAATTGTACAAGGATCATCCTTACGGGAATTTTTACCCTACTGACACGATGATCGCTTCGTACGACTTGCAAGATATTACTGCGTTTTACAATGATAATTTTGGCGCAAAAAGAACGGTCATCTATGTGGTGGGTAAATTTGATCCAGCCAAAGTAGAAGAGGAAGTTCGAGCGGATTTTGAGTCTTGGCAAGCTGGACCCGAGGTCAATTATCCGATTGCTGAGCCACAAACGCAACATTTAGTTCAAATAATTGATCGACCAAATGCACCACAATCTACCATAATTTATGGATTGCCTACCATTGATCCTTCCAATGATGATTACTTGGCTTTGGATATCACTAACTCCCTTCTTGGTGGCTCCTTCGGATCACGAATCACCAGTAATATACGTGAAGACAAAGGGTATACATATTCGCCTCATAGCAGTTTGACGAGTAACTATAAGTCTGGAGTGTGGTATGAATCGGCTGATGTTACCTCTGAATTTACAGGAGCATCCTTGCAGGAGATTAAAAAAGAAATTATCAGACTTCAAGATTCGGTCCCTAGTACAGAGGAGCTCGATGGAATAAAAAATTATGAGGCCGGGGTGTTTGTATTGCAAAATTCTTCACCAGGTGGTATAATTGGTCAACTGAGCTTCTTGGATTTGCACGGACTCCCAGAGTCTTGGTTGGTGAACAAGGTGGATAACATAATGGCCATTACCCCTGAGCAGATAAGTGAAATGACTAAGAAGTATATCAGACCAAAGGATATGACCCTGATCATTGTAGGAGACAAGGAAAAAGTGAAAATGCAAGTCCAAGAAACTTTTGCAAATGATGTGATAATAGATTGAATTAGAATCTGCTTTTTTAACCATAAAGGTTAAAAATTCAACTTATTTTATAAAATTTCAAAGCTACTGATTGTGTTAAAATTAGTAGCTTTGTGTTTTTAACATTCAACGTTTAAATATAAATCTTTAAAAAATATGAAAGTTACAGTTGTTGGTGCGGGATCAGTAGGTGCGAGCTGCGCCGAATACATTGCTATTAAAAACTTCGCATCGGAGGTCGTTTTATTGGATATCAAAGAAGGATATGCAGAAGGGAAAGCTATGGATTTGATGCAAACAGCCTCTTTAAATGGTTTTGATACCAAAATTACAGGGGTTACTGGAGATTATTTCAAAACTTCCGATACGGATATTGCCGTGATTACCAGTGGTATACCACGTAAACCTGGCATGACTCGTGAGGAACTTATTGGAATCAATGCTGGGATTGTTAAGGAGGTAGCTGATAATTTGATTAAACACTCTCCAAATGTGATTATTATAGTGGTTAGTAATCCAATGGATACCATGACTTATTTGGTTCACAAAACAACTGGTCTTCCTAAGAATAAAATTATCGGAATGGGTGGTGCTTTAGATAGTGCTCGTTTTAAATACAGACTAGCAGAAGCGTTAGAGGCTCCAATATCTGATGTTGATGGAATGGTTATAGGAGGTCATAGTGATACAGGAATGATACCATTGACCCGATTAGCGACTCGTAACAGTCTTCCAGTTCATAAAATTCTCTCTGAAGAGCGTCTTACTCAAGTAAGTGAGGAAACTAAAGTTGGAGGGGCTACACTTACGAAATTACTAGGAACATCTGCATGGTATGCGCCTGGAGCGGCAGTTTCTGGACTTGTTCAAGCCATCGCTTGTGATCAGAAGAAAATGTTTCCGTGCTCTGCACTTTTAGAAGGGGAGTATGGAATGAGTGACATCAGTATAGGAGTGCCAGTTATCCTTGGTAAGAACGGAATCGAGCGTATTGTTGAGATCGAGTTGACGGAAGCCGAAAAAGCTAAAATGGAAGAAAGTGCTGCAGGTGTTCGTAAAACCAACGGCCTATTAGAATTGTAAAAATTACCATTCTTTTATCGAATTAATAAAATATCCTACGAAGTTTACACTTTCGTGGGATTTTTTATGGATTAAATGTTGGAAAAAATAATTGTCAGTTCATATCGTAAACGCTATATTTGTCCGTTTTTATAATTGACCATTAAAATAAATCAGAATGCAGAATAAAGGACTTGTTAGGCTATTTGCCGTTTTGTTCGCTCTTGTAAGTATTTATCAGTTGTCATTTACCTTTGTTGCAAATAAGGTAGAAGCAGATGCAGAGGAGTATGCTTACAATAAAATCTCAGATCAAGAAGAGGACTATGTGGCGAAGCGTGAGAGCGTGGAATCTAGATACTTAGATTCACTTCAAAATGAAAAGGTATTTGATCTTGGATTTACAGACTTCACATGGAAGGAAGTAAAGGAGAAAGAACTTAACAAAGGTTTAGACCTTAAAGGAGGGATCAACGTAACCCTTCAGATTTCCGTTAAGGATATATTGAAAGGTTTGGCAAATGATTCTAAAGATCCAGTGTTCAATAAAGCCTTGGATCAAGCAGATGAAGCTGCTAAAAATAGCCAAGCTGACTATGTTGATTTATTCTTCCAAGAGTTTACAAAACTCAGCGGTGGTACAACCAAGTTGGCCTCCCCTGATATTTTTGCCAATAAGTTATTAAGCGAGGATATTAATTTTCAAATGACCGATGCGCAGGTTCAACCAATTTTGCGTAGAAAAATTGATGAATCTATTACTTCAGCTTTTGAAGTTTTGCGTCAGCGTATCGATAAATTTGGAGTTACTTCTCCAAACATTCAAAGACTTGGAACTTCAGGACGGATTCTTGTAGAATTACCTGGTGCTAAGGATGTGGATCGTGTAAAGGGTCTTTTACAAAGTACTGCGCAATTAGAGTTTTGGGAAACCTTCAAGGCAGAGGATGTAAATACCTTCATGATTGCAGCTAACAATAAGTTAATAGACATTCTAAAGGTTAATGATACTACTACCACTGAAGAAGAGGAGGAGGAGGTTTCAGAGATCGATTCTTTGCTTTCTGATGCTGTAAAGGATTCTGCTGATGTGGCTACTCAAGTTAATCCATTGTATGACCTTATGGTTAGTGGTGGAATGCAAGGGTCTCCAATTATAGCTAGAGTGGCTATTAAGGATACGGCAAAATTTAATCAGTATATCAATATGCCTGAGATTCGTCAGTTATTACCTGCGAATCTACAGTATGTTGAATTTGCATGGGGTATCGCTTCTAAAGATTCCCAGGTTTTGGATCTATATGCTCTAAAAGGAAATCGTGAGAGTCAACCTAATATGAGTGGGGATGTGATCACCGATGCACAGCAAACCTACGATATGGCTGGTAGACCAGCGGTATCCATGCAGATGAACAACCGTGGTGCTAAAATATGGGAAGAACTTACAGGAAAAGCTTTTAGAGAGGGTGGTAATATTGCAATCGTTCTCGATAATGTAGTATACTCAGCGCCCGGTGTTTCTAAAGGTGCTATTACTGGTGGGAATTCCGAAATATCTGGGGACTTCACCCTTAATGAAGCAAATGATTTAGCAAACGTTTTAAGAGCAGGTAAACTGCCAGCATCAGCTGAAATTATTCAATCTGCAGTTGTTGGACCATCTTTAGGGCAAGAGGCGATCGATAGTGGAATGTTCTCCTTCTTAGTAGCTGCTTTCTTAGTGCTTCTTTGGATGATTACCTATTATGGCAGAGCAGGCTTATATGCCGATGTTGCTCTTGTTCTTAACATTGTTTTGATATTTGGGATACTTGCTGGACTAGGCTTTGTGCTTACGCTTCCGGGTATTGCCGGTATTGTACTGACCATTGGTATGTCGGTGGATGCAAACGTGATTATATTTGAACGTGTTAAAGAGGAATTACGCGCTGGTAAAGGGCAGATTCAGGCAATCGCTGATGGTTTTGGAAATGCATTATCTTCAATTCTTGATGCGAACATTACCACTGGATTAACGGCAATTGTACTTTTGATGTTTGGTTCTGGACCGATTCAAGGTTTTGCAACTACCTTAATCATTGGTATTCTTACTTCTTTATTTACCGCGATATTTGTAACCCGACTAATGTTAGAGCGTGATTTTTCAAAAAGTAAAAAGAATTTCACCTTCACGACATTTATTACAGATAAACTACCTAAAAACCTAAATATTAATTTTCTAGGGAAAAGGAAAATTGCGTATATCATTTCAAGTATTCTCGTACTTATCAGTATTGTTAGTTTAACTACCAAAGGACTTGAAGGTGGGATTGATTTTGTCGGTGGTCGTTCTTATCAAGTTCGATTCGTAGACCCTGTGAATCCTACTCAGATTGGGGAAGAACTAAGTGCTGTTTTAGGAAGTACTGAGGTAAAGACTTTTGGAGATGCCAATCAGGTTAAAATCACCACCAAGTATAAAGTTGATGTTGAAGGTAGTGAAGTAGACAACGAAATTCAAGGCTTGTTATATGATAATCTTAGTAAGTATTATCCAGAGAATTTCACCTATGAAGATTTTACTTTAGGTGCAAACGCTTCTGAAATCGGTATCTTACAAGCCGTTAAAGTAGGCCCTACTATTGCAGATGATATTAAAAAAGATGCACTTTGGGCTGTTCTTGGTTCTTTAGTAGTGATCTTTTTATATATTCTACTTCGATTCCGTAAATGGCAGTTCTCCTTAGGAGCGGTTGCCGCCCTAACCCACGACGTTATAATCGTTCTTGGAGTATTCTCCCTGACCTCGCATTTGATGCCTTTTAGTATGGAGGTAGATCAATCTTTTATCGCGGCGATCTTAACGGTTGTAGGGTACTCTATCAACGATACGGTGATTGTATTTGATAGGATTCGAGAAGAAACTCAAAAGCGTGGTTGGAGAGGTACGGCCATTGTTAACAGCGCTTTGAATAGCACCATAAGTAGGACTTTAAATACTTCCTTAACGACCTTGGTAGTGCTTATCGCCATCTTTATTTTTGGTGGTGAGTCCTTACGTGGATTTATGTTTGCCATGATTGTAGGTATTACCATAGGTACGTTCTCATCTATATTTATCGCGACTCCCATTATGTTTGATACCACTAAAGATAAAGGAGAACAGGATAAAGCTTTAGATGCTTAGTTAAAAGTAATTATTTTAAGATTATAAAAAAGAACTGTCAGCAAGGCAGTTCTTTTTTTATGACCTTGTCTTTCAAGTAGCTATTTTTTCTGTATTACTTTTACTTTTGGGTCTTGGATGCATTCAACATCGATTTCCCTAACAAATCTTCTTGCATTATAACCTTTTGTTAGGGACTTTTCAGCCCCATTTCGATAAATTATTACGTAATTTTATTGCTTTAAAATGTTCTTTACATAGGAATCAGTCTAGTACGGTTTGGGGGAATCCAACTAAGAGGGAATTGTGTGAAAATCACAAGCTGTCGCGCAACTGTAAGTAACCATATTAGTTTTTACAAAGAAATCCACTGTCTTTAATGATGGGAAGGAAGTGAAAATGTTACAAGCCAGGAGACCTGCCGCTACTAAAATGATAATGCTTTCGCGATTTGAAGCTATATCACGTATTGATGGTCATCTGCCTTGTTGAGAAGGCAAATTCGCATTGATACTAGTTTTAAATCAGCAAGGCGTCTTAAGTCTTGAACAATACTTGTTTAACTGATTTAATTCACACAGATGATTACACACAATCTAGGGTACCCGCGTATTGGTGCCAAAAGAGAACTTAAGTTCGCTTTAGAGGACTATTGGTCAGGTAAAATTTCCCAAGACACACTACTTCTAAAGGCGAAGGAACTTCGAAAAGAGCATTGGCTTATTCAACAGCAAAAAGGAATTGAGCTTATTCCCACCAATGATTTCTCTTTGTACGATCAAGTACTGGACCTCAGTTTTATCTTGGGGGCTATCCCGCCTCGTTACAAAGAAAGCTTTAATCTTAAAGATCGTAATTTAGATCTATACTTTGCAATGGCCAGAGGTCAACAAAGAGAAGGAGCTGACGTTATTGCCATGGAGATGACCAAATGGTTCGATACGAATTATCATTATATCGTTCCCGAGTTTTACATGGATCAGGAATTTGAACTCAGCCCTGATAAAATTCTTAATGAACTCCAAGAGGCTATAGCCATTGGTATAACACCTAAACCAGTATTAATTGGACCTTTGTCTTATTTGCTATTAGGCAAAGAGAAAGAGCCTGGTTTTAACCGATTAAGCTTACTGGAAAAGCTACTACCAGTTTATATTAAGCTCCTACAGAAAATTAAGAATTCAGGAGCAAGTTGGATTCAAATTGATGAACCTTTTTTGGTAATGGATGTTGCTAAAGACCTAGCGGATCAATATAAAGAGGTTTTTAAACGCATTGCTAATGAAGTCCCTGGCTTAAAGGTGATTTTGGCGACTTATTTTGGTGATCTGGATCAGTGTGCTCCATGGGTAGCAAAACTTCCTGTATACGCCTTGCATATTGACCTAGTACGTGGAAAAGAAGGGCTTGATAAGGTGTTAGAATCTTTGGACCCTAATACGAGCCTCTCTCTAGGAATCGTTGATGGGCGTAATATTTGGAAAAATGATTATAAGAATTCTCTCGAACTTATTGAAAAAGCAACAGGCAATTTAGGAGCCTCAAGAGTATTGCTTGCACCTTCGTGTTCTCTTTTGCATGTGCCTTTTGATTTGGATCAAGAGCATCACACTGATAGTTTACCCAATGAGGTTAAAAATTGGATGGCTTTTGCAAAACAAAAACTAAAAGAAGTTGTCCAATTGTGTGAATTGGCTCATGAACCGTCTAAGCATGTAAGTGTTTTAGAAGAGAACACAAAAGTGATTCATGATAAATTACATTCTGAATTGATTCACAAAAAAATAGTGAAACAAGCTATGGATGATTTGGTGGATTCCAAGGCGCATCGCTTGAGTGAATTTAAAATTAGGCAATCACTTCAAAAAGCGCATTTAAGGCTTCCTTTGTTTCCTACCACTACCATTGGGTCTTTCCCACAAACAACTCAGGTCAGGGCTTTGCGTTCAAGGCTAAGAAACAAGCGAATTTCTCAAAGTGACTATGATTTAAAAATTGCACAAGCCATCAAAGAAGCTGTTTTATGGCAGGAGGAAATAGGATTGGATGTCCTAGTGCATGGGGAATTTGAACGCAATGATATGGTAGAGTACTTTGGGGAGCAATTGGAAGGATTTGTTTTTACAAAATTTGGCTGGGTTCAAAGTTATGGATCTAGAGCGGTCAAGCCTCCTATAATTTTTGGAGATGTCCACAGACCACATCCAATGACTGTGAAATGGACCTCCTATGCACAAGGGCTAACAGGATTACCTGTAAAGGGTATGTTAACAGGTCCTGTCACTATTTTACAATGGTCTTTTGTACGGGACGATCAGCCTTGTGAAGTTACGGCAAATCAAATTGCACTTGCCATAGGAGAAGAGGTAAGAGATCTAGAAAAAGCGGGTATTAAGATTATTCAAATTGATGAACCTGCCATTCGCGAAGGACTTCCTTTGAAACGAAAGGATTGGGAAGTTTATCTCGATTGGGCGATTAACGCATTTAGAATTAGTGCCTACAGGGTAAAGGATACCACACAGATTCACACCCATATGTGTTATTCCGAATTCAATGATATTATAAAGCACATCGCAGCTATGGATGCTGATGTAATTACTATAGAAACTTCTCGTTCTCATATGGAATTACTCGAAGCCTTTGTAGATTTTAAATACCCTAATGAAATAGGTCCTGGAGTCTATGATATTCACTCTCCAAGGGTGCCCTCTGAAAATGAGATGATAGTCTTATTAGAAAAAGCCGCGAATCTAATTCCTATAGAAAACTTATGGGTGAATCCTGACTGTGGGTTAAAAACTAGAGGATGGCAGGAGACTAAAGATGCTTTAATAAAAATGGTCAATGCTGCTAAAGCATTACGTAAAAGACATAAAACGGATCTTGTCCATTGAAAGAGGTTTCTTTAAAATTAAGAAAGGAGCTGTAAATATTATGCAGCTCCTTAATTCTATTGTTTTACCTGGTGTGATGTTTACTTATTTCTGGGTGAATTCAATGCGGTCACCGCTTTGTAGTTTCCACATCTGAATCATTCCAGCATTAAGTTCTAATACATATTGAGCCGCTCCCTGTGATCGCAAGGATTCTTCTGACAATGGAGCTGCATTTTCAATGGTATTGATAATGGTGTTATTGCTATCTATAAATAAGATATCTAGTGGAATACTAGTGTTTTTCATATAAAAGGAACGCGGTTGCTCGTCTTCGAAAATAAAAAGCATTCCTTGATTTTGCTCCATAGAGGTCCTATACATAAGGCCAGTTTGACGCTCGTATTCATTGTCAGCAATTTCGATATCAATATTTCCTATCTTTAGGGAGTCTCCTTGGTAGATGCTTAATTCACCTTCCTTTTTAAAACTAACTTCGGTGGTCTTGATTTCTTTTTTGGTTTGTGTTTGACAACTAACGAAAGCCATACAAAGAAGAATGATTAGGACTAAAGTTCTGATTATAAAATTGATCATGTTGTTTTAGATGATGTTGAGGTTTGCGCAGTTGATCTAAACATTAAGTAAATTCCGATAATTATAAATGGAATACTGAGCCACTGACCAGTGGAGAGTAATCCGAGTTCACTCTCGAATCCTCCCTGTGATTTTTTATAAAATTCTGCAACAAATCGTACCGTCCAAAGTAGCACTAAAAAGAGCCCGAATATATAGCCTGATTTATTTTTCTTATCTGTTTTCCAGTAAAAATACCACAAGATTATAAAAACAAGAATATATCCTGCTGCCTCATAAAGTTGTGCAGGGTGCCTTGGAAAAGATTCTCCTAATTGAGCAAAGACAACTCCATAATCCGAATTGGTCGGTTTACCGATGATCTCGGAATTAAAAAAGTTTCCAATTCTGACAAAAACACCCCCTATAGCAACCGGGATCACTATTCGATCTAGTATCCAAAGAATGGGCTTTTTTATGATTTTTTTGCTATAGTAATACATGGCGATGATGATTCCAATTGCAGCACCATGACTGGCCAGTCCTCTAAACCCTGTGAATTCAAACTCTGGAGTGAATTGGAACGGCAGAATGATACTTAAGGGGTCTGTGATAAAAACACTGGGTTCATAAAATAAGAAGTGGCCTAAACGCGCTCCTATAAGGGTAGCTAATACGGTGTATATAAAAAGAGAATCTAAAGCTTCTTCTGTTTGATTTTCATTTTTGTAAATCCTTTTCATGATAAACCATCCTAACGAAAAAGCGATCACAAACATTAAACTGTAGTAACGTAGCTGGAAAAACCCTAGGTCAAGTAACACTTGATTTGGATCCCATGTAAAACTCAATAGATGCATCTGTTTTTATTTAATACCTGGTAAATATAAACATAAAGTTGCTTGTGACCTTAAAGTGGATAAATAAACTTCAGCAGTAAGGATTTCATCGCGGTGGTTTCTAAAGGGGAAGCATCAAGTAATACCGCGAAGATTTTAGCGCTTTATAAGTGTCATCTCAAAATCCATTGATCTGAAGTACACGGGAGAAAAGCAGGAAGCCTCTTTGTTAATTTCAACAAATATTTAGGTGTTTAGTCGTTTGATTTCAACTAATTATTAATAACAATACTAGTTTTAATGATAAACCAAAACCTAATGCTGTTTAATTCATTCGATTTCCTGTTTTTCTTCCCAATTGCAGTATTTGTCTTTTATTTCTTAAAGCATCAGTACCGATGGATGTGGCTGCTATTTTGTAGTTATTTTTTCTATATGTATTTGGAACCTATGTTATTACTTTTGCTATGGACCTCTACCATTATAGATTATTTCTGTGGTCTTAAGATGGAAAAACACAGTGATCTAAAAATCCGAAAGCGATATTTATATTTAAGTATCCTTACTAACTTAGGACTGTTGTTCTTTTTTAAATATTTTGTTTTTTTTACCCAAAATGCTGTAGAGGTTCTGGCTTTTTTTGGAATTCATATGGATGCAGTTGCTGGAGAGCACTCAGACTACGTTAAAATACTTCTGCCTATTGGGATTAGCTTTTATACCTTTCAAACGATGAGTTACAGTATCGATGTATATAGGAGAGAAATTCCGGCGGAGCGGCATCTTGGAAAGTATGCCTTATTTGTTTCTTTTTTCCCTCAGCTTGTTGCAGGTCCTATAGAGCGGACTAAAAGGTTGCTTCCGCAGTTTAGTAAAGAGGTTCATTTTGATGCCGATCGCGTGAAAAAGGGGCTCATAATGATGGCGTGGGGATTCTTTTTAAAACTTGTGGTGGCTGATCGATTAGGGGTGTATGTAGATGATCTGCATTATAATGCGGCAGACTATAGAGGTTTACCGCTACTAATTGGTAGTTACTTTTTTTTATTTCAGATATATTATGATTTTTCTGGCTATTGTAGCATCGCAATTGGGGCGGCCCAGATTATGGGATATAATTTGATGCAAAATTTTAATCGCCCTTTTTTTTTAAACTCCATGGGGGACTTCTGGAGAAAGTGGCATATTTCTCTTATGAAATGGTTCAGGGACTACCTTTATATTCCTTTGGTGCGAAAGTTTAAGTTTTCTAAGGTATCTGCGATGATGGTCGTTTTTTTCTTCACTGGTTTATGGCATGGTGCAAGTTGGACCTTTGTGGTTTGGGGGGTATTATGTGGAGTGTTGTTTATTGCGGATATTAAAACTGTACCTACTAGAAGAAATATTTTAAGTGCATTGGGCTTAAGCTATAAAATGAAAATTATCAAAGTCCTTAACGGAGCTATGTTATTTACCTTAATAGGCATTGTTACCATATTTTTCAGATCACCAAATATTGGTCAAGCAGGAATTTATCTTAATAATATGTTCTCAACCTCCTCGAGTACCGTGAATGTATATCACGATCAGTTAGAGCTCTTGCTAAGTTTATTTCTAATTGTTGTAGTTCAAATCATTCATTTTTATAAAGGAAATGATCGTGTGTATGAACTTGTTTGGAACAGACGACGTTGGGTGCGATGGGTCATATACCTACTATTCATTATAGTAATGGTACTCTTTAGTGTGAATCGCCAGAATAACTTTATTTATTTTCAATTTTAAGCTCTTTTACAATGAAAGGAATATTGTGGAAAATATTGATTTTAGCACTCTTTCTCATCGGTTGTTATTACTTTTTTATGGGGGTGCTTGCACGTGGGTTTGTAAATGATAATTATTCTAAATTTACCCATCAATCCTCTAGTTTGATAATTGGTTTATCCAGAGCCCATAACGGTATTTCACCCAAGATACTTGATAGTATTCTTGTAGAGATACCATATCAAGGAGGGTTCTTGAATTTTGCTTTTGAAAAGACACAATCTCCTTACGGAGGGGTGTATTTGGAAGCCATCAAGAAAAAGATACCTCAGCAGACCAAACAAGGTATTTTTATTTTGAGTGTTTGCCCAGGATCTTTTATGAGACCAATTCAATTAACCTCAGCTCAAGAGATCGATAACTTAGATAAAAAATCGCTGGTTGGGAAAATTAATCAACTCAATAAAAATCCCAACTATGAATATATAAGGAAAGGCTACGGAGGTTCACTTTATAGAGGTCTGATCCCTCATAATGCTCAAATCACGACCGTATTTCATGATGAAGGATGGGAGGAGTTTCGGCTTTCTGCTGAAGGCTATCAAGTTTCTAAGGAAGATGTGGCTCATTGGACCTCTCAAACCATTGGAGGGTATAGACGCATGATGAAGACAAATCCAGAGGTCGTCTCTACCTATCGAATTGAGCGTTTTAAAACACTTATTTCGTATTTGAAACAACATGGGCAAGTTTTTGTAGTTCGGATGCCATTAGATCCATTAGTATTAGGTATGGAAAATCAATGGTGGAAAGAATTTAATACCGAAATGACCCTTATAAGCGCCTCTTTTGATGTGCCCTACTTCGACTTTTCCGATGCAAGGGAATATAAAACCTATGATGGATCTCATCTGAGTTCGCCCTACGCTAAAGAATTCAGTGTCAGGCTGGCCAATGAGATTAAACGCTACTATCGGAATCCGATGATGTAGCCTGTGTGTTTAGGGATTCAACAGCGGTTAGAACATGACCGTTATAGTAGTATTTCAGAATGATTTTGTAATTCAGAAAGTCTTCAGGTATAGTAATGTGAACCTTGGAATTATTACCAATTGATTTCATTACTAAAGGGTTTCCATATACATCACATTTTACTAAGAACCATTCGAGTTTACTGTTTTCGGGATTTGGAACCTGGTAGCTCCAGGGGGTTTCCGAGGTTTTAAATACAGCTGAATAGTGGTACGGGTAATCTGTTTTTAAACGGGATGCTGGTTTTAATATGTTGATTTTAAGGTCTTTTGATTTGTATTTGTGGTGATTTAAAAAGGATCGAACTTGGCCAAACTCTGGTTTAATAGCACCTTTAAAATCAATAAGTCCATTTAAGTCCATATTATTACTCTCATGTCTGTCTTGATAGTTGGCGATATAAAGACTTTTATTGTCTTTGTAGAGCTCTACTATTTGGGGGAGCGTTTTAGCTGGTACGGCTCCAAGCTGATAAGCAATGTTATGCGCTTTAGCATAAGCTACAAATTGATTTAAATAACAGCTATCTTTCTCCCTTTTTATACTTATGGCTAGTGCGTCAATAGGGGGCGCATTAGAGAGTAACGTAGCAGTATTTTTAATGATATACTTATTTAAATCCAATGAGACTATAATTGGCCGTGAGGCATCTTCAGCCTTTATTTTTATCATTAGGCTTTTTAGCCACTCAGCGTACTGTTGTTGTTTAGAATTAACATGTTCCAACTTATATGTATTTGCATAATGACTGAGTAAGTCATTGGAAAAATGCCAGGATGATATAATTTGTTCATTTTTTAATTTGCGTACTTTTTCTAATATCTGCTCTTGTAAATCATTGATAGAATTATTGGTGAAATCCGCTATCTCTGGCAGCCAAAAACCATAATCGATTTGTAGGTTGTACTGTTTTGCTGTTTTAAATACGTTGTAATTGTATATAGGACTACCAAAGTACTTAATATGGGTAAATCCAAGTGATCGTATCTGGTTTAAGTCTTTCTGAAGGGTGTAAGTATCTAATGTGTAATAGTTTTTATACCAGTTAATACCTTTGTTATATATAATTCCTCTGATGTTTTGAGTGACTTCATGAAGGGTTGTATTGTGTTTGG
Source organism: Galbibacter sp. (assembly GCF_035306585.1). GTDB lineage: Bacteria > Bacteroidota > Bacteroidia > Flavobacteriales > Flavobacteriaceae > Galbibacter. Next base: position 98,571 of record NZ_DATGNU010000021.1, read on the forward strand.
ATAACCCTAGGGTATCGGTAGTAATGGCGCTGCAATTTTCCTGGCGAATTTCTGCCTCCCAAAGGGTGTTTCGCAGGTGGTCATAATCTGTGATTTTCCAGTTTAATATGGGGGTGTTGAGCTGCTCAGGTACGTTTCTATCGATCGAACTGTTGAAAATTACAAGATGAGTAATCTCTGGAAAATTGACCGCGATGCTTTCTACCCCTTGGTTAATCCAGGTAGTTTGGTTTGCATTAGTGGCTAAGCTACCGAACTCGGCTAGGATGATAGGTTTTTGGATTCCTTGAGCGCTAAGGGTACTTTTAAATGGCGCATACAGCTGCTCAAAACTGGGTTGATTCCCATAATTTAGGGCAGTAAGACCTACATAATCAACATAGGTGTCACCAGGGTAATATAGAGCGATGGACGCTGGCTTCCAGGGATTCCAGACCCATTGGATATTATCAACACCCAATTCTTTGAATATATTCCATATATAAATCCAGGCCTTTTTAAATTCCTCAGGTGTGTTGTTTCCTGTGTTGGACCAAGGGTAAAATGGGTTGTCAAACTCATGAGCAAACCTAAGGTAAACCGTATTTTGATAAGCTTTAAACGCATAGGCGGTCTGTTTAATATAATTATCGAAATCGCCCTGTAGAATATGCTTAAAAATATTTTTGTTTTCTTGATAGGTTTTTTTCTTATCACTAAAACTAAAGTCACTGCTCCACGGTTCCCAGCTTATCATAGGAGTATGGATTTTTTGATCGAGGACTCTCTGAAGATTTTTGAATTGGTAGGTGTCTCCCCATGGGATGTAGTGGGCGCTAATATCGAAGGCTATATTTAATTGTTGCTCTACTTTTATTATTTCTTCAATATTGCTTAGACCATTATTATAGAGTGGATTGTAAATACCTAGGTAATGTTCAGATAGATGTGCAGGATTTACATTTGAGTTAACGCCGTCCCATTTTCTGTATTGTTGTTTATTGATAGATATTAGTGAAAAGCACAAAATTAAAAGCAGCAGTGGCATACCAGTGCGACGCACCAGGCTATAGACCGTGTGACGGAAGCGCCACAACTGTACCTTGACGCTGAGATTGGTTTGGTAAGCTTTTTTGGAAAAATTATTCTTTATCGTTGCGAGTTGGCGAGATTTATGGAAGCCTAAATAAATAGTAAAAAACATGAAAAATGCATTTAATAGGGCAAATCCAGCCATAAATAAACTAAATGGTGTGAGGTTTTTTTGTAACCCATAGACAATGGCAGCTAAAGAGATGACCCCTACTAGGATGTTTGGTGCAAGTAGTTTCCAACTGGTTTTGTCCTCTCCTGTTTTTGGAGTAGGTAGGTAAGGGATCTTTTTGGAGAAAAGTGTATAAATGCATCCCAAACAAAATATCCACCAAGTGCTGATTTGCAATAATCCTCCCACGGCGTGAAATCCTCGTTCGGTTTCTTCCATCACCCAGCGTTGGACATAGTTTCTAATGATTATTACTGTAGCAATCAAGGGAAACAAACTCAGTCCGAACTGCAAAATATTACCCTTCCAGGGAGTAATGGAAAGACTTAATGAAATGATAGGGATTAAAAAATTGATCATGTAGAAAAAGCCGATGATATAATGCAGGGGAATCAAACCGTAATGAATGCGCTGCCTCCAATTGAATTGCTTGAATAATTTGGGATACACATGTGCCAGCAAATCTGTAGTGCCTCTGGCCCACTTTAATTGTTGTTTGTAATATGCTGTTAAGGAAGAGGGGACCAGACCTCTGGCTAGTATTTTTGGTACATAAACCGACTTCCATCCTTTTGCGTGTAATTGCATCGCAGTATGCATATCCTCTGCTAAACCAGGAGCATGACCATTAATGCTATCGAGCGCCGCACGTCTAAAGGTACAATTTGCTCCAATCGCATTGACCGTACCGTAGCTGTTCATGCACATCATAATGGGTCCGTAGAATTGAAATGTTTGTTGCGCTGCACCTTTTGCAACGTAAGATTCATGGAGGTTTTTATATGCCTGGACTATTTGGACAAAACCTATTTTATCATCTGCGAAATAGGGCAGGACGTGATCCAGAAAATCTGGTGCTGGGACGTGATCAGGATCTAGGATTACGCAAATTTCACCTTGGGCAACTTTTCGCAATGCATTATTGATGTTTCCTGCTTTGGCATCAGCTCGATCTGACCTAGATATATGACGTATACCGTGCTTTAAACAAAAGGTTATCAAATGAGGATCATTGGCCTCATCGCATAAAATGGTCGTGTGGGGATAGGTAATGTTTTTTATCGCTAGCAAGGTGTTTTCAACCATTTCATAAGGCTCTCCAGGGAAATACGTTGTCAGTATGTCCACCGTGAAATCTCTTGCTATTGGCTGGTTCTTGGGAACGGAGATGTCCCAGTAGTGATACCATTCGTACAGTATCCTTATTAGGCTATACCCTAAGGTGATACAGAGAAGGAGGTAAAGAAATTTGTTTCCAATTTTATCAATGGAAAAGAAAATAAACATAAAATAGATCAGTGAAAGACAACCAACAACGATCATAAACCGCAAGGTGAATTTTTCTTTTTTAGTAGGTGCTTGTATGGTAATAGGTCTTCTCATTTTAAAACATAGAATGGAATGTTAGCAGTGGTGAAATTTTTATGTGAATCATATAAGTAAACAAATAAGCGATATGGACCCTGGTTCTCTGGGGCTTTAAAAGTGATGCTTTGTAGGTCCTTAGATAGCGGGTAAGAGGTTGGTTTGACCTCTTTTTTACCTGGTTGAACATTCCATCCTTCTTCTACGATTTCCCAATGTATGTCCAGGCTGTCTGAGCCCGTGTATGCTACGAAAGCCGTACAAGTACTCTTAGGTTGTATAATTATATCAGCCCAACTGTTTTGAGTATTTAAAAGCATCGAATCGATACGCGGCGGATTGTCTATTTCCAAAGCCACTCCTTTAAAGTACCGAGCCACGCTGTGAGCCATATTGCTTTGTCTCCCAATAGTATCTAGTAAACTAAACCAAGTATGCGTAGTTTCTTGCTTTTCTCCCCAATAGAAAACAAGGTCTCCTAGGTTTCTATTTGGAAATGCATGAAGGTATTGCGTGTATACTTTCTCGATTTCTTGTGCTTTTTGATCATCGGTAAGTTCAATGGTTGCATCCCATAAAGTTTTTCTAGGAACCCATGGGCCTTCGGCACCCCATTCACTAATTAAAAACGGCCCATCCCAAATGGGACTTAATTTGGCAATTTGTGTATCCATCTCATGAATTTGCCCAAAGATGTTTATGGAAATGAAATCAAGGTTCGGGCTTCTTCTCTGAATGCTAAATATTCTTTTTTTTGCAATAGAAGCAATACTGGTTGAAACTGGATGGTTAGGATCTGTCTGTTGAATTAGATTTAAAAGAGTGTTGAAAAATGCAATAAAACTCCTCTGTTTATTGTCCAAAAAATAGTCAGAAGGAAATTGTAGCTCATTGCCCAACATCCAAAATAACAGTGCTGGATGATCCTTGTGGGTCCTGATAAGCTTTTCAATCCTGCTATAGGCAGTGTCCCGATTGGTGCGAGACTCGTAATAAGTACTTTGATAATTCGCCATAGGAATATCCACCGCAACTGCTAAATTGTGTGCTAAAGCCTTGTCCAATACCGTCTTAAGATCTGTAGTGTCGTAGACCCGGATGGTATTTGCCCCCGCCTGAGCTAAGGATTCAATATAGTTTGGAGAACCTGCTGCCCCCTTAATTTTAAAAGGTTGCCCGTTTCGCATCAGGGAAAACCCATCAGCAGTTTTAGCGACATATACTGTGCGCTCATCTGAAAATTCAGAGGGTGTGGAGGAGCAAGCAAGCAGTGAGAGAATGATAAACAATAGTATTAGGCGCATATGTTTTTAAGATTCTTAGCTAAAATTAAACCATGGGTGTAATTCTACTATTGAAATGTAGTTCAATGCCTTAAAATTCAGATGAATGGATGAAATTTCAATTCCTTGAGAGGGTAATTTTTACGTTAAGGGAGCGCCTAAAATTTGTTGTATGTAAAATTTGCTTTGATCGGTAGGGTGATTTGTCACTAGTTCAGACTTTAAAACATGCGCTAAATACTTATCTTTGCAGCTAAATTTAAAAGTTGATGAATATTCAAGAGCTTATTATATCCAAGGTTAAGGAAGCCGTAGCAACCATTTTTGAAAAAGAACTCGAAAGCGTTGAACTTCAAACTACTCGAAAAGAATTTGAAGGTGATTTAACAGTTGTGATTTTCCCAATGCTTCGCACCATAAAAGGAAACCCACAGCTTATAGGCGAAGAAATAGGAGCTTACTTAGAGCTAAAAATGGATCAGGTGATCCGTTTTAACGTGGTGAAAGGTTTTTTAAACTTGGTTATTTCTGAGACTTATTTCTTAGACTTTTTTAATGGGATTAGAACCCAAGCACATTATGGGTATGTAAGCCCTGAACCTGGAAGTGATGCCGTTATGGTTGAATATTCATCTCCTAATACGAACAAGCCATTACACCTAGGACATATACGCAATAATTTGTTGGGGTATTCCGTATCGGAGATCCTAAAAGCCTCTGGAAAGAAAGTTTATAAAACGCAAATTATAAATGATCGTGGGATCCATATCTGTAAGTCTATGCTTGCTTGGCAGAAATATGGGAATGGAGAAACTCCTGAGTCTACTGGACTTAAAGGGGATAAATTGGTGGGGAATTATTATGTTGAATTTGATCGTGTTTACAAAGCGCAAATCAATGATCTTATCGCTAAAGGAGCTGATGAGAAACAGGCCGCAAAGCAAGCTCCTATAATTCAACAAGCGCAAGAGATGCTTCGCAAATGGGAGGAAGGAGATACCGAAGTGGTTCGCCTTTGGAATACCATGAATGGATGGGTTTACGATGGTTTTAATGAGACCTATAAAAATTTAGGAGTAGACTTTGATCAACTCTATTACGAGAGTAACACCTATTTATTAGGAAAAGATATAGTAGCAGAAGGTTTAGAAAAAGGGGTTTTTTATACCAAAGAAGATGGCTCGGTTTGGATCGATCTTACTCAAGAGGGCTTGGATGAAAAGATCGTACTTCGCGCCGATGGGACAGCCGTTTATATGACCCAAGATATTGGGACTGCCATTCAAAGAATTAAGGATTTTCCAGATGTGGGTTCCTTGGTATATACCGTTGGAAACGAACAGGATTACCATTTTAAGGTACTGTTTTTAATCTTAAAAAAGCTAGGGTATTCATGGGCAGAACATCTTTATCACTTGAGTTATGGGATGGTTGATTTACCTGACGGCAAAATGAAAAGCCGTGAAGGAACGGTGGTAGATGCCGATGAACTTATTCAACAAATGGCCGATACTGCTGGGGAAATCTCTGCAGAGTTGGGGAAACTAGAAGGGTTCAGTGATCAGCAAAAACAAGCGCTCTATAAGACCATTGGCCTAGGGGCGTTAAAGTATTATATATTGAAGGTAGACCCTAAAAAGCGTATTTTATTCAATCCAAAGGAATCCATCGATTTTCAAGGGAATACAGGACCTTTTATTCAGTATACCTACGCACGTATACAATCCATTATCAGAAAGGCTGATTTCGACTTTAACGCTAATGTAAGCGCTTCATATCATCTACACGAGAAAGAACGGGAACTTATCAAATGGATACAGCAATTCCCAGAAGTGATTCAAAATGCGGCTTCGAATTACAGCCCAGCACTGATTGCTAATTATGTGTTCGATTTGGTAAAAGAATTCAATTCATTCTACCAGAATGTTTCGATCCTCGGAGCGGGTCAAATGCAGGAGAAGATTTTCAGAGTACAACTTTCTAAAAAGGTAGGACAAATTATCGAAGATGCACTTGCATTATTAGGTATCCAGGTACCCGAGAGAATGTAGTTCTATTTTAAATATACAACCTTTAAAAAACCCCGAATCCATTGTTGATTTCGGGGTTTTTCTTGATTTGGAAAAAATTAAATTAACTAACTCAAAACATATATGCTTTTGTTTTAATATAGGGCATTTCGGGGTGAAGTTAATTTGGCAGCCATTTATAATTTATCTCGGATGCTGTAAGGAGTTCTTGATTGTTCTGTTGCATGGCGATAAGCTGTTTTAACTCCATTACTTCTGCTTTGTTGAGTAAAATCAAAAGATTGGATTGAATGGTCGGTATTGGGATGCGTTTGTCATAAATGGAATGTTTAAATTCTTGCTCCCAGTAATCGGCTTCTAAGGTGTACATATAGCGCTGGAAACTCTCAAATTCATCTTGTGTGAAATTAAAGTTAAGATTATTAAACAATAATTGATACATGTGATTATGTTGACAAAAAATGAGCAATCCGTTCTTTGATCTGCTTAATATTTTAAGGTGTTTACACATGGTCAATTGGTTTTAATATGATTCTCTTAAAACAAAATTATAAAATTTATTTAGATTTAATAAAAATAAAGTTATATTTGTGTATCTATTAACCATGAAAATAGGTAACCAGCCTTTTTGTTTTGTAGAATGTAGGGCTGGTCGAACAAAAATTCAAAAATTTTTAATGGATGTATCAGTAATTAGTTGACTTTGTGTAGCTATAAGGGAAATTAAATTATGAGTTTCATCATTAAATTCATGTGATGGAGGGGCAAGTCGTTGCAGACTGCCCCTCTTTTACTTAAGTAACGGATGGGGTTTTTAAGGATGAGAAGCGTTCTGGTCCTAACGATGTCTATTAAGGGGGGGGTAATTGTAAAAATTCGATATATTGCAAAAAAAATACACCCATATGTCTAAATTAATTTACGGGTTACTCTTCTTTTTGATCTTAACTTCTTGCACCGATAATGATGACGCTGATCAGCTTGCTAACTTCTCGGCCTCAAATCGATTGTCTACTGGGGACTCAGCGAGGGATTTCTTAAGTGAAGACCGATATAAAGAACTTGTTATAGAGGTGGTATATGTGGAAGAATTTCCCCCTTCGGATGAAGCTTTAGGTAGTTTAGTGGATTTTATAAATCAATATTGCCACAAATCAGCAGGTATTGAAATTGCTAAAAGAGCTATTGCATCACCAGCCATGGACTATTATACTATTGCTCAGGTCGATAGTCTGGAAAAAGAGCTTCGTGGACAGTACAACAGTGAGGGGCGTATGGCTTTGTTTGTATTTTACCTCGATGGTACTTATAAAGGCATCGAAACTTCTAAATCCAGCGGTTTCGATGTTGTTCTAGGGGTCTCTTATCGAAATACCTCCTTTGTGGTATTTAAGCGAAGTATCAATTCCTTGGCTCCTTCGAAATCTTCTGGGCTCGAGAGCATTGTTTTAAGGCACGAATTTTCACATTTACTCGGACTAGTGGATCTTGGGACACCGATGCAAACAAATCATATTGATCCAGAAAATGGACATCATTGTATTGTGGAGGATTGTCTAATGAATTACAAAATTGAAACTGGATGGGAATTTTCAACCTCGAATACTTATCAATTATTACCACAGCTCGATCCCTACTGCGAGGCAGATTTACGAGCCAATGGTGGTAAGTAAGTTAGTGTAATTCTAAGGTGTTCTATAGTATGGCCTACCGTAATAATTCTTAATTTTGTGGAGTGAGGCAACAAAGAACACTATTTTCAACGGAAAACAAACACATCCTAAATACCATACTTAAACTGGCATTTCCTATTATAATTGCCAATATTTTGCAAACCATGTATCAGCTGGTCGATACCTTTTGGTTGGGACGACTCAGCGCCAATGCGGTTGCGAGCGTCAGTTTGAGTTTTCCAATTTTATTTTTAGTGGTTTCCTTAGGCGGAGGTCTTACTCTTGCGGGAACGGTTATCGTGGCGCAACACAAAGGCTCAGGTGATCAAAGGATGGTCAACTACGCTTCTTCTCAAACCGTCATGGTGGTCTTTTTTATTTCCATTATTTTAGCCCTTATTGGTTATTATGCTGCAGGGACTTTGATGAACCTTATTGGTGCAGGTGAGGAGTTGATTGATGATGCTGTGATATACTTTAAGGTGTCTTCCTGGGGGTATATTTTTATGTTTATGTTTTTTGTCTATCAATCGCTAATGAGAGGAATTGGAAATGTAATTATACCCATGTACATTGTTCTTGGAACCGTGATTTTAAATCTACTTCTAGATCCATTGTTTATCTTTGGTTATGGTGTCATTCCTGGGTATGGCGTTGCTGGGGCAGCCGTGGCTAGTATTTTTACCCAAGCTATTTCTGCTGGCATTGGGTTATATATTTTGTTTAAAGGAAAAAAAGGAATTAAGATTCGCCTTGTTTATATGCGTTGGGATTTTAAGTGGATTAAAAACTTATTTTCATTAGGACTTCCAGCGAGTTTGGATCAATCTAGTAGAGCGGCAGCAATGGCGGCTATGGTAATGTTAGTCACTAGCTTTGATAGTGAAATTGTGGCTTCTTATGGAGTGGGAGCAAGAATATTGAGTTTAGTGGTCGTTCCCGCCTTAGGTCTTTCTATCGCGACCACGAGCCTTGTTGGCCAAAACATTGGCGCAGGGCGATTGGATCGAGCGGAACGGGTAGGAAACATAGGGATGTTGATCGCTGCTTTTGGACTTAGTTTTTTAGGAATCATTTTATTTTTTCTTGCCGAGCCACTAACACGTTTCTTTGTTCCTGATGACCCAGAGGTAATTGAAGTAGGGTCAAAATTCATAAAGATTATGGCTCCTACATTCGGTCTTTTAGGAATTCAACAAGTACTCAATGGAGTATTTAATGGGGCGGGTCTTACAAAAGTTTCGATGCTTATTTCTGTGATCGTACTTTGGATGGCTCGATTTCCAGTTGCGTTTATGCTTTCCAATAATACCAGTTTAAGCTATGAGGGAATATGGTGGGCATTCCCGATTTCAAATGCCATCGCCGCCACGATTGCCTATGTGTATTACAAAAGGGGTAGTTGGAAAAAAATTCAACCGCAGCTCGTGTAATTCCCCAAATTTTAAGGGAACTGATTTTAATTTTAAGCTACTGTAAATCCCTTAATTAAGAAGTCTAAAATAACTTTCGAACTTCGAGTTCAAATTCTTAAATTTGCACTTCTCTGTGAATTTGCAATTGAATTTGTTTAGAGAGCATTACCAATTCTATAGTGAGTAAAAGCAGTAAGACAATATGTTTGATAATTTAAGTGAAAAATTAGATAAGGCCTTTCACGTCCTTAAAGGGCATGGGCAAATTACCGAGGTTAACGTCGCAGAAACTCTTAAGGAGGTTAGACGCGCATTGCTGGATGCGGATGTGAATTTTAAAACAGCCAAAGAATTTACCAATTCAGTAAAAAGCAAAGCCCTTGGACAGGATGTATTAACATCTTTAAAGCCTGGACAGTTGATGGTGAAGCTTGTAAAAGATGAGCTTACCGAGTTAATGGGAGGGGAGGCTGCTGGAGTGGATCTATCTGGAAATCCTGCTGTTATTTTAATGGCTGGTCTACAAGGGTCTGGTAAAACCACCTTCTCAGGTAAATTAGCTAATTTTCTAAAAAATAAAAAAACAAAAAATCCTCTTTTGGTAGCCTGTGATGTTTATCGTCCTGCGGCGATTGATCAGTTGCATGTGGTTGGTGAGCAAATAGGAGTTTCGGTATATTCTGATAGGGAGACCTCTGACCCAGTTTCCATTGCAAAGGCAGGGGTGGATTATGCAAAGGCCAATGGTCATAATGTGGTTATTGTGGATACCGCTGGTCGCTTGGCTGTCGATGAGCTTATGATGAAGGAGATTTCTAACATCCATAATGCTATTAATCCAAATGAAACTTTATTTGTAGTGGACGCTATGACAGGTCAAGATGCTGTAAATACAGCAAAGGCTTTTAATGATGTCTTAGACTTCGATGGTGTTATTCTTACCAAACTCGATGGAGATACTAGAGGTGGGGCGGCGCTGTCTATTAAATCTGTGGTAAACAAGCCGATCAAATTTATCGGTACTGGGGAGAAAATGGACGCAGTAGATATATTCTATCCTGCTCGTATGGCTGATCGTATTTTGGGAATGGGGGATGTTGTGTCTCTTGTAGAGAGAGCTCAAGAGCAATACGATGAAGAGGAAGCTAGGAAACTCCATAAGAAAATTGCCAAGGATCAGTTTGGTTTTGATGACTTTTTGAGTCAGATACAGCAAATCAAAAAGATGGGTAGTATGAAAGACTTGCTCGGGATGATTCCTGGGGCAGGGAAAGCTTTAAAGGGCATAGATATAGATGATAATGCATTCAAGGGTATTGAGGCTATAATTCATTCTATGACTCCAGAGGAGCGTACTTCTCCCTCCATCCTCAACGGAAGTAGAAAAAAACGTATTGCAAAGGGAAGTGGAACTTCAGTTCAAGAGGTAAATCAACTCTTAAAGCAGTTTACTCAAATGAGTAAAATGATGAAAATGATGCAAGGAGGCGGTGGTAGAAAAATGATGCAGATGATGCAAGGACTTAAGTAAGTCTTGTTATAAACTACTACCTTTAAAAAGAAACCAAGCTTAAAAATAATAAACCTGTATAATGGAACTTCTAGACGGAAAGAAAATATCCAATCAAATTAAGGACGAGATTGCAGAGGTCGTTCAAAAGATAAAAGCAAGAGGCGAAAAGGTGCCTCACCTCGCAGCAGTAATAGTAGGTAATGACGGTGCAAGTTTGACCTACGTAGGAAGCAAGGTTAAGGCCTGTGAGCGCGTTGGATTCGAATCTACTCTTGTAAAGCTACCGAGCACCACTAGTGAATTGGAGCTTTTGCGCAAGATTGATGAATTGAACAATAATAAAGATATCGATGGATTTATCGTACAATTACCATTGCCTGAGCAAATCAACGAACAGCGCGTGCTAATGGCAATTGACCCGAATAAAGATGTGGATGGTTTTCATCCCACAAATTTTGGGAAAATGGCCTTGGATATGAGTACTTTCATTCCTGCGACCCCCTTTGGAATCCTAGAATTATTGGAGCGATATAATGTAGAGACCAAAGGGAAGCACACCGTGGTTATAGGACGCTCGCATATCGTGGGACGCCCTATGAGTATTTTGATGGGCAGAAAAGGGTTCCCTGGAAATTCAACGGTAACTCTTACCCATAGTCATACTAAAAATATTACGCAAATCACCTCACAAGCCGATATTATCATCACAGCTTTAGGACAACCGAATTATCTCAAAGCTGAAATGGTGAAGGATGATGTGGTTGTGATTGATGTAGGAATCACTAGAGTCCCAGATGAGGATTCTGCAAAGGGTTACCGAATTACTGGAGATGTTGATTTTGAAAACGTAAGTAAAAAGGCAAGTTTTATCACTCCAGTTCCAGGAGGTGTTGGGCCCATGACAATCGCGATGCTACTTAAAAACACCCTCCTTGCAAGAGAGCGTCACCGCGTGAATTCAGCTTCGAAATAGGCCTAAAAAGATATATTGCTAATAAGGTTATGCTAATCTTACCCTGTTTAACGATGGGGTAAGTTGGTGTCCTTACTTCCGTATTCATTCTTGTATATTTTCACAAGCAGTAAGAAGAGACTCAGTAATAAGGGACCAAAAACTAACCCAATAAATCCAAATAAAGGAACACCAATTACCACCCCTATTAGGGTGATAAGCGGATGAAGGTTAGCTAGTCTTCGCTGTACAACCATCCGGAAAACATTATCAGTGGATCCTACTACGGCTATTCCATAAATTAATAAACCGATAGCTTGCCAATGATCCCCTTGTGCGTAAAGCAGTAATGTCACTGGTACAACACCAAGAGCAGTCCCTACAAAAGGAATCATCGAGCCTATCACAGTCACAACAAACCAAAAGATAGGATCTTGAACCCCAAAAATATAGTAACCAATAAGTGCTACGATACCCTGTAAAAATGCAACTAATGGAATTCCGATAGCATTTGATTTTACAACCTCACTACTCTCCTTTGAAATTAACCGGATGTTTTCATCACTAAGTGGGAGGAAGTTTAACACTCTTTTCTGTAGATTATCTGAATCTATAAGTAGAAAATAAAGGATGAAATACATGATCGTTAAAGCGATCAGCGCATCAAAAGTTCCTCCAGCCAAACCTTGAATTTGCGTGGATACCCAGCCTGTAATTTCTTTTGAGTTTAATTCTGTTGATAAACTGAAGCCGACAAATTGTTCAATCTCCAGAATTTTAGCTTTTATAATAGCAATGAGCTCTTCGGAATTGGCTACTGCCTTTTGGATCTTAGAGGAAAGTAATAAGATAATTAGGGTCACTGGAATAATGATGATCACTATTGAAATTATAATAATAATCGTCGCGGCTACCCAGCGTCTACACCCCAGCTTTATAAGACGCTTCATAAGCTTCTTGAAAATCACATACATGGTAACTGCTCCCAGTATACCAGAGAGGTAAGGCACCAATTCCTCTATAATAAGATAGCCTAAGAGTACTATGGATAGCAATACAAACAATTGCCGTATGAGGCCTGGACTTAGTTGGTCTTTATACATTTGTAAAGATTCATGATAGTCAAATTTAATCATTGCTTTTATGAATCTACTATTTTATAGCATATTTTTATTATAATGTACTAATTTAATGGGAGTAAGGACTATTGTAGTCCTTATATAAGAGTCTTCTTGTATGGTATTAATGCGATGGGTAGTTTGTTGCGGGTGAAGGTTGTCTGAAATTTTTGGAGATCAATTTATTTGATTATAAAAAAAAAGCCTGTACAAGTGTACAGGCTCCCTATGGGATACTTGCGATAAATTATTGATTCATCGTCATTAAAAATTCTTCATTGTTTTTTGTCATACGGATACGTTGATCCATGAACTCCATAGCTTCAACAGGATTCATATCTGATAGGTATTTACGTAAAATCCACATTCTTTGAATCTCATTTTCATCTAGTAATAGATCGTCTCGTCTGGTGGATGAAGATATCAAATCAATCGCAGGGAAAATTCGTTTGTTGGCAATACGTCTGTCGAGTTGTAGCTCCATATTACCTGTTCCTTTAAATTCTTCGAAAATAACTTCGTCCATTTTGGAACCTGTATCGGTTAGTGCAGTAGCAATAATCGTTAAAGAACCACCACCTTCTATATTTCTTGCCGCCCCAAAGAAGCGTTTTGGTTTGTGTAAAGCGTTGGCATCAACCCCTCCACTTAATACTTTACCGCTAGCTGGTTGCACGGTGTTGTAGGCTCTTGCTAAACGAGTGATAGAGTCTAAAAGAATCACTACATCGTGCCCGCACTCTACAAGACGTTTGGCTTTTTCTAAAACGATATTAGCTACTTTTACGTGGCGGTCTGCAGGTTCGTCAAAAGTAGAGGCGATTACCTCCCCTTTTACATTACGTTGCATATCGGTCACCTCCTCAGGACGCTCATCAATTAAAAGGATCAATTGATAAACCTCTGGGTGGTTTGCAGCAATTGCATTGGCGATATCTTTCAAAAGCATGGTTTTTCCAGTCTTAGGCTGAGAAACAATCATACCTCTTTGCCCTTTTCCGATAGGAGAGAAAAGATCCACAATCCTAGTGGATATGGTGCTTCGGTTTTCAGCTAATCTGAATTTTTCCTCCGGGAATAGCGGGGTTAGGTGCTCAAAAGATACACGGTCACGAACAACCTGTGGGTTTAGTCCGTTAATTTGGTTTACCTTAATGAGGGGGAAATATTTCTCTCCTTCTTTGGGTGGGCGCACTGTCCCGCGCACGGTATCTCCCGTTTTTAAACCAAATAAGCGTATTTGTGATTGTGATACATAAATATCATCTGGCGAAGAAAGGTAGTTGTAATCACTACTTCTTAAAAAACCATAGCCATCTTGCATGATATCTAAAACTCCTTCACTCTCTACAATACCGTCAAATTCAAAATCAGGTTCTCTGTACCTGTTTTTCTTTTCTTTGTCAAAATTGTCTTTGTCCTTAGGAGTATTGTTGTTATTTTTCTTGTGGGAGTTAGATTGATTGTTGTTAGGAATGTTGGAGTTCCGAGCATTGTTAGGGGCCTCGTTCCGCTTGGTATTGTTTTGCTGATTGTTGTTTGCACTACTGGAGGGTTGCTTTGATTCCGTTTTAGGTCCCTTTGCAGCTTCTGGTTTGGTGTCTTTATCAGTTTCTTTATTTAACGGAGGATTCTCGGCCTTTTTTTGTTTTGGCTGTGGTTGCTTTGGCGCTGTTTGTTTTGACTCCTCCACTGGCCGTGAGGATGCAGGGGTTGGGTTCGATGCTGTATTTGAACCACCATTGGTTTCTTCTACTTTTCCAGTAGATCTTTTTGTGGTGCGCGTTCTTTTTTTAGGCCTTTGCTGTGAAGGTGTTTCTTCACCATTAGGAGTGTCCTTTTTTGGAGTATCTATAGTGCTTACTGCACTTGGGCTAGCAGCCTGAACATCGAGAATTTGATAGATGAGGTCGTTCTTTTTAAACGTTTTAAATTTTGGAATACCAGCCACTCTAGCAATCTCATGTAGTTCGGCAAGCTTTTTTGCCTTTAAATCTGAAATTTCAAACATTGATTAAATAAATATATTATTATTTGGTCTGAGGTAAATTATGATTGTTGTT